>DASPJA010000055.1:0-19040 GCA_035628835.1 Allosphingosinicella sp.
ATCCTGTGCCGGCAGGGTGACCTGGTTGAGGTTCATTCCGCTGCCATGGTCGCGGCGGCGGAGCGCCTCTTCGGGATCGAGCTCGTCCCAGCGGAAGTCGGTAACGGCCTGATGGCCGATCGGGCCGTGGCCGAGGCCGAAGCCGGGCGCCTCGAGGATGGCGATCCGGACGAAGCGCACGGCCTGCTCGAACGCCTGTCCGATCGTCAGGCCCGCGCCGAGACCGCAGGCGAGCGCGCTGGCCAGCGTGCAGCCGGTGCCGTGGGTGTCGGAGGTGTCGAACCGCCTTCCCCGCAGATCCTGGCGGCCGCCCCCGGGCGAGACGAGCGTGTCGACGATCTCGGCCCCTTCGCCATGCCCCCCCTTCGCGAGGAGATGGCAGCCATGAGCGAGCACCGCCGCCTCGCCGCCGAGCGCCTCGAGCTCCGGGAGGTTCGGAGTGACGACCGAGGCGATCCGCATCAGCCGGCCGAAGGCGGCGACGGTGGCGGAGTCCGCGAGCTCGGAGCCGCTCGTCGCCACCATCACCGGATCGAAGACGATCGGCACCGCCAGCCGCTCCAGTTGCCCGGCCACGGCCTCCGCCGTCTCCGCCGAGCCGATCATCCCGATCTTCACGGCATCGGCGCCGATGTCGGAGACGATCGCGTCGATCTGCGCCACCACCATCGCGGCCGGCACCGGCATCACGTCGGTAACGCCGAGCGTGTTCTGGGCGGTAATCGCCGTGATCGCCGTCGTCGCGAAGCCGCCGAGCATGGTGACGGTCTTGATATCGGCCTGGATGCCGGCGCCGCCGCCGCTGTCGGAGCCGGCGACGATCAGGACGCGCGGAGGAGTCACCGCGGCCCCTTGCGCACGGTCGACGGCGGATTCCTCTCCAGCAGGTGCGCCGGGCGGATCGGCCGCTTCTCGAAATTGCCGCCGCAATTGGGGCAGACGCCCGCCAGCGGCCCGTCCACGCACCCGGCGCAGAAGGTGCATTCGAACGTGCAGATCCGCGCGTCCGGGCTCTCCGGCGACAGGTCCCGCCCGCAGCGCTCGCAGTCGGGGCGGAGCTCAAGCATGGAGAAGACCGGCGCGCCTCATGCCGCCTTGACCGCCTCGCAGATGCTGTCGACGACCTCCTCGACCATCGTCTCGTCCTCCCCCTCGGCCATCACCCTAATCAGCGGCTCGGTGCCGGACTTGCGGATGACGAGCCGGCCGACCCCTTTCAGCCGCTGTTCGCCGGCGGCGATGGCGGACTTGACCCCCTCCGACTCCAGCGGCGCGCCGCCGCCGAAGCGGACGTTCTTCAGAAGCTGCGGCAGCGGGTCGAACTGGTGGAGCATCTCGCTCGCCGGGCGGCCGTCCTCGACCAGGCAGGCCAGCACCTGCAGCGCGGCGATCAGGCCGTCGCCGGTCGTGGAATAATCGGAGAGGATGATGTGCCCGGACTGCTCGCCGCCGACGTTGAAGCCGCGCTCGCGCATCGCCTCCAGCACGTAGCGGTCGCCGACCTGGGTTCGGACCAGCTCGAGCCCATTGGTCGCGAGGAAGCGCTCGAGGCCGAGATTAGACATCACCGTCGCGACAACTCCGTCGCCTTCGAGCAGGCCGCGCCGGGCGAAGAATATGGCGATCAGCGCCATCAGCTGGTCGCCGTCGACGATCCGGCCGGCCTCGTCCACGATGATCAGCCGGTCGGCGTCGCCGTCGAGGGCGATTCCGATATGCGCACCCTCCTCGACCACCCGCGCCTGAAGCGCGGCGGGAGCGGTCGAGCCGCAGCCGTCGTTTATGTTGAGGCCGTTGGGCGTGACTCCCATCGCCACCACGTCCGCGCCCAGCTCCCACAGCGCCGAGGGCGCGACCTGGTAGGCGGCGCCGTTGGCGCAATCGACGACGATCTTGAGCCCGTCGAGCCTAAGTTCCTCCGGGAAGGTCGACTTGGCGAAATGGATGTAGCGGCCGCGGGCATCCTCGATCTTTCGCGAGCGCCCGATCAGCGGCGCGTCGACCAGCTTCGGCGCCTTCTCCAGCTGCCGCTCGATCGCCGCCTCGTCCTGGTCGGAAAGCTTGTAGCCGTCCGGCCCGAACAATTTGATGCCGTTGTCGACATAGGGATTGTGGCTGGCGGAGATCATCACTCCGAGGTCGGCGCGCATCGAGCGGGTCAGCATCGCGACGGCGGGCGTCGGCACCGGCCCGACCATGACCACGTCCATTCCGACGCTGGTGAAGCCGGAGATGAGCGCCGTCTCCATCATGTAGCCGGAGAGCCGCGTATCCTTGCCGATCACCACCCGGTGACGATGATCGCCCCGCTGGAAATGGGCGCCGGCGGCCTGGCCGACGCGTTGCGCCATCTCCGCCGTCATCGGATCCCGGTTGGTGCGGCCCCTGATCCCGTCGGTACCGAAGAATTTGCGAGTCATGATGATCCCTGCGCCTGTTCGGCGCTGAATAGCGCGGCCAGCGCTTCTTGTCCTCCCCGTCGCGCTTGACTCCCCTCCCTGGAAGGGAGGGGCGGGGGTGGGTAGGCGAGCGAAGCGAGACTTCCGGCTGACTCGGAGTTTCGGCCGCCTTCGGCGGACCCACCCCTGACCCCTCCCTTCCAGGGAGGGGAAATTGCGTGGGCAAGAGCCGCAAGGGAGGACTATTCCCGCCCCTTCCCCGTCGCTAAGCCTCGCTGATGTCGCAAGCCACCCGAATCCTCGCCGCGCTCGCCGTCGGGCTCCTGCTCGGAATCGTCACCGCCAAGGCCGCTTTCGCGCCCCAGGCCATCGCCATCGCCGATCCGATCGGCGGCCTCTGGCTGGACGCCCTGAGGATGACGATCGTCCCGCTGATCGTCGCGCTGCTGATCAACGGAATCACCGCCTCGGCCGAAGCCGCCCGCTCGGGCCGGCTCGCCGGCCGGACGGTCATCCTGTTCATGATCGTGCTGTGGACCGGCGCCATCATGTCGGCCTTCCTCACGCCCCTCCTCCTCCAGCTCTTCCCGATCGACGCCGAGGCCGGACAGGCGCTGAAAAGCGCGCTCTCGGCCTCGGCCGACGAGGTCGGCGACATTCCGACCTTCGCCCAGTTCATCCGCTCCTTCGTTCCGACCAACCCGATCGCCGCCGCGGCGCAGGACCAGATCCTGCCGCTGCTGGTCTTCACCACCGTCTTCGCCTTCGCGATGACCCGACTGCCCGCCGAGCCCCGGCAGCATCTCGCCTTGTTCTTCCGGGCGGTCGCCGACGCGATGCTGGTGATCATCAACTGGGTGCTGTGGCTGGCGCCGATCGGCGTTTTCGCGCTCGCTTATGTCGTCGGCGCCAAGGCCGGCGCGGCCGCCTTCGGAGCGCTCCTCCACTATATCCTCATCGTCTCCGCCGTCGGCTGCGTGGTCTGGTTCGCGGCCTGGCCGCTGGCGATGTTCGGCGGCGGCTTCGGCTTCCTCGCCTTCACCCGCGCCGTCGGCCCCGCCCATGCCGTCGCGATCAGCACCCAGTCGTCGCTCGCCTCGCTGCCGGCGATGCTTCGCGGCGCCGAGAAGCTCGGGGTTCCGGTCGCCGCCTCGGGGGTCACCCTGCCCCTCGCCGTCGCCCTGTTCCGGGCCACCGGGCCGGCCATGAACCTCGCCGTCGCCATCTACGTCGCCCACTGGTTCGGGGTCGAGCTGTCGCCGATGCAGATGGCGGCCGGAGTGGCCGTCGCCGCCACCACGACCCTGGGCTCGATCAGCCTGCCCGGCTCGATCAGCTTCATCAGCGCGATCGCGCCGATCTGCATCGCCATGGGAGTCCCGATCGAGCCGCTCGTCCTCCTCATCGCCGTCGAGACCCTCCCCGACATCGTCCGCACCACCGGCAACGTCGCAATGGACGTCGCGACCACCTCGAGCGTCGCCCGCCGCACCGGCTTCGACGAGACCGAGCCGCTGAGCGAGCAGGACCGGCTGCTTCAGGACGGCGAGGCGAAAAGCTCCGCCTGAGCAACCGAAAAGCGCAGGAGGGGTTGTGCCGCCTGTGACCGATCCGACCGTCCCGCCGCCGCAGCCCGGCAGCCTCAACCGGGCATTGGAACGCAACATCGCCGCGCTGGAGCGGCGACGCCGCGAGGACGCCGAGCGCGCCTCGACCGAAGAACGGGTCGCGGAGGCGATCACCCGCTTCACCGGCTCGATGCTGTTCGTCTACCTCAACCTCGTCCTGGTCGGCCTTTGGGTGGCGATCAATCTCGGCTGGGTGCCCGGCGTACCGCGCTTCGATCCGGAGTTCATCATCCTGGCCATGGTCGCCTCGGTCGCCGCCATCTTCCTGTCGACCTTCGTGCTGATCGCGCAGAACCGGATGGCCAAGGCGGCCGACACGCGCGCCGAGCTCGACCTCCAGATCAGCCTGCTGGCGGAGCATGAGGTGACGAAGATCGTCACCCTGGCATCGGCCATCGCCGACAAGCTGGGGGTGAGCCAAAGCGAGGAGGTCGAGGAGCTGAAGCGGGACGTCGCTCCGGAAGCGGTTCTCGACGCGATCGATTCGACCGAACGCAAGCCGCGCGGCGACCTCGAGGAGGATTAGAGCGCGGCGGCCTCCGTCATCCCGGACCTGAGCCGATCAGGGCGGCGACCGGCGAGACTTCGGGGGCGTGGACCCAGGTGATTGCCAGCCACAGAAGCAGGCCGATCAGCACGGCCGGCCAGGCTTCGCGAAGCCCGCCCCATTTCGCCCGCCCGGTCAGCAGCGCCCCGAAGGGCAGGAACGAGGTGCGCTCCATCCACACCCGCCACGGCTCGCCGACGACGTTGAGCTTCTTGTGGTCCTGGCCGATCGAGCCGAGCACGGACAGGATCAGGATTCCGCCCGCGACGATCAGGTTCGGGACGGCGCCCCACAGGGCGATATGGACCAGGGCCCACAGGATGAAGGCCATGTTCATCGGATGGCGGGTGACCGCGAAGATTCCGGTCGCGGCGCGCGGCGCCTTCGGCCTGGCGCCGGGGTGAGGAAATGCCGGATTGCGGAAGAAGGACCCGGCCAGCAGGATGCACGCCACGAGCATGACCCCCGAGGCGACCGGCCAGGCCCAGTCCGGCGCCACCCAGAAGGGGAAGCTCTCGTCCGCCGCCCGGTAGGAAAGGATCATCCAGCCCAGGGTGACGAAGGCCACCGCCGAATAGAGCGCGGCGAACCACTGGTCGCCGAGCTGCTGAACCAGCCGCGTCCGGAGCGGATGCGACATGGCGAGATGGGTGCCGACGAAGGCCAGCGTCGCGAGGGCGAGGCTGACCGTGGCCATCATGTCCGCGACGCGCCCCGGGCGCCGCTGCCAGTCGCCGGGGGCAACAGGTAGATGAGGCCAGCGATCACCGTTCGTAGGCCTTGGGAAGGTCGCCCTCGGTCGGCGTCCGGTAGCGGTCGCGAAGCTTGGTCTGGTGGTTGTCGAGCGGTTGCTGGACGCCGTCGATCAGGACGATCTCGGCGGCGCTGCTATTCTCGAGCGGGTCGCCGGACCAGATGACGACGTCGGCGCGCCGGCCGGGGCGGAGCGAGCCGATCTCGCCGCCCATTCCGACCGCTTCCGCAGGCCCCGAGGTGATCGTCGCCAGCGCCTCGCCCCAGCTCAGGCCGGTGGCGCCGGGCACCCGCCCGACCGCGACCATGTTGCCGGCCTGCTGCCGGGCGAGCCGCACCTGCCGCGCCTCGTCGTCGTTGATCATTCCCAGCGCGACCGGGATCCCGGCGGCCCGCATCCGGGCAACGTTGGACTGGGTGGCCGCCAGCTGCTCGAAGGTCGAGGGCAGGTCGTTCAGGGCATTGGCGATCACCGGCACCCGGGCCGCGGCGATCCGGTCGGCGATGGTCCAGCCTTCGGTGGCGCCGACCAGAACCAGCCTCAGCCGCGGGAATTCCTTCGTCAGCGCCAGCACCTGGATGATGTCGCTGGCGCGCTCGACATGGACGAGGAGAAGCTGCCGCCCCTGCAGCACCGGCACCAGAGCGGCGGCGTCGAAGCGGGTCAGCAGGACGTCGTCGGGGCGGCTGGCGCCGGGCGAGAGAAGCCGGTTGTCCGGAACCTCCTCGAGCGGGAAATCGCGCTGGTCGTTCGCCCGCGGCTCGCGGGTCCCGCCGCCGCCGCCGGAGATCGGGGCAGAGAAGCGGGCGCCGAGGTCGCGCGCTTCCCGAAGCGCGTTGCGGAACAGCACGTGGGCGGCGGCGCGGCTTCCGCCCGCCTCGTCCGAGCCGGTCTCGCCCAGCTCGACGAACTGGAAGGCCCGCGCCCGGGTCACCGCTTCCATGTCGTTGCCTGTGTCGATGACGGCGCCCTGCCCCGCGAAGATGCTCTTCGCCGTGCCGGGAGCGACGATGGCCCGGGTTACTCCGCCGGCGCGGCTGACCTGGATCGCCAGAGCGCGCGGATTGATCGCCGGCGCGACGTCGATCGCCGCGCTGAAGGGACTGTTCTCGGCGGTGACGTCGTTGGTCGCGCCGACCGCGTCGACCTCGATCAGCCCGACGCGGGAGAAGCCCGCGACGAGGCCCGGAGTCACCCATTTGCCGGTCGCGTCCACCCTCTGGGCGCCCGCCGGAACCGCGACGTTGCGCCCAGCCGCGACGATCCGGCCGTTCCGGAGGACGACGGTGCCGCCCTCGATCGGCTCCGAGCCGTCGCCAAGGGCGACGGTGCCGCCGGTTATGGCGATGGTCTGGGCGGCGGCCGGGGCCGCGAGGAGCGAGGCGCCGAGCAGCAGGGACTTGAAAAAGCGGGTCAAAGCGGGGCTCCGCCCCTCCCTGGAAGGGAGGGGATCAAGGGGTGGGCAGGCGAGCGAAGCGAGACTTTCAGGGAGTCGGAGTTTCGGCCGCCTTCGGCGGACCCACCCCCGGCCCCTCCCTTCCAGGGAGGGGCGGTGCGCTTCACCTTTCACTTCACATCCCCTTCGCCCGGCTGGCCGAGCTCGAAATCGCTGACCGGGCGCCGCCTCGGGTCGTTGGCGTCGTACATCAGGGCGCCGTCGATCCAGACCCGCTCGGGCCGGGTGTAGACGCTGAACGGATGGCCGTTCCAGAGCACCACGTCGGCCATCTTGCCGGCGCGGAGGCTGCCCGTCCTCTCGCCGATGCCGAGCGCCTTGGCCGGGTTGAAGCTGAGCCAGGTCCAGGCGACCTCGTCGGAGACGTCGATGCCCATGCGCCGGCCGTTGGCGAGCGCCTTCGCCGCCTCCTGGTTCAGGCGCTGGATGCCGTTGGGATCGTCGGAATGGACGATCGCGCAGGCCCCCGCGTTGTGGACCAGCGGGATATTCTCCTGGATGCCGTCATAGGCTTCCATCTTGAAGCCGTACCAGTCGGCCCACATCGCCGAGCAGGCGCCGTGCGCCTTCAGCAGATCGGCGATCTTGTAGCTCTCGACGGCGTGGTGGAAGCTCGCGACCTTGTAGCCGAACTCCCTGGCCATATCCATGATATTGGCCATCTCGTCGGCGCGGTAGCAATGGTTCTGAACCGTGATCTCGCCGGCCAGGACTCCGCGCAGAGTGTCCATGGCGAGGTCCCGCGCCGGCATTTCGCCGCCGTTGCGCTCGTAATTGTCCCATTTGCGCCGATAATCCTGGGCCCGCGCCCAGGTCTGCCGCATCAGGGCGATATTGGCCATCCGGCTGCCCGGCATCTGGTTGCGGCCGCCATAGACACGCTTCGGATTCTCGCCGCAGGCCATCTTCAGCGAATAAGGCGCGCCGGGGAACTTCATCCCCTGCTGGGTCCGCGCCGGGACGTTCTTCAGAGTCACCCCGCGGCCGCCGAACAGGTTGGCCGAGCCGGGAAGGACGTGAAGGCTGGTGACCCCGCCATTGACCAAGGCGCGGCTGAAGCCGGGATCGTGCGGCCAGACGCTGTGCTCGGCCCAGACCTCCGGCCGCACCGGGCCGGTCACCTCGTTGCCGTCCTGATGAGCCTCGACGGAGGGGCTCGGATAGTCGCCGAGATGGCTGTGGATGTCGATGATCCCGGGCGTGACCCACTTTCCGTTCGCCTCGATCCGGGTCGCACCGGCGGGGATGGCCGTGTCGGGACCACCGACCGCCTGGACCACGCCGTCGGCCAGCACGACGACGCCATTGTCGATCCGGCCGCCCTCGCCGTCGAACACGGTGGCGCCGGTGATCGCGGTGACCGCGCCCGGATAGCGCTTGTAGGTCGAGGG
Organism: Allosphingosinicella sp.; assembly: GCA_035628835.1. Taxonomy (GTDB): domain Bacteria; phylum Pseudomonadota; class Alphaproteobacteria; order Sphingomonadales; family Sphingomonadaceae; genus Allosphingosinicella. Next base: position 8,176 of record DASPJA010000055.1, read on the forward strand.
GAAGGGATCCCTCGAATAGGTTCTGGGCGGCGTCCGGGGCGTCTGCGCCGACGCCGTCTGCGGCTTTGGGTTCTGGGTACAGGCGGAAAGTAGGGCGGCCGCGAGGACGGCCGCGCAGGTCAGTGATCGCATTCCACTCCTTCGCCCCGGACAGGGATCAGATCTGCCGGCCTTCCGGCTTGGTTTCACGATTCGGGAACAGTCCGGCGTCCTGGCCCCGGTCGCCGCCGATTTCCTTGTACCCGGCAAGCTCCTGGTCCTCATTATCGCGAAGCGTGTCGAGATGCATCAGCCGCTTGATCAGCGGCGAGATGATGAGGACGGCGACGCCGACTCCGATCGCCACCCAGCCGACCGTCGAATAGACGTCGAGCACCGTATCCTTGCCGGCGGCCTCGCCCGACGCGCTCTCGGCGCCGGTCGCCGCCGCGATCAGGCCGGCGGCGAAATTGCCGGTCGCCGAGGCGAAGAACCAGGTGCCCATGATCAGGCTCGCCATATGCGCCGGGGCGAGGCGGTTCATCGCCGACAGGCCCACGGGCGACAGGCAGAGCTCGCCGGTGGTGTGGAGCAAATAGAGGAGGAAGATGAAGATCACCGGGGTCGGAACGTCGATCCCGGCGGCGTTGGCGCCCGCGACCAGCACGAGGAAGCCGGCGCCGAGCTGAAGCATGGCGAAGCCAAACTTGGCGGGCGCCGACGGCTCCAACCCGGCCCGGCCCAGCTTCACCCACAGCAGGGCGAAGAGCGGCCCGAGCAGGATGATGTAGATGGGGTTGATCGACTGGAAGATCGACGCCGGCACGCCCGCCCTGTCGACATAGCGGTCGGTGAACAGGTTGAGCGACGAGCCCGCCTGCTCGAACAGCGCCCAGAACAGGATCGACCCGAAGATCAGGAACAGCGCGGCGAAGATGCGGTCGCGATCCTCGCGCTGAAGCTTGGTCACCGCGTAGAAGACGACATAGGCGACGAGGAGGGCGCCGAAGACGCCGAGCAGGCTTCCGACCACCTCCTGATACTGGATCAGCACCCAGATGCCGGCGACGGCGAGGAAGCCGATCAGATAGAGCAGCCACTCGAACTTGAGCGGGCCGACCATGCTGTTGAGCCGCGCCGGATCGCGCGACTCGCCCTTGCCCATGAGCAGGGGCTTGCCCCAGACGAAGACGATGAGGCCGAGCAGCATTCCGACGCCTGCGGCTCCGAAGCCGTAGCGCCAGCCGTAGGTCTGGCCGAGATAGCCTGCGATCAGGGTACCGATCGCGGCGCCGAGGTTAATCCCCATGTAGAAGATCGTGTAGGCGCCGTCGCGGCGGACATCGGTGCGCGGATAGAGCTGGCCGACGATCACCGAGATGTTGGCCTTGAGGAAGCCCGAGCCGACGATGATGAAGGAAAGGGCGAGCCAGAAGACGTTGATGGTGGCGTCATTCTGTCCGCCATTGCCCTCGAAGGCCATCAGGAAGTGGCCGAAGGTGAGCAGGACCGCTCCGAACAGCACCGCCTTGCGCTGGCCGAGATAGCGGTCGGCGAGATAGCCGCCGAGCACGGGCGTGATGTACACCAGGGCCGTATAGGCGCCGTAGATGATCGAGCTTCGCTCGTCCGAGAAGAGCCAATGCTGAGTCAGGTAGAAAATCAGCAGCGCCCGCATGCCGTAATAAGAGAAGCGCTCCCACATTTCGGCGAAGAACAGCACGAACAGGCCGCGCGGATGCCCAAGGATGGTCTTGGTGTCGTATCCGCCGGGCTGATCCGAGGGGGCAGTGGTGGCCATCAGGCTCTACTCCTAAACTGGCGGTAGCGGCCTCTGTAGGGCGCCTTCCCGAAACGCGGGCACAGTAGCGGCAGAAACGCTGATGTGAAGCCGATTGTTGCACTACCGCAAGGCTGCTAGCGCCGCTTCGCCATGTTCAACGACCGCTCCACGCTGCTTTCCTATCTCGCGACCCGCCGCTCCAGCCGCCCGCGCGACCTCGTCGCTCCGGGTCCGGACCCGGCGCAGCTCCGGCAGATCCTCGCAATCGCCGCCCGCACGCCCGACCATGGCAAGCTCTTTCCCTGGCGCTTCGTCCACATCCCGGCGGGCCGCCGCGACGCGTTCGCCGAAATGCTGCAGGCCGCCTACCGCGCCGGCAAGGCCGATCCGCCGGCGCGGCTCGAGACCGAGGCTGTCCAGCGCTTCGCCACGCAGGCGCCGGAGCTGGTCGTCCTCCTCTCCAGCCCGATCCAGGGCCACAAGATCCCGGTCTGGGAGCAGGAGCTCTCCTGCGGCGCGGTCGCCATGAACCTCCTCCACGCCGCCGCCGCCCTCGGCTTCGGCGGCGGCTGGGTGACGGGCTGGGCCGCTTACTCGCCGCAGGTCCTGGAAGCGCTCGGCGGCCGCCCGCCCGAGCGCATCGCCGGCTTCCTCTTCCTCGGCACACAGGGCGCGGAGCTGGAGGAGCGGCCGAGGCCGGTGCTGGAGGATGTGGTGAGGGAGTGGTGAAGTGAGGCTCCCCTCCCTGCGAGGGAGGGGAGGCAAGGCTTGACTGCCGCACTGTATTAGCTCACTATAGCGGCGTGTCCGAAGAACGTCCCGTCTATCTCCGCCTGCGCGACAACATCGCCGCCATGATCCTCGAGGGTAAGGTCGGCGACGGCGATCCCCTGCCGTCGGTGCGCAGCCTCGCCGCCGAATTCGGCGCCAATCCGCTCACCGTCGCGAAGGCCTATCAAAGCTTCCAGGACGAAGGCCTGGTGCTGGTCCGGCGCGGAGTCGGCATGTTCGTCGCTCCCGGCGCCACCGATCGCCTGCGCAAGGCCGGCCGCGAGGATTTCCTCAACCACCGCTGGCCGGAAATCGCCGCCCAGATCCGCCGCCTCGGCCTCAGCGCCGAAGAGCTGCTGGAGCGCACGCTGGTCTGATCCTTCCATGCGGGACTTCGACTTCGCTCAGTCCCTATTCAGGACGAGCGGATGGAGAATGCCCGCTACCGCTCATCCTGAATAGCCGTTGAGCCTGGCGAAACGGCGTATCGAAGCCCGCCCCTGACACAATTGACACCAACTTCCCCCGTCCGCGGCATCGCTCCGACACGGGCCGCCGCCAGAAAGGCGATGCGGCTCCGGTCGGCGGCGTTTTGCCCCCTCCGCACGCTGGCCGGAGCCGCTCCTGCCAAGGACCTGCCAAAGGACGACGACGACAATGAATCCCGCCCGCGCCTTCTTCGCCTCGATGTCGGTCAGCCTGCTTGTGCTGACCTTGAGCTATCAGGCGACGGCGATCCCGGCCGCGCTCACGGCGCCGATGCCGCAGCCCAAGAGCGACGCGTGGATGGCGCACACTTCGGCGGTCAAGATCAAGAAGGGCCAGGACAAGGACGACATGTCCGAGCTGGTCCCGCTGCTGAGCGCTTCGTAGAGTTCGATTTCCTGGCGACCACCGGGACCCTGGGGGTGAAGGAGGAAGCCCTTCACCCCCAGGGATATACGTCAGGCCCGCGCCGCCGCGGTCCGCTCCCTGATCCGCCGCTCGAGTATGGTGAGCGGCATCGCCCCGTCCTTCAAAATCTCGTGGAACTGCTTGAGGTCGAAGCGGCGGCCGAGCGAGCGTTGGGCCTCCGCCCGGGCCCGGGTCCAGGCCATGTGACCGACCTTGTAGCTGCACGCCTGCCCCGCCTGGGTGCAGTAGCGCTCGACCTCGCGCTGAGACCGCGGCCGGGCGAAGCCGGTGGTCGCCACCAGATAGTCGGTCGCCTTTTCGCGGCTCCACTTGTGGGAGTGGAGGCCGGTGTCCACCACCAGCCGCGCCGCCCGGAACAGGAAGGACTGGAGATAGCCGGCCCGCTCCAGCGGAGTCGCGTAGGCGCCGAGCTCGTCGGAAAGCTGCTCCGCGTAAAGCGCCCAGCCCTCGCTATAGGCGCTGAACCCGCCGACCTTGCGGAGAGTCGGTATGTCCTCGGATTCCTGAGCGAGGCTGATCTGGAGGTGATGGCCCGGATTGCCCTCGTGATAGGTCAAGGCGGGCAGCGAATATTTCGGCCAGTCGGCGGTATCCTTGAGGTTGATGAAGTAGATTGCGGGCCGCGAGCCGTCGAGCGAGGCGCGATTGTAATAGCCGTTCGAGGCGCCGTCCTGGATCTCCGGCGGCACCCGCCGGATCTCGAGCGGCGCCTTCGGCAGGGTCGCGAAGGCCGCGGGCAGGCGGGCGTCGATGGCCCTGGCGTCCTCGTTCAGGCCGGCGATCAGCTCGGCGCGGCCCTCGTCGGTGTTGGGGTAGACTTGCGAAGGCGTGCTGTTGAGCGCCGCCAGCCGCTCGCCGACGCTGCCTCGGGTGAAGCCCTGGCTCCTCAGGATCCTGTCGAGCTCGGCGCTGATCTGGGCCACCTGCTGAAGCCCCATTCGGTGGACCTCGTCGGGGGTGAAGCGGGTCGTCGTCGCCTGCTCGAGCGCGACCGCGTAAATCTCGTCGCCGTGCGGCACCCGCCAGACTCCGTCGCCGGGCTGGCTCGCCCCCCTGAGCTCTCGCACCAGCGCCATCTGCCGGTCGAGGGCGGGATAGACACACTCCTCGACGATCCTGGAGGCCCGCCGCTCCCAGCGCCCGTCTATGTCCTTGGCCCTGGCCCGCTTGACCAGCGACTGGACGATGCTGCTGTCGTCCGCCTTCTGCTCGCGCAGCTTCGCCATCTGCCCGAGCGTGAGGTCGAGAGACCAGGCCGGAGCGACATAGCCGCGCGACGCCTCGATCCGCTGCATCGCGCTGTCCTGGTCGAGCGCGACCGCGAACGCCTCGAGCCGCGACAGATAGGCTTCGGCATCGTCCTTCGTGTTGATCGTGTGCGCCGTGTTGAGGAAGTCGGGCACCGAGAAATAGGCGCCGCCCTGCTGGAAGACGCGATAGGGCCGGATCGCGCTGTCGAGGCCGAAACGCCGCGGCGCGACAATCTGGTTGGTCAGCGAATAGGTGACGACCTCGTGATTGAGCCTGGCCGCCGGCGACAGCGCCGAGCGGTCGACCGCCGCCAGGCTCGCCAGCGCCTCCTTCGTCTGCGCCAGCACCCGCGCCCGCTCCGCCAGGGTGCGCGGCGAGAGCCGGCCCTTCAGCCCGGCATTGGAGTCCTTGTCGAGGCCGAGCTGGGTCGCCAGCTCGGGCGAGCGCTGCACCGTCTGCTGGAAGATCGTCTCGAACAGGGCGTTGAGAGCGGCGTCGCCGGAGCCGGCACGCCGCTGGGCGAGCACGGGCCCGGGGAGGATTGCCGTGACGAGTGCGGCGGCGCCGGACGAGGCGATGAAGGTGCGACGATCCAAGGGTAACCTCCTGACTTGACCCCCCGCCCATAGCACTCCCCTCCCTGAAAGGGAGGGGTGAGGGGTGGGTAGGACGAAGCGGGCTCGACGCGTCGTCCTTCGCCAGCGCCGGAGCAGGCCCGGCTTCGCCGGACCCACCCCCGGCCCCTCCCTTCCAGCGAGGGGAGCCGGTGACAATTGACACGAAAAAACGCCGGTCCCGGCATGATCCGGTCACCCGGGCACGTCACTGTGCCCGGAGCAGGGGGCCTTCTTTCCCATGGAGGACCCTGTGTTCGGTCTTTACCATCAGATCGCCCTCGCGCTTTTCGCGGGCTTCGTCCTTGCCGAGCTCGTTCTGCCCGGCCGCGCCTTCCCGGCGATGCGGCTGTGGCGGGTGCGGGCGGCGCTTTCGACCCTCGCCTATTTCGCCGTCGCGACCTTCGCGCCGCTCATCTGGGACGGCACGCTCGGCGCTCACCGGCTGTTCGACGCCACCGCCCTTCCCTTCTGGGCGCAGGTGCTCGGCGGCTTCCTGGCGCTGGAGCTGGGCATCTACGCCTGGCACCGGACGATGCACAATTTTCACCCGCTGTGGCGCTGGTTCCACCAGATGCACCACAGCGCCGAGCGCATCGACGTCTGGGGCGCCTTCTACTTCTCGCCGCTCGACATGCTCGGCTTCACCTTCCTCGGCAGCCTGGTGCTGGTGCTCGGCTTCGGCCTCAGCGGCGAGGCGGCGCTGGTGGTCAACGTCTTCGTGACGTTCCTGGGCATGTTCCAGCACGCCAACATAAGAACGCCCCACTGGCTCGGTTATCTGATCATCCGCCCGGAAAGCCACGCCGCGCATCACGAGCGCGGAGTCCACGCCTACAATTATTGCGACCTGCCGCTGTGGGACATGCTGTTCGGCACCTTCAAGAACCCGCGCGAGTTCGAGGGCGAGGCCGGCTTCTGGGACGGAGCCTCAGGGCGGATCGGCTCGATGCTGATCGGGAGGGACGTGGCATGATCCGCTTCCTCCTGCCCCTGTTCCTGGCCTTTTCGCTGCTCGCTCCGGCAGGGGCAGCGGCCGCTGGGCCGATCGACCAGGCCGGCTGGAACGCCCGCAAGCAGAGCGTCCGGCTCGCCAACGGCGTCAAGCTGGCCTATGTCGAGCTGGGCGACCCGAAGGGCGAGCCCCTGCTCCTGCTTCACGGCTATACCGACACCAGCCGGAGCTGGACCCTGGTCGCGCCCTGGCTGCTGCGCCACCGGCTGCTCATCCCCGACCAGCGCGGCCATGGCGGGTCCGACAAGCCGGTCTGCTGCTATTCGGCGTCCGTTTTCGCCGAGGATGCGCGCCTCTTCCTCGATGCGATGAAGGTGAGACGGGCGGCGGTGGCGGGCCATTCCCTCGGCTCGATGGTGGCGATGACGCTCGCCGCCGAGCATCCGCACCGGGTGACGAAGGTGGCGCTGATCGGCTCGACCGCCCTGGTGCCGGTGAAGCGCGGCGACTGGCTGTGGACAAATGCCCATGCGCTCAAGGCGCCGCTCGATCCGGGCTCGGACTTCCTTCGCGAATGGCATCCGGCCAACCAGCCGACTCCGGTCGACAAGGCCTTCGCCGACGCCGCGATGGCCGAGATCCTCGCCATTCCGCTTCACGTCTGGCGGGGCGTCATGCGCGAGCTGGCCGAGACCCCGGCCGGCCGCCATGCCGCCGACATCAGCGCGCCGGTTCTGATCCTCTCCGGAGGCAAGGACCCGCTCTTCCCGCCCGAGCATCACGCGGCGCTGGTGAAGGCCTTTCCCAATGCCGAAGCGCGGGTGTTCGCGGACCTCGGCCACAACCTGACCTGGGAGCGGACGGCCGAAGTGGGCCCGGTGCTGGCGCGATTCTTCGGCAAGGGCCGACGCTGACGGCTCCCCTCCCCGAAAGGGAGGGGTAAGGGGTGGGTAGGGCGGAGCGGGCTCGATGTCCGCTTCGCCCTTCATCCGCGGCGGAGCAGGCCCGGCTTCGCCGGACCCACCCCCGGCCCCTCCCTTCCAGGGAGGGGAGTCCAGCCTACCAGATGCTGACGCGCTCCTCGGGCGGCAGGTAGAGCTTGTCGCCCGGCTTCACGTCGAACGCCTTGTACCAGGCGTCGACGTTGCGGACGATGCCGTTGACCCGCTGCTCGGGCGGGCTGTGCGGATCGGTCAGGAGCCGCTCGCGAAGAGCGCCCTCGCGAACCTTCGAGCGCCAGCTCTGGCCGTAGGCGATGAAGAAGCGCTGGTCGCCGGTCAGCCCGTTCAGCACCTTGGGCTCGCCATGCTTGGCGACGTAGCGGCGATAGGCGGCATAGGCCATTTCCAGGCCGCCGAGATCGCCGATATTTTCGCCCATGGTGAGCTTGCCGTTGATCTTCGTCCCCGGGATCGGCTCATATTGGTCGAACTGCCTGCCGAGCTTCTCGGCGCGCTTGGTGAACTCCGTGGCCGAGCTCGCCGTCCACCAGTCGCGGATCCGGCCTTTGGCATCGAACTGCCGCCCCTGATCGTCGAAGCCGTGGCCGATCTCGTGGCCGATGATCGCCCCGATCGAGCCGTAATTGATCGCCGGATCCGCCTTCGGGTCGAAATAAGGCGGCTGCAGGATCGCGGCCGGGAAGGTGATCTGGTTCATCAGCGGGTTGTAATAGGCGTTCACCTCCTGCGGGTTCATGTCCCACAGCGCCCGGTCGACCGGCTTGCCGAGCCGCGAAAGCTGAAGCTCGTGGCCGAACTTCTGGGTCCTGACCACGTTGCCGAGCAGATCGCCGCGCTTCACCTCGAGGCTGGAATAGTCGATCCATTTGGTCGGGTGGCCGATGCGCGGATCGAAGGCGGCGAGCTTGGCGCGCGCCTGCTCCTTGGTCGGCGCGTCCATCCAGGTCGACGCGGCGAGACGCGCCTCGAGGCCCTCGCGCAGGTTCGAGATCAGCTCCGCCATCTGGCGGTTGCTCTCCGCCGGATAATGGCGCTCGACATAGACCCGGCCGACCGCCTCGCCGAGCGAGCCGTTGATCATCTGGATGCCGCGCTTCCAGCGCTCGCGCTGCTGAGGGACGCCGCGCAGGGTCTTCGAATAGAATTCGAAATTGGCCTGATCGAAGGCCCTGGGGAGGGCGTTGGCGTGGCTGCTGATGAAGTGGAAGGCGAGATAGTCCTTCCAGGTCGAGAGCGGAACGCTGTCGAGCATCTTGCCGGTCTCGGCGATGGCGCTCTTCTCGGCGGCGATCACGGTGGGAACCGAGCCGAGGCCAGCCGCCTCGAGGAAGACCGGCCAATCCATCTGCGGCGCCAGCTCGGCGAGCTGCGCGCGGTTCATCGGATTGTAGATCTGCTTGATGTCGCGCTGCCGCGCCGGCTCCCAATGGACCTTGGCGAGCGCGGTCTCGAGCGCGATGATGCGATCGGCCTTGGCTTCGGCATCGGCAATGCCGGCCAGCTGCTGCATCTTCACGACATAGGCGCGATAGGCGGCGCGGATCGCGTCATATTTCTCGCCCTCGAGCAGATAGTAATCGCGATTGGGGAGGCCCAGCCCGCCCTGGCCGGCGGCGGCGATGTAGCGCGTCGGATCGGCCGGATCGGGCAGGATGCCGACGTTGACCGGGCTCATCACGCCCGGCTCGGCGAAGGCGCGGAGGAGATCGGTGCGGTTCGAGATGGCGGCGAAGCGGGCGAGATAGGGCTTGAGCGGCGCGGTGCCGGCGGCCTCGATCGCGGCCTCGTCCATCCAGGTGGCGTAGAAATCGCCGACCTGCTGGCCGATCTTGCCCGATTTGGCGGGGTCGCGGGCGAGGTCCTCGACGATCGCCCGCACCTGCTTCTCGGCCTCGTCGACGAGCAGCACGCCGGCGCCGGCGCTGGTCCGGTCGGCGGCTATCGGGGTATTCCTGTCCCAATTGCCGTTGACGAAATGCCAGAAGCTGTCGCCCGGCTTCACCGACCGGTCCATGGCCGTGAGGTCGAGCCCGAAATCGCCGTAGCGGGGCTTGGCCGAGGCGGCGGCCGAGTGGCCGGCATGGCCGCTCTGGGCGAGAACGGGGGTCGCGGCGGTGCCGAGCAAAAGGGCCGCCGTAAAGGCGAGGCTGAGTCTGCGCATGTGTAAATCCCTCCATGGCCGAGAGTCGGCCGTCGCGCCGACGCCTACCAACCCCCGCCGCGGCTCGCAACATCATGTGATGAATGAGCAATTCCTGCAGGAGGAGCGAGATCGCCGAGCCAACCTTCCGCCCCGCCGGGGCCGCGTCTCGGCGCTGGCCGCTGGACTCGGACGGGTGCCCGCGGGTAAAGGCGCGCAAGGGAAGGGTTTTCGTTCAAATGCCGCCGATCCGCCGCCGCCTCCGGGCCGCCGCCATCGTCATTACCGGCCTCGCCGCGGCGGGAGCGCCGGCGCTCGCCCAGAACGAGACCTCGAACACGATCGGGCCGCCGCAGCTCAAGGACTTCTCGCTCCCCGGCCAGCGTACCACGCCGCCTGCCACCACGCCGCCGCCGGCGACGTCCACGCCCCCCATCGCCGCACCGCGCACGCCGCCGGCAGCCGCTCCGCGCACGCCCGCCGCCACGGCCCCGGAGCCGAGGGTCGAGCGTCCGGCGCCGGCCGCCGCGGAACCCGCCCCGCGCTCCGCGCCAGAGCCGGCTCCGGCTCCGGCAGCGTCCGAACCGGCCCCGCAGGCGGCCTCGCCGCCCGCGGTGGAAACGGCCCCGCCGCGCCCCCTGCCGGCGCCCGGCAACTCCGCCCCTGCCCCGGCCGAGTCCGCGCCGCGGGGCTCCGGCTGGCTCTGGCCCGCCGCCGGCGGCGCCGCCCTCCTCCTCCTGGCCGCTGTCTTCCTGCTTCGCCGGCGCCGCGCCCGGGCGGAGCTCGAGAGCGCCCGGGACGCGGCCCGCGGCGAGCTCGGCGGAGCCCTGCTCGGGGCGCCGAGGCCCGAGCCCGAACCGGAAGCCGCGGCCGACGCCCCCGCCGCCCCGCGCCCCTGGCTCGAGCTGGACATCGTTCCGGAACGCGCTGCGGCGACCGAGGACGAGGCCTATGTCCGCTACGCGCTGACTTTGACTAACAAGGGGGATGCCGAGGCCCGCAACATCCGGATCGATCCGCGCCTGTTCAACGCCGGGGCCGAGGGCGAGATGATGGCCTTTTTCCAGGGCCCGATCCACGAGCAGAGCGGTTCGCCCCATGTCACCATCCCGCCGGGAAGGACGCTCAAGCTCAACGGCGAGGTGGCGATGCCGAAGGCCGAGCTTCGCGAGATCGAGCTGCAGGGCCGGCGAATCTTCGTGCCGATGGTTGCGATCAACGTCGCCTATGACTGGGCCGACGGAGGCACGGGACGGACCTCGCGCTCCTGGCTCGTCGGCCGCGAGGCGGAGACTCCGTCGGAGAAGATGGGGCCGTTCCGGCTCGATCTGGGTCCTCGCATCTACCGCTCGGTCGGGCGCCGCGAGGCCCGGCTGGTGATGGTCTAGGGTCGATCCTGTCTTATCTGAATCGGAAGGGGATTCCCAACCGGGCTGAGGTGTGATTCAAGCTGCTGGCTGGGGATGGAGGCCAGCAGCGATGGTCAGGCCTTATT
>DASPJA010000056.1:0-79894 GCA_035628835.1 Allosphingosinicella sp.
CGCGGGAGACCAGGCCTTCACCTGGATCGGCTCCAGCGCGTTCAGCAACACGGCCGGGGAGCTTCGAGCCTTCCAGTCGGGCGCCCAGTGGATCGTCCAGGGCGACATCAACGGCGACGGCCATGCCGACCTCATCATCGCCCTGACGCTGCAGGGGCCGAACCCGCTCGGAGCGGGGGACTTCGTGCTGTAATCGCCGTCATTCCGGCGCAGGCCGGAATCCGTGAACATCGCGGAGCGAGCTGTCGTCCCTTCATGGATCGCGGCCTTCGCCGCGACGGCGGTGCGGATAGGGCCTCGACAAGGCTGAACCGGGTCGCCAAGGTGCGCGCGCTTTCAGCTGCGGAGTGCCGGGTGGATTTCGTCTCGATCCTGTCGATCTTCGTGCTGGCGTGCTTCGTCGGCTATTATGTCGTCTGGTCGGTGACTCCGGCCCTTCACACGCCGCTCATGTCGGTGACCAACGCCATCTCCTCGGTGATCATCGTCGGCGCCCTGATCGCGGCGGCGGCGGCCGGGGTGCCGGGCGCCAAATGGCTGGGCCTCGCCGGGGTGGTGCTGGCCAGCATCAACATCTTCGGCGGCTTCGCCGTGACGGCGCGGATGCTGGCCATGTACAAGAAGAAGGAGAAGAAGGGGTGAGGCTTCTCGGCCGCCCCTCCCTGAAAGGGAGGCGATCAAGGGGTGGGTGCGCCCATCCGCGCGCCTATAAGGACTCCGCGGCAGTGCAGCGGATCGGCGGCGTCGAGCCGCCGCTCCGCTCACCCACCCCCAGCCCCTCCCTTCCAGGGAGGGGAGACGCCCATGCACGGTGAGGCCGTCGCACCCCCGGCCTGGGTGATGGTCGCCTATCTGATTTCGGGCATCTGCTTCATCCTCGCCTTGCGCGGGCTCTCCAATCCGGAGAGCGCCAGGCGCGGCAACCGCGCCGGCATCATCGGAATGGCGATCGCCCTGGCGACGACGCTCATCCACTACATGCCGACCCGGGACGAGGAATTCCCGCTGCAGTGGCACGAGCCGGTCCACTGGGACAATCTGATGCTGATCGGCGGAGCGATCCTGATCGGCGCCGTCATCGGACTGGTGACGGCGCGGCGGATCGCGATGACGGCCATGCCTCAGCTGGTCGCCGCCTTCCACTCGCTGGTCGGGCTGGCGGCGGTGCTGGTGGCGGGGGCGGCGTACCTCAACCCGGACGCTTTCGGGATCGCCACGGGCGGCCTCATCCATCCGGTCAGCCGGGTCGAGATGAGCCTCGGCGCGGCGATCGGCGCCGTCACCTTCTCGGGCTCGGTGATCGCCTTCCTGAAGCTCAACGGCAACATGTCGGGCAAGCCGATCCTGCTTCCGCTCCGGCACGTCATCAACCTCGGAACGCTGGCCGCGATCATCGGCCTGATCGGCTATTTCACCACCGACCAGAGCCCGTGGGTGTTCGTCACCCTGACGGCGCTCGCCTTCCTGGTCGGCTTCCTCCTGATCATCCCGATCGGCGGCGCCGACATGCCGGTCGTCGTCTCGATGCTCAATTCCTATTCGGGCTGGGCGGCGGCGGCGATGGGCTTCACGCTCCAGAACAGCGCGATGATCATCACCGGAGCGCTGGTCGGCTCGTCGGGCGCGATCCTCTCCTACATCATGTGCCGGGCGATGAACCGGAGCTTCATCTCGGTCATCGCCGGCGGCTTCGGAGGCGACACGGCGATCGCCGGCGGCGGCGCGGCCTCCGACCGGCCGTGGAAGCGGGGCTCCGCCGAGGATGCCGCCTTCCTGATGAGCCAGGCCGAGCAGGTGATCATCGTGCCCGGCTACGGAATGGCGGTGGCGCAGGCGCAGCATGCGGTGCGCGAGCTCGCCGACCAGCTCAAGAAGGAAGGGGTCAGCGTCAAATATGCGATCCACCCGGTGGCCGGGCGGATGCCGGGGCATATGAACGTTCTGCTGGCCGAAGCCAACGTGCCCTATGACGAGGTGTTCGAGCTGGAGGACATCAACAGCGAGTTCGCGCGCACCGACATCGCCTTCGTCATCGGCGCCAACGACGTCACCAACCCGGCCGCCAAGACCGACAGGACCTCGCCCATCTACGGAATGCCGGTCCTCGACGTCGAGAAGGCCAAGACGGTGCTTTTCATCAAGCGCTCGATGGGGGGAGTCGGCTATGCGGGCGTCGACAACGATCTCTTCTACCGCGACAACACGATGATGCTGCTCGGCGACGCCAAGAAGATGACCGAGGAGATCGTGAAGAGCCTGGGCTGACGCGGCCCCTTCGTCATGCCGGCGAAGGCCGGCATCCACGAACTCGGAAGTACTAAATCACGACCCGCCGTGTTCATGGATTCCGGCCTTCGCCGGAATGACGAATCCTTTCGGCGCATAAGTGGGATCGCCGGGCGGAAAGCCCTTCCCTCGCCAGCCCCGGCGGCTATGGGTCCCCGCATGCGCAAACTGGGGATGGTTGGCGGCACGAGCTGGTTCTCGACCGCCATGTATTACGAGCAGATCAACAAGGCCGTGGCGAAGGCCAAAGGCGGCCTGAGCTCCGCTCCGCTGGTCATGGAAAGCCTCGATCTGGCGCCGGTCGCGGCGCTCGAGCTCGCCGGCCGGTGGGACGAAGTGGGCGAGATCGTCGCGTCGGCGGCGGCGCGGCTGGAAGCGGCCGGGGCCGAAGGCCTGATCCTGTGCAGCAACACCACCCACAAGGTGGCGCCCGCCGTCGAGGCGGCGGTCAAGGTGCCGCTCCTGCACATCGCCGACGTCACCGCCGAGCGGCTCGCCGCCGACGGAGTCAACAAGGCCGGGCTGATCGGCACCCGCTTCACGATGGGCGAGGATTTCTTCCGCGAGCGCATCGCCGCCCGGGGCATCGCCCTCACCCTGCCCGATCCGGCGACGGCGGAGCAGATCGACCGCATCATCTTCGAGGAGCTGGCCAGGGGGCAGGTCAGCCGCGGCTCGCAGCGGCTGCTCAAGACCTGCGTCACGGAGATGGGGAAGGCTCGGCAGCAGGCAGTGATCCTCGGCTGCACCGAACTGGTGCTGCTCGTCGATCCGGGCGCCAACGTCATTCCGGTCTACGACACGACCGCGCTTCACGCGGCGGCGGCCGCTCGCTGGATATTGGAGGAATCTTGATCCGGATCGGACGAAGCCGCCCGACAGAAATGGCGACCGCGGGAGACTAACCCAGATTCCGGCCGAGCGGGCGGGCCCGGCTTTGCGCCTGCGGCCGGGAATCGGGCTCCGCCTCCGGTCCAATTCACGACGAAAAGCGGGGGCATCGAGAAGCGCCGGCCCTTCAACAGGAACCGAAATGGACGCATGAGCGCCTGCTTTTGCTCCGTCCCGGCGGCTATCTCCGCATCGGACTTGGGGGCGGACCGGGGAGTTATGGCAGCGGCTGAGGGTTCCGACGTCAACAAGGCCAAGGCGACCGCACGGCTGCAGCAGCTGAGCGAGGAGGTCGGGCGAATCGCGGCGGTGCTCGCCGCCTTGTCCGAGCACGAGGCCGCCGCGGCGGCCCTGGCAGCCGTCGGCGGAGCGGCGGATCCCGCCGACGGCGAGCGGCTCGAGGCCGGATTCATCCGCTCGATGATCCGGGCGCGGCGGCTGCGCGACCATTTCTTCAGGGGCGAGATTTTCGCGGATCCGGCCTGGGACATGCTGCTCGACCTGATGGCGGCGCGGGTGGAGATGCAGCGGGTCGCCGTCTCCAGCCTGTGCATCGCCGCGGCGGTGCCGCCGACGACGGCGCTGCGCTGGATCAAGACCCTGTGCGACCAGGGCCTGTTCGTCCGAATCGCCGATCCCGAGGACGGCCGGCGGGTCTTCATCGAGCTTTCGGCCGAGACCGCGACGATGATGGAGGCGTATCTCAAGGCGGTGCGGCGGATGGGCCACGTCGTCATCTAGCGGGACCGCCGGAGGCTTGTGGCCGGCCGCCGCAGATGGCAGATGCCGGGGGAGGGCGCTTAGCTCAGCTGGTAGAGCATCTCGTTTACACCGAGAGGGTCGGCGGTTCGAGCCCGTCAGCGCCCACCATGATCAGGTAAACAGTGCCCCGCATTGTTTAGCCCAGTCCGGCGGACTGGGCGACCTGATCATTTCGCCGCCGGCGCGGTCAGTAGCTGAGTATCCCCAGCAGCCAGAGGATCAGGAGGGTGCCGAGCGCCGTGACCAGAAGCGAGCCGGCGCAGCCGAGGCGGTTGGAGAAGAAGAAGAACACCGAGCGTCACCCCTGAAGTTGTTTCAGGGCCCAACTCCCCGCTGAAGCGCGGGTTCACCGGTCACGTCCCGGCGGAAGCCGGGACGACGTCAGAGGCTCCGCACCAGCTTCGTCGCCATCGCCATCCAGGGCGGATCGCCGATGACCACCTGCCGCGGACCGCCGCCCAGCGGCAGGAGGTGGAGCTTGCCTTCCTCGCGGGCGATCAGCCGGCCGAACAGGAAGCGGCCGGCGGGGCGGGGAACCAGCACGTCGCGGTTGAGGGCGCGGCCGAAGCCTTCCGGCAGAAGGCGCAGGCACCAGATCTCGTCGCCGCTGCGATAGTCGCCGACGCTGGATATGACGGCCACCGCGACCGTTCCGGGCTCGGGGCGCGGCGGCAGCGCAACCCCCGCCCGGCGCGGCGCGCGGGTGCCGTCATGGCCGAGCAGAGCGGCGAGCGGCATATCGTCCTCGCGCTCCGCGAACTCGACCAGATCGCCGACCTCGACTCCCAGCGCATGCGCTATCCGGTTAAGCCATCCAACCGAGACCGTGCGGGTTCCCGTCTCCAGCCGGCCGATCGTCTGCGGGGTCGTCGGCGGCTCGCAGCGGTCCGCCACGTCCTGGAGCGTGAGCTTCTTGGCGCGACGAACGTCGCGGATACGGGTGATCATGCCAATTTCCCCACGGACGCAAAACCCTTATCGTTATTTCGCTTTCCTACATCCCGGCCTTCATGGCAAGATGTTCCCGTTATGTACTTTGCAGGGAGCGGGAAGTGAAGGCCGAAAAGACGAAACGCAACCGGTTGCTGGCGGAGCGGCCGGTGCCGCAGGACGGGCGCGAGCGCGGCAAGAAGCGCGCCGGCGCGCCGCGGTCGGTGATCGTCAACATGGCGGAATCGCCGCTCGGCTGGCTGCGGTCGCGCGGCCATGTCAGCGATCGCCAGTTCGCCGCCGGCGAGCAGCTGCGCGGCGACTGGGAACGGTCGGGCCTGCCGCCGCGGGTCACGATGTGCTGGGATTCGCCGCCGCCGGACCGCGGCCCGCGCGGCCCGGCCGGACCGGTCGCGGCGACCAACGCCCAGGTCGCCGCCCGCCGCCGCTTCGATTCGGCGGTGAAGGCGCTCGGCCCCGGGCTGCGCGACATCGCCTGGCGGGTGGTCTGCGCCGGCGATGGCATGCGCGAGGCCGAGACCGCGCTGGGCTGGCCGGCGCGGGCGGGGAAGCTGGTGCTGACGATGGCGCTCGACCGGCTGGCGGATCATTACCGGCTGCGTTGAGGGATCGGGCGGCGGGAGGCACCGGCGCGCCGCCGCCGCGTTGGGGCGGGATGGCGGTTTACTTCACCAGCGACACCCATTTCGGCGACCACCGCACCCTCAACATCTGGAAGCGGCCGTTCGGAAGCGTCGCCGAGATGGATTCGGCTATGGCCGAGGGATGGAATTCCGCCGTGGGGCTCGGCGACGAGGTCTGGCACCTGGGCGACTTCGCGAGGCGGCCGGCGGATGTTCCGGCGCTGCTGGAGCGGCTTCATGGCGTCAAGCACCTCGTCCGCGGCAATAACGACCCGCCCGCGACCGGCACGGCGCCCGGTTGGGCGAGCGTCCAGGATTATGCCGAGATCGAGGAAGGCGGGCGCCGGCTGGTGCTGTGCCACTATCCGTTCCGGACCTGGAACGGCCAGCACAAGGGCGCTCTGAACCTGCACGGCCACAGCCATGGCCGCCTCAAGCCGCTGCCGCGGCAGTTCGACGTCGGCGTCGACGCCCGGAGCTGGCGGCCGGTGACCCTGGCGAAGCTGCTGGCGCCTGACCCCGGCGTTTACACGAGCCGGTCCAGCCCCTAGCCTGGAATCAGGGATGGGGGTGGCTATGCGACTGATCGCGAAGGTTCTTGTTGCGGCGGCGGCGCTGGGGCCGGCGGCTCCGGCGCTGGCCGGCGAGAAGCTGAGGACGGACTGGATCGTCCAGCCGGCGCCGGCGCCCGACGCGCCGGTCCGGGCCGGCCCAGGCGACGTCATCCTCAGCCAGCGCGTGCTCCCGCGCGGAGTCGCCGTCCTGCGCGACCTCTACACCGAATCGGGCGCGCGCTGGACGGTGCAGCCCGGGACCGAATTGTTCGAGGCCCAGGGATCGGCGGCCGCCATCTACTGCCCGCTCGACAACCGGGCGCCGTCCGCCCTGGTCAAGATCCTGTCGGTATCCCCGAGCAACGATCATCTCTGCTTCATCGACCGCGACCGCGACGGGCGCTTCGAGATGTCGTTCCGGACCGTGAACAGCTATTCCGACCTGCCGGGCGTCTTCGGCAGCATCATGCCGAGCGACAAGAGGATCACTCCCCTGCGCTACGACGTGGTCGACCCGAAGAGCCTGTCGCGGGATACGACGGTCACCCTCCGCTACGCGCGAAGGAAGGGCAACCGTCTCGAATTCACCGTCGCCTATGGCTGGCCGGAGCGGCTGACGACGGTGCCGGGGCCGCGGGTCGGCATCAAGACCCTGCCGGCCGAGTTCGAGCTGCTCGGCGGCCGCTTCGTCGTGCGCGAGGTGAACGGCGACGATATCGTCGTCGACGTGGTCCAGACGATGCCGGAGCGCGGGATCGGGGGTTAGCCTTCGCCTCAGCGCGGCGGGGGAAGGCGGCAGAGGCAATTGTCCCCTCCCTGGAAGGGAGGGGCCGGGGGTGGGTAGGCAAGCGCAGCGAGACTGCCTGCTGACTCGGAGTTTCGACCGCCTTCGGCGGACCCACCCCTAACCCCTCCCTTCCAGGGAGGGGGATGCGGATGCGTTAGCCCCTCCCTTCCAGGGAGGGGAAGCGTCAGCGTTTCTCCTTCGCCAGCCTCGACATCAGGATCGCGGCGCGCTTGGCCTGACGGGGGATGGAGGCGAGGTCCACCGTCTCGCCGGGGGCGTGGGCGCCGTTGCCGGCGGTGCCGAGACCGACCAGGCCGGGGACGAGGTGCGCGACGAAGCCGATGTCGCCGGCGCCGCGCTTCAACGGATCGAGCTCGCCCATCTCGGCGAGCCCGAGATCGCGGTTGACGACGTTGAGTCGGGCGAGGAAGGCGCGGCTGGCGGGGGTGGGCGCCATCGGCGGATAGCCGCCCTCGTCGAAGGCGAGCTCGGCGTCGCTTCCGGCCAGGTGGCGGGAGACGATGTCGCGCATCTTCGCCATCACGCGCTGCTGCTGCTCGAGCGACAGGGCGCGAAGGTCGCCGCGGGCGATGGCGATGGGCGGGATGATGTTGGTCTTGCCGGTCGCGGTTCCTCGAATCAGGTCCTTGTCGAGCTCGGCGGTAGTGCCGCCGACGATGAGGCCGACGTTGAAGGTGAGGTTGGGCTCGGGAAGCTCGGAGCGGAATGCGGCGAGGATCCGGGTCAGCTCGTAAATGGCGCCGTTGCCCGCCGACTCGCTGAAGATACCGCTCGAATGGCCGGTCTTCCCTTTCGCCGTGACCTGCCAGCCCGCCGAGCCGCGGCGGGCGATCGAGCCCATGTCGCGCCCCTCCTCCTGGGCCAGCCCCTCGAAGTCCAGCGCGACGTCGGCGCGGCCGCCGGCGGCGACCAGGTCGCGGCGGGCGAGCTCGATCGGGCTTCCCGAATCCTCCTCGTCGCCGGTCAGAACGATCTCGATGTCGGCGTCCTTCAGAGTGCCCGCGGCCCGCATGGCGCGAAGCGCGGCGACCATCACCACCATGCCGCCTTTGTCGTCGCCGATGCCGGGGCCTTCGGCGGTGTCGGAATCCTTGCGGGTGAAGCGCTGGAAGGGGCTGTCGGGCTCGAACACGGTATCGAGATGGCCGATGAGCAGCATGCGCTTGCCGCGGCCGCTGCCCTTGTGGGTGGCGACGATGTGCCCGGAGCGGCCCGCCTCCGCCATCGGCACCCAGCGGACCTCGAAGCCGAGCGGCTCCAGCTCGGCGCGCATCATCCGGCCGACGGCTTCGACGCCCTGGAAGTTCAGCGAGCCGCTATTCTGGTTCACGAGGCGCTCGAGCAGCTCGACGGAGCGGGTCTGCTCGGAGTCGACGGTGCGGACGATCTTCTGCTCGGCGGGGGCGAGCCTGGCGGCGGCGGGGGCGGCGAGCAAGGCGAGGGCGAGGAATATGAGGCGCATGGGGGCTCCATTTGGTCCTCCCCATCGCGAGATGGGGAGGGGGACCAGCCGAAGGCTGGTGGAGGGGTCCTTCGATACGCCGCTTCGACTTCGCTCAGCGGCTACTCAGGATGAGCGGCCGTGAATAACACCATCCGCTCATCCTGAGTAGGGACTGAGCCTGGCGAGGATGAACAGGTCGCATTGTCCCCCGGACAATGCTGAAACATGCCGGGGGCATGTTTCACCTGTTCATTATCGAAGGACACCTCCACTACATGTCACAGGCCCCTCCCCATGCTTTCGCATGGGAAGGCAAGCATGTAAGGTCCTCGTCATGCGACGCCTGCTCCTCCCCCTCGCCCTGCTCCTCGCGTCTCCCGCCGCCGCCCAGGAGTGGCGGATGGCGCCGGAATATGACGTGCTGCTGACCACCTACGACATCCAGCCGGGCGAGATCCGGCTGAAGGCGGGGGAGCCGGTGCGGCTGCGCTTCGTCAACACGACCAATCAGGGCCTGACCTTCTCGGCCGGCGGCTTTTTCCGCAACGCGCAGCTGCGGCGGCGCGACGCGGCGCTGGTCAAGGGCGGCAGCATCGAGGTGCCGCCGCTGTCGACCCGCACCGTGGTGCTGGTGCCGAAGGCCGGCCGCTACAAGGCGAATGGCGCCAATCTCCTCCACCGGCTGCTCGGAATGAGCGGCCGGATCATCGTCGAATAGGAGCGCGAGCGACATGGCGAAGGGCGACAAGAAAGCCAAGAAGAGCAAGGACAAGGTCAAGATCCCGAAGCGAATCGCCGGGGTGAAGGTGGCCAAGGCGGTCCGCAAGGCGGGCAAGAGCGCCCTGAAGCTGGCCGAGCAGCCGGTGGTGAGCGAGGCGGTCGCGGCGGCCATGCTCGCGGCGGCGGCGGCGCTTCGCGATCCGCCGGCGACGAAGCGCGCCGCGGGGGCCGCGGCCGACGCCGCCGGCGAGGCGGGTCAGGAGGCGCTCCGGCTGGGCGATTCGCTTCGCAAGCTGGCGATCGACATGGCCCGGCGGACGCTCGACGCCTGGGATTCGGCGGATTCCAAGCCGGCGGTCGCGCCTCATCTGGACCAAGGCGACAAGGCTGATCGAGGTTAAACTTACCCCCGTTATCCTCATTATCCACAGGCGGATTCGGCTTTCGCGAATCGGCCGAAGCTGACAGCTTGCGGATGTGGCCGGAAAGGCGGCGGACCGGAAACGGATCGTCACCCCAAGGCCTCGATGCCCAGGCAGAAGGCGCCGTCGCTCCCCAAGGACGCTGGCGCCGGAGCCGAAGGCGGGGGGCGGACGAAGCCGCGCCCGCATGAGCGCAAGCGAATGCGAGGCGGGATTTCACGAAACCTCCATGGCGAAGCCGAAGGCTCCTTGCGAGCCGGAAGGCGCGCCGAACCGGCGAAGGCCGCGGGAATCGCCCCGCGGCACGAGCCGGCAGGGAAAGGGCGAAGGGCTTCGGCCCCAGCCGGGACCCGAAAGGGGTTCGTCGAAGAGGCTTCGGCCTCGGAAGCGGGCTCCTGGAGAGTGGCAAGGCCTTCGGGCGGCGCCGCGATCCGAAAGGGATTTCGGAGGGCTTCGGCCTCGAGAGGTTCCTCGAAAGGCGGGACGGCTTCGGCCCCGCGCTTTTCGAAACGGGCGACCGGAGAGGCTTCGGCCTCGATGCGAGCCCAGGAGACGGTACGGCTTCGGCCGGGCCGGATCCGGAAAAAGGGGAGCCACGGCCGGGATTTTGGTCCCTGCCCGGCGACCCGACGGGGATCGGCGAGGGGCTTTGCGGCCTCTCCCGAGACCCACCGGATGCCGAACGGGGCGCGAGCCTCGCTCCGGGGTCCGGGGGAAAGCGAAGCGGGCGTTCGCGCCCGCCTCGCGATCCAAAGCCGCCCAGCGAGAGATGGCCTCGCCACCCAGCGACGGCAGTCAAAGCTGGGACAAGTGGGGGCCGGTGGCGACACCGGCCCCCATTACGATTCCAGCGATCGCGTCTCTCCGGCCACCGGCAATTCCAACGCATTGGAAATCGGTGCCTGGCACCATCTTACGGCAGCGTGTCCCGCGCCTTTCCGGCGCCGGGGTAACCGCCTTATTTTTTTGATGGGAAGGCACGAAGGTACAAGAAAAAGGGGGCAGCGGATCCGCCCGCCTGCGCGCCTTCTGTCGAAACCCGGTTCGCGGCGCCCGGAGATGGGTCCCCTGGTCCGCCGGCCAGCGGCCAAGGCACCGCTCGGGCCGACGCCCTCGTTCGGCGCCGCCGAACAGGAACCCGCTCCAGTCGGGCTCGTTGGCTTGCCGAACGAGAGGAGCGACGACATGACGGACCAGAACAGGGACGGCGGCACCGCCGGCACCGGCGACCGCGAGGCGGCGGCGGCGAGCGGCTCGAACCAGCAGGGCGGCGGCGACGAGCGCGCCAATGAGCTTGGCGGCGGCGAAGGCGGCGGCGCCGGCATGACCGGCGCCGGCTCGGCCACGGGCGACGCCGGCCAGACGCGAAGCGAAGGCGGCGGCGGCGACGGCCTCGGCGGCAGCGATGCGGGCTCGCCGGGCGGGATGGGCGGCGCCGGAGTCGAGGGCGCGACGGGCGGAAAGGGCCCTCCCGGCGGCCTCAGCCCGCTCGAGGGCGAGGACCGCTGAAGCCTTCCCGAAATCGAGTTGCGAATGGGCCGCCGGGCGGAGTCTTTGTGGCCTTCGGGCATATCAGCGCCGGCGGCCCTGGGCGGGATGGTGAAAGCGGCGTTAAGCTAGGACGGCAAGGGGGCGCTAAGCGGAGTCGGGCATGCTTCGGGCATGTGTGGGACGGGTTCGGCATCGGGAAGGCGGATTGGGGCGATGGCGCTCGCGCTGGCGGCGCCGCTTCTGATCGGCGGCACCGGGCGGCTCAGCAGCCTCGACGAAAGGCTGCTCGCGGCGCACAATCGCGAGCGCAGCGGCGCAGGCATCGCGGCGCTGGCGTGGGACCCGGTGCTGGCCGCCGAGGCCGCCGCCTGGGGCGAGCAGCTCGCCGCCACCGGCGAGTTCGAGCACGATCCCGACACCGACGGGGACGACCCGCAGGGCGAGAATCTGTGGGCGGGGACGAAAGGTGCCTACGCGCCCGAGGAGATGGTCGGAGGCTGGATCGAGGAGAAGAAATATTTCCGCCCCGGCCGTTTCCCCGACAACAGCGCCACCGGCGATTTCGCCGACGTCGGCCATTACACCCAGCTGATGTGGCGCGAGAGCGACCGGGTCGGCTGCGCGCTGGCCGAGGGGGCGGAGGAAGAGGTGCTGGTATGCCGATACCGCACGGCCGGCAACGTGGTGGGCGAGCGGCCCTTCTGAGGCAGCTTCGTCATTCCGGCTTTCGCCGGGATGACGGGGAGAGTCAGCGGGCCAGCAGCTTTTCGGCGGCGCCGGCGACCCGGTCGGGCTCGACATGGGCGACGGCGGCGACGAGCTTGTCGGCCTTTTCGAGCTTTTCGGGAGTCTCCGGCTCGACGCTGTTGGCGATCGCGATCCGCTCGATCAGCGCGGGATCGGGCCTGGGCAGGGGATCGGGCTCCTCCGCGCAGGCGGCGAGGGCGAGGATCGGAAGGGCGGCAAAGGCAAATCTTTTCATCATCTTGCCGCACCAACGCGCCAATGGCGCAGAAGGATGCGCGCGACCGGCGCCGAGCGGCTTGCATGATTCGCGATGCCCGATTCGCCCGCGCCCCCGATCGGCCCCACAAACCGCCCCGAAAAATAAAGTTTTTGCGCGAGAGGCCTCTAAAAATAGGACTTTTGCAGGAAAGTAGCGGACGCAAAAAATGGCGGTTTTAATTCAGCTGGAGCCTCGAAAAAATAGGATTTGACCGGAGCGGTAAAAACCGTTTGACAGCGTCACGCTGTTGGGGTACTATTTAGTCACGCTGCAGAATTGTGGCTGGAGAAGATCGAGCAGCCGGCGCGGGCCATCCGCGGCCGGCTTTTTCTTTGCGTTCGGGCCGTGCTGATGCCGGGACGGAAGCGGGCCGGGGCCGCGGGTGCGGAGGCTCTGAATATGGCCCTCCCTTGCAGGGAGGGGAGTTTCGAGCGGGAGAACATCCATGAAATCGTGGTTCGGACGCAAGGCGGCGCCGGTGGCGCGGCCGTTGCTTCATCGCGCCTATGCGGGGGCGGCGGGGCTTGGGGACTGGCCCCGCAATTACGAGGCTCAGGTGCGCGACGCCTATCTGGGCAATCCGGTGGCTCAGCGGGCGGTGCGGCTGGTGGCGGAGAGCGTCGCCTGGGCTCCGGTCTATGCGCTCGACGGGGAGGCGGGGGGCGCGGCCTCGGCGAAGGCGCTTCGGCTGGCGACTCCGGCCCTGCTCGATTCGGCGGCGGCGCAGCTGCTGCTCCACGGCAACGCCTTCGTCCAGATATTGCTCGACGCCGACGCGGCTCCGGCCGAGCTGTTCGCGCTCCGGCCCGAGCGGGTGACGGTCGAGGCGGATTCGGGCGGCTGGCCGCTCGCCTACGTCTATCGCGCCGGCGAGGTGAAGGCGCGGCTGCCGGCCCGGGACGCGCTCGGACGGCCCAGCCTCGTCCATATCAAGGCGATGCACCCGCTCGACGACCATTACGGGCTGGGCTGCCTGGGCGCGGCGTCCGGAGCGGTCGCGATCCACAATGCGGCGACGCGCTGGAACAAGGCGCTGCTCGACAATGCGGCGCGGCCTTCCGGGGCACTGACCGTGGAGAGCGGCGAAAGCGGGCTGGCGGCGGAGCAATATGAAAGGCTGCGCGAGGAGCTGGAGCTTCATTTCGCCGGAACCGCCAATGCGGGGCGGCCGCTGCTGCTCGAGGGCGGGCTGAAATGGCAGGCGATGAGCCTCAGCCCGGCGGACATGGATTTCGCCGGGATGAAGGCGGCGGCGGCGCGGGAAATCTCCCTGGCCTTCGGGGTGCCGCCGATGCTGCTCGGGCTGCCGGGGGATTCGACCTACGCCAATTACCGCGAGGCCAACCGGGCCTTGTGGCGGCTTACCGTGCTGCCGCTGGCCGACAAGCTGCTCGGCGGGCTGGGGGCGGCCCTCGGGGCGTGGTGGCCGGGGGTGAAGCTGAGGCTCGACGTCGACCAGGTGACGGCGCTGGCCGAGGACCGGGAGCGGCTGTGGGCGCAGGTGACGGCGGCCGACTTCCTCAGCCGCGAGGAGAAGAGGGAGATGCTCGGGTTCGGGGCGTAGCGATAACTGTCTCCCCTCCCTGCAAGGGAGGGGGCGGGGGTGGGCAGGCGAGCGCAGCGAGACTTTTGCTGACTTGGAGTTTCGGCCGCCTTCGGCGGACCCACCCCCAGCCCCTCCCTTCCAGGGAGGGGACGAAGGAGGGAGCGATATCATGACGGAAGAGGGGAACAGGATGCTCGCCTTGCTCGTCGCTCAGGCGGAGGGGCAGGGGGCGGGGCTGGTGACCTTGCGGGCTTTGATCGAGGAGGCGAGCGACCTGGGCTCGGAGCGGGCGCTGGAGGCGATCGGGCTCACCGGGCCCAAGGCGCGGCGCGACATGGAGGAGCTCCGCGAGCTTCTCCAGGCGTGGCGCGACGCCAAGAAATCGGCCTGGCAGGCGGTGGTGAGCTGGGCGGTGCGGATCCTGCTGGCGCTGCTGGTGCTGGGAATGAGCGTCAGGCTCGGCTTGCTGGAATTCCTGAAATGAGGTTCGCGGGCTATGCGGCGATCTTCGACCGGCCCGACAGGGGCGGCGACGTCGTTCGGGCGGGCGCGTTCGCCCGGTGCCTGAAGCGCGGCGCCCGGGCGGTGCCCCTGCTGTGGCAGCACGACATGACCCGGCCGGTGGGGCGAATCGAATATCTCAGGGAGGACGGACGCGGGTTGAGGGTGATCGCCCGGCTTTCGGCGGGCGCGGCCGGACGCGAGGCGGCGGCGCTGCTGAAGGAGGGCGCGGTGGGGGGGCTGAGCTTCGGCTACCGGGTGCGCAGATTCTCGGGCACGGCACCGCGGGCGCTCGAGGACGTCGAGCTGGTCGAGGTCAGCCTGGTGACCCTGCCGATGCAGCCCAAGGCGCGGGTCCACGCGCTCGAGGGCGGCGATCAGATGCTCTCGCCGGCGCCCTCCGGTGCCATGGTGAAGCCGGGGACGGGCCGGAGCTCCGGACCGTCATGATACATGTCCATGTAAACGTCGACGGGAGCGGCGCCGGGGCAGGTCACTTTGTAGAGATCGACGATGTTGCGGTAGACGCCGGGGCCGACATTGCCCTGGCGGAAGGAGGCGGGCTTGGCTCCGTCCGCGCAGCGGAGGCGGGCGAGATAGGCGAGCTGCCCCTGGGGCATGTTCTCGCGGACCGGGTTGGCCTTGGAGCCGAGCGGATGGCGTTCGGCCTTGGCGATCGCCTTGGCGAGCTTTTTGCCGGACAGGCCGCCCCCGCCCATCTGCCGCATCATGTCGCGCGCCTCGTTGGGCCGCTGCTGGGCGACGGCGGGCGTCGCGACGGAGGCGCATCCGAGCGCCAGGACGATCAGCAGCTTCAGGCTCATTTCTACCTCCCCCACTCCGCGCCTCGCGGATGAAGGGGCCAGAATAGACTCATGAACGCCGGTGCCAAGCGGAAAAAGCGAGGGCGCTCAAACGCCTAGCCAGCGCAGCCCGCCGGGCAGGGACTCGGCCGAATAGAGGATCTGGAGGACCCGGCGGCGCCCGGGCGCCGAAGCGCGCGCAGAAGCGTGGAGGATGGGGGTGGCGTAGGCCCAGACGTCGCCCGCTGCCGCGAGGCAGGCGCGGGCGCCGAAGCGCCGGACGGCGGCGGCGATGGCGGGCTCGGCGATCGCGCCGAGGCGGTGAGAGCCGGGGGCGACGAGGAGCGGGGCATTGTCCTCGCCGGCCGGATCGAGATGGATGCGGAGGGTGAGGCTGCGCTCCAGGATCCCGAAGGGCGGGACGCAATGGGCGATTCCCGCCTTCACCGTCCACTGGCCGAAGCCCGGGACGTCGCGGCGCTCGACGACCGCGACGGTGCGGTCCTGATGCCAGCCGAGCGCCCAGTTGCGGGCGGGCGATTTGTCGAACAGCCGGGCGCCGACGGGGCGGGCGGCCGGACCGAGGAAGCCGGCGGCGATCGCATCGGCCGGGGCGAGCACGCCGGCGAGGCCGGAGACGGCGCCGAGCCGGGCCCCGGGGCGGCCCCGGGGCAGGGACAAGGGGGCGGCGAGCGCCGCGGCTTCGGCGGGGCCGAAGGCGGCGGGAAAGTGCTGGGCGCCGTCGGGATCGAGCCGCATCGGGCGAGGATAGCCTCGGCCGGAACGGGGAAGAAGCTGGATTCCCGCTTTCGCGGGAATGACGCGCGGTGCGTCGAACATGAGGGAGAGTGGAATGTACGAAGTGAAAGCGGATGCGCTGGAGGCGTCGTTCGAGGCGCTGGAGCGGGAGGATGGGGAGGTCGCCCAGCTGCGCGAGGAGATGGCGCAGCTGAAGGGGCGGATCGATGCCCAGGCGGTGGCGGCGGCGCGGCCGGCGCTGAGCGGGGCGAAGGCGCAGGTCTCGCCCTTCGTCGATTCCTATCTGAGGAAGGGGCTGGAGAGCGGGATCGAGCTGAAGGCGATGGCGGGGACCACGGATGCCGCCGGCGGCTATGCGGTGCCCGAGGAGCTCGACTCGGAGATCGGGCGGCTGCTGACCTCGATCTCGCCGATCCGGGCGATCGCCAACGTCGTCAGGGTCGGAAGCTCGGGCTATCGCAAGCTGGTCGCGGCGGGCGGGACTCCGTCGGGCTGGGTCAGCGAGACCGCGGGGCGGCCGGAGACGGCGACTCCGAGCTTCATCGAGCTCGCGCCGCCCTTCGGCGAGCTCTACGCCAATCCGGCGGCCAGCCAGGCGATGCTCGACGACGCCGCGTTCGACGTCGAGGCGTGGCTGGCGAGCGAGATCGCGACGGAGTTCGCGAGGGCCGAAGGCTCGGCCTTCGTGGTCGGCAACGGGGTCAACCGGCCCAGCGGCTTCCTCGCCGGGCCGACCTCCGCGCAGGGCGACGGGTCGAGACCGTTCGGGACCCTGCAATATCTGGCGACCGGAGCGGCGGGCGGCTTCGGAGCGGCTCCCGGAGACAAGCTGATCGACCTCGTCCAGGCGCTTCGGCCGCCCTACCGGCAGGGCGCGGCGTTCGTGATGAACTCGGCGACGGCGTCCGCCATCCGCAAGTTCAAGACTTCGGACGGGGCCTTCCTGTGGCAGCCGGGGCTGGTGGCGGGGCAGCCCGACACTCTGCTCGGCTATCCGGTGGTCGAGGCGGAGGACATGCCGGACGTGGCGGCGGACAGCCTTTCGATCGCCTTCGGCAACTTCCGCGCCGGCTATCTGATCGCGGAGCGGACGGAGACCCAGATCCTTCGCGATCCCTATACCAACAAGCCGTTCGTCCATTTCTACGCGACCAAGAGGATCGGCGGCCAGGTGGCGAATTCGGAGGCGATCAAGCTTCTGAAGTTCGCGGCCTAACAAAACCCCCTCCCTGCCGAGGGAGGGGAGGGGGTGGGTTTCGCCGAAGGCGGGCGAAGCGCCGAGTCAGCAGCTAGTCTCGCTGCGCTCGCCTACCCACCCCCTGCCCCTCCCTTTCAGGGAGGGGAGTCATCCGGAGAGATATCATGATCGAGGCAGAGGCGCTGGTCCTGCCGCCGGAGGCGGCGGGGGCGGCGAAGGGATATCTGCGGGTCGAGCGGGCGGACGAGGACGGGCTGATCGCCACCCTCGTCGCGGCGGCGGCGGAGCTGTGCGAGCGCTTCACCGGCCAGGCCCTGCTGGCGCGCGGCTTTACGGAGACGATGCCGGCGAGCCCGGCCTGGCAGCGGCTGGGACGGGCGCCGGTGCGGGCGATCCTCGCCGTCGAGGCGCTGCCGGCCGAGGGGCAGGCGCAGATGCTGGCGAGCGGCGCCTATGGCGTCGACATCGACTCCGCCGGGGACGGCTGGGTGCGGCTGACCGCGGCCGGCGACCTGCGCCGGATACGGGTCGGCTATCAGGCCGGTCTCGCCGCCGGCTGGACGGACCTGCCGGCGGCGCTTCGCCACGGCATCGTTCGGCTGGCGGCGCATTTCTACACGAGCCGGGCGGCGGAAGGGCCGCGCGCCAGCGAGCCGCCGGCGGCGGTGACGGCCCTGTGGCGGCCGTTCCGCCGGCCGCGGCTGCGCTGAGGGAGGGGACGATGCTGGAACGGCTGATGCTTCACGGCGCGGCGCTGGCCTGCAAGGCGGCGCGGGCGCGGACCGAGGCGCTGGCGGCGGCGCTGAGCGAGGAGGCGCCCGAAGGGGTGCGGGTGAGCGCGGAGGAGGAAGGCGTGGCGCTTTCCGGCCGCGGCCTCGGGCGCCGGTCCGCGCTGGAAGCCGAGCTTCGCTGGCTGTTTGCGGGGAGGCGGCGGTGAGCGCCGGCGGGGCGCTGCGCTCGGCGGCGATCGAGGTGCTCGACTCGCTCGAGCTGGGCGGCGTCTATCCGGGGCCGCCGCTGCAGGCGGCCTTCCCCCACGCCATCGTCGAATGCGGGGCGGAGACCGACTGGGGCCACAAGGGCGGCCGGGGGCGCGAGCTGCGGCTGGCGGTGACCTTTCGCGACGCCGGCGAGCGGCCGGACCGGGCGCAGGCCTTCGCCGACGTCGCTGAAGCGGCGATCGAGGCCGGGCTCGACGTCGAGGGCTGGCGGCTCGTCACGCTGGCGATGCTGCGCCGGCGCACGGTGGCCGAGGGGCGCGGCGGCGGCGCGGGCTGGGCGGTGGCGATCGACTATCGCGCGAGGATGCTCGCGGAGTGAGCCCGTCCCCTCCCCGCAAGGGAGGGGGTCAGGGTCATTTCGGCTCGGGCAGGCTGGCCTTGAAGGTCTCGACCGCGTTTTCGTGGATGTAGCCGATCTCTTCGGTCGCGTTCTTCTCGGCGGTCGCCCGGGCGATCTTGGCAGCGACGTCGGTGGCGATCGAAGCGTTCCGGAAGGCGGCTTCCTCGGCCTTGCAGGCGGTGGCGAGCTTGGCCTGGAAGGCGGCCTCTTCCTTCAGGCCTTCCTTGATCTGGGCGCGCGCGAAGCCGCCCAGGCATTTCGAATAGCTGGTGCGGGCCGATGCGAGATTGCCCTGGGCGGAAGCCATCAGGGCGATGAGCAGCACTTGTGAAATCATGCCGAATTCCAGTGCAACAGTTTGAGCCGAAGGGAGAATATCGATGGGCGCGGAAAAGGGAAGCGCTTTCTTGCTGAAGGTTGGAAATGGCGCCCAGCCGCCGGTTTTCGCCACCGTGGCGGGGATGCGGACGACCCAGATGTCGGTGAACGGGGAGGCGGTGAACGTCACCAGCAAGGATTCGGGCGGCTGGCGCGAGCTTTTGTCGGGCGCCGGAGTGCGCTCGGTCTCGGTTGCGGCGAGCGGAATCTTCACCGGATCGGCGGCGGAGGCGCGGCTCAAGACCAACGCACTGGCCGGCCAGATCGACGATTACGAGCTGAGCTTCGAAAGCGGCGAGCGGCTTCGCGGCCGCTTCCTGGTCACGCGGCTCGATTAT
The DNA here is from genome assembly GCA_035628835.1 of Allosphingosinicella sp. Lineage (GTDB taxonomy): Bacteria > Pseudomonadota > Alphaproteobacteria > Sphingomonadales > Sphingomonadaceae > Allosphingosinicella. The sequence goes on from DASPJA010000056.1 coordinate 18,823, forward strand.
TCGGGCGATTACAATGGCGAGCGCAACTACGCCCTGAGCCTGGAGAGCTCCGGCGCCGTGGTGACTTTGTGAGCACGGCGGCGAACCCGGCGCGCGGGGAGGCGGCGCTGGCGGTCGCCGGCGAGACTCTGAAGCTGAGGCCGAGCTTCGAGGCCCTGGTCGCGGTCGAGGCGGAATTGGGACCGCTCTTCGCATTGGTAGAACGGGCGGCGGCGGGCGGGCTCAGGGTGGCGGAGATGGCGACGCTGTTCTGGCACTGCGCGGAGCCGCGGCCGGAAGGGCTGAGCCCGGAACGGATCGGCGCCGCGATCGTGGAGCAGGGGCTGGCGGGCGTGACGCCCGCGCTCAGGATCCTGCTCGCACAGATACTGCAAGGCCGTGGAGCGGTTTAGCGAGGCGGCCGCGAGGCTCGCGGGCCTCGCCGGCGCTCTGCTGGGCTGGCGCCCCGACGAGTTCTGGAGGTCGACGCCCGCGGAGATGGGAGCGGTGCTGGAGGCGCTGATTGGGCCCGAGCCGGAGCCGGCATCGCGGGCCGACCTCGACCGGCTGATGGAAAGGTTTCCCGATGGACGAAGAGATTGAGCGGCTGCTGGTCAGCGTGCGCGCCGATACCGGCGCGTTCGCCCGGGACGTCGCCGAGATGAAGGGGCAGCTCGAGGGGCCGCTGGCCGATGGGCTGGAGCGGGCGGGCAGGGTGCTGGAAAATGCGCTGCTGCGGGCGGTGCGGACCGGCAAGTTCGGCTTCGAGGATCTGAAGCGGACCGCGCTGGCGGCGATGGCCGAGATCGCGGCGGCGGCGATTCGCGGCGGCATCCAGGCGGCGGGGGGCGGAGGCGGCGGCCCCGGCGGATTGCTCGGCGCGGCGGCGCAGGTGCTGGCGGCGGCGCTCGGGGCGCCGGGACGGGCGACTGGAGGACCGGTGACACCCGGGCGGCCCTACCTCGTCGGCGAGCGCGGGCCGGAGCTGTTCGTGCCGACCGCCAGCGGCCGGGTCGAGGCCGGGCACCGAGGAACCCGCGAGATCAGGATGAGCATCGCCGTCAGCGCTCCGGCCGGCGAGGCGCCGCAGGCGCTGGCGCGGTCCAGCCGGCAGGTGGCGCGGGCGGTGAAGCAGGCGCTGATGCGGGTGGAGGACTGAGAGACCGTCACCCCGGCTTTCGCCGGGATGACGCGGGAGAGCGAAAATGGGACATTGGCTGGCGCCGCCGGGGGCGGCGAGGCAGGTCGGATTCGTCAAGCGCTTTGACGCGCGCTTCTGGACCGTCAACTTCCCGAGGCCGATGATGGCTTCGGTGGTGACGACGGGGCCCAATTCGCTTCGGGCCGACTGCGTTTTCTACAAGGCGAACGACCTGGCGGGGCTGATTTGGGAGGCGGAGGACCGGTTCGACCATCCTTTGCTCCGTTACGAGACGAGCCGCGACTTCCGAAGCTGCCGGCTGAGCTTCCGGTGGCGCAGCGGAGGGATCAGGGCGCTGGATGCGGTCGACGGGCCGACGCTCACTATCGAGGGGCGGGACGCGGCCGGGACGGCGCGCAGCTGGTACGTGCGGCTGTGGAATTATGCCGACGGGGCGCCGGACGATGCGCGGGTCGAGCTCGACTTCGCGGCGCTCGCCGGGGGCTGGGACGGCGAGGATCCGGTCTGGGCCGGCGACGTCGACCGGATGTTCGTGTCGATGGTCGCGCCGGGCTACACGCGTGCGGATGCGCCCCTCGCGGCGCCGGCCGAAGGATGGGCGGAGCTGAGCGGGATCGCCTGCGACGGGGCGGGATCCGTCCTGGCCACGGGCGACATCCTGGTGCCGGAGCACCGGCTGCGCATCGCGACCGGCTATGACGATCTCTACCATCTGACGCCCGCGCGGGTGCTGCGCAACTGCCTGCAGCTCGGCTACCGGGGGCCGATCAACCATTATGTCGGGATGAGCCATTATTTTCGGCTCGAGGCCAATGGTGGCGGCCCCTCGTCTCCGCTCGGGACAGGCTTCTACATCAGCCTCGCGGGGGGAGCGCTCAACGGCCCGTGCGCGGCGTGGCATTCGGATTTCGCCGCGAGGGCGAAGGCTCTCGGCTACGAACTCATCTGGTCGCTGTCCTACGAATTGCTCGACCAGCATGTGTGGGGGGACTGGAAGCAGCGGGCGGCGGACGGGTCGCCGGCTTTGACCGGCTGGTCGCCGCCATCGACCTTGCTCTCGCCCGCCCATGCCGGAGCCATGGGCTATTTGCGGCTTGCGGCGCAGGCCTTTGCCGGAATCGCGGCGGCGGCGGGGCTGAGGATGCGCTTCCAGGTGGGCGAGCCGTGGTGGTGGGTGTTCGGCGACGGGCGCATCTGCCTGTACGATCCGGCGGCGGTGGCGGCCTTCGCACCGGTGCCGATAGCGGACGTGCGGGCACCGCTCGACGGGGCGCAGCGCGCCACGCTAGACTCGGCCGGCGTGCTGCTGGCGCAGAGCACGGGCGCGCTGACGGCGGCGGTCCGCGCCGTCGCGCCCGACTCGGAGATCCTGCTGCTCGCCTATTTGCCGACGGTGCTGGCGGCGCCGGATCTGAAGCGGGCCAACCTGCCGGCCGATTGGGCCAGTCCCGCTTTCGACGTGCTTCAGCTCGAGGATTACGACTGGGTGACCGAGGGCAATCCGGCGGCGACTTCGCGCGGAGTCGCGGCGGCGCAGGAACGGCTCGGCTATCCACCGGAGCGGCAGCATTATTTCGCCGGCTTTGTCCTCGCGCCGGAGGACAAGGGGCAATGGCATGCCATCGCCGCGGCGATCGAGGCGGCGCGCCGGCGCGGCGCCGGCGAGGTGTTCGCCTGGGCGCTGCCTCAGGTGCTCCGCGACGGCTTCACCTGGTTCGATGCGGGAGACGGGGACGTGGACGCTTATGAGGATGTGCGCTTTCCGGTGGCGCTGGGGCGGGAGGCGAGCGTCGAGCCCTGCTTCTCGACGGCGGTGGTGACGGCGGCCGGCGGCGGCGAGCAAAGGAACAGCGACTGGGCCGACGCCCGGCTTCGCTTCGATGCCGGACCGGGGGTGCGGGGCGAAGCGGATCTGCATGCGCTGATCGCCTTCTTTCGGGCGCGGCGCGGCGCGGCGGTGGCGTTCCGCTTCGAGGACCCGTTCGACCACAGCTCGAACGGAATGACCGGCGCCCCGGGGGCGGCGGACCAAAGGCTCGGCGCGGGCGACGGGGTTCGGACGGAGTTCGCGCTGGTCAAGCATTATGGGGCGCAGGAGCGGCGGATCACCCGGCCCGTGGCAGGCAGCGTTCGGGTGTCGGTGGCCGGCGTGGAGCGGGTGAGCGGCTGGACGCTCGGCCCGCTGGGAACGGTGAGTCTCGAAGACGCGCCTGAAGCGGGAGCCGAAGTCCGTGCGGGCTTCCGCTTCGACGTTCCGGTGCGCTTCGAACAGGATCGCCTGAGCGTGAGCCGGGCGACCTTCGAGGCGGGGGAGATCCCGTCGGTGCCGCTGATCGAGGTGCGGGAGTAGCGCTCTCTCCCGCGAAAGGCGGGAGAGCAGGAAATTGCGGGAGATCCATCATGCCTTCGTTCCTCGAGCGACCACTGACCAGCCTTGCCTTCTGCTGGCGGGTGGAGCGGCGGGACGGGGTGTGCCTGGGCTTCACGAGCCATGACCGCGACCTCGCCATTGGCGGCCTCGTCTACCGGGCGGCGCCGGGCATGCTGCCTTCGGCCGTATCGGTTTCGGACGATTTCGAGGCTTCGACGCTCGACGTCGCCGGCGCGCTGACCAGCGACTCGATCGCCGGGGCGGACCTGGCGGCGGGGCGGTGGGACCGGGCGGCGGTGGCTTTGTTCCTGGTCGACTGGGAGGATCCGGGCGGGGCGCGGCTGCCCCTGGCCCGGGGCGAACTGGGCGACGTCACGGTGAAGGCGAACGGCTTCGAGGCGGAGCTGCGCGGGCCCGCGGCGCTCCTCGAGCGGGCGGTGGCCGAGCAGACCTCCCCCCAATGCCGGGCAGAGCTCGGCGACCGGCGGTGCCGGGCCGACATGGCGGGGCGGGTGCGGCTGACTCGGGTGGTCGCGGTGCCGGAGGAGATCGTCGTGCTGGTCGCCGAGGCGGCCGGGGCCGCTTTCGCTTTCGGCCGACTGCGCTGGATAGGCGGCGCCAATAGCGGGCTCGAAAGCATGATCGCCGCCTGCGAAGGGGCGAAGCTGGTCCTGCAGGAGCCGCCGCCGTTCACGATCGCGGCGGGCGACCTCGTCGAGATCCGGGAAGGTTGCGACAAGAGCTTCGCCACCTGCACCGGGCGCTTCGCCAACGGCGAGAATTTCCGGGGCGAGCCGCATCTGCCCGGAATGGACCTTCTGACCCGCTATCCGGGAGCGTGAACGATGAAAGGCGTGGATATCGCGGCGCGGGCCTGCGCGCTGGTCGGCACGCGTTTCCGCCCGCAGGGGCGGAATGTGCGGGACGGACTGGACTGTGTCGGAGTCGCCGCGCTCGCGGCCCAAATCCCCGCCGGCAGGATCCCCCGCGACTATGCGTTGCGCGGGCAGAGGCTGGCGGAGATCGAGCATCAGCTCCGCGACCTCGGCTGCCGGCCCGTGGCGGGCCACGGGCTGGCGCTCGGCGACCTGGCCGTCTGCAGGACCGGACCCGCGCAATTTCATCTGGTCGTCATCACGCCCTCCGGCTTCGTCCATGCCGACGCCGCCCTTCGGCGCGTCGTGCAGCGGCCTAATCCCATTCCCTGGACGCTCGTGTCCGGCTGGCGTCTCGCCGAGGAGGAGTTCTGATGGCTACGCTTGTTCTCACCGCGGTTGGAACCGCTTTCGGCGGGCCGATCGGCGGCGCCATCGGCGCCGTCATCGGCCAGCAGATCGACGGTCGCCTGTTCGCGCCCAAGCCCCGCCAGGGACCCAGGCTCGGCGAGCTGGCGGTGCAGACGTCGAGCTATGGAAGCCAGATCCCCAAATTGTTCGGCACGATGCGGGTCGCCGGGACGGTGATCTGGGCGACGGATCTCAGGGAGGAGCGCTCCAAGAGCGGCGGCGGCAAGGGACAGCCCAAGACGGTCGACTACAGCTATTCGGCCAATTTCGCGGTAGCGCTGTCGGCGCGGCCGATCCGGGCGGTGCGGCGGATCTGGGCGGACGGCAAGCTGCTGCGCGGCAGCGCGGGCGATTTCAAGACGGCGACCCGCTACCGCCTTCACCTCGGCGGCGAGGATCAGGCGGTCGATCCGCTGATCGCGTCGGCCGAAGGCGCCGGCCTGGCGCCGGCCTATCGCGGCACCGCTTATGCCGTGTTCGAGGACTTCCAGCTCGCCGATTACGGCAATCGCATTCCCTCGCTCACCTTCGAGGTGGAGGCGGATCCGGGCCCCGTGAGCCTCGGCGCGGTGGCGGCGGAGCTCGGGGGAGGCCTTGCGACCGACGGCCCGTCGGTGGCGCTTGCCGGCTATGCGGCGAGCGGGGACAGCATCCGCGCCGCCATCGCCGTCCTCGCCGAGCTGGAGCCGCTGTCGCTGGTCGACGACGGCGAGCAGCTCGTCCTCGCCAGCGGCGGAGGCCCGCCGGTCACGGTCGCGGAAGACGAGCTGGGGGCGGCGGCGCGGGGGGCGGGAGGGCGCGGTGAATGGCTTCGGCGCAGCGGCGATTCGGTGCCGGCCGAGACGACGCTGGCTTATTACGATCCGGCCCGCGACCATCAGACCGGATTGCAGCGGGCGAGCCGCCCCGGCGCCGCCCTGGTCAGCGACCGGCGGGCGGTCGCAGCTTCGCTGGGCGCGGCGACCGCCAAGGCGCTGGCTGAGCGGCGGCTCGACCGGCTCTGGGCGGAGCGGCGGAGCGCGAAGCTCCACCTCGGCTGGGGCCGGCTCGGGCTGCCGGCGGGGAGCTCCATTCGGGTCGCCGGGCATCCGGGCCTCTGGAAGCTGGTCCGCTGGACGCTCGACCGGATGGTGCTGACGCTCGAGCTGAGCGGCATTCCGGCAGGCCCGGCGGGGCCGCCGGCGGGCGCGAATCCGGGCCGCCCCGTCGATCAGCCGGACCATCTTCACGGGCCCACCTCCTTCCTCCTGCTCGACCTGCCGCTGCTCGCCGAAGCGCTGCCGAGCCGGCCGCGCCTGCTCGTCGCCGCGGCCGGGGTGGAGCCGGGGTGGCGCCGCGCCGCGCTGGTCGCCAGCTTCGACGGCGGCGCCAGCTGGACCGCGGCCGGGTCGACGGCGCCTCCGGCCGTCATCGGCACGGCGCTCGGCGCGCCCGTCGCGACGGGTTCCGCCCTGCTCGACGAGCGCAGCCGGTTCGAGGTCGAGCTTCTGAACGAGGCGATGTGGCTGGAAAGCCGAAGCGACGCGGCGCTCGCCGGCGGGGCCAATCTGGCGGCGCTCGGCGCGGAGCTCTTCCAGTTCGGGACGGCCGAGCCGCTCGGGGGCCGCCGCTTCCGGCTTTCGCGCCTGCTGCGCGGCCGGCGCGGGACGGAATGGGCGGCCGGCTCGCACGCGCCCGGCGAGCCATTCGCCCTGATCGAAGCGGAGAGTCTGGCCGGCATTGAGGCCCCGCTCGGAGCGCTCGGCGGCGAAGCTCGGCTGATCGCCGGCGGCCTCGGCGATCCCGACGGCGTGGCGGCCGCCCGGGCCGTGACCGGCGAGGCGCTGCGGCCCCCGTCGCCCGTCCATCTGCGGGCGGAGGCGCGGCCGAACGGCGACCTCGCGCTGAGCTGGGTCAGACGAAGCCGCAACGGCTGGGTCTGGCTGAGCGGCAGCGACACGCCGCTCGGCGAGGAGAGCGAAAGCTACCGGCTGACGCTCTCCGGCGCCGGCTTCGAGCGCAGAGTCATCCTGTCGGCCCCCGCCTACCTCTACAGCGCGGCCGAGCAGGCCGCCGACGGGCTGGCGGGGCCGCTGACCATCGAGGTCGTGCAGCTCGGCACGTCGGCGCCGTCGCGGCCCGCATCCATCGTCACAGGCTGAGGAGAACCCCAAATGGCGGACACCACCGCGCGCTTCGCTTTGCCCTTCATCCTTCCGGGCCAGGCGCAGAAGGAGCTGTTCCACAACGAGGCGCTGGCGCGCATCGATCTCGCGCTTCACCCGGCGGTGGAGGGGCCGGCCGCCACGGAGCCGCCCACCGCTCCCGCCGAGGGCGAATGCTGGGTCGTCGCGAACGGAGCGAGCGGCGACTGGGCCGGGCATGACGCGATGCTGGCGATGTGGAGCGAGGGCGGCTGGCGCTTCGTCGCCCCGGCGCCCGGAACGAGCGCCTGGAACAAGGCGGCGAGCATGCCCTTGCTGTGGGACGGATATCAGTGGCGGGAGGGGGAGCTGCGCTGCGCCGCATTGCTGGTGAACGGCGTCCAAGTGGTCGGCGGGCGCCAGCCCGGAGTGCCAAGTCCTTCAGGCGGAACGATAATCGACGAGGAAGCAAGGCTCGCCATCAACGCTCTGACTGCGGCATTAATGTCACATGGCTTGATCGAGTGAGCAATTTTGTTGCCCCGGTGAAACCAAGGGGGCAAAGGGTCGTTTGCCGCCCGTCTGACGAGGGGCTTCATGATTCGCTAACCGGTTCAGTGAGGCATTTCGGCAACATATGTGGGGATAAGCGTGCTTGCGCGGAAACTCCGCTTACCGTATTGAGTTCATGGTCGTTCCCGTAGGGACGCAAGAAGAAAGGGGAAAGTTTATGCGGAAGCTCGCCATCGCAATGGCGCTTTCATCCACCCTGCTCGCCACACCTGCCTTTGCGCGCGATGGCGCAATGTACATTGGTGGCGAGTTCGGGGCGATGATCGTCGAAGATATCGAACTCGACATCGGCGCTGTGGAAAACGCTGTCACGATCAACCACGAATATGGCTATGACGGCGGCATCTTCGTCGGGTACGATTTCGGTGCGTTCCGGCTCGAAGCCGAAGCCGCCTACAAGAAAGCGCGGATGGACGATTACCAGACCACCATCCGGCTGCCTCTCGAGGGCGCTTTCTTCGCGGCCAGCCGCGATGGCGGCGGCAGCTCGAGCGCGCTCAGCTTCATGCTGAACGGCATGCTGGACTTCGGCGACGATGACGGGATTTCCGGCTTCGTCGGCGGCGGTGTCGGCATGGCGCGCGTCAAGGCGAACAACTACCGCAACTTCGCCAACGCCACGCCCTTCCTCGACGGCTCCGACTCGCGTCTCGCGTGGCAGGTCTTCGCGGGCGTCCGTCAGGCGGTCAGCGACAATATCGACGTCACTGTGAAGTATCGCTTCTTCAACGCCGACAAGATCCGCATGACGGCGTTCAACGGCCAGGAAGCCGATTACCGGTTCCGTTCGCACAGCCTGCTGGGCGGCCTGACCTTCAACTTCGGTGGAGCCGAGCCGATCCCCGAGCCGGTCCCGGTTCCGCCGGAGCCGACTCCGATTCCGCCGGAGCCGACCCCGCCGCCGCCGCCGCCGCCCGCGCCGTGCGTCGCCGGTCCGTTCATGGTCTTCTTCGACTGGGATCGCGACGAGATCACCCCGCAGGCTTCGGCGATCCTCGACAACGCGGCTTCCGCTTATCAGACCTGCGGCCAGGCCCAGGTGATGATCGCGGGCCACGCCGACCGTTCGGGTTCGGACCAGTACAACGTCGGTCTTTCGCAGCGTCGCGCCGCGAACGTCCGTTCGTACCTGGCCGGCCGCGGCATCCCCGACGGCGTCATGACCACGGAAGCGTTCGGCGAGAGCCGGCCGCTGGTCGAGACCGCCGACGGTGTCCGCGAGCCTCAGAACAGGCGCGTGGAGATCACCTTCGGACCCGGCTCCGGCTGGTAAGAAGGGGTTCGCCGCTCCGGCGGCGCAACGCCAAGAACAAGGAAGGAGTCGGCTTTCGGGCCGGCTCCTTTCTTTTTGGGATCCGAGCTCGCGGGGTCCTCGGCCTCCCTGTCGCCGAGGCGCCGGGATGGGGACCATCGGGAGCGTGATGGAGGGTAGCTGGCTCAGCCGAGCGACGATCGGCGGGAGGCGGCGGAAGCCAGCGCTACTAATCCTCAACCGCCCTTCGGGCGCTCCCCCCGCCGCTCCGGGATGTGGAGATGTCCGCGTAACGAATGTAGATTACCCCCAAGGCCCTTGTGGCGCCGAACGGCCGCAGGCTAAGCGGGCGCCTCGCTCCATCATGCGAGGCAAATGAATGCGCATTGCGATGGTCGGCACCGGCTATGTCGGCCTGGTTTCCGGCGCCTGCTTTTCCGATTTCGGTCATGACGTCACCTGCGTCGACAAGGACGAGCGCAAGATCGAGGCCCTTCGGCGGGGGACGATGCCGATCTTCGAGCCCGGCCTCGACAAGCTGGTCGAGCGCAACGTCCGCGGCGGCAGGCTGTCGTTCACGACCGACCTCGAGCAGGGTGTGGCGGAGGCCGAGGCGGTGTTCATCGCCGTCGGCACCCCGTCGCGCCGCGGCGACGGCCATGCCGATCTCAGCTACGTTTTCGGCGCGGCCGAGGAGATTGCGCGGGCGCTGCGCGGACCCGCCGTGGTGGTGACCAAGTCGACCGTCCCCGTGGGCACGGGCGACGAGGTCGAGCGGATCATCCGCGAAACCGCTCCCGAGGCGCGGGCCTGGATCGTGTCCAATCCCGAATTCCTGCGCGAAGGCGCAGCGATCGAGGATTTCAAGCGGCCGGACCGGATCGTCGTCGGCACCGACGACCCCGAGGCGGCCGAGCTGATGCGCGAGATCTACCGGCCGCTCTACCTCAACAAGGCGCCGATCCTGTTCACCGGACGGCGGACGGCCGAGCTGATCAAATATGCCGCCAACGCCTTCCTCGCGACCAAGATCACCTTCATCAACGAGCTTGCCGATCTGTGCGAGATCGTCGGCGGGAACATCCAGGACGTCGCCCGCGGCATCGGGCTCGACAATCGCATCGGCCCCAAATTCCTCCATGCCGGTCCCGGCTATGGCGGGTCCTGCTTCCCCAAGGACACGCTCGCCCTCCTGAAGACGGCCGAAGATCATCAGGCGCCGCTCCGGATCATCGAATCCGTGGTCAAGGTGAACGAGGCCCGCAAGCGGGCCATGGGCCGCAAGGTTGTCCAGGCGCTGGGCGGCGAGGCGCGGGGGCGCACAGTGGCGTTGCTCGGCCTCACCTTCAAACCCAATACCGACGATATGCGCGACGCGCCGTCGCTGAGCATCGTCCAGGCGCTGCAGGATGCCGGCGCCCATGTGCGCGGCTACGATCCCGAAGGGATGGAGCAGGCGCGGCCGATGATGCCCGATGTCGAATTCTTCGACAGTCCCTATCTCGCCGCCGCCGGCGCGGATGCGGTCGTGCTGGTGACCGAGTGGGACGTGCTGCGCGCGCTCGACCTCGAGCGGCTTGCCCGCGCCATGGCGCAACCGGTCTTCGTCGACCTGCGCAGCGTCTATCCTCCCGAGGAAGTCGAGGAAGCCGGGCTGCGCTGGTTCGGCGTCGGCCGCCCGCCACGCGGCTGAGCCTTTAAGGTTCTGGAGCAACCGTTGCGACGGCGGATCGTTCACTCCTTTCAAAAGGAGAACGTGGATGAGGCTCGCTCGCTTGCTGATACCGGGCTTTTCAGCCCTCGCCATCGCCGCCTGCGCGACCGACGGCGGCGCCGACGGCGCCGCCGCATCGGATGACGCCGGCCCGCCGGCGGCGGTTTCGACCATCGGACCTCCCCGCCTCACCGCCGACCTGCGCGACGCCCAGGGACGAGTCCGCGCGCGCGCCACGGCCGAGAGCTCCGGCGACAGCCTCCGCGTTCGCGTGGAAGCCGTGGGGATGAGCCCCGGCTCCTACGGCGCCCATCTCCATACGACCGGCCGCTGCGACCCGCCCGGATTCACCACGGCGGGACCGCACTGGAACCCGACCGACCAGAAGCACGGCAAGGACAATCCCACGGGGATGCACAAAGGCGATCTTCCGAACCTGCTGGTCGGATCCGACGGCCGCGGCAGCTTCGAATATACGATTCCCAATGCCGGCCTGTCGGGAATGCTTCCGAACCGGCTGATCGACGGGGACGGCGCGGCGGTCGTGATCCACGAAAAGGCCGACGACTTCCGCACCGACCCCTCCGGCAACAGCGGCGGCCGGATCGCCTGCGGGGTGCTGGGCTGACGTCCTTCGATACCGGCCTTCGCTCTAGATCGCCTCGCCGGACGCTCTTGCCCGGTCCACCTTGGTGGCTTCGAGATCGGCGATCCGGCGCGAGGCGATCCACAGCGCCGCGAGGGTGAAGGGCGGCACGACGTAGAGAGCGAAGATGCCGGTGGCGAGATCTCCGGTTACCACCGACATCTTGCCGGCGTAATATGGACCGAGCGCGAGGCCGACCATCGTTGTGCCCAATATGTAGGTCGCTCCCGCGGTTGCGCGCATGCGGGGGACGACGAGATCCTGGAGAGTCGCGACGGCCGCGCCGACCCAGGCCGAGGCGAGCATGTGGGCGACCGGATTGACCCAGTAAAAGGCGGCGAGGCTGTCGGTCGTCAGCAGGAAGGCGACCAGCGGGATGGGCAGGATGACCGAGAGCATGTTGACGAAGATCCGGCCCCGCGGATCGCGCTGGCGCCAGACGTCCGACAGATAGCCGCCGAGGATCACCCCGGCGGCGGCGGAGAAGGCGGCCGACCAGCCGATGATGAAGCCGATCTCCTCCTTGGCCTTCATCCCGCCGATGAAGCGGGCCGGCTCGAGCGGTCCTCCGTAGAAATTCTGCTCGACATAATGGGGTATCCAGAAGCTCGTCGCATAGGTGACGAAGGAGATGCTGCCGAAGGCGATCGCCAGGGTGACCACGATCGGCGTGCCCCAGATCAGCCGGTAGACCGGCGCGTCGCGGAATTTGAGCGACTGGACCCAGGAGAAGATGGCGTAGACGCCGAGCCCGTAGGCGATCCATTGCGGCGCGTCGCCGGTGAGCCAGTAGAGGCCGAAGCCCGCGGCGGCGACGAGCGCGAGCACGATCAGGTTGAGCCGAAGCGCGCCCGGAAAGCGCGAGACGCTGAGCAGGGTGAGCGGCGGCAGGATGGCGGCCAGCTCGCCCCCGAAATCGCGCCAGGCATTGGGCCGGACGATCGGCTGGGGGAGCCCGTCCGAGGCGCCGCGCTGCGGCTCGCGCAGGGTCAGAACCCACAAAGCCAGGAGCAGGCCGGGGAGGCCGACAGCGAGGAAGGCCGCCTGCCAGCCGGCGAGGCCGAGCGGGGCGAGAGCCGAATCCGGATAGGCGCTGTTCCAGCGGGCGACGACGAACCCCCCGATCGGCAGGCTCAGGGCGCCGCCGATGTAGAGGCCACTCGAATAGATGGACAAAGCGGTCGCGCGCCGCTCCTTCGGAAACCAGTCCGAGATCATCGAATAGGCCGCGGGCGAGGCGCTCGCCTCGCCAATGCCGACTCCGATCCGGGCGGTTGCGAGCATGGCGAAGCTGTTGGCGAAGCCGGAGAAAGCGGTCATCGACGACCAGAGGGCGAGACCCATCGCCATCAGCCGGCCGCGATACCAGCTGTCCGCCAGCCTCCCTAGCGGGATCCCGAACAAGGCGTAGAAGACGGCGAAAGCGGTGCCGTAGAGGAAGCCGATCTGGGCGTCGGAAACCGACAGATCGCGTTTGATGTCGCCGACCAGGATCGACAGGATCTGCCGGTCTATGAAGTTGATGATGTAGACGATGACGAGGACGAAGAGGGCATACCAGGCATAGGCGCCGATGCGGACGGGTCTGGCCGCGGGGGCGGCTGCAGCGGGATCGGACGCCATGGACCCTCTCATTGTGCTTCTGACTGCTTGTCGCTAGCAGAGCAGGCCGCTTTGGCAACAAGGCATCGCCCATGAAAAGCTCGGTCCTGTTCGTCTGCCTCGGCAACATCTGCCGTTCGCCCCTGGCCGAGGCGGCGTTCCGGCGCGAGGCCGAGCGCCTCGGGCTGGACGTCGAGGTTGATTCCGCCGGCACCGGCGACTGGCATATCGGCTATCCTCCCGATCCGCGGGCGGCGGCGGTGGCGGCACGCAACGGCATCGACATTTCCCATCTGAAGGCGCGGCTGGTGACGCCAGACGATTTCCGCCGCTTCGATCATATCGTCGCTCTGGACGCCAACAACCTGCGCGACCTCGAGCGGCTCCGGCCGGCGGACGGCAAGGCGCGGCTGTCGCTGCTGCTCGACCATGTCGAGGGGCGGCGGGGACAGCCGGTCGCCGATCCCTATCATGGCGACGACAGCCATTTCGACGTTGCCTGGCGGGACGTCAGCGCGGGCGCCCAAGGGCTGGCGCGAAGCATCGCCGAAGGAGGATGACGGCCTTCGCCCGGCGGGTCGCGGCGCTCACCGGCCTCGCCGAGGACCGGCTCGAGCGGCTTGCCGGCGGAGATCTCTCCGAAGCCCTGCTGGTGCGGCGTCCGGACGGGCGCTGCTCGGTGGCGAAGCGCGACCTCAGCTCCGGCGCCGAGGCGGCGATGCTTCGCGCGATCGCCGCCGCCGGCGTTCCGGCGCCGGCGGTCGAGGGGGAGCATGAGGGCGTCCTGCTGCTCGCCCATCTTCCCAACGACCGGGTCTTCAGCCCGGCCGCCTGGACTGAGATCGGGGCGGCGCTGCGGCGGCTTCACGATCATGAAGGCGAGCAATATGGCTGGCGGACCGATTATCAGATCGGCACCGTCGCGCTCGACAATCGCGAGCGGCGCGACTGGCCGGGTTTCTGGGCCGAGCAGCGGCTCGCCGCGACATCCGCCGTGCTCGACCGGCCGTGGCGCGAACGGGTCGGCCGGCTGGCCGAGCGGGCAGGGCGGATCGCTCCGCCCGCGCCGCGGCCGTCCCTTCTTCACGGCGACTTGTGGAGCGGCAACATCCTGGTGGCGGAGGGCCGCCTCGCCGCGCTCATCGATCCGGCCTGCTATTATGGCGACGCCGAGGTCGACCTCGCCATGCTGACCCTGTTCGACACTCCGGGAGAAAGCTTCTGGGAAGCCTATGGCGGCCTCGATCCGGGTTGGGAGGAGAGGCGCCCCTTCTACCAGCTGTTCCCGGCTCTGCTCCACCTGCGGCTGTTCGGCGACACCTATGCCGGAATGGTCGACCGGCTGCTGTCGCGCCTCGGCGCCTGATCAGTCGAGCGAATAACGCTCCGCGACGGCGTAGACCGGACCTTCCGGCGTCAGGCGGCTTTCGTAGAGGCAGAATTGCCCAACTTCGAACGGCGGGCTGGCCGCCCCGCCCGATTGCTCGAGCAAGGAACCGAGCGGACCTGAGCCGCGGGGGAGCCGGGCGATGGTGATGTGGGGCATGTACGCGCGGCGGTCCGGCTCCACCCCGACCCGGACCAGCGCCTGGTCCACCTTCTTGTGCAGGGCGCGCAGCGGCTCGTGCGGGGTGACGCCCGCCCAAAGGGTCACCGGCTCCCCGCGCCGGTCGAAAGCTCCGAGGCCGTTCAGCGCGATCGCGAAGCGGGGATGGTGGACGCCGCTCAGGGCCGCGTCGACGTCGCGGGCCATGTGCCGGTCGACTTCCCCGATGAAGCGAAGCGTCAGGTGCAGCTGATCGTCGCCCAGCCAGCGCGCGCCGGCCACTCCGCCCATCAGGTCGAGCAGCCGGGCACGGACCGGGCCCGGCAGGGAGATGGCGACGAAGAGGCGGTGCATGGCCGCGCTCCTTAGCCGCGGCGGCGCGGTCTGCGTACCGGTTTTCCTTGAATATAGCCGCCTATCGCACGATATTACGAGAGCGGCGCCGGATTTCGCCGCCAAAGGAGAGAGTTCAAATGGCTAATGGATTTGACCCGCGCGCGACCGCTGCGCCGAAGCCGGCCGGTCTCGGCCGGGAAAGCGTCGCCTACGACGCGGGCCTGCGGTCCTACATGCTGTCGGTTTACAATTACATGGCTTCGGGCGTGCTGCTCACCGGCGTCGTCGCCCTGCTGTTCGCCCGGTCGGGCGCGGCGGAGACGATCCTGTTCGGCCCGGGCCTGCTCAAATACCTCATCATCTTCTCGCCGCTGGCGTTCGTGATGGTGCTCAGCTTCGGCATCAACCGGCTTTCGACCGGAACGGCGCAATTGCTGTTCTGGGCGTTCGCGACGGTGATGGGCCTGTCCATGGCCTCGATCTTCTTCCGCTACACGGGATCGTCGATCGCCCTGACCTTCTTCGCCACCGCGGCCGCCTTCGTGTCGCTGAGCCTTTACGGCTACACGACCAAGCGGGATCTGTCGGGCTTCGGCACCTTCCTGATCATGGGCGTGGTGGGACTGATCGTGGCGTCGCTGCTCAACCTGTTCTTCCAGTCGCCGGTGCTGAACCTGGCGATCAGCGCCATCGGCGTTCTGATCTTCGCCGGCCTCACCGCCTACGACACTCAGAAGATCAAGAGCATGTATTCCTATGTCGCCGGTACCGACATGATCGGCAAGACGGTGATCCTGGGGGCGCTGTCGCTCTATCTCGACTTCGTCAACATGTTCACCTTCCTGCTGCAGTTCCTCGGCAACCGCGACTAAGCGGCGGTCCGAACCGCGGAAAGACGAAGGCCCGGCGGCGACGCCGGGCCTTTTCTTTTGGCTAGGTCGCGACGTGGCGGCCGAAGAAATCCAGCGTTCGCCGCCAGGCGAGCTTTGCCGCCGCGGCGTCGTAGCGCTCGGCCGACGTGTCGTTGTGGAAGGCGTGGTTGACGCCCGGATAGAGGTGAGCGTCCACCGTCCTGCCCGCCGCCGAGAGCGCGTCGCGCCAGGGGAAGCCGGTCTTGTTCACCCGCTCGTCCAGCCCGGCATAATGGAGCTGCAACGGCGCCCGCACCTGCGGCGCCAGCGCCGGATCGGGGGCGGGGCCGTAGAAGGATACGCCCGCGTCGAGCAACTCGCCCGCGGCGAGCGCCACCCGGTTGACCATGCCGCCGCCCCAGCAGAAGCCGACCGCGCCGGCCTTGCCGTTGCTTCCGGGGAGCGACTTGAGCAGGCGCAGGGTGGCGACGGCGTCCGCGGCGGTCGCCCCGAGGTCGAGCTTGCCGATCGCTTCGCGGGCGGCGTCCTGATCGGCGGGCGTGCCGCCGACCGGCGACAGGAAATCGGCGGCGACCGCGCGATAGCCGGCGACGGCCAGGCGGCGGGCGACGTCCTCGGTGTGGGCGTTGAGCCCCCGATTCTCGTGAATGACGAGTACGGAGCCGAGCGGGCCGGCGGCATTGCGAGGTTCGGCCTGATAGCCTTTCATCGTCCGTCCGCTCCCGACCGGCCAGCTCATCCGGCGCGCGCGCACGCGGCCGTCCGCCTCCGGCACCAAAGCCGCGGCGGCAGGATCGGCGGCGATCGAGGCGAGCAGGACGGATGCCGCGGCCGCGCTTCCGGCGATCCGGGTCAGCTCGGCCATGAAGGCGCGGCGGTCCATGCCCTCGTGGGTGAAGCGGTCGTAGAGGGCGATGGCCGCGGCGCGGACGTCGCTCATGGCTGAGCCTCCCGCGGCTGCGGCCGGGACTGCTCCGGCATCAGGGCGTCGTCCAGCTCCCTCGCCCGCAGCGCCGCCGGCCGGCTGCTGATCCGCTCGAAATATTCGGCGAAGGCGGGGCGCCTGTCGATCGAGCCGAACATCATCCCCCAGCCGATCTGCGAGCCGACATAGACGTCGGCGGCGGTGAACTGGTCGCCGCAAATATAGGGGCCGGAGCCCATGCAGCGCTCGAGCGCGTCGATCGTCTCCTCGAAACTGCCATAGCCCGCCATCCCCTTCTTGTCGGGCGGGGCGAGCAGGCCCAGCGACTTGGCCGTCACCGCGGCCTCGACCGGGCCGGCGGCGAAGAACATCCAGCGATAATAAGGCCCGCGGCGCTCATTGCCCGGCGGCGGCGCCAGCCCCGCGTCCGGAAAGGCGTCGGCGAGATAGGCGCAGATCGCGGCGGCTTCGGTCACCACCGTCTCGCCATGCCTGATCGCAGGCACCTTCCCCATCGGATTGACGGCAAGATATTCCGGGGCCTTCATCGTCGTGCCGTAGTCGAGCAGGACCGTTTCGTAGGGGTGGCCGACCTCCTCCAGCATCCAGCGGACGATCCGGCCCCGAGACATGGGATTGGTGTAGAAGGTAAGCGTCGGCGTCATTGCGGATCCTCCTGTCCGCTCTCCCTAGCGCCGGAGGGCGTTGGCCGGAAGTCCGTCCCGGCGCCCGGCTGAGAGCAACCCGCCGACGGGGGCGATCCGGAAGCCGCGCGCCTGCAGGCCCCGGATCACGAGCGGCAGCGCCCCGCGGGCGGTGCGGTTGGCCCGGCACATGAGTTGGATCAGCGACCCACCCGATCGGACGCGAGCGCCACATCGCCTTTCCCATCCCGGCTCCTCAGCTTCGGGCCGGGTGTAGTCATTCCGAGCAAGCGGGAATGCCCCGCCTCCCCTCCCTGGAAGGGAAGGGTCTGGGATGGGTCCGCCGAAGGGCGGCCGGAACTCCGAGTCGGAAGGAAGTCCCGCTGCGCTCGCCTACCCACCCCTGGCCCCTCCCTTCCAGGGAGGGGCGGTCGGGACCCGCGGGTGGCGACCTCCCCGCCGGATCACGCCTGCTCGGGCTGGCCTTCCTCGGGCTGGCCGGCCTCGCTCGGGCCCTGCTCGCCTTCCGGCTCGATCGTCTTCTTGCCGCGCTTCTTGCTCGGCTTGGGGGCGGCCGGGACGATCTCGAAGGTGGGAGCATCGTCCTTGATCGTGACCTTGACCTCGCCGCCATGGATGAGCTTGCCGAAAAGCAGTTCCTCGGCGAGCGGCTGCTTGATCTTCTCCTGGACGAGCCGGCCCATCGGGCGGGCGCCGTAGAGCTTGTCGTAGCCGCGTGACGTGAGCCATTTGCGCGCTTCGTCGTCGAGGTCGATATGGACGTTGCGGTCCGCCAGCTGGAGCTCGAGCTGGAGGATGAACTTGTCGACGACCCGGGCGACGACCTCGGTCGGAAGGTAGCTGAACGGGACGATCGCATCGAGCCGGTTGCGGAATTCCGGAGTGAACATCCGCTTGATCGCTTCCTCGTCCTCGCCCTCGCGCGTGTTGTTGCCGAAGCCGAGACCCTCGCGCGCCATGTCGCTGGCGCCCGCATTGGTGGTCATGATCAGGATGACGTTGCGGAAGTCGACCGTCTTGCCGTGATGGTCGGTCAGCCGTCCGTTGTCCATGATCTGGAGGAGGATGTTGAACAGGTCCGGATGCGCCTTCTCGATCTCGTCGAGCAGGAGCACCGAATGCGGATGCTGGTCGACCGCGTCGGTCAGAAGCCCGCCCTGGTCGTAGCCGACATAGCCCGGAGGGGCGCCGATCAGCCGCGAGACCGAGTGGCGCTCCATATATTCGGACATGTCGAAGCGCTGCAGCGGGATGCCCATGATCGAGGCGAGCTGGCGCGCCACCTCCGTCTTGCCGACGCCCGTCGGCCCGGAGAAGAGGTAGTTGCCGATCGGCTTGTCGGGATCGCGAAGGCCCGCGCGCGACAGCTTGATCGCCGAGGAGAGGACCTCGATCGCCTTGTCCTGGCCGAACACGACTCGCTTCAGGTCGCGGTCGAGATGCTCGAGCGTCTTCTTGTCGTCGGCCGAGACGCTCTTCGCCGGGATCCGCGCGATGGTCGAGATGACCTGCTCGATCTCCCTGGTGGTGATCGTCTTCTTGCGCTTGTTGGGCGGCACCAGCATCTGCATCGCCCCGACCTCGTCGATCACGTCGATCGCCTTGTCGGGAAGCTTGCGGTCGTTGATGTAGCGCGCCGAAAGCTCGACCGCCGCCTTGATCGCGTCGGTCGTGTACTTGACCTTGTGATGCTCCTCGAACGCGGTGCGGAGGCCGGCGAGGATCTTGATCGTGTCCTCGACCGTCGGCTCGTTGACGTCGATCTTCTGGAAGCGCCGGAGCAGGGCCCGGTCCTTCTCGAAATGGTTGCGGAACTCCTTGTAGGTGGTGGAGCCGATGCAGCGGATCGTGCCGCCGGACAGCGCCGGCTTGAGCAGGTTCGAGGCGTCCATCGCGCCGCCCGACGTGGCGCCGGCGCCGATGACGGTGTGGATTTCGTCGATGAAGAGGATGGCGTCGGGGAGCTTCTCGAGCTCGGTCACCACCGCCTTCAGCCGCTCCTCGAAATCGCCGCGATAGCGGGTGCCGGCGAGAAGCGCGCCCATGTCGAGCGAGTAGATGACGGCGGGCTTCAGCACCTCCGGCACGTCGCCTTCGACGATCTTGCGGGCGAGGCCCTCGGCGATGGCCGTCTTGCCGACGCCCGGATCGCCCACGTAGAGCGGGTTGTTCTTCGAGCGGCGGCACAGGATCTGGACCGTCCGGTCGACCTCGGGCCCGCGGCCGATCAGCGGATCGACCCGGCCGCTCAGCGCCTTCTCGTTGAGGTTGACGGTGAACTGCTTGAGCGCGCTCTCATTCTTCTTCTTGCCCTCCTCGGGCTTGGATTCCTCGACGCCCTTGACCTCCTGCGGCTCGGACGCGGTCTCGCCCTTGCCGACTCCGTGGCTGATGTAGCTGACGGCATCGAGTCGGCTCATGTCCTGCTGCTGAAGGAAATAGACGGCGTAGCTCTCGCGCTCGGAGAAGAGCGCGACGAGGACGTTGGCGCCGGTCACCTCGTCGCGGCCCGAGGACTGGACGTGGAGGATGGCGCGCTGGACGACGCGCTGGAAGCCGCTGGTCGGCGAGGGATCGGTCTGGCCGTCGACCTTGAGCGCCTCGAGCTCGCTGTCGAGATAGGCGCGCACAGCCTCGCGCAGCTCCTTCAGGTCCACTCCGCAGGCGCTCATCACCTTGGAGGCGTGGGCGTCCTCGGTCAGGGCGAGCAGAAGGTGCTCGAGGGTCGCATATTCGTGCCGGCGGCCGCTGGCTTCCGCCAATGCGGTATGCAGGGTCTGTTCGAGTTCGCGGGCGAAGGAAGGCAAGTCGGTTACTCCTCAAAGCCCGCAAAAATTAACGGACTACATGGCCTTAATGTCGGGCGCCGAACTCGCGTCATCAAGCGCACCTCCAAAAAAGCTGGGGAAAAGGCCGAAGTTCCCCGGCTCTGGTCATTTCTTGAATAACTGTTCGGCGCTTGCCCGGTGGTTAACCGCGGCATCGATCTTCGCGCGCACCCGGACGATCTCGGCCTCCAGCGCCTCGATGCGGGCATGGAGCTCGTCGACCGAGAGCGGATCCAGGTCCTGCCGCCCGAGCAGGATCAGCGGATCGTCCGGCTTGCTTGGGAAGAGCTCGTCCAGGTCCATGACCCGGAGAATCCCCGTTCCGGCCCCCGCCGTCAACCCGGAGGGCTTGCGCCGCCGCGCTTTCGGCGCGAGGCGTGACCGCATGGACGCAATCCCGATCACGATGACCGCGATCGACCCGGCCTCGCCGGGCGGTCCCGAGGTGCTGCGGCCGGTCCAGCGGCCGGTGCCGAAGCCGGCGGCAGGCGAGGTGCTGATCCGGGTCGAGGCGGCCGGAGTCAACCGGCCCGACGTGATGCAGCGCCTCGGCTTCTATCCGCCGCCGCCCGGCGCCCCGACCATTCCCGGGCTCGAGGTGGCGGGCACGATAATCGGCGGCGGCCGCGACGGCGAGCGGGTCTGCGCGCTGGTCGCGGGCGGCGGCTATGCGCAATATTGCACCGCGCCCGAGGGCCAGTGCCTGCCGGTTCCGGCCGGCTTCTCGATGGTCGAGGCGGCGGCGCTGCCCGAGACCTTCTTCACGGTCTGGTCCAACCTCTTTCAGCGCGGCGGCGCCAGGGCCGGGGACTCGGTGCTGGTCCATGGCGGCACCAGCGGCATCGGCACCACCGCCATCCTGCTCGGCAAAATCTTCGGCCTGACCGTCATCGTCACCGCCGGCTCCGCCGCCAAATGCGCCCGGGCGCTCGAGGTCGGCGCCGCCCACGCCATCGATTACAAGGCGGAGGATTTCGTGGCGGAGGTGAAGCGCATCACGGGCGGCGCGGGAGTCGCGGCGGTGCTCGACATGGTGGGCGGCGATTATGTGCCGAAGAACCTGGCCTGCCTCGCGGAGGACGGCCGGCACGTCTCGATCGCGGCGCAGCGGGGGGCGAATGTCGAGATTCCGATCTGGGACGTGATGCGCAAGCGCCTGACACTCACCGGCTCGACGCTTCGGGCGCGCTCGGTCGAGTTCAAGGCGGCCCTGGCCGACGAGCTGAGGCGCGAAGTCTGGCCGCATCTGGAGTCGGGACGCATCCGTCCCGTCATCCACTCCACCTTCCCGCTCGCCGACGCCGCCGGAGCGCACCGGCTGATGGACAGCGGCGAGCATGTCGGAAAGATCGTGCTGGAGGTGCAATCCCGTCATTCCCGCGAAAGCAGGAATCCCGCTTCTTTCTGTTGGGCGGTTGGGTCTACATGATGGCCGACCGCTACCGCGGGACCATCTATACCGGCGTCACGTCCGATATCGGCCGCCGCGCTTTCCAGCACCGCGAGGGCAAAGGCTCCCGCTTTGTCGCAAAATACGGCTTGCTTCGTCTCGTTTACGTGGAGCCGTACGAGCGGATCGAAGAAGCCATCGCGCGGGAGAAGGCGATCAAGAAGTGGCTCAGAGCCTGGAAGATAGAGCTGATCGAAAAGGCCAATCCGGACTGGCTCGACCTGTTCGAGCACACGGCCAATCCCTGAAGGAAGAAGCGGGATTCCCGCTTTCGCGGGAATGACGTAGGGGCGCTGGATGAACCTTATCCTCCACGAATATTCCCAGTCCGGAAACTGCTACAAGATCCGGCTGACGGCCGCCCTGCTCGGATTGCCCATCGAGCGGCGGGAATATGACATCCAGAAGGGCGAGACCCGGACTCCGCAATTCCTGGCCGAGGTCAATCCCAACGGCCGAATCCCGGTGCTCCAGATCGGCGACCGCTTCATCCCGGAGAGCAACGCCGCCTGCTTCTATCTCGCGGACGGCTCGGAGCTGGTGCCGGGCGACCGCTTCGACCGCGCCGACATGCTTCGCTGGATGTTCTTCGAGCAATATAATCACGAGCCCAACGTCGCCACCCTCCGTTTCTGGCTGGCCTTCGTCGGCGAGGAGCGGCTGAGCGATCTCCAGCGCGCCCTGCTGCCCGGCAAGCGGGAGGCGGGGGAGGCCGCGTTGAGGCTGATGGAAGAGCATCTCGCGGGCCGCGACTATTTCGTCGCCGGCCGCCTCAGCCTCGCCGACATCGCTCTCTACGCCTACACCCATGTCGCGCAGGACGGGGGCTTCGACCTCGGCCGCTATCCGGCGATCGCCGCCTGGATCGCTCGCGTCGCGGCGGGGCCGGCCTATTTGCCGATGAGCGCCTGAGCCCGCTCAGCAGTCGCTGCCGTCGCCGCCGCCGTGGAAGCTGGTGCCGCCGCTGAAGTTGGTGCCGCCGTTGAAGCAGCTCGCCTCGTTGGCGACGTGGACGAAGGCGACGGCGCCGACCACCAGCACCACCCCAGCGACGATGGCGACCGTGGCCAGGGTCGAAAGGTCCTTCTTCTCGTCCGCCGGCCGCGCCCACAGGTTCATCCGGTCGAGCCGCCTGCCGGCGAGCATGAGCTCGGGCCTGGCCTTGTTCGGGGAAAAGCTGAGCTCCAGCCCGTCCCCCATCGCCATGCGGCTGTCCGCGCCCCTCCGGCTGTGCGCCGTGGCGGCGACGGTCAGGGCGGCGCGCATGTCCCGCTCGCCGCCGCCGAGGCTTGCCCGAAGACGGACGCCCGCGAAAGCTCCGCGCTGATTGTCGACGAAGGGGCTTCGTCCGTCGAGCTCGGCGGCCTGCGCCGCATGGGCGGTCGGAAGGACCTGGGCGGCCGCGACCAGTCCCGCGATCATCAATTTCCTCATCATTTTCCCCCTCTTCGGGCCGCGGCGGCGCGGCCGGTTTCATCGAGCTTCGCTGACAAGGATGCCGGACATTCCCGCCCTGG
This sequence comes from Allosphingosinicella sp., assembly GCA_035628835.1. GTDB lineage: Bacteria > Pseudomonadota > Alphaproteobacteria > Sphingomonadales > Sphingomonadaceae > Allosphingosinicella. The sequence continues at coordinate 41,670 of DASPJA010000056.1, forward strand.
ATGTCGGCGCCCGAAAAAAACATGGCGGCGGAGCTTCCCCGCGCCCGCGAGGCGGCATTCGCCTTGCCCTGCGGCGCCCGCTGCACTAGATCGCATCCGACGTAACGGCCGCTCCGGGAAGGGGCGGCCCTTCTTGTTTCTGGAGACCGACCCGTGGCTCAGCCGCTCATGCCCCATGCGACCGCCTCCTGGCTGGTCGACAACACGTCGCTCACCTTCGAGCAGATCGCCGAATTTTGCGGCCTCCATATCCTCGAGGTGCAGGCGATCGCCGACGACACGGCGGCGACCAAGCTGACGGGCCGCGATCCCATCCGCGCCGGCGAGCTCAATCAGGAGGAGATCGACCGCGGCCAGGCCGATCCCGATTACAGGCTTCGAATCCAGAAGGAGCCGGACCAGACCCGGCGCACCAAGGGGCCTCGCTACACGCCGGTCTCCAAGCGCCAGGACAAGCCCGACGGAATCGCCTGGATCATCCGCAACCATCCGGAAATCTCGGACGGCCAGATCGGCAAGCTGATCGGCACCACCCGCACCACCATCGCCGCGATCCGCGACCGCAGCCACTGGAACATCGCCAACATCCAGCCCAAGGATCCGGTGACCCTGGGCCTGTGCTCTCAGCGCGAGCTCGACGCGCTGGTGGCCAAGGCCGCCAAGGCCGCCGGGATCGAGCCGGCGCCGACCGACCATCGCCTCGCCGGCGACCGGGAGGCGCTGATCGAGGAGCTTCGGCGCGAGCGCGACACCGCCGCCCGCGAGGCCGAAGCCGCCCATGCCGCCGAGGAAGCCGGCGAGGCCGCCCCGCGCGAGCCGACGGCCGATGACCTCTTCAAAAGCTGATCCCGCCAGTCCCGACGTCTCACTGACCGACCCGGACGAGGCGTATAGCCATAAGGGGCTGACCTACCCGCTCGGGCGCCGCGGCCCCGGTCCGGGCGAGCTGATCGCGCTGGCCGACGGAGTCGGCTGGGCGCGGCTGCCGATCCCCGGCTCGCTCCGGCACATCAACGTCTGGATCCTGGAGGACGGGGAGGGCGTGGCGCTGGTCGACACCGGCCTCGACATCGCGCCGTGCCGCGAGGCCTGGGAAAAGCTGTTCGAGGGACCGCTCGCCGGCCGCGCGGTCACCCGGGTGATCTGCACCCATTTCCATCCCGACCATCTCGGTCTCGCCGGCTGGCTCACCGCGCGCTTCGGCGCACCGCTGTGGATGACCCGGGACGAATGGCTGTTCGGCCGGATGCTCGCCAGCGACGTTCGCGACGCGCCGCCGGCCGAGGCCGTCGCTTACTGGCGCGCCGCCGGGTGGAACGAGGCGCGGATCGAGGAGGAGGCGGCCAAGGGCTGGGGCCGCTTCGCCGCGGTCATCAGCCCGATTCCGGTCAGCTTCGTCCGGATTCGGGAGGGCGACCGGCTCCGGGTCGGCGATCGCTCCTGGCGGGTGCTGACCGGCAGCGGCCATTGCCCCGAGCACGCCTGTCTGATCGACGACGAGGCGGGGCTGATGATCGCCGGCGACCAGGTGCTTCCTCGGATCACCTCGAACGTCTCTCTGTCGCTGAGCGAACCCGAGGCCGATCCGCTGGGCGAGTGGCTTGCCTCGATCGAGAAGCTGAAGGGCCTTCCCGACAGCCTGCTCGTCCTCCCCTCCCACGGCGAGCCCTTCACCGGCCTTCACGCCCGCCTCGATGCCCTCGCCCACGGCCACCGCGACCGACTCGACGCACTCCACGGCAAGCTCGACTCGCCGCGGCGGGCGGTCGACTGCTTCGGCACGCTCTTCGCCCGGCAGATCGAGGACAATATGCTTGGCCTCGCCACCGGAGAGGCGCTCGCGCATCTTCGGCGGCTTGAGGTGGAGGGCAGGGCGGTCCGCGAGTCGAGGGACGGGGTGCACTGGTACCGGGCCGCCTGACGCCGTCACTCAGAAATAGTCGGTGATCAGCATTTTCCGGGTGTCGCAGCCGTAGCGCCCGTCTCCGGGGTTGTTGATCACCCGGCCGCTGAAGCTCACGAACCGCCCGACCTCCCTGACGACGGGCTCCCCCTCCGGCGTCGTGAGCTTGCCATATAGCCGCCGGCCGTCGAAGGCCGCTTCGGCCGGAACCACGAGGCCGATCTCATCCCCGCCCCCCGCGTCGAGGAACAGGCAGCCGGGCCGGTAGCGGAGCGTTCCCGGCGTGCTCTCGAGAGCCGGGACCTGGTTCGCGCCGCCGGGCGCCTGGCGGTCGAACGCGAGCTCCTTCGGCGCCCCGTCGCATGAGGCGCAAAGCGCCAGGATCAGGGCTGCCCCCGGCGGGGCGGCGAGGCGGTATTCGCGCGACATCTGGCCGGCCTGCTAGAGCCGTTCCGTCATTCCCGTCCGCCGGGGCAGCGGCCTTTCGAGTCCATCATCGCGAACTCCCAGGCGAGCCCGGTCCCGCCATTGCCGGTCGTCGCCCCGCTGGCTCGGAGAGGCACGCATTCGTTGGGCGATTTGACGGTGTTCAGCGAGCCCCCCTTGTGGACGTAGGTCACCCGGCAGAACAGGATGGCGCCGCCCTTCGGGTCGGTGCCGGTGGCCTGGCAGTCGTAGTTGCTGACCTTGATGGCCTTGGGCGGCTTCAGGCAGAGGTTCTTGCGGCACGCGGCGGGATGGCTGGCGAGGACGACATAATGCGCGCGTATCGCGGCCTCGAGCTCAGCCTGGCTGGGTTGAGTCCCCGGCGGGATGGGCGACGATGAGAGCAGAGCGGCCGCCAGGCCGGCGCAGAGCATTGCATGAACCATGCCCGATCATTTCACAGTCGCTCGAGGGCCACAAGCATGACGATCCTCGCCCCGCTTGACCCTCGCCCGCACCGGGGCCAATGCTCGCCTCCATGCCGGACGCCCCCGAAGCCATTTCCGAACTCTCCTTCGAAGCCGCCCTGAAGCGGCTGGAGGAGATCGTCCGCCGGCTCGAAAGCGGCGAGGCGTCGCTCGACGAGTCGATCGAGCTTTACGGCGAAGGCGATCGCCTGCGCCAGCAATGCGAATCGCGGCTGCAGGCGGCCCAGGCGAAGATCGAGAAGATCCAGCTCGGCCGCGACGGCCAGCCGGGCGGCACCGTCCCGTTCGACGCCGGCTGAGCCGCCGCGGGTGGCGGATCCCTCGCTTCTCGCGCCCGCGCTCGGCCAGGTCCGGGCGGAGATCGACGATTTCCTCAACGCGCTGCTCGCCGTGCCGCCGGATCCCCGGGCGAGGCTGTACGAGGCGATGCGCTATGCGGCGATCGGCGGCGGCAAGCGCCTTCGCCCGCTGCTCGTCGTCGCCGCTTCCGCCCTCTTCCATACCGCGCGCGAGCGGGCGGTGCGGGTCGGCGCAGCCGTCGAGTGCATCCACGTCTATTCGCTGATCCACGACGATCTGCCGGCGATGGACGACGATGAATTGCGCCGCGGCAAGCCGACCCTGCACCGGGCCTATGACGAGGCGACGGCGATCCTCGCCGGCGATTCGCTCCACGCCCTCGCTTTCGAGATACTCGGCGACGAGGCGACCCACGAGGATCCGTTCGTGCGCGCCGAGCTGGTGGCCGAGCTGGCGCGGGCGGCGGGCCCGGCCGGAATGGCCGGCGGACAGATGATGGACCTGGCCGCCGCCGAGGGCGCCCTCGACCTCGCCGCCGTCACCCGCCTCCAGCAGTTGAAGACCGGCGCGCTCATCGGCTTCTGCCTGGAAGCGGGCGCGATCATGGGCAGGGTCCCTCCCGAGAAAAGGCTGAAGCTGCGCGGCTATGCCCGCGACGTCGGGCTGGCGTTCCAGATCGCGGACGACCTCCTCGACGAGGAAGGGCAGGAAGTGAAGACCGGCAAGAAGGTCGGCAAGGACCGCGCCAGGGGCAAGGCAACCTTCGTCACCCTGCTCGGCCGCGAGCGCGCCCGGCAGCAGGCCGAGCTCCTCGTCGGTCAGGCGGTGGATTATCTGAAGAGCTACGGCGCGGAAGCCGATCTGCTGCGGGCGATCGCCCGCTTCGCGGTGGAGCGCGACCATTGACGGTGGAGGGGCGATGATGAGGACAGGAGTCTATCCGGGCACGTTCGATCCGATCACGCTCGGGCACATGGACATCATCCGCCGCGGCGCGAAGCTGGTCGACCGGCTGGTCATCGGAGTCACCACCAATCCGTCCAAGTCGCCGATGTTCTCGGTGGAGGAACGGATGGCGATGGTCCGGCGCGAGCTGGCCGGCTTGGGGGCCGACATCGAGGTCGTCTCGTTCGATTCGCTGCTGATGGACTTCGCCCAGCGCGAAGGCGCTTCGATGATCGTCCGGGGCCTCAGGGCCGTCGCTGACTTCGAATATGAGTATCAGATGGCCGGCATGAACCAGCAGCTCAACGATTCCATCGAGACGGTCTTCCTCATGGCCGACGTCTCGCTCCAGCCGATCGCGTCGCGGCTGGTGAAGGAGATCGCCCTCTACGGCGGCGACATCTCGAAGTTCGTGCCGCCGGCGGTGGTGGCCGACGTCGCCCGCCGGGTCGAGGCGACAGGCCGCAAAGGCACTTGATCCTTCGCCGCCCGCCGCGCAATATCACTTGCCGCGGGAGCGGATTATCCGGGGAATTTCATAAACATGCGTATCACGACTTTGCTGGCCCTGCTGCTGGGCCTGTTCCTCGCCGGCGCGGCGGCCGCTCAGACTCCGGCCATCTCGCTGGCGCCGCCGCCGCTCGATCCCGAAAACACCCTGCTGCTCGATCTGTCGACCGGCGGGCGGGTGACGATCCAGCTCAGGCCCGACATCGCTCCCAACCATGTCGCCCGGATCAAGGAGCTGACCCGCAAGGGCTTCTATAACGGCCTCACCTTCCACCGCGTGATCGACGGCTTCATGGCGCAGGGCGGCGATCCCGCGGGCGACGGCACCGGCGGCTCCGACCTTCCCGACCTCAAGGCCGAGTTCAACGGCCTTCCGCACGTCCGCGGAGCTCTCGCGGCGGCCCGCCAGGGCGCTCCCGAAGGCGCCGACGCCGCGGCCGTGACGGCGGCGGAAAACAGCGCCAACAGCCAGTTCTACATCATGCTGACGCCTCGGCTTTCGCTCGACCGGCGCTACACCGTCTTCGGCCGGGTGATCACCGGCATGCAATATGTGGATGCGCTCGAGAGAGGCGAACCGCCCGCCAATCCCAGCCGCATCCTCCAGGCCTCGATCGCCGCCGACAACAAGCCGCCGCCCGCCCCCGGCCAGGTGTTCGCGGCGCCGGCCCCGCCGGCCGCGGCGGCGCAGGGCGGCCATGCCGCGGCCGGCCCGGCGGTCCCGCCGCCGCCGTCGATCCGGCTCCCCGAGCCCAAGCCGAAGGCGCCGCCCAAGAAGACCCGGTAAGCCGCGGGTGCGCGTCGACGATTTCGACTTCGCGCTGCCGCCGGACCGGATCGCGTTGAGGCCGGCGAGCCCGAGGGACTCGGCCCGGCTGCTCGTCCTTCGGGGAGGCGCGCGCGAGGACCGGATCGTCACCGACCTCCCGCGCCTGCTTCGCCCGGGCGACACCCTCGTCTTCAACGACACAAGGGTCATTCCCGCCCAGCTCGAGGGCCGCCGAGGAGAGGCGCGGATCGGCGCCACCCTGCACAAGCGCGAGGGGCCCCGCGAGTGGCGCGCCTTCGTGCGCAACGCGAAGCGGGTGCGCGAGGGCGACCGGATCGATTTCGGCGGCGGAGTCGCCGCGCTCGCCGGCGCGAGGGGCGAGGACGGCAGCCTCCTCCTGGCCTTCGAAGGCGAGGAGCCGGTCGAGCTCCTGCTCGAGCGGGCGGGGCGGATGCCGCTGCCCCCCTACATCGCCGGGAAACGCGAGGCGGACGAGCGCGACTCCGACGACTATCAGACCATGTTCGCGGCCGAGAAGGGGGCGGTGGCGGCGCCGACCGCCGCGCTTCACTTCACGCCCGGGCTGATGAAGGCGCTGGGCCAGGCCGGAATCCGGCACGAGACCCTGACCCTGCACGTCGGCGCGGGCACCTTCCTGCCGGTCAAGGCCGACGACACGGCCGACCACAAGATGCACAGCGAATGGGGCCGCATCGACTCCGCCGTCGCCGCCCGCCTCAACGCCGCCCGGGCGGCGGGCGGACGGATCGTCCCGGTCGGAACGACCTCGCTTCGTCTCCTCGAAAGCGCCGCCGGCGAGGATGGCCGGCTGCGCCCCTTCGAAGGCGACACCGCCATCTTCATCACCCCCGGCTACCGCTTCCGCGCCGCCGACGGCCTGATCACCAACTTCCACCTCCCGCGCTCCACCCTGTTCATGCTGGTCTCGGCGCTGATGGGGCTGGAGACGATGCGGGCGGCCTATGCCCATGCGATCGGGGAGGGGTATCGCTTCTACAGCTACGGGGATTCGAGCCTGCTGCTGCCGGAGGGGCGTTGAGTGCGTTCGCGACCGGAGAATCTGCCTTGGCCCCTGTTAAAATGGGGACAGTATGTATTTTTCCGCCGAGGCGGGTTCGGGGCAGGCAGGGAAAATGTATACTGTCCCCGTTTTCCGGGACCGAGGGAGGGAAGATCATGAGCATCAGGCGCGCGGCGGCGGCAGCGTTGATCGCCGCCTCATTCGCCGGGAGCGCCCCGGCGCCGGCAAGCCAGGTGGCCGGCGGCTGGTTCATGGGGGAGTGGCGGTGCACGCTCGACGGGAGGCCGACGCGGATCGTCTGGAGCGCCGTCAGCGTCGATCATGGCGGCAGCCACGGCGACGTCGGCACCAGCGTCGCGGGAGCGGAACGTCGGGGCCGGTTCTGGGACCGGGGCTCCTGGGCCGATCTGACGTTCGTCAGGGCGACTTCCACCACCCTCAACTTCCGCCACGCCGACGGCAACAACTGGTTCCTCCGGCGGCTCTCGGCGACCCAGGCGAGGGGCAATTCGACCTGGAACGGACGGCCCTATCCGCTGGCCTGCACCAAGGCTCGCTAGCGCGCGGTCCGCGGCTCAGCGGACCTCGACTCCTTTCCAGAAAGCGATTCGGTCCCTGATCCCGGCCGCCGCCGGCTTCGGGTCGGGATAATACCAAGCCGCATCCAGGTTCTCGGCGCCGCGAACGACGACATGGTGATAGCGCGCGATGCCCTTCCAGGGGCAGCGCGTGGTGCTTTCGCTCGGCCTCAGCAGCGAAAAGTCCACCGCTTCGGGCGGGAAATAGTGATTGCCCTCGACGATCACCGTGTCGTCGCTCTCGGCGATCGTCGCGCCGTTCCAGATCGCCTTGACCATCGGTCCGTCTCCATGCCGTCCTGGCGCGATCGCTCGCCGGTGGACAGCGGGCGTCCATGCGCGGCTACCCCCGCGGTCCCGCCTCCGCTAGGGGCGCGTGCATGACCTCGCCCCGCTTCGCCTTCTCCATCGCCGCCACCGACGGCGCCGCCCGCGCCGGCACGATCGCGATGCGGCGCGGCGAGATCCGGACGCCCGCCTTCATGCCGGTCGGGACCGCCGCCACGGTGAAGGCGATGAAGCCGGCCGACGTGAGCGCGGCGGGCGCCGACATCATCCTCGGCAACACCTATCATCTCATGCTCCGGCCGGGGGCCGAGCGGGTGGCGCGGCTGGGCGGGCTTCACGACTTCATGGGCTGGCCGCGGCCGATCCTGACCGACAGCGGCGGCTACCAGGTGATGAGCCTTTCGGAGCTGGCCAAGGTCAGCGAGGAGGGGGTGGCGTTCAGGAGCCATCTCGACGGCAGCCGGCACATGATCAGCCCGGAACGGTCGATGGAGATCCAGCGCCTGCTTGGATCGGACATCGTCATGGCCTTCGACCAGCTTGTGCCGACGACGGCGACCCGCGACGATCAGGCGGCGGCGATGGAGCGCTCGATGCGCTGGGCCCGGCGCTCGCGCGACGCTTTCGATGCCGGCGGGGAGCATGCGGAGGGCGCGGCCCTGTTCGGGATCCAGCAGGGCGCGCTCGACGAGGGGCTGCGCAAGGCCTCGGCGGACGCGCTGACCGGGATCGGGTTCGACGGCTACGCGGTCGGCGGCCTCGCCGTGGGCGAGGGGCAGGAGGCGATGTTCGACTGCCTCGATTACGCCCCCGGCCAGCTTCCGGCGGACCGGCCGCGCTACCTGATGGGCGTCGGCAAGCCCGACGACATCGTCGGCGCCGTCGAGCGCGGAATCGACATGTTCGATTGCGTCCTTCCGACTCGCTCCGGCCGCACCGGCCAAGCCTTCACCCGCTCCGGGCCGATCAACATCCGCAATGCCAGGTTCGGCGAGGATGCCGGGCCGCTCGATCCGGCGTGCCCTTGTCCCGTCTGCTCGACCTGGTCCAGGGCCTATCTCCACCATCTCGTCCGCTCGGGCGAGATATTGGGGGCGATGCTGATGACGGAGCACAATATCTGGTTTTATCAAGGGCTGATGCGCGATTTGCGCGACGCCATTTCGGAGCGCCGCCTCGCCGCTTTCGCGGCCGGTTTCCGGGCTCTCTACGGGTCCCGCGGAGCGCCCGACGGGTTGAAAATTTGAGATTTCTCCCCATCTGGGGTAGAGAGCGGCCCAGTGGGAATTTGCACGATCTTCGGCGCGACAAGGGACCGGCTGACCGGCCCTGCGCTTGCCTTGGATCGGCGGCCGCAATAGAGCGCCCGTCCTTTCCGGAGTAGTTGATGCCGTCCGACGAACTCGTTCTGCGCCGTCCGTTCCTGCCCAGGGTCCCGGAGCTCCGGCACTGGCTGGCGTCCGCCGTGCTGGCGACCCTGGCGGGCCTGTACGTGGTCGCGGGCCTCAGCGTCGCCTGGCTCGAGCCGGCGCGGGCGACCCCGCACGACCGGCTCTCCGCCAACGGCGGCCAGGGCATTCCGGGCCTCGGAATCCCGCCCCAGCCCGAGCCGCTGCAATTCCGCGAGATCGCTCCGCAGGACGCCGTGACGATCAACGCGGCGGTGCCCGTCTCCACCCTTCCGAATCCGGCGGCGCGGCCCTTCGGGATCGCCTTCGCCACGCCGGCCGACCGGCTTCGCGCGGTCGAGTGCCTCACCGCCGCCGTCTATTACGAGGCGGCGGTCGAGACGACCGCCGGGCAGCAAGCCGTCGCCCAGGTCGTCCTCAACCGGGTCCGCCATCCGGCCTATCCCCGCACCGTCTGCGGAGTGGTCTTCCAGGGCCATGAGCGGGCGACCGGCTGCCAGTTCACCTTCACCTGCGACGGCGCGCTTCGCCGCACGCCCTCCGCGGCGGGCTGGGCGCGCGCGCGCCGGGTCGCCGAGGAAGCCTTGGCCGGCAAGGTCTTCGCGCCGGTCGGCTGGGCGACCCATTACCACACCAACTGGGTCGTTCCCTACTGGAGCTCCAGCCTGGTCAAGCTCGCCAATATCGGCACCCACATCTTCTACCGCTGGGAAGGCGGCTGGGGCAAACCCGCGGCGTTCCGCTTCAGCCCGGGCCGAGTCGAGCCGCAAATCGCCAAGATGCGCAGCCTGACCTCAGATCCCACGACGCTCGCCGACGCTCCGACCATCGACGACGCCGCCGCCCTGGCCGCCGCCGAGGCCGCCGCCGCCGCCGAGGTCGGAACGGCGACCCAGGCTCCGGGCAGCATCGACAGCTTCGCCCGCGCCGTGCTTCGCCGCTACGAGCCGCCCAGCGCGGAGGCCTCGACCAAGGCGGTGCAGGTGCGCTCCGGCAAGCCGCTCTCGGCGAGCACGCACTGGGCGCTGTCGGGCCTGCCGGCGAAGCCGGAGACGGCCGGAGCCGCCGCCGCCAGGCCGGCAACGCCGACGGCCGCCAAGCCCGCCACCACCACGGCCACGGCGGAAAGCGCGCCCAAGTGCCTCGAGGGTGTCCGCAGGGTGCTGAGCGGCAAGGCGGTGTCGGAGAAGACTCCGGGCTGCTGACGGCCGCGTCGCCCTCGACGTCATGCTGAACTTGTTTCAGAATCCAGTCCTCCGCCTCCCGGGCGGGTGACCGGCTGGACCCTGAAACAAGTTCACCGACGGCCGGGGGGCGGCTATCGCTTCAGCGCGAAACGCTGCAATTTCCCCGTCGCCGTCTTGGGAAGCGCCTCGACGAACTCGACGTCGCGTGGATATTTGTAGGGCGCGATCGTCGCTTTCACATGATCCTGGAGCTCGCGCGCGAGCGGCTCGCCGGGCTGGTGGCCCGGGGCCGGGACGACGAACGCCTTCACCCTCTGCCCGCGCTCCTCGCAGGGCGCGCCGATGACGGCGCATTCCTGGACTGCGGGGTGGCCGTAGAGGGCGTTCTCCACCTCCGGCGCGGCGATGTTGTAGCCGGCCGAGATGATCATGTCGTCGGATCGGGCGACGTACCAGAAATAGCCCTCCTCGTCGGCGCGGTAGGTGTCGCCGGTGACGTTCCAGCCGTCCCGGACATATTGGGCTTGGCGCTCGTCGTCGAAATAGCGGCAGCCGGTCGGCCCCTTCACCGCCAGCCGGCCGGTGCCGTGGGGGAGGGGGTTGCCGGCCTCGTCGAGCACGCAGGCGCGGTAGCCGGGAACCGCCTTGCCGGTCGCGCCCGGCCGGATGTCGTCGCCCGAGGCGGAGATGAAGATGTGCATCATCTCGGTCGCGCCGATGCCGTCGACGATCCCGAGCCCGGTCGAGTCGTGCCAGGCATGCCAGGTGGCGGCGGGCAGATGCTCGCCGGCGGAGACGCAGGTGGCGAGGGACGAGATGTCGTGCTCCGCGAGCAGGCCCAGCATCGCCTTGTAGGCGGTCGGCGCGGTGGCGAGGGTGGTGACCTGGAACTTCGCGATCGCCTCGAGCAGCGGCTTCGGGCCGGGCTGCTCGATCGTCACCGCCGCTCCGCCGAATCGCCACGGGAAGATGAGCAGCATTCCGAGCCCGAATGTGAAGGCGATCGGCGCCGAGCAGGCCCAGCGGCCGCCCGGCTCCGGCTTCAGCACGTGGCGCGCGAAGCTGTCGGCCGGGGCGAGGACGTCGCGATGATAATGGACGCAGCCCTTGGGCTTGCCGGTGGTTCCGGAGGTGAAGGCGATCAGAGCGACATCGTCGCGGTGCGTGGCGACCGCCGTGAAGCCGGGCGCCACCGACCTGAGCCGCTGCTCAAGGCGGCCGCCGCCCGAATCGCCCTCGTAGGTGAGGAGCGAGCGGATCAGCCCGGTCTCGTCCGCGGCCGTCATGAAGTCGCCCAGGCAGCGCTGGTCGACGATGGCGTGGTGGACCCGCGCCCGCTCGAGGATCGTCGCCACTTCGCCGGAACGAAGGACCGGCATGGTGGCGACGACGATCCCGCCCGCCTTCAGCACGCCGAGCCAGCAGGCGAACAGCATCGCGCCGTTCGGGCCGCGCAGGAGCACCCGGTCGCCGGGGACGAGATCCTCCTCCTCGACGAGCAGCCGGGCGACGCGGTCGCTCAGATCGCGCATCTGGCCATAGGTCCAGCGGCCGGAATCGTTGATCACCGCCAAGGCTTCGGGATCGCCCCGCCCGATCAGCTCCACCGCCGCGTTCAGCCGCTCGGGATATCGAAGCTCCGGAAGGTCGAACAGGAATTCGGGCTGGGCCTCGGGCGGCGGGAGCCGGTCGCGGACGAAGGTGTCGATATGGGCCGTCGTCACCATTTCGGCACCACCGCGGTCGTCTCGATCTCGATCCGCGCCGCCGGCTCGACCAGGGCGGTGACCTGGACCACCGCCATGGCCGGGAAGACCCGCCCCATCACGTCCTTGTAGACGGCGCCGATCTCGGCGAGGCCGAACCGGTATTCGTTGATGTCGACGACATACCAGGTCATCCGGACGATATGCTCGGGCCCGGCCCCGTCCTCGGCGAGGATGGCCAGGGTGTTGAGCAGGACCTGGCGAAGCTGCCCGGCGAGATCGGGCGCGACGATTCGCCCTTTCTCGTCCCAGCCGATGATTCCGGCGGTGAACACCATCCGGCCCTCCGCGGCGATGCCGTTGGAAAAGCCGCTCGGCCGCGGCCAGCCGGGAGGAAGCAAGGCTCTCATGTCCGATACTCCGCCAGATGGGCGCGCGCGATCACCACTTTCTGCACCTCCGAAGCGCCTTCATAGATGCGCAGGGCCCTGATCTCCCGGTAGAGCCGCTCGACCGCGACGCCCCGAGTCACTCCGAGCCCGCCGAACATCTGCACCGCCTTGTCGATGACGCCCTGGGCGCTGTCGGTGGCGTGGAGCTTGGCGAGCGCCGCCTCGCGGCTGTTGCGCCGCCCCTTGACGTCGCGGAGCCAGGCGGCGCGGTAGACGAGCAGGGCCGAGGTTTCGACGTCGAGCACCATCTCGGCCAGCTTCGACTGGGTGATGGAATTGTCGGCGAGCGTGCCGGCGCCGAGCCGCCGGCTCAGCGCCCGCCGGGTGGCCTCGTCGAGCGCGCGCCGGGCGAAGCCCAGGGCCGCCGCGCCGACGGTGGTTCGGAAGACGTCGAGAGTCGCCATCGCCAAAGCGAAGCCGCGTCCGCGCTCCCCGAGCAGGGCGCGGGCGGGGAGCCGGGCGTCGGCGAAGCGAAGGGTTGCGAGCGGGTGGGGCGCGATGACGTGGATCCGCTCGCTGTCGTCGAGGCCGGGCGTGTCGCTCTCGACGATGAAGGCGGAAATGCCCCTCGCGCCCGGCGCCTCGCCGGTGCGGGCGAAGAGGACGTAATAATCGGCGATGCCGCCGTTGGAGATGTAGGTCTTGGCGCCGTTCAGCACCCAGCCGTCCCCGGTCTCCTCCGCCGTCATGTCCATCGAAGCGACGTCCGAGCCCGAAGCCGGCTCGGTGAGGGCGAAGGCGGCGATCTTGTCCCCCCGGGCGACGGCGGGAAGATAGGCCGCCTTCTGGGCCTCCGTTCCGAACAGGCTGATCGTCCCGGAGCCGAGGCCCTGCATGGCGAAGGCGAAATCGGCGAGGCCGCTGTGGCGGGCGAGAGTCTCGCGGATCAGGGCTAGGGTGCGAACGTCGAGCCGGCCGGCCTCGTCGGGAACGCAATGGCGAAGCCAGCCGCCGTCGCCGAGCTTGCGGACGAGGTCCCGGCAGGCCTCGTCGAGGTCGTCCGGCTCCTCGTCGTCCAGCTCGGCCTCGCACCAGCGCTCGAGTGTGTCCGCGAGCTTGCGGTGGCCGTCATCGAAGAAGGGCCAGTCGAGGAAGGCGCGGTCGCTCACCGATCTCCCCTCCCTGGAAGGGAGGGGTTGGGGGTGGGTAGGCGAGCGTAGCGAGACTTAGTCTGACTCCGAGTCTCGGCCGCCTTCGGCGGACCCACCCCCGGCCCCTCCCTTCCAGGGAGGGGAGGCCGTTGGCGCCTAGTCACCCTCGAACTCCGGCGTCTTCTTCGCCGCGAACGCCTCGAAGGCGCGCCTGAAGTCGTTGGTGGCCATGCAGATGGCCTGGGCCTGCGCCTCCATCTCGATCGCCGTCTCGAGGCTGACATTCCATTCCTGGTTGAGCTGGGTCTTGGTGATGCCGTGAGCGAAGGTGGGGCCCGAGGCGAGGCTCGCCGCAAGCGCCCGCGCCTCGTCGAGCAGCGCCTCGCGGGGGACCAGCCGGTTGTGAAAACCCCATCGTTCGCCCTCCTCCGCGGTCATCACCCGGCCGGTGTAGAGCAGTTCCGCGGCCCGGCCCTGGCCGATGATCCGGGGCAGGATGGCGCAGGCGCCCATGTCGCAGCCGGCGAGACCGACCCGGGTGAACAGGAAGGCGGTCTTCGCCTCCGGAGTCGCCAGTCGCAGGTCCGAGGCCATCGCCACGATCGCCCCGGCGCCGACGCAGATGCCGTCGACGGCGGCGACGATCGGCTGCGGGCAGCCGCGCATCGCCTTGACGAGGTCCCCGGTCATCCGGGTGAAATCGAGCAGGCGCGGCATGTCCATCCGGGTCAGCGGGCCGATAATCTCGTGGACGTCGCCCCCGGAGCTGAAATTGCCGCCCGCTCCGGCCACCACCACCGCCTTGACCTCGCGCGCATAGACCAGCGCGCGGAAGGTGTCGCGAAGCTCGGCATAGCTTTCGAAGGTGAGCGGGTTCTTCCGCTCCGGCCGGTTGAGGGTGACCGTGGCCACGCCGCCTTCAAACGCCCATTGGAAATGCTCGGGTTGGAATGTTTCAGGGTTCATGCGATCTCCACCGCCTCACCGTTCCGCTCCGCGAGGACGAGGTCAAGCACCGCGCCGGCAACCTCTTCGGGAGAGATCAGGCGCCCGGACGGGTTCAGCCGCGCCAGCTCGGCCCGGGCATCGTCCTCGCTGCGGCCCGTTTTGGCGACGATGTTGGAGACCGACTGAACGGTCATCTCGGTGTCGACGAAGCCGGGACAGACCGCGTTCACCCGCAAGTTCCGTTGCGCATATTCGGCGGCGAGGGCGCGGGTGAGGCCGACCGCGCCGTGCTTGGCCGCGATATAGGGAGACGCATAAGCGAAGCCGTGCAGCCCCGCCATCGAGGCAATGGTGACGATTCGCCCCGCCGGAGCGGCGAGCAGGTCGGGAAGGGCCGCCTGGCAGCAATGGAACATGCCGTCCAGATTGACGGCCATGATGCCGCGCCAGAAGTCGGGCGTGACCTTGGCGAACGGCATTCCCGCCGCGGCGCCGGCATTGTTGATGAGGATGGTGACCGGCCCCTGCGCCTCGCGGGCGAGGGCGAAGGCGCGGTCGACCTCCTCGCGCACGGTAACGTCGGCGGGGGCGACCAGGGCGTCGAAACCGGCGGAGGCGACTTCCTCCAGCTTGTCGCGGCGCCGGCCGACGAGGGTGAGCTTCGCGCCCTCGCCGCCGAGCGTCCGGGCGATGGCGGCGCCGATCCCGGTGCCGCCGCCGGTGATGATGGCGTGGTGGCCCTGAAGTCTCACGCCTTCAGCTCCGCCTCGCGCGCGAGGTTGCGCGCCAGCTGGGCCATTCCGCCGAGATATTGGGGCGGGACGTGGATTCCGCGATAATCGTGGGCGGCGGCGGCTCGAAGGGTCCACATCGGGTCGACGAGGTGCGGGCGGGCGAGTGCGACCAGGTCGGCGCGGCCGGCGGCGAGGATGGAGTTGACGTGGTCGGTCTCGTAGATGTTGCCCACCGCCATCGTCGCCACCCGCCCTTCGTTGCGGATCTGGTCGGCGAAAGGGGTCTGGAACATCCGGCCGTAGACCGGCGCGCAGTCGGCCCAGGTCTGCCCGGCGGAGACGTCGATCAGGTCGGCGCCCGCCTCGGCGAAGGCGCGGCCGATCAGCACGGCCTCGTCCGGGGTGACCCCCAGATCGCCCATCCAGTCATTGGCCGAGATGCGCACCGACATCGGCCTGTCGGCCGGCCAGGCCGCCCGCATCGCCCGGAACACCTCGAGCGGGAAGCGAAGGCGGTTGTCGAGGCTGCCGCCATATTCGTCGCTGCGCCGGTTGGTGAGCGGCGTGATGAAGCTGGAGAGGAGGTAGCCGTGGGCGGCGTGGAGCTCGACCATGTCGAACCCGGCCTCCAGGCCCATCAGAACGGCCGTCACGAACTGGCCGCGCACCCTGTCCATGTCGGCGCGGGTCATCGGCCGCGGGACCTGGTTTCGCTCCGACCAGGGCACGTCCGAGGCCGCCATGACCGGCCAGTTGCCGCTTTCGAGGGGGACGTCATAGCCTTCCCAGCCGACCCTGGTGCTGCCCTTGGGCCCGGAATGGCCGAGCTGCAGGCAGAATTTCGCTTTGCTGTTGGCGTGGACGAAGTCGACGATCCGCTTCCACGCCTCGACATGCTCGGGGGCGTAGAGGCCGGCACAGCCGGGGGTGATCCGCCCCTCGGCCGAGACGCAGGTCATCTCCGTATAGACGAGGCCGGCGCCCCCCTGGGCCCGGGTGCCGTAGTGGACGAGGTGGAAATCGCCCGGTTTGCCCTCCTCGGCCGAATACATGGCCATGGGCGAGACCACGATCCGGTTGGCCAGGCTGAGCCCGCGGAGCCGGTAAGGCGCGAACATGGGCGGCGCGGGGTCGTTGACCGCGACTCCGAGCGCCCTCGACTGGAACCAGCGTTCGACTCCTTCCAGCCAGGGCTTGTCGCGAAGGCGCAGATTCTCGTGGCTGACGCGCTGCGAGCGGGTGAGCAGTGAATAAGCGAACTGGATCGGCTCGAAATGGAGGTAGCGCTCCACCGTCTCGAACCATTCGGTCGAGTTTCGGGCGCTGTTCTGAAGCTTGAGCACCTCGATCTGCCGTTCCTCGCGATATTCGGCCAGAGCGGCGTCGCGGGAGAGGCCGGGGCGGTTGAGCACCTCGGCGAGCTTGATCGAGTCCTCGATGGCGAGCTTGGTGCCCGAGCCGATCGAGAAATGGGCGGTGTGGGCGGCGTCGCCGAGCAGGATCAGGTTGCGGTAGGACCAGCGCTCGCAGATGATCCGCCGGAACTGGAGCCACGCCTCCGGACCCTTCAGGTGCGCGGCGTTGGACATGAGGGGCTTGCCGCCCAGAAAGCGGGCGAAGATCCGCTCGCACAAGGCGATCGCCTCGGGCTGGTCCATGCGGTCGAGGCCGAGCCTCGCCCAGGTGTCCGGCGCCATCTCGACGATGAAGGTCGAGAGGCCCTCGTCGAACCGGTAGGCATGGGCCCACACCCAGCCCGCCTCCGTCTGCTCGAAGGCGAAGGTGAAGGCCTCGAACACCCGCTCCGTGCCGAACCAGAAGAATTTGTTCTTCCGCACCTGCACGTCCACTCCGAAGTTCCCGGCATAAGCGGTGCGGATGCGGCTGTTGGCGCCGTCGGCGGCGATGACGAGGTCGAAGCCGGCGTAGGAATCGAGGTCGGGGCTCGCCTCATGCTCGAAATGGAGCCGCACCCCGAGCTCGCGCGCCCGGTCCTGAAGGATGTTGAGAAGGCGCTTGCGGCCGATGCCGATGAAGCCGTGGCCGGACGAGCGCATCGTCTCGCCGTGGACGTGGACCTCGATATCGTCCCAATGCGCGAATTCGCCCCGGATGACGGCGCCCGAGACCGGGTCGTTGGCCATCAGATTGTCGACCGTCTGGTCGGAGAAGACCACGCCCCAGCCGAACGTGTCGTCGGGCCGGTTGCGCTCATAGAGGTCGATGTCCTGCGCGGGGTCGCGCAGCTTCATCGAGATCGCGAAATAGAGCCCGGCCGGTCCCCCGCCCAGGCAGGCGATGCGCATCGTGCCTCTCCGGTGTCGCGCCGGGCGTAAAGCGGGCGCGGCGGCGAGGCAAGGGCGGCCCCCTCCCGTCATTCCGGCGAAGGCGGAATCCATGGACACCAGCGCTGGAGAATAGTCTTATCGCGCGGCGTTCAGGGATGCCGGGTCAAGCCCGGCATGACGGAGAGAGGCTTGGTGCTCGCGCTATTGAAATGGATCGGGCTGGGCCTGGCGATCGTCGGCATCATAGTCCTGCCCTTCATTCTGTTCGGGGCGGAAGCCGTCGCAATTGCGCGAGGCCTTGCCGACGCAGGCGGGCAAGCGGGGCTGCTGGTGGCGCTGGCGATCGTCGCCCTGTTCGCGGGGGACGTGTTTCTCCCGGTTCCTTCCAGCCTGCTCAGCGTCGCGGCGGTCGCGCTCTACGGCTGGGCCGGGGGCCTGCTGATCTGGCTTGGAATGACCCTCGGCTGCGCCATCGGCTATTGGCTGGGAAGCCGCGCCGGGCGGCCGCTGGCGGAGCGCGTCCTCGGTCCCGGCGAGATCGCGCGCGCCGAGCGTATCGCCGCGGACGTCGGCCCGGCGGCGCTGGTTGTGACCCGGGCGGTGCCGGTGCTGGCGGAAGCGGCCACCGTCGCCGCCGGCCTGGCCGCGATGCCGCTCGGGCGGTTCGCGCTGGCGACCGGCCTCGCCAATGCCGGCATCGCCTTCGTCTACGTGGCCGCGGCCGGTTCGTTCGCACTGCTCTTCACGGCGGCGATCCTCGTCCCCGCCCTCGGCTGGATCGGCCTGCTTCTCTACAGAAGGCTGCGCTCCGTCTGACGCAGGCAAAGAAAAAGCGCCCCGGCCGGAGCCGGAGCGCTTTCCCTTCGAGCGGCCGAGGCCGCGTGGATCAGAAGATGAAGTCGCTGCCGGCGAGCGACTGATTGTTCATCAGCACCATGGCGAAGTCCGCCGCGCCGCCGTCGACATTGCCGAACACCACCGTGACCGGGCCTGCGAAGGCGCTGGCGCCGTCGATGCCGTCCAGCTCCATGCCCAGGGCCTTCTCGGCCGCGTTCATGTTGCCGAAGGTGCGGATGCCGACTTCGCCGGCATCGTTCGGGTTGGCATGGCCGACGAAGGTGAAGGCCTGATCGCCGTCGACATTGCTGTTGGCGTCGATTCCGCTCAGGTCGAGGACGTCGCCGGCGGCGAAGTCCAGGACGCGGTCGAGCGAGATCGCACCGGTCTTGCTGTCGACCTTCGTCGCGTTGATCTCGGCGACGAAGACGTCGTTGCCGAGGCCGCCGACGAGGGAGTCGACGCCGTCGCCGCCGACCAGGCGGTCGTTGCCCGCGCCGCCCGAAAGGACGTTGGCGAGAGCGTTGCCGGTGAGGACGTTGTCGAGATCGTTGCCCGTGCCGGTCGTCGCCGAGTCGGTCAGGATCAGGTTCTCGACGTTGCTTCCCAGCGTGTAGCTGATCGAGCTCGACACCGTGTCGGTGCCTTCGCTCGCCAGCTCGGTGACGATGTCCCCGGTGGTGTCGACGAAGTAGAGGTCGTTGCCGAGGCTGCCGAGCATCTCGTCATTGCCGGTGCCGCCGTTGAGCGTGTCGTTGCCGAGGCCCGACGCGATCAGGTCGTTGCCGCCATTGCCGGACATGATGTTGTCGACGGTGTTGCCGAGCATCGTGTCGTGACCGCCGCCGCCGACCGCATTCTCGATCGTGGCGCCGTAGGCGATGCCGACATTGTCCTGGATCCGGCCGTAATGGGCCGGGTTGGTCATGAAGGCAGCGCGGTTGCTGTCGTAGAGCGCCTGGCTGACCGGAGGCATTCCGTGCGCGGCGCGATTGGCATTGACCTGCGCGAAGCTCGGGAACTCGTCGGCGGTGATTCCGCCGATGCTGCTGAGCTGGCCCGGGTTGAGGTCGATCACCTGGTTGGTGTTGTACCCGGAGGCATCGAGCGTATCGATCCCACCGGCATCCCAGATGGTCATCATCGGAGCGGGCGTCTTGACGAAGTCGAAGGCGTCACGGCCGGCATTCGAGTTGAAGCCGTAGGTCGTGTCGCCGGTCCGGGTCGTCATCTCGGCGCCGTAGCGCATCTGGACGGCCAGGATGTCGTGGACCATCGGAGTCGCGCCATAAGCGAGATTCATGATGCTCCAGTCGTAATCGCGGGCGCCGATGTCGCGCGGATTCCAGTAGGACAGGATCGAGTAGCTGCGCGTGTCCTGATAATATTCCGCGTTCGCCGCGTAGCTGAGCGAAAGGCCCGGCGCCGCATTGTAGTCGCCCGGGTGAAGCATGCCGAAGCCATGGCCGATCTCGTGGACCAGCGTGTTCATGCCGTAGCCGCCCTCGTCGAGGTAGAAGTTGCTGGCCGCATGGGCCGCAACCCAGACGTCGCCGCCGATGTCGCGGACCTGCGGGTCGACCAGCGTGTTCCCGGTCTGCGAAGCCTGCATGACGTAGGCGAAAGCCTGCGTTCCGGGGCGGTTGGTGTAGTTGGCGAGCGCGATGTCCGCGTCATTGATGTTGGTGTGGACGAATTCCGGCGCCATCACGTCGTCCCAATAGGTCATCGCCTCGTGGGTCGCGGCCACCTGCGCCGCGGTGAAAGGCTGCATCGCGTTGTACTGGCTGGCGATGGCGTAGATATTGCCGTCGGTCCACTTATAGACGTAGCCGTTGTCGAAAAGCGACTGCTGGCCCGTGTGGAAGCCGTAGTTGATGACGTTGATGTCGCCGCTGGTGGGGGTCACCATCTTGGGGCCGTCGCCGAAGCCGGCCTGGGCGCGGAAGAGATATTCCGCGGCCTGGGTGGCCGACCAGATCGGCTTGCCGTTCGGGCCGGTGGTGCCGGCGAGATGGTCCGCCGAGCCGTAGAGCTCCGCGTTGAACAGGTCGGTGTCGAAATTCTCGCTGTGGTCGTGCGTGCCGTCGTTATGATCGTGGGTCTCGTCGGCGAAGTCGCCCTGAGTGGTGATGGTCGGCGCTTCGTGCGTGTGCGTCGAGCCGTCCGCGTGGGTATGGGTGTAGCTTACAGACATGATAATTCCCTCCTGAGTTAAGCTGTTGGTTCGTTGAGGATCAGTGGATTTCGGTGAGGACCCGGATTTCCGGGCGCTGCAGCTTCCAGGGCAGAAGCTCCGCCAAAGCTGAAGTGAGCGAGGATTCGAACGAAGCCCCGAGGCCCGATTCGCCGCCCAGGTCGGCGCGCTTCGGCGCCGTTGCGGAATAGACTTCGGAATGGCGGGACGAGGGGCGGATCGGGCGGATCGCGAAGCTCATCGCCAGCCCCTCGCCGGCGGGCTCGACCGAGGCATGGACCAGCAGCGTGACCGTCCCGGCCGAATGGATGGCGGGGTCGCCGGAATTGACGCGCCTGACCGGAACCGGGGCGTCCCTGGCGACGATCGCGAGAACGCGCTCGCACAAGTCGGCCTCGAGGGTCTGGGCGTCGAGCCTGGAAGAGGTCCGGACCAGGCACTGGACTCCGACGGCGCGCAGGCCGCTCCACAGCGGGGAGGGCGTCGGAGCCTCCGCGGCGGGCGTCGTCGCGGGCGCCGCGCCGCAGGCGCAGAGCAGGACGAGCGCGGCGCAGGCGCGCCTCAAAGTGTTCGATTTTTGCAAAGTTTGCCCCAGCGGCCCCACTCGAAGGACGACCCTTGCCACGGGGCCCCTTCGCTAAGTGGCTCGATTAGTTGACGAATTTTGATTCGTCAATCGCGAAAAACGAGATTGTCGATATTTATCCTCCACTTAACGGGGAAAAAGCCCGGACTGACGATTAAAGAGCCGTTCGGCGGTTTTACGTCCGTCCGCTCTCCCGGCCGGGAGGAGGAATGGCTTGCGCGGCGCCCGCCATCGGCGCTAGTCCGCGCGGCCATGGGCGTGTTCAAAAAGCTCTTCACCTGGTGGGACGGGGCGACCCTGACGACGTCGCTTCACCTGCGTCGCCATGGCCGCGAGGTCGGCAGCGATTCGAACGGCAACGTCTATTATGCCTCCAAGAAGGGCAACCGCCGCTTCGTCTCCTACGAGGGCGCCAACGATCCGAGCCGGATCCCGCCCGAATGGTATAGCTGGCTCCACCACCAGATCGACGACGTACCGGACCGGTCGCTGCCGCCCCCGCCCAAATTCCTCAGGGAGCCGGAGCCCAACCGCACCGGCACCCCGCTCGCCTACCGTCCGTCGGGCGCGCTCGAGCTGGGCGCCCAGCGTCCCGCCGCGAGCGGCGACTATGAGGCATGGACCCCGGACCAGGCATGAGGCTCCAGCCCGGCGCCGTTCTCCTTGCCGTCGCCGCGCTGGCGGCCTGCAACCAGGGCAGCGAGCAGGCCGGCGGCGGCAACCGCCAGGCGGTTGGCGAGCCGCGGACCGTCGACATCCCGCAGACCGTGACGGCCGTCGCGCCCGGGACGACGCCGATGGCGCAGCGCGTGGCGGTGCTCGGCCTGCTCAACAAGCGCAACGGCATCTCCCGGCCGATCACGCTCAGGCCCGGCCAGGCGGTTCGGGTCGGCGACGCGATCGTCCGGCTGCGCGCCTGCGAGACGACCGCGCCGTGGGAGGTGCAGGCGCTGACCGGCGCCTTCGTCCAGCTGGACGTCCGCAACCCGCAGGGGCGCTGGCAGCGGGTCTTTTCCGGCTGGCTCTACAAGGAGACGCCGTCGCTCAACGTCGTCGAGCACCCGATTTACGATGTCTGGCCCAAGAGCTGCGCGATGACGCATCCGGAAGCCGGCGAATCGACCGTCCGCGCGGCGTCGGCGGCGAGCAACCGGTCGAGAGCGCCGAACTCGGCGCCGACGCCGCGCGCCGCCGCGCCCAGGCCCGCCGCGCCGGCACCGGAGCCGTCCGGAGCCCCCGCCGAAAGCGCCGATTCCAACAGCGCCAGATAATCTTCCTGGGTGATTTCGACGGCGCCGAGGCTGCGCAGATGCTCGGTCATGAACTGGCAGTCGAGCAGCCGGTAGCCGCCCACCCTCAGCCGCGCCACCAGCCAGGCCAGCGCCACCTTGGAGGCATCGCGCCGGCCCGAGAACATGCTCTCCCCGAAGAAAGCGGCGCCCAGGCTGACCCCGTAGAGGCCGCCCGCGAGCTCGCCTTCGTGCCAGCATTCGATCGAATGGGCGTGGCCTCGGGCGTGGAGGAGGCGGTAGCTCTCCTCGATATCGCCGTTGATCCACGTCTCCGCCCGCTCGGCGCAGCGCCGGACGACCGCGGCGAAGGCGGAATCGCGGGTGACGAGATATTCGCCCGATCGGATCCTCTTCCTCAGCGAGCGCGACATCCGGAAGCGTTCGAGCGGCAGGATCGCCCGCCGCCGCGGCTCGACCCAGAAGACTTCGCGCGCGTCGCGGCTGTCCGACATCGGGAACACGCCGATCGCATAGGCGCGCAGCAGCAGGTCCGGATCGATCACCGCCATCGCAAGCGCTCTAGGGTCCCTCCGGCGGAACGGAAAGCCTGTTCCCCGGTGAAGGCCGGGGTCCAGTCGCTGACTCGGACGGACTCGGTCCCGGCCTTCGCCGGGAAGCAAAGGTCTTCAAGCGCCGGGTCAGAGGATTTCGCGGACCCTGTCCTGGGGCCGGCATAGCCGTACGCCCTTCTCGGTCTCGACGAGCGGGCGCTCGATCAGGACGGGATTGCCGATCATCGCGTCGAGCACGGCCTCGTCGCCGACCTCGGCCACGTCGGCGGCGCCCTCCTCCTTGCGCCTGAGCCCCTCAGCTGGGGACAGGCCGGCCCGTTCGTAGAGGCGCCGAAGCTCGTCCCTGGACGGCGGGGATTTGAGATATTCGATCACCTTCACATCGGCGCCGGATTCCACGAGGATCGCAAGCGTCTTGCGAGATGTCCCGCAATTAGGATTGTGGTAAATAGTGGCTTGCATTTCTCCATTATAGCCGCGCCGGGCCGCCGGGGGGAACCCCGGACGGGCCGGCGCGCGGAGTTGCAGCATCGCCGCAGCGCCTTTACGTGGCGAAGAGCGGAGCCAGGATGACTCCGAGCCCGGTTGCGATCTCGGCGACCGCTGCGGCTACGGCCGCCGCCTCGGCCGCCGGCAGAAGGGCCACCCCCAGCGCGACCAATATGGCAAGAATTCCCCCCGCCAGGCGCACGCGGTTGAAATAGGCGACGTAGTCGCCCTTGATGCACAGCGTCCAGAAGATGAGGCCCGGCGCTCTCCGTCTCGGCTCCAGTACCACCTCTAGCGATTCGCCGTTGGGCGTCACAAAGCCGGCCAGGAATATCTCCGCGGTCGGGACATAGGCCGTGCCTGGGAGATAGGGCAGGCCGCGCACGGCATAGTCCGCTATGATCGAGTTGAACTTGATCCAGGCTCCGATCGCTCCCGAAATGCTTGCCGGTTTTATCTCATACCATTCACGTGGCGAGCGGTGCGTCAGAATGTCCGGCCGCCGCCTGCTGGCCAGTTCGCCGATCCGCGCCGGATCAACTAGCGGATTGTGAACGAGCAGGAAGTCGACATAAGCCGTCGAGCCCGGATCGGAATCCAGGAAGTCCTCGGTCGTGCACGGTCCGCGCGACGCGCAGAAATCTTTGAATATGATCGGTTCGACGATCCGACCGAACAGCGCAGCAATTGAGGGGCCGAGGAGGAGGGACAGGCGCAGGCACAAACGATCGCCGAACTCGAACAGGTCGATCACGTCCTGGCCGATCTTCGGCATGGCGTTCTGCACTTCCAGGACGCCCGCGAAAAACGGATCCTGCTTCAGCGTTGTCGGATCCAGGGCGGACGGGTTGGCGGCGTTGCCCTCCAGATAGGCGAGTTCAAGGTCGAGACGCTGGGTTGTGCCAGGTCCGACGATCGGATCCGCAGGCAGGACGTTTCGGTCGGTCTTAAACGCCGACACGTTGGTGCCTGTCTCTGGTCCGAAGGCGCCGTCTATTCCCTTGTCCGAAAAGTCGAACTCCAGAGCGAGGAGCGCCTGCTGGATCAAGGCGACCGAGTCCGAGGTT
Organism: Allosphingosinicella sp.; assembly: GCA_035628835.1. GTDB lineage: Bacteria > Pseudomonadota > Alphaproteobacteria > Sphingomonadales > Sphingomonadaceae > Allosphingosinicella. The sequence goes on from DASPJA010000056.1 coordinate 65,714, forward strand.
TCGGGCGCCTTGATCAGGCGACCCCCGGCTGCGACGCTGGCGAGATCCGCGCTCGCGGCGAACAGGCTCGAATTCAACATTATGATTCTCCCCGATCCGGTGGCTGGGTGCTTGGCCAAAGTGGCGCCGAAAAGCCCCGCGCACCGGAAGATGCGCACCCTATCCCACGAAGGGGAGACTAACATGGATCAGGGGTGTCCTCAAACGATCGATGCCGCGCCGGGTCGGTTTCGGAGCAGTTACTCCGGCTTGGCCGAGCGCTCGCGCTGCTTTACCTTGCGGACCTCGGCGAGCTGGCCCTTGAGGATGGCGAGCGCGTCGGCCTCCTCGCGGCTGAGCCCTTCCAGCTTCACATGGTCGATCAGCACCTCGAGCGCGTCGCCGATCCGGCCGAGCTGACGGCCGTAGCTGCCGACCTCGTCGAGCACCTTCTGCTCGATGTCCGGCCGCGGAGTCTGGCCGAGATTGACGTTGACCAGCCCGAACTGCGCGCCCTGGTTCATGAAGGTCCAGGGATTGATCGCCTGCCACAATTTCTCGGGGGCGACTGAGAATTGGAACTTGCCGTCGGTCATTGGCGCTTGCCTTGAAATGGACCATCGAATGGTCTAAATTGTGCATGGCTTCTTGATCGAAAATAGGATTGGTCCCGTGAAAATGTCCATCACCGACGCGAAAGCCCAGCTGACCGATCTGGTCAGGCGCGCGGAGGCGGGGGACGACGTCGTGCTGACGCGGCACGGGCGACCGGCCGCGCGGCTGGTAGCGATCCGGGAAATCGCGACCCCGCAGCAGCGGCGTGCGGTCTTGGGCGCGGTTCGCAAGGCCGCGGCGGGTAAGGCCACAGCTGGCGCCGACGCCGCTCGCAGTCAGGATTTTTTGTATGATGCCGACACCGGCCTGCCTCGGTGATCGTGGCCGACACCTCGGCGCTGATGGAGATCTTGCTCGAGCAGCCGAAAGCGGATTCCTGCGCGGCGGTGCTGGTAGCAGAGTCTGAAGTCGCGATGTCGGCTGCTACCATGGCCGAGGCTCTCATCGTGGCAGATCGGCGGGGCTTGGCCCTGGAAATGGCTGCGCTCATCGATGGTCTTGGCTTTACGATCGCGACGCTGTCACCCGCCGATGCCCGACGCGTAGTCGAAGCCTATGGTCGGTGGGGTAAAGGCGTGCATCCGGCCGGACTGAATTTCGGCGATTGCTTCGCCTACGCGCTCGCAAAGGGATGGGACGTGCCGCTTTTATACGTCGGCGACGATTTTGCGCAGACAGATGTGAAGGCGGCGCTGACCTGAGAGGCTCGAGGCCGCTAGCCGGCCTCGCGCGCCAGCCATTCCTCCAGCCACTTGATCGTGTAGTTGCCGGCCAGGAAGTCCGGCTCGTTGACCAGCCTCTGGTGGAGCGGGATGGTCGTCTTCACGCCGTCGATGACCATCTCCTCCAGCGCCCGCCTCAGCCGCATGATGCAGCGATCGCGGGTGGAGCCGTAGACGATCAGCTTGGCGATCATGCTGTCGTAATAAGGCGGCACCTTGTAGCCGACATAGAGGCCGCTATCGACGCGGACGTGCATTCCGCCGGGCGCGTGGAAGCCTTTGACGGTGCCGGGGGAGGGGGCGAAGGTCTCCGGATCCTCGGCGTTGATCCGGCATTCGATGGCATGGCCGCGGAACTGGACCTGGTCCTGGGTGCAGGACAGGGGCTCGCCGGCGGCGATCCTGATCTGCTCGCGGACGAGGTCGATGCCGGTGATATATTCGGTGACCGGATGCTCGACCTGGAGCCGCGTGTTCATCTCGATGAAGAAGAACTCGCCATTCTCGTAGAGGAACTCGATCGTGCCGGCGCCGCGATAGCCCATGTCGGCCATCGCCCTGGCGACGATTCCGCCCATGCGGTCGCGCTCCTCGGGAGTGATGACCGGCGAGCCCGCTTCCTCGAGCACCTTCTGGTGGCGGCGCTGGAGCGAGCAGTCGCGCTCGCCGAGATGGACGGCGTGGCCCTTGCCGTCGCCGAACACCTGGAACTCGATGTGGCGCGGGTCGCCGAGATATTTCTCGATATAGACGGTGTCGTCGCCGAAGGCGTTCTTCGCCTCCGACCGCGCCTGGCTGAGCTGGCTGTCGAGCTCCTCCTCGTTCCGTACGATCTTCATGCCCCGGCCGCCGCCGCCCGAAGCCGCCTTGACGAGCAGCGGATAGCCCGTCGCCGCCGCCACCTCACGCGCTTCCTCCGGCCCTTCGACCGGACCGTCCGAGCCCGGCACCAGCGGCAGGCCGAGCTTGGCGGCGGTGCGCTTCGCCTCGACCTTGTCGCCCATCACCCGGATATGCTCGGGCTTGGGGCCGATCCAGATGATGTTGTGAAGCTCGACGATCTCGGCGAAGCGGGCATTCTCCGACAGGAAGCCGTAGCCCGGGTGGATGGCGTCGGCGTGGCTGATCTCCGCCGCCGAGATGATGGCCGGGATGTTGAGATAGGAATCCGCGGCCGCTGGCGGGCCGATGCAGATCGCCTCGTCGGCGAGCCGCACGTGCATCGCGTCGGTGTCCGCGGTCGAGTGAACCGCGACCGTCTTGATGCCCATTTCGTGGCAGGCGCGGTGGATGCGGAGCGCGATCTCGCCGCGATTGGCGATGAGGACCTTCTTGATCATCCTTTACTCGATGATCACCAGCGGCTGGTCATATTCGACCGGCTGGGCGTCGAGCACGAGCACCTGGCTCACGGTTCCGGCCCGGGGCGCGACGATCGGGTTCATCACCTTCATCGCCTCGATGATCAGCAGGGTGTCGCCTTCCTTGACCGTCTGGCCGGGCGAGACGAAGGGCCTCGCTCCCGGCTCGCCGGCGAGGAAGACGGTGCCGACCATCGGCGACTTCACCACGCCGGGATGGCTGGCGGGAGAGGCGGCCGATGCCGCAGGCGCGGAAGGAGCGGCCGCCGCCGCGGGCGCGGCCGCGGGAGCCGGCGCCGGCGCGGCGACGACGACGCTGCGCTTGACGACGATCTTGCGGTCGCCGTCCTCGACTTCGATTTCGGTCAGATCGTTCTGGTTGAGGAGCTCGGCCAGCTGGCGCACGAGATCGGCCTCGATCCGCATGCCGCCCTCGGAGGCGCGTTCTTCATCGCTCATTTCGAAAGTCTCTTTCCCTGTTCCGGAGCCGCGGCCCCGAAGCGCGGCTTCCTGTCAGAGACGGGCCGCCGCGTCCAGAGCCAGCAGATAGGAGAGTGCTCCGAAGCCCGAGATCGTGCCCCTGGCCGCAGGCGCGATCGGGCTCCGGCGGCGGAAGCTGTCGCGCGCCTGCGGGTTGGAGAGGTGGACCTCGATCACCGGAGTCGCGATCGCCTTCACCGCGTCGTGAAGCGCGACCGAGCTGTGGGTGAAGCCGGCGGCGTTGAGGATCACCGCTTTAGCGCCCTGCGCCCGAGCCTCGTGCAGCCAGTCGATCAGACGGCCTTCGTGATTGGACTGGCGGATTTCCACCTCCGCGCCGAGCTCTCGCGCCCGGTCCTCGATCTGCCCGGCAATCTCGTCGAGCGTGCCGATCCGTAAATTTCCGGCTCGCGCGTTCCGAGCAGGTTGAGATTGGGGCCGTTCAGCACATAGATGATGGGTGGCGACGCGATGGCCGGGGCTATAAAGCGGCTCCGCGAGGAGCGCAAAGGTGGACGAGACGGCTGCGATCACTGTCAACGGCGAGCCCCGGCGGGTGCCGAAGGGGATCAGCGTCGCCGATCTCGCGCTGGAGCTCGGGCTTGAGCCGAGCCGGCTCGCCGTCGAGCGCAACCTCGAGATCGTCCCGCGCTCGACTCTCGGCCAGGTCCGGGTCGAGGACGGCGACGATTTCGAGATCGTCACCTTCGTCGGCGGCGGCTGAAGCGGATTTCGCCGGCAAGCGAGGGTGAAGCGGCGGAGGCCGCTTCAGACCGTCGGCGGGATGGACCAGAGCGGAACCGGCAGTCTCGCCCCATAAGCCCGGGCGATCCGTTCCACCTCGTCGAAGGTGGCGTCGATCGCCTGCTCCGCCTTCACCAGCTCTTCCGCCTCGAAAAACGACTCGCCCTGCTCGCGCCTGGCCTTCTCGGCGGCATCGGCGAGCCGCTGCCAGGCGAGGACGTGGGCTTGATAGGCGAGCCAGAAATCCTTGGGCGCCCGGCCGCGCTCGACGCCGGCGACGATGTCCGCCACCTCGCGTTCGCTGAGGCGCGAGGTGTCGACATTGTCCGCCGCCAGGATGCGCTCGATCTCCGATCGTTCGATTCCGCCCTCGACGACGATGTCCGGCTCCTGCGCCGTCGCCGCGGCGGGTGCCGCCAGCGCGAGGACCGCCAGCAGGGCCAGTCGAGCGAACCGCATTCCTTCCTCCATTGGCTGGTAACGGCTTCCGCCGCGACGGATCGCGACTATATCCGGAGTCGTCCATTTCATCGAGCGGAACCAGAGCGTGAATGCAGAAAGCCGAATCGCGACGCCGGCCGGAGCGGCGGACGACAGCTGGACCGTCGCCGGCCGGACGTTCACGTCGCGGCTGATCGTCGGCACAGGCAAATATAAGGATTTCGCGCAGAATGCCGCGGCGGTCGAGGCCTCGGGGGCACAGATCGTCACCGTGGCGGTGCGGCGGGTCAACATCTCCGATCCGAAGCAGCCGATGCTGATGGATTTCATCGATCCCGGGAAGGTCACCTATCTTCCCAATACCGCCGGCTGCTTCACCGCCGACGAGGCGGTCCGGACTCTTCGGCTGGCGCGCGAGGCCGGCGGCTGGAGCCTGGTCAAGCTCGAGGTGCTCGGCGAAGCCAAGACGCTCTACCCGGACATGCGCGAGACTCTTCGGGCCACCGAGACGCTGGCCAAAGAGGGTTTCGAGCCGATGGTCTATTGCGTCGACGACCCGATCGCCGCGAAGCAGCTCGAGGAAGCGGGCGCGGTCGCGGTCATGCCGCTGGGCGCTCCGATCGGCTCCGGCCTCGGTATCCAGAACCGCGTCACGATCCGGCTCATCGTCGAGGGCGCCAGGGTGCCGGTGCTGGTCGACGCGGGAGTCGGCACCGCGTCGGACGCGGCGGTGGCGATGGAGCTGGGCTGCGACGGAGTCCTCATGAACACGGCCATCGCCGAGGCCAGGGATCCGGTGGCGATGGCCGGGGCGATGCGGCTCGCCGTGGAGGCCGGCCGGCTCGCCTATCGCGCCGGCCGGATGGGCCAGCGCCGCTATGCCGATCCCTCGAGTCCGCTTGCGGGACTCATCTGATCGTTTCGGCGGAACCTAACCCAGGTTATCACGTTCAACGCACCGGTCGAGCCTCCACCGGTCACGCGGGGCTCCCATGGACGCCTCAGCCCCACGCTGCTGGGGCGTCCTTTTGTAGGGGACCAAAAAAGGGGAATGAAATGAAGTTCTCGTTGAAAGCCGCGCTCGGCGCGGGACTGCTCTCGCTCGCCGCCTGCGGCGGCCAGGGCGACGACACGCTCGGCGACAATGCCGCCGACAATGCCGAAGCGGTCGCGGAGAATATCGAGGCCGTGACCGAGAATAGCGGCAACGAGGCCGTCGAGGAGGCGGGCGAGGACAAGGCCGAGGCCGTGCGCGACGCCGGCGAGGCCAAGGAAGAAGCCATCGACGACGCGGACGTCAACGCGGCCGCGGCCAACGCTCAGTAAGATCGCGACTTCTCCTTTCGCGCGATCGGGCGCCCCGGGGCGTATCTCCCGGGGCGCTTTCTTTTTGTCCCCTCCCTGGAAGGGAGCGGAGGGTCCTATTTCAGCCGCTCGATCTTCTGCGCGGCCTCGTCGAGGATCGCCGCGATCTCGTGAAGGCGCTCCTCGCCGGTGTCGTCGGCGGTGACCCGGTGCCAGAGCGCCGAGAGCAGATTGCCGACGGCGCGCTGGATCGGCCGGCCGCCGGCCCGGCGCTTGCCTTCGCCGGCCCCGGTCAGGCGCTCGAACAGGATCTCGACCTCCTCGGAGCGCTCGGCGAGATGGGCCTCGCCGTCCGGAGTGATGGCGAAGGCCTTGCGGGTGCCCTCGGCCGCCGCTTCCTGGATCAGCCCCATGTCCTGGAGCATGGTCAGCGTCGGATAGACCACTCCGGGGCTAGGAGCGTAGCTGCCGTGGGTGAGCTCCTCGATCGCCCGGATGAGGTCGTAGCCGTGGCGCGGCTGGTCGGCGATCAGCTTGAGGAGGACGAGGCGCAGCTCGCCCGATTCGAACATCCGCCTCTTGCCGCGGCCGCCGCGGCCGCGCCCGAACTCGGCGCTCCAGTCGCCGCCTTCCCAGCCGCCGCTCCAGCCGCGCGGGCCGAAGCCCATGGCGATCAGGCCCGGAGGAATGTTGCCGAAGGAGAAACGGGGTCCGCAGCGCATCCTCATGTCATGTCTCCAATCTATCTAGAGCTAACTGAGATATATCTTAGAACGATCCGGGTCAAGCGTGACCCCGGGACTTAACGGTTCAACTCGACACCATACCGCTCTAGAACCCCGCCATGGCCGATCTTTTCGCCGGCGATCCCGCGCCTCCTCAACCGTCCGCCCCGGCGCCCGACAGCGCGCCGCTGGCCGACCGGCTGCGGCCGCGGGCGCTCGACGAGGTGGTCGGCCAGGACCATCTCACCGGCGCCGAAGGGGTGATCGGCCGGATGGTGGCGGCCGGCAAGCTCGCCTCGATGATATTGTGGGGTCCCCCCGGCACCGGCAAGACGACGATCGCGCGGCTCCTCGCCGACGCCGTGGGAATGCGCTTCGTCGCCATTTCCGCGGTCTTCTCCGGCGTCGCTGACCTCAAGAAGGTGTTCGCCGAAGCCCGCGAGCATGGCAGGATGGCGCACCAGACCCTGTTGTTCGTGGACGAGATCCACCGCTTCAACCGCGCCCAGCAGGACGGCTTCCTCCCCTATGTCGAGGACGGCACCGTCGTCCTCGTCGGCGCGACCACCGAGAACCCCTCGTTCGAGCTCAACGCCGCCCTGCTGTCGCGGGCGCAGGTGCTGATCCTCAACCGGCTCGACAGCGCCGCCTTGTGCAAGCTGCTCGACCGCGCCGAAGCGCTGGTCGGCAGGCCGCTGCCCCTCACCCGGGAAGCCCGCGACGCGCTGGTGGCGACGGCCGACGGCGACGGCCGGTTCGTTCTCAACCAGGCGGAGACGCTGTTTTCGATCGACCTGCCCGAACCGCTCGATCCGGCCGCGCTCTCGGCGCTCCTCCATCGCCGGGTTGCCGTCTACGACAAGGACCGCGAGGGCCATTACAACCTCATCTCCGCCCTTCACAAAGCCATCCGCGGTTCCGACCCGCAGGCGTCGCTTTACTATCTGGCGCGGATGCTGACGGCCGGCGAGGAGCCGCTCTACCTGATCCGGCGGCTGACCCGAGCGGCGGTGGAAGATATCGGGCTCGCCGACCCGCAGGCCCTCGTCCAATGCATTGCCGCCAAGGACATGTACGACTTCCTCGGTTCGCCCGACGGCGAGCTGGCGATCGTGCAGGCCTGCCTCTATCTCGCCACCGCGCCGAAATCGAATGCCGTCTACCTTGCCGGAAAGGCGGCCTCGCGCTCGGCCCGCGACACCGGCTCGCTGATGCCGCCCAAGAACATTCTGAACGCGCCCACGAAGCTGATGAAGGAGGTCGGCTACGGCAAGGGCTACACATACGACCATGATTCCGAGGGCGGCTTCTCCGGCGACAATTACTGGCCCGAGGAGATGACCCCGCAGACCTTCTACACGCCCACGGATCGCGGCTTCGAGAAGCGCGTTGCCGAGCGGCTCGCCTGGTGGGACGAGCAGCGCAAGGCGAAGCGCGATGGCTGAAGCGATCGGCAGCTGGGACGATGCGGTGGACTTCGCGATGTCGCTCCCCGGCACCGAGCTTTCGACCAGCTACGGCAAGCCGGCCGTCAAGGTGAACGGCCGAGCCTTCCTCTATGTCGGCCGGGAGGAGCAGACCTCCTTCGGAGTCGCCATCGATCTCGACACCGTCGAGATGCTGAAGGAGACCGATCCCGGCACCTTCTGGCAGTCGCCGCATTACGAGGGCTGGCCGGCCGTCCTCATCCGCTTCGGCAGCAAGGATCCCGAGCGCGTCCGGGAGACGATCGAGCGCTCTCACGCCTGGACCGCCGCCAGGCCGAAGCCCAGGCCCGGGAAGAGAAAATGAAAAGCAGGTTCCTGATCGCCGCGCTGCTGCTCGCCGCGCCCGCCTCCGCCCAGGTCGACCGGCCCGAATATGTCCGAGCGCTCGCCGCGGGCTACAAAGCATCGTTCCTGTGCAGCGACATCTTCAATGCCGGACAGAGCGAGGAGCAGGTGGCGAGGGACGACCTCAAGCGCATCTACCCCGAGCTGGAGCCGCTCATCCCCGGTCTGGACGCCGCGATCGACCGTGAAGCGAAGACCGTCAGCGTCGCCTTCAGCGACAAGCTGCCGCCGCGAATCGCCGCCTGGCGGCCCCACCTCGGTTGCGCGCAGCTGCCGATCGGCGCGGGTGCCGATGCGGTGCGGCTGCTGCCGAGGCTCGGGGTCGATCCGGCCGTCGGCCGTAACGACCGTCTTCGCTGGCCCGACGGCGACAGCAATGCGGCCGCCCGACCGAAAGGGGATGCCGGTGCCCTCACGCGCGCCGTCGCCTCCGCCTTCGACCGCCGCACCTACGGCCAGGGCAGCGAGACCACGGCGGTCGTGATCGTCCAGGACGGCAGGATCGTCGCCGAACGCTATCGCGACGATTTCGACATGCACATGTCGCAGCGCACCTGGTCGGTCGCCAAGAGCCTCGCCGGGACGATCGTCGGCGCCGCCGTCCAGAAAGGGCTGCTCGACGTCGACGCGCCTGCGCCGATCCCCGAGTGGCGAAGCCCCGGCGATCCCCGCGCGTCGATCACCACCGATCAGCTGCTGCGCATGGCGAGCGGCCTCCACGGCGACGCCGCCGGCAACCGCACCGACGCCACCTATTTCGGCGGCAGCTCGGTCACCGAGAACGCCACCCAATGGCCGCTCGAGACGGCGCCGGGCACCCGCTTCCGCTACGCCAATAACGACATATTGCTCGCCATCCGCGGCCTGCGTGCCAGGCTCGGCGACGGCGAGCGGGCATTGGCTTTCCCGTTCGAGGCCCTGCTCTGGAAGATCGGCATGACGCGCACCGTCCCCGAGACCGACTGGCAGGGCAATTTCATCCTCTCCAGCCAGGTCTGGACGACCGCCCGCGACCTGGCCCGGCTCGGCCTGCTCTACCAGAATGACGGAATGTGGAACGGCGAGCGCATCCTGCCGCCCGGCTGGGGCGCCTACGTCTCGCGGCACGGCCCCGCCCAGCCCGCCTCCGGCTACGGCTACGGCGCGACTTTCTGGACCTTCCCGGCGGCGGCCGGCCTGCCCGCCGACGCCTATATCGCCCAAGGCAATCGCGGCCAGTATCTGGCGATCGTCCCGTCGCGCCGGATCGTGATCGTCCGCCGAGGCTATGACGGTCCCGGCACCGCCTTCGACCCCGCTCCCTTCGTTCGCGACGTGCTCGCCGCCCTGCGCTGACGGAACCCCGGCCAACGCCCGTCATTATCCCCGGGAGCGGCGCGCGGCCGCTCGCAACAGGGGACGAGCGCATGTACCGCAACGATGCCGGAGACGGCGATTACTGGCAGGACCAGCTGATGTTCTGGGGGCCGAGGATCCTCGCCGCCATTGCCATCCTCATCATCGCCTGGCTGCTGGCGCGCGCCGCGAAATGGGCGATCGCCAAGGTCGTCGACCGCGTGCCGGCGCTTCGGAAGCATTACGAGGCCGAGCCGGGCAAGACGCTCGGCAGCCTGATCGGCGACATCGTCTTCTGGCTGATACTCCTCATCGGCATCATGCTGGCCTTGCAGCCGCTTCAGCTCGGCGGCGTGCTCGATCCGGTGCGCCAGCTCACCACCAACGCCCTGGCCTTCATCCCCAACGTGGTCGGCGCGGGCCTCATCTTCTTCATCGGACTGATCGTCGCGCGCATCGTCCGGCGCCTGGTCGAAGGCTCGCTTCTCGCCGCCAATGCCGACGGCTGGCTGCGCAGGACCGGCCTTTCCGAAACCGCCGGCACCGCCCCCGCCACGGCCGCGGGGGCGCCGGCGGCTCCGGGCAGCCGCACGTCGATCAGCAAATCGGTTGGAATGATCGTCTTCTTCCTGATCATGATCCCGGTGACCATCTCCGCGCTCGAGGCGCTCCGCATCCAGGCGATTTCGGGCCCCGCGACGCAGATGCTGCGCACCATCCTCGATTCGATCCCGAACATCCTCGGCGCCCTGATCCTGCTCGCCATCGGCTATTTCGTCGGGAAGCTCGCCAAACAGGCCATCGAGCAGCTCCTCCCCTCGATGGGCTTCGACCGCTCGGTCAGCGCGTTCGGAATCTCGAAGGGCGAGGGGAGTCCGTCGCGCACGGTCGGCACGGTGGTGATGATCGCGATCCTCATCTTCTTCGCGATCAAGGCCGCCGAGCTGCTGCAGTCGCCGCTGATCGCCGCGATGCTGGCGCAGATCCTGGAGCTCGGCAGCAGGGTCCTGTTCGGAGTGGTGATCATCCTCGGCGGAGTCGGAATCGCCCGCATCGTCTCGAATCTCGTCAGCGGCGCCGGTACCGAGAACTGGCTGCCGGTCATGCTGAAATGGTCGATCATAGCGCTCGCCGTCGCCATGGGCCTGACCTTCATGCAGCTTGGTCAGGAGATCGTGATCATCGCCTTCACGGCGATCATCGGCTCGGCCGCGGTCGCGTCGGCTCTCGCCTTCGGCCTCGGCGGCCGGCCCACCGCGCACAAGCTGCTCGAGCGCTGGACGGAATCGAACCAGCCGCCGCCGCCGCCGGCGCGGCCGCGGGCGCCGAAGGCTCCGGCCGCGCCCGACGAAGACCAGCCGCCGCTGGTTTGACCGGGTTCGAGCGCTTCGCCGCGATCGACTGGTCGGGCGCCAAGGGCCGGCGTCACAAGGGAATCGCCGTCGCCGTCGCGGAAGCGGGGGCGGCGGCCCCGCGGCTGGTCCGCCCCGATCATGTCTGGTCGCGGACCGGGGTGCTGGAATGGCTGCTCGCCGAGGCGGCGGCGGCGCCGACCCTGTTCGGCTTCGACTTCAGCTTCGCGCCCCCGATCGCGGAAAGAGGAGAATATCTGCCCGGAGAAGCGAACGTCCCCGCCACCGCGCGCGAATTCTGGGCCTATGTCGATGGCTGCAGCGACGACGAGGATCTCGGCGCGGCGAGCTTTCTCGAGCGCGCCCACCGCCGCCATTTCTATTTCGGAATCGCCGACGGCGTGAAATCGGAATTCATGCATTTCCGCCAATGCGACGCGCGGCTGAATGCACAGGGCGGGCGAAAGACCGCCAGCGCCTACGACGCCATCGGCGCCGCCCAGGTCGCCAAAGCCAGCTTTTCCGGCATGCGGCTGCTCCATCACCTCGACGGCAGGGTGGCGGTGTGGCCGATGGACGGGCTGCCGGAGCATGGCAGCGCGGTGGTCGAAATCTACACCCGCATCTATCTGCGCCGCGCCGGCCTGAGCGGAACCAAGCTGCGCTCGCGAGCCGATCTCGATCGGGCGCTCGCCGGCCTCGGCAGCCGTCCGTCGCGGCTGCGTTTCGAGCCGAACGACCACCAGACCGACGCCATGGTGACCGCCGCCGGCATGCGCGCTCTCGCCGCGTCGGAGCGGCGCGCCTTCGCCCCTGAAGGCCTCACGCCCGAGCTCGCCCGCACCGAAGGCTGGACCTTCGGGATATTGTGAACCCCTCTCCCTGCAGCGGAGAGGGGTTGGAGCATGATCGCTTCAGGTTGATCTGCCCCGCTCATCCTGAGTAGCCGTCGAGCTTGTCGAAACGAAGGCCCGTATCGAAGGACGGTCCTTCGATACGGGCCTTCGCCCTCGCTCAGTCCCTGCTCAGGATGAGCGGTTCAGTGAAAACCGATCAGCTCTAGTCGGCCGACAGCTTCCCCACCGGCGCCGTCCCCGTCTTCGGCATCCTTGCCTCGAGCGGCTTCAGCCAGGCGTCGACGCGACTGCCGATGCTCACCTGCGGATAGGAGGGCTCGTATCGCTTCGCCGCTTCCCATTCCGCGACCAGCTTGAGTGCTTCCGCCGAGGCCGCCGCCAGCGGCTGCGGCTTGCGCAGCGCCCGGTTGATCATGGCGTCGCCGAAGAAGGTCCAGTCGTTGTCGGCCGCGCAGCCGAACGAAGCCCGGCTCGCGGAGGCGGCGGTGAACAGGGCCGTGGTGTCGCTCCACAAGGCGGGCACGAACATGCCGGAATAGCAGGCGGACAGGATCAGGAGGCGGTTGCGCAGCCGCAGCTCGCCGAGCAGGGCGGCGAGGCGGGCAGGGGTCAGCACGCCATAGCCCTCGTCGCCGTCATGATAGGTGATGCCGTAAGGGGCGCCGTGGCTGGTCGAGTAGAGCACCAGCACATCCTCGTCCCCATCCATCAGCTCGGCGACCCGCGCGAGCGCGAGGTTGAGCGCGTGGAGCGATCCCTTCGGCGCGGCGCCGGCGCTCCCGCCGTCGCCGCCGGCGAGCACCAGGGTCCGGCCGGCGGCGTCGAACCGGCGCGACAGCACCTTGCCGGCCTCGCGCGCCTCCCGCCCGAACACGGCATCGCTGTCGAGCGCGACGACGACCACATAGGCGTCGACCACCCCCCGCCGTTGCGGCGCCAGCCCGGCGAGAGCGCTGGTCAGGCGCCGATGCTCGGCCAGCTCGGAGCGGGCGGAGCGGCCGCGCTCGAGGTTGGGGCCGAGGTCGAGGCTGGCGCTCATCTCGGCCGGGTTGGAGCCCGAGACCAGGGCGGGCCACTTCTGCTTATGCTGCGGCGGCGCCTCCGCCGGCAGCGCCGACGCCGGCGTAAGCGCAAGGGCCGCGGCCATGGCGCCTGGGAAATGGCTGGAGAAATGCACTCGATCCCCCCTTCAGCTCGAGACGGCTACTCTCGCCCGGGCGGGCGGGCGGGGTCAACGGGCTGATGGATTGGGCTGGACCTCGGGCCGCTTATCACCCATTTGAGCCACGGGCCGGGTTAGCTCAGCTGGTAGAGCAACCGCCTTGTAAGCGGTAGGTCGTCCGTTCGAGTCGGACACTCGGCACCATCCCGTGTCCGCCGGATCGATTTCGGTCCGAAAAGGTGTTAAAGGCCCGCGGCCCTCGCGGGCCATAGCCGATGGTTTGACTGCCATACCTCAACATTCTATCCCTCCGGGGGCTTCGCGCGATCGAAAGGTGGAGTGAATTTGCCGGTCTCCGTCGTCAGCAACCTTAGAGCCGCGCATCGTCAGGATGGGCTTGCCGTCGTGCAGGACTTCGTGACGTCGGCGCCGAGGGCCTCGAGCATGGCGGAGCTGCGCTCCCTCATCGAGGCCGCGGTTCGCGAGCTGGGCTTCGATCATTTCGCCATCATCCATCATGTCAGCTTCGGCACGCCGGAGGGCGAAAACGTCCGACTGACCAACTATCCGGTCGAATGGGTGGGCCATGTCAGGGAGCAGTCCAAGCTTCCCGATCCGGTGGTGAGGGCCGCGGAGCGCATGTCGAGCGGATTCAAGTGGGACCAGCTGGAGTCATTGCTCGACATGACGCCCGCCGAAATCGAATATATGGCGCAGGCGGCACGGTTCGGGATTGCCCAGGGCTATACCGTGCCGAACCATGTTCCGGGCGAAACCTTCGGATCCTGCAATTTCGCCGTGGGGAAGGACCGTCCCTTTCCCGATTCGAGCGTCTCGGCCGCCCAGGCCCTGGGCAGCTTCGCGTTCGAAGCGGCGCGTCGTCTGGTCAAGAAGCGGCCCGGCGAAATTTACCTTCGGCCCTCCCCGCTCTCGGACCGCCAGCGCGAGTGCCTGTTGTTCGTGGCTCGCGGCAAGAGCGACTCGGTGATCGCCCAGCTGCTCGACATCCGGCCGAAGACGGTGAACGAGCATATCGAGGCCGCCAAGCGGCGCTATTCCGTAGCGACTCGCTCGCAGCTGCTCGTGCGGGCCCTCTTCCGAAGCGAGATCTGCTTTTCGGAAGTCATCGACTAGGCAGTGTGGACTCTTGGGATTCCCATTGGGTGTAAAGTCTGATTCAAGACTGTCTTTTGGAGGCAGTCATGGGTGCATTGGATCGGCTCATCCTTCGCGACGACCAGTGGGAGCGGATATCGCGGCACATTATCGGG
>DASPJA010000057.1:0-30109 GCA_035628835.1 Allosphingosinicella sp.
CGCCCCGGTCACCGTCAGGTTCTCGAGGTTGGTGAGAGCGCCGGCATAGCCGGCCTGGGTGAAGTCGATCGTGTAATTGCCGCGCAGGAACAGGCCGTCATAGCCGTCCCCGCCGTCGACTGTGTCGCCCGCCGCGAAGCGGCCGCCCTCGGCGAAGAAGAAGATGTCGTTGCCGTCGCCGCCGGTCAGGTCGTCCTTGCCGCGGCCGCCGTAGACGACGAACTTCGCGTCCGTCTCGGCCGAGCCGTCGAAGGTGAAATCCTCGTCCGCGAGCAGCGCCGATCCGTTGATCCGGACCTGATCTCCGACCGCGAAATTGGCGTCGACCGTGGTCAGGACGTAGTCGTAGAGGTTCGATCCCGGGTCGGCGAACGTGGTGTTGGTGCCCGCCAGCATCGAGATGTTCTCGACGCCGGTGAAGGAGCCGTCGAGCGTGAGCCCGCCGCTATAATCGCCCTGAAGGACGACCGTGTCGGTGCCGGATCCGCCGGTGACGTTGTCGTCGGCGGTCAGCGCGCCGCCGAAATAGATGATGTCCTTGTCGGCCAGGGCGCTGATCGTGTCGTTGCCGCCCTGGCTCAGGACGAACGTGTCCACCTGCGGGGTGCCGGTGATGGTGTTGGCGCCGGCGTTGCCCATCAGCCAGTCGCCCGGTCCGGCGACGCCGTTCACGGTCACCGTCACCGTGACGGTGTTGCCGCCGGTCACGGTGTAGCTGAACGTGTCGCCGACCGCGGACGTGTTCACCGCGCCCGAGCTGTTGTCGGTGAGCTTGGTGAACTTGCCGTCGGGGTTGTAGCTGTAGGTGCCGTCGGCATTGACGGTCAGCTTGGCGCCGGAGGCGAGGGTGATCTCCACGCCGACGTCGGCGGGCGAGCCGTTCACTTCGGAAACGGTGATCGCGTCGCCGTCCGCGTCGGTGTCGGCGCCCGAGCCGTTATTGGCGAACAGGCTGCCGGTGCCGATCACATTCTCCAGAGTGGAGATGGCGTCCGGCTGGGCGATCGGAGCATCGGGCGATGCGGAGACGGAGATCGTGCGGGTGGCGACGCCTTCCTCGCTGGTGCCGTCGCCGCTGAGCCCCGGGTCGCTGCCGTTGGCGCCCGCATCGTTGGTCGTCACGGTGAGTGTGTCGTCGCCGTTGAAATTGGGGTTTGGCGTGTAGGTCAGGCCGTTATTGGCGGCCAGGGTCGCGTTGATCTCGTTCAGGGTCGCCAGGACGGTGATCAAGCTCCCGTCGACCGCCTCGGCGAAGATGTCGCCGGCGACGATGCCGTTCACGACGTCGGTGCGGATCTCGAGCGAGCCGCTGGCGACCTGGAAGGTGAAGTACAGCTCGTCCGTCGCCGGATCGGCGTCCGGGTCGGAGATCGACATCCCGCTCAGCCACGCGTCGACCGCGTCCTCGCCGGTGCCGATCGTTCCGCCGAGGGAGTTGACCGGAGCGTCGTTGACGCCGGCGATGTTGACCGTGACCAGGTTGACGTCGAGGTCGGTGGCGCCCGCTCCCTGGCCGCCGCCCGGCGAGCCGTCCTCGAAGCCGACGGCGAGATCGACCGACGCTGGCGGGTTGTCGCTGGTGTTGGTGTAGCGGACCCCTTGGATGACCGCGTCGACCAGAGCGCTGGTCGCCGGCGTCTCGAGGCTGGTGAAGTTGATGACGATGAGGCCGGCGCTGCCGTTGACGCTGATCGTTCCGAAGATCAGGCCGCCGGACTTGAGGTTGGAGCCGTCGATCGTGAAGCCTCCCCCGGCGACGAGGGTGAAGACGTCCTCGGTCGGATTGGTGGCGGGATTGCGGTTCACGCTGAACGAGGCGCCGGCATAATCGCCGAGGCCGCCGTTGCGCGCGTCGAGATCGACGTCGGCGACGGCTCCGGCGGGAAGGATCGCGACCGCGACCTGCTCGGTCGCGGCGATCGGCCCGCCCGTGGTCAGCACCGGCGAGTCGTTGACCGCGGTGACGTTCACGGTGAGCGGTTTCGGGCTGCCGTCGGCATTGCCGTCGTCGTCGCGGACGGCGAAGGTGATGGTGCCGATTCCGGCGCCGTTGGCGTCGGCGTCCGCCTTGAAGCTGACCTTGCCGTCGGCGAGGTCCTGCGCGGTATAGGTCTTGGGCAGGGTCTCGAGCACCGGCCCTCCGGCGCCGGCGCTGCCGTCGGCGTCCCAATAGATGCCGCCGCCGGTGACCGCGCTGATGGTGACGCCGGCGAAGGTGCCGTCGACGTCGCTGAAGCCGAGGTCGGTGGCCTCGATCAGCCGGAAGACGTCCTCGGTCGCGGTGATCGTCGAGCTGGTTCCG
Source organism: Allosphingosinicella sp. (assembly GCA_035628835.1). Classification (GTDB taxonomy): domain Bacteria; phylum Pseudomonadota; class Alphaproteobacteria; order Sphingomonadales; family Sphingomonadaceae; genus Allosphingosinicella. The sequence continues at coordinate 2,303 of DASPJA010000057.1, forward strand.
GCGGGGGCGTCGGCATTGTCGTCGGCGACCGTGATCGTGCTGACCGCGACGTTGCTGGCGAGGTCGCCGTCGGTGACGGTGACGTTGATCGTCCGCGACATGTTGGTGCCGAGCGCGGTCGGATTGTGGCTGGTGCTCGAGAAGGTGATCTGCTCGATCGCCGCCTCATATTGGACCTGGGTGCCGGTGCCGGTCAGCACCAGCTTCGTGGCGGTGCTGTTGACCAGGTCGACGGTGATCGATCCGGGCAGCGCTCCGACCACGGTCAGAACGTCGCCGGCAACCGCGTTGGTGATCTCGATCGTCGCGCCTTCGACCTGGTCGCCGGCGTCGGCGTCGGTGATGAGAACGTCGGTGTCCGAGATCGCCGCCGCGGCCCCGCCTTCCGTATAGGAAGCGGCGAAGCCGGTGCCGGCGCCGCTGGCGTCGAGGTCGAGCACCGGAGCGATGTCGGCCGGGACGATGTCGAGCGTGAAGGTTTTGGGCGTCTGGTCGTATTCGACGCCGCCATTGGCGGTGCCGCCATTGTCCTGCACCTGGAAGGTGAAGGTCGGCGACGTGCCGGCCGATCCGGCGGGGGATTCGTAGGTGAAGTCGCCGGCGGTGAGCTGGAGGAGGGTGATGGTGTCGCCGGCGGCGATCGCCACTCCGCTGAGCTTGAGCGTTCCGCTGGCCGGAAGGGTGGTGATCTTGACCCCGGCGAAGCTGTTGCCGTCGATCGCATCGGAGAAGCCGGCCGAGAAGTCGGTGGCGAGGAACTCGTAGGGGACCCCCTCGAACACGGTGGCGTCGTCGTTGGTGCCGGCCGGCGCGTCGTTCACGGAATTGACCGTGACGTTGATCGTGTTGCCGTCCGCCGTCGCGGCGCCGCTGCCGGTGGCGACGATGCCGCCGAACGTGTCGGTCGCCTGGAGCTGGATCTGCGCCGCGCCGTTATAATTGGCCGTCGGAGTATAGGATGCGGTGGCGAGCGCGGTGTTGATGTCGGCGAGCGTCCCGTGGAACGTCATCGTCGTGTCGCCGTCGCCGTCGCCGGCGGTGAAGGTGAGGCCGGTGATCGTCGTCAGCTTCAGGGTGCCCTGGGTCGCCGAGAGGGTGACCTCGTAGTCGCCCGCGGGCGCGAGCGCCGCGTCGACGTCGGTGATCGACATTCCAGTGACGGCGAAGTCGACGGCGTCCTCGTTGGGAGAGACCGCGCCCGGGGCGACCGTTCCGATCGGATCGTTGACCGCCCCGACCGTGACGGTGGCGACGGCGGTGTCGGTGTTACCGTGGCCGTCGTCGATCGTATATTCGAAGGTCGCGGTGCCGTTGAAATCCGCGGTGGGCGTGAAGGTGACGACGCCCGCGGTGACGCTGACCGAGCCGTTGGTCGCGTTGCCGGCCGAGATGATGGTGATCGTGTCGCCGGCATCGGCATCGGTGTCGTTGCCGGTCAGCTCGGTCGAATATTGAATCGACTGGTCCTCGGTGGCGGTGAGGCCCGGATCGTCGTTGGCGACCGGCGGCTCGTTCTGGACGAAGCCGAAGTCGACCGTGTTGTTGGTGTCCTCGCCGGGAACGCCCGGGCTGCCCGGCGTGAAGCTCGGTCCTTCGTTGTTGGCGGAAAGCGTGATCGCTCCGGCCGCGACGGCCCCGCCGGTGGCGGCGACGCCGTTATTGTCGCCGTCGACATTATTGTCCGGATCGTCGACCGTGCCTGGCGTGATCAGCAGGTCCTCGAGCTCGCCGCCGGAATCGAAGTTGGTCGATTTGATGACGACGACATAATTGCCCGGCGCCAGGCCGGCGAAGCTGTAGAGGCCGCCCGCGAGGGTGGTGGTGGTGCCGAGGAAAGCGTCGCCTCCATCCCAGATCTGGTTGCCGTTGGTGTCGGCGTAGAGGTCGACCACGACCCCGACGATCCCGGTGTCGGTGCCGGCGTCGTAATTGCCGTCCTTGTTGACGTCGAGGAAGACGAGGTCGCCGAGGGTCAGCCCGTCGAGCGTGATGGTTTCCTGCACCGACTGCGAGTAGCCGGGGCCGCTGACGACGGTCTGATTGACGGGGTTGACCACGAAGCCGTTGGTCTGCGGCGTGATCGTCGAGTTGAAGAAGATGTCGACGGTCTTGCCGCCGGGAAGGGTGCCGACCGAAACCGGGGTCAGGGCGAACGCCGTCACCCCGACCGAGCCCGGCACCGCGCCGGCCGCTTCGCCATGGGCGGGCAGGCGCCGCTCGCCGACATTGGCATAGCCGTACATCAGCTCGTCTTTTTCCGACCCCGAATATTCGTCGGTGAGGCCGATCTGGTGGCCGAGCTCGTGCATCACCACGGTGAGGAGGTCGAGCTTGCCCGCGGCCGCGCCGCCGGCGTCGGCGGTGAGCCTGGTGCCGGAGCCCTCGAACTCGCTGTCTTCACCCGGCGTCGTGTCGACGAACCAGCCGTGGCCGGCCGCATTGTTGTCGATGTTGATCACGCCGTGCGACGACGAACCGACGAAGATGCCGTCCATGTCGACGACCCCGAACTGGACGGCGCGCATCGCCTCGATCTGGGCGGAGGTGGCGCCGGCGTCGATCCAGCGCTGGATCGCCGCGTCGACGAGCAGGTTCAGCTCGGCGAGGGTGAGAATCCCGCTGGCCGGAGTCGTGCCGGTACCGCCCGAGCTGCCCGTGCCGCCGCTGGAGCCGCCCGACCCGCCGGTGCCGCCGCCGGTGCCGCCGGTACCGCCCGTGCCGCCGCCGGAAGTGTCCGGAGTGCCTGGGTTGGCCGGGACGTCCGGATCCCGCGGCGGGGCGGTGACCGGGCTGTTGGGAAGATCCTGCCAGCTCACGGCCTCGTGGTGCATGGCCGCCATCATCGGTACGGGGAGCACGAAATTGCCGGCGACCACGGCGCCGTTGATGTCCCCGAGCTGCGACCCGGCGCCGCCGGGGGTGAAAGTGTTGCCCTTGCCGCTCAGATAGCTGCTCATCGAACCGGAATAACCCGGCATGTAGGCGACGCCGCTGAGCGAGCTGCCATTGTCGATGAAGACGCCGTTGGCGAAGGTCGCGCCGGCCATGTTGAAGACGTTGTTGCTGACGTTCAGGCCCAGCTCGCCGCCGCCGCCGGTGCCGGCGACCTGGGCATAGACTCCGCCCGCGACGTTGGCGCCGACCTCGGCGATATTGTTGTTGGTGATGGTCGCCTCGACCCGGGCGTCGCCGCCCGTGTCGTTGCCCGCGGCGCGGATCATGATCACGCCGTCCGAGCCGGAATCGCGGATCGTGTTGCCCGAGATCCGGAGCGCATAATTGATCGTGCCGCCGCCGGCGAACTTGGCGTCGATGCCGCCGAAGAAGGCGCCGCCGAACAGGGATCCGTAATTGGCCTGCGAGCTGTCCTTGACTCCGTTGTTGGTGCCGAACGTATTGTTCTCGACGACTCCGTTGATGGTGCCGGAGCTGCCGTTGAACATCGCGAAGATGCTCGCCCCGCGCGTGCCTTTGAAGCTGTTGCCCTCGATGTCGTAATTGATGTTGGCGCCGGCGAGGCTGCCCGTGATGGTCACGGCCGCGCCGCCGTCCAGCGTCGTCACCTGGCTGTTGTGGAAGATGTTGTTGGCGATGTTGATCGTCTGGGTGGTGTCGCCGGTCGAGGCGATCTGCATGAGATCGGCGCGCGAGCCGTTGAACTCGACTCCGCTGACGTTGACGGTGACGTTGCTGGTCCCGCCGGACTCCAGCAGGAAGGAATCGGTGCCGTTGCTGGCGCTGTTGTGGCCGAACACCGCCGAGTCGCCGCCCGGCGTGTCGCGGATCGTCAGGTTGAGAGTGTTCGAGCCGTAGACGTAGACCGAGAGGCCGACCTCGAGAGCGCCGCTGCCGCTGCCGTTGACTCCGATGACGTTGCCCTGGAACAGGGCGGTGCCGGTGAGGCCGGTCGTCGAGCCGCCGGTGCCGAAGCGGATGATGTCCTCGTCGAGCGCGGCGTTGGTTCCGAACGTGCCGCGGAACTCGGAATCGGTGAGCGTGAAATTGTTCACGTTCTCGCCGCGTATGCCGAAATTGTTCATCGTGCCGCCGTTGGCGCCGACGATGAGGTTCGACAGCGAGACGTTGGAGACGTTCTCCATGTAGATGCCGGTGCCCAGGGTCGCCGCGGCGCCCGCGCTGCCCATGTCGCCGCCGCCGATCGCTCCGATCGTTCCGCCCGAGCCCTGGACGCTGCCGTTGCCGGTCACGACGAACTGGCCGCCGGAGCCGGTATTCTTGAGGAACACGCCGGTGGTGGTTCCGCCGCCGCTGACTCCGACCTGCTCGAGCGTGATGTTCGACGTCACGCCGTCGATGTTGATGGCCCGGCCGGTGGTCGCATTGATGAAATTGTCGCCGCCGCTGATCGTCAGCGAGCCGGCGCCGACCGTGGTGCTGGTCGCGTTGAGGGCGGTGCCCGACGACACGTCGAGGTCAAGCGTTCCTTCGGAGAAGGTGACGTTCGCGCCGGTCGCCGCCGTGTTGGTGAAGTTGATGCCGGTGAGCGAGCCCGTGTTGACGGTGACGTTGCCGGTGAAGTCGATATTGCCGCTGGTGTTGTTGAGGATATCGATGCCCCCGCCCCCGACGCCCGCGGTGATCGCGCCCGAGAAGGTGATGGCGCCGGTGGAGTGGCCGCTGATCTCGACGACGTTGTTGCCGCCCGACGATTGAGAAACGCTCGCTGCGACGGTGACGGCGCCGGTCCCGCCGGTGACGGTGACGCCGTCGCCGCCCGGATCGTTGGTCGCGCCGATCGAGCCGCCGTTGATGTTCACGGCGTTGGTGGCGCCGACGATGTTCACGCCCGCGCCCGTGACTCCGTCGATGTTGACGGTCGTGAAGGTCACCGCTCCGGTCGTGTTCGGGCTCGTGCCGTTGATCTCGATGCCGTCGCCCGCCGTGTTGTCGATCGTCGCGCTGGCGAAGGTGAAGGTCGAGTTGGAGGCGGTGATGTTGATCCCGTCCGCGCCCGCGCCGGCGGCTCCGCCGACGGTGACCGCGCCGCCGCTGAACGTGCCCGCTCCGGCCGCGTCCAGATTGTTGATGTTGATCGCGTTGCCGCTGGCGACGTTGCCGGTGGCCAGGGTCTGGAAGGCGATCCCGCTCGTCCCCATCGTCCCGCTGAGGTTGAGGGCCTGGCCGGTCGTGGTGGTGACGCTGTTGAGCGCTCCGGTGATGTTGAGCGTCCCGCCGCCGGTGAAGACGAGGCCGCTGCCCGAGGCGGTGGTGACGTCGAACCCCTGGCCGGCCCCGTTGAAGTTGATCGTGCCGCTATTGTTGGTGAGGCTGACGCCGTTGCCGGCGCCGCCGCCGGCGCTGATGAAGGTCTGGCCGTTGAAATTGATCGTGCCGGCGCTGCCGTCGACGATGATTCCGGTCTGGCCGGCGCTCATATTGCCTTCGGTGAGGTTGCCGGAGAAGGTGACGGTGCCGCCGGTGCGGTCCTGGATCTCGACGGTCGTCGAGTTGGAATTGGTAATCTCGCCGCCATAGGTGAAGTTGATGTCGCCGCCCGAGCTGGCGGTGCCTCCGCCCGAGGCGCCGATCAGGACTCCGGCTCCGGTCGTGCTCTGGATGATCCCGCTCGCGGCATTGAAGGTGCCGGTGACGCCCTGGAGGTGGATGCCCTCGCTGGACGAGCTGCCCGAGCTCAGCGCGTCGAGGTCGACGTTGAGGGTGCCGCCCTGGTCGATGTCGATCGCCTTGCCGGTGCCGGTGATGCTCGTCTCGTCGATCGTCAGGGTGCCGACATTGTTGCCGCCGTCGTCGATTCCGATCGCTCCGGGGGAGCCCGCATTGCCGTTCAGGGTCACGCCCATGATGGTGTTGTTGGTGGAGAGCGTGACCGCCGTGCCGCTGTGGTTGAGGGTCGTGTTGGAGCCGTTGGCGCCGATGCTCAGGCCGTTGACCGAGAAGACGTGGCCGTCGCCGAACAGCTTCTGGCCGGCCTCGAGCGTGATGCTGGCATTGGCGTAGGTGCCGGCATTGTAGACGAAGATCGTGTCGTCGGCATTGTCGAGTCCGTCGGCCGAGCCGCCGGTGTTGAGCGGCGCCAGGGTCGCGAACGGCTTGGCCCAGCTGCCGTCGCCGGTGACGTCGCTTCCGGTGGCGGCGTTCACGTACCAGACCGGATCGGTGACGTTGAAGCTGACGATGCCCGTGGTGACGCTGGCGAGCCCGTCTTCGTCGGTGATCGTGTACTGGAACGAGGCCGTGCCGACATAGCCGGTGGTCGGAGTGAAGGTGAAGGTGCCGTCGCCGTTGTTGACGATGGCGCCGTTGCTGGCATTGCTGACGCCGCTCACGACGGGGCCGATGGTGACCTGGTCCGGATCGACGTCGTTGCCGAGCAGCTGCGCGGCGGTGAAGGTCATCGGCGTGTTGCCGGTGATCGACGGCAGGAAATCGTCGAACGCGATCGGCGTGACCACGACCGAATTGCCGTCGAGCGTGAGCCGGTCCAGCTCGGCGGTGACCGTCATCCCGGTCGCGGGATCGGTCCCCGTGTTGGTGATGCGGATCCGGGTGGTGATGATATCGCCTGGATCGAACAGGCCGTCATTGTCCTTGTCGTCGAACAGAGTGGACGAACGCGTGACGGTAACGGTGACAGCCATTTTACAATTCCCCCGACGGCATATTGCCCTCCGCACGCCACGCGTGCGAGTCTCCCACTGCGCCTGATGGCACAGAATGACGGCATCGCCTAGTGCGATTAACCCGCATCAACGCGGAAAAATGGCCGAAAAACAACAGCCCAGACGCAAAAACCGGATAGCTATTCGCGGAAAGCGGTTTCGCTGAGCTTGGTGATCGGGCTGAGGATGTAATTGAGGATGGTGCGCTTGTCGCCGAGCAGGCTGACGTCCGCGACCATGCCGGTGCCGATCGGGAGGCGCCGGCCGTTGCGCTCGAGCGCGTTCGCGGTCGTCCGCACCTGCACGGTGTAGAAGCTCTCGCCGGTCTTCTCGTTGACGGTCGCATCGGGCGAGATGGCGGTGACCACTCCGTCGAGCGAGCCGTAGATCGACGGATCGTAGGCGGTGATGCTGACCTTGGCCTTCTGGCCCATCCGCACCCAGGCAATGTCCTGCGGGCGCACCTGGGTCTCGACCAGCAGCGTCTCCTCGGACGGGACGATCTCGACCAGCGGAGCGCCCGGGCTCACCGCCGCGCCGACGGTCGTGATCAGCACCCGGTTGACCCGCCCGGGCAGAGGCGCCCGCACCACCGTGCGCTGCTCGCGCTCGGCCAGCGCCGGAAGCTGGGCCCGGCGGGCGGAATATTCGGCCTGGGCGGTGGCGAGCTCGTTGGCGGCGACCGAGCGCCAGTCCTGGCGCTGCTGGTTCAGCGACGATTGCGCCTCCGCGACGGCCGATCGGGCGCGGGAGATTGCGGCGGCGGCGGCGGCCGCCTCGCTGACCGCGACGGCATAGGCGCTCTCGGCCTGCATCAGCGACAGCCGCGGCTCGATGCCGCGCTCGACCATCGGCCGGATCAGGTTCAGCTCCTGGCGGCGGGCGTCGCGCGCCGCCACCCGGGCGTCGTAGGCGGCCTGCGCCTCCTGGACGGCGCGGTTGGCCTGGGCGACCCGCGCCTGGCCGGCGCTGATCAGGCTGCCCAGCTCCTGCATCCGCGAGGCGTGGAGCGAGCGCTCGATCATCATCTGGCTCGCCGCGGCCTGGTCGGCGGGCGCCGGATAGGTCGGCTCGCGCCCGGCCACCTCGGCGGAAAGGCGGGCGATCTTCATTCCCAGCGCGTTGGCCGAGGCCTCGCCGCTGCCCAGCTCGGCGCCGGTGGCGGTGCGGTCGAGCCGGACCAGCTCCTGGCCGGCCTTCACCTGCTGGCCGGTCCTGACGCTGATCGCCTCGACGACTCCGCCCTCGAGGTTGGACACGACCTGGAGCTGCGAGGAAGCGATCACCCGGCCCTGCCCGCGCACGGTGCGGTCGAGCTCGGTCATGGCCGCCCAGATGACGAAGACGATGACGAAGCCGACCACGACCCACAGCAGGACGTTCGACGCCGTCCGCGGCTTGATGCGATCGGTGAGGTCCTCGATATGGGTGTGCTCGTTCATGGCTCAGGCCGCCTTGGTGGGCGGCGTCTGCTGCCGCGTGATCTGCTTGAGCACCTCGTCGCGCGGCCCGTCCATGGCCACCTTGCCCTTGTCGATGAGCATGATCCGGCTCACCAGGGCCAGAAGCGGCGGCCGGTGGGTGATGAGGACGAGGGTGCGGTCCTTGAGCTCCTCCCGAAGCCGCTGGATGAGCGCCGTCTCCGTCTGGGCGTCCATGGCGCTGGTCGGCTCGTCGAAGACGAGGACGGGCGGCCGCCCGGCGAGGGCTCGGGCGAGCGCGATCGACTGGCGCTGTCCGCCGGAAAGCCCTTCGCCGCGGTCGGCGAGGCGGAGGTCGTAGCCGTTGGCGATCGAGCCCATGAAGCTGTGGGTGCCGGAAAGCTCCGCCGAGCGAAGCAGCTCCTCGTCGTCGACATGGGCGCGCGCGAGGCCGATATTCTCGCGCACCGAGCCGGTCAGGAGCACGCTCTCCTGCAGCGCGGCGCCGATATAGCGGCGCATTTCGAGCGGATCGAGCTGGCGGATGTCGGTGCCGTCGATCATCACCAGCCCCTCTTCGGGCGGGTAGAGGCCGAGGATCAGCCGGGCGATGGTCGACTTGCCGGAGCCGACCCGGCCGAGCAGCGCGACGTGCTCGCCGGGCTGGATGACGAAGTTCAGATCCTCGAGCGTCTTCTCGGCGGCACCCGGATATTTGAAGGTGACGTTGCGGAACTCGATCCGCCCCTTCAGCCCGGCCAGCTTCAGCCCCTCGCCTTCCGGACCCTCGGGCGGCAGGTTCATCATCTCGTTGAGCTGACGGTAGGCCGTCCGCGTCTGCGTCATCCGCGAGAGCAGCTGCGAAATCTGGGCGAGCGGGGCGACGGCTCGGCCGGCGAGGATCGAGCAGGCGATGAGGCCGCCCATGGTCAGGTCCTGGGTGGCGATCATCCCCACCCCGACGATCACCACGCCGGCATAGGAGATGGTGCCCGCGGAGGTGGCGGTGGTGATTCCGATGCTCGCGATCAGCCTCTGCCTCAGCGAGCTGTCGGAGTGATTCTCCATCGCCTTGTCCCAGCGCCGGGCGAGCAGCGGCCCGGCGCCGGCGGCCTTGACCGTCTCCAGGCCGCCGATCGTCTCGACCAGCACGGACTGCTTGGCCATGCCCTCGCCCATCGCCTTGGCGGACAGCCGGTCCATGGCCGGCTGGGTGAGCGCCCCGACGATGATGACGAGCGGCACCATCAGCGCCGGCACGAGCACCACCATGCCGCCGATGGCCCATATCACGAAAAGGGTCAGGATGATGAAGGGGAGGTCGACGACCGCGGTCAGGGTCGCGGAGGTAAAGAAGTCGCGCAACGCCTCGAGCTCGCGCATCAGGCCGGTCAGCGACCCCGTCGAGCCCTTCTTGAGGTCGAGGCGGAGCCGGAGCAGCCGCTCGAACAGGGTCTCGCCGACGTCCCGGTCGATCGAGGCTCCCGCGACGTCGACGAAATAGGCGCGAAGCAGCTTCAGGGCGAAGTCGAAGATGACGACGATGGCGAGGCCGATCGACAGCGCCACAAGCGACGAGGTGGCGTTGTTCGGAACCACGCGGTCGTAGACGATCATCGTGAACAGCGACGTCATCAGGCCGAAGATGTTGATCATCACCGCCGCCAGCGCGACCTTCATGAAGATCGCCCGGTTGCGGCGCATCGGCTCCATCAGCCAGGCGGCGAAGCGGGGCTGCGAGGCCGGCTTGATCTGGTGCGGGTCGCTACTCATCCTGGCCTCCGACGCGGGCGGGCTCGATGCCCAGCGTATCGAGTAGATCGCCGGTGCGCGACAGCAGCACGTAGCGGGCCGCGTCGAGCTCGCTCAGGGTCCGTATGAAGGCGGTGGCGGTCTCGAAATAGGCGTCTTCGGCGGCGACCACGTCGAACAGATTGCCCCGCGAATTGATGAACCTCTCGATCAGCACGTCGCGCGACTGGCGGCTGGCGAGGTAGCTCGCCTGAAGCGCCCGAAGCTGCTCCTCGAGCGCCTGGACGTCCGACCAGGCGATCGCCGCGTCGCGCGACGCCTCGTCGCGGATTCGGGAGGCGCGGGCGTCGGCGGAACGGGCCCTGGCCCGCGCCTGCGCGACCCGCGCCTCGGTCCCGCCGAAAAGGCGCTGGCGAAGGGTCACTCGGCCGCGAATGTCGTAATCCCGGTCGTTCTCGAAGACTCCGTAGCGGCCGGCATCGATGCCGGCGCTGATCTGCGGCATCCGGTCCGCCTTGGTCGCACTCGCCTCGCGGCGCGCCGAATCGGCCATCGCCTGGGCGGAGCGCGCGGCCGGAGTGCTCATCGCCGCCAGCGCCGCCGCGTCGCGGGTCAGCGCCGGAGTCTGCGGGACGGGCGCGCGCTCGAGATAGGCCGGCGGCGGCGAGCCGGTGAGCTCGGTGTAGCGCGCCTCGGCGTTGGACAGCAGGCGGCGGAAGCCGGCCAGGCGGGTCTGGGCGGAGGCGAGATAGCTGTCCACCCGGGCCGTGTCGCCCGGCGCGGAAACGCCTTGGGCGACCCTCTCCTCCACGGCCTCGCGAAGCTCCTGCTGGTTGGCGACGAACGATTCGCTCAGCGCCACCAGCGCCCGGTAGGCGAAGACGTCGTACCAGGAGGCGACGGTGTTGAGCGCGATCCGGTCGGCGCTGGCTTCGGCCTCGGCCGCGGCGGCGCGCAGCCGCGCCCCGGCGGCGAGCACCCGCTGCGAGCTCGCTCCGAAATCGAAGACGTTCTGGGAGATGTTCAGGATCGCGTCGGTCCGCGCGTTCGGGCGCGAGCGTTCGATGATGTTCTGCTCGTCGTTCGAGAAATCCCGGGAGATCACCTTGTAGGAGGAGACGCTGAGATCGATCGAGGGCAGGCGCCGCTCATGCGCCTCGTCGACCACGGCTTCCGCCTCGGCGCTGGTCGCCCGCGCCTCCTGAGTCGCCGGATGGCGCTCGACCGCCGTCTGGACGACCGCCCGGAATATCTCGGGCGCGGCCTGGCTCCGGGCCAGCTGAAGGATCGGATCCTTGCCCGGATCGATGTTGAGCGGGTCGTGGGTCGGTCCCGGCAGGATCGGCGCGGTGGACCGCGGCAGCGAGGCGGCCGGGGCGATGGCCGGGGCGGTGCGGGGGGCCGAAGAAGGCGCGGCGGAAGCGGACCCCGGAGTCGGCGCGATATGCGAGGGCAGCGGCGCGGGCGGGGGCGCGGGAATGTGCGGCGGAGTCGGCGTCGGCGGCGGCGGAGTGCTGGTCTCGGGCGAGCTCGTCGAGGGTACCTGAGCGAGCGCCGTCACGCCCGTGACGAGCGACAGCGCGCAGACCAGCGCTCCCTTATTCAACCCCAACATCGTCTGTTCGGAACCCTCTGCCGTCGGTCCTTACCCACGTTAATCGCGCGAGACTAGGAAAACCTGCACCCTCAAGGGATTGGCGGCTGCCCCCGCCGCCTTCCGGACGCGTTCAGGCCGGGTCGGGCGGAAAGCGCGCGAGGCAGGCGAAGTTCGGCGCTTCCTCGCCCCCGATCACCGTCTCGCCGTCGACGTCGACCCAGACATGGGCGGCGAGGCCGTCGCCGTCGCGGCGGGCGCCGTAGAGAAGCACGGACCTGATGCCGCGGCGGCGCAGCATCCAGTGCACGGCGAGGCCCTTCTGGAAGCAGACCGCCCGCCACGGCACCCGGCGCGACCATCCGGTCACCGCCGAGCGGGCTCGGCGGACCGTCTCCGCATCGGTTTTCGTCGACCGCCGCCCGGGCAGGGAGGCGGCGGCCGCGACCCGCCGGAACGGCAGAAGGGCGATTGCAAGCGAGGCCAGCGCCAGCGCCGCCAGCGCCTCGGCGAGCATCGGGCCGTCCGACAGGCGCAGCCGGCGGCGGCGCGATCCGGTGTGAGGGGAGGCCATGGCCGCGCGTTACAGGATGGCCCGCGAAGGAGGCAACTCTTGTTGAGGCGCGACATCTTCGCCTAGACGGTGCGCTCCCGTCGAAAGCAGACCCAGGCGTGCACCTGCCCCGCGAATTCCAGCTCGTCGCCGCCTGCTGCCGCTGGCCGCCCTCGCCGGCCCGGGACGAAGCGGTGCTCGCCGCCGCCGCCGGCGGCGTCGACTGGGCTCTCGTCGGCAAGATCGCCGAACGCCATCGGGTCGAAGGCTTCGTCTGGAACGCGCTTCGGCAATCCGGCCTCGAAATTCCCGCCGAGGTGGCCGGCCGGCTCCAGGCCGCCGCCGCCCGAATCGCGCGCCAGAATCTGGTCCTGACCGCCGAATCGCTCCGGCTGTCGGCCCTCCTCGAGGAGGCGGGGATCCGCCACCTCTTCGTCAAGGGCGTAACGCTCGGCGCCCTCGCCTACGGCTCGATCGGGCCGAAAATGGGCTGGGACATCGACCTGCTCGTCCCGCTCGAGTCGCTCGAGGCGACGGCCGCGCTGCTGGAGGGGGCGGGGCATCGCCTGGCGCTCCCGAAGGGGCCGAAAGCGCGGTCGCGGCTCGCACTGTGGCACCGGCACTGGAAGGAATCGGTGTGGGTCGGCCCCGACGGCGTGCTGACCGTCGAGCTCCATACCAGGCTCAACGACAATCCCCTGCTCCTGCCCGATATCGGCTCCGAATCGGCCTCGCGGCAGGTCGAGGTGTCGAAAGGCAGGTTCCTCGCCACCCTGCCGGCCGACGAAATGTTCGCCTATCTCTGCGTCCACGGCGCCTCGAGCGCCTGGTTCCGGCTGAAATGGATCGCCGACGTCGGAGCTCTGCTCGGCGCCTGCGCGCCGGGGGAGATCGAGCGGCTCTACCGCCGCTCGCAGGAGCTCGGCGCGGGACGGGCGCCCGCCCAGGCCCTGCTGCTGTGCGAGCGGCTCTTCGCCACGCCGCTGCCGCCGCGGCTGTCGGCCGAGCTGCGCTCGGACCGGGTCAATCGCTGGCTGCTCGCCGTCGGCTTGCGCAAGCTCGCCGGCCGCACCCTGACGGCCGAGCCCGACGAAAGGCTGCTCGGCACCGGCTCCATCCACCTGATGCAATTCGCCTTGCTGCCCGGCCTCAAGTTCAAATATGCCGAGCTCCGCCGCCAGCTGGTAAACCCCGCCGACCGGATCGCGGTCCCGCTCCCGAAGGCGCTGGGCTTTCTTTACCCGCTGGTGGCGCTGTCGCGGCGCCTGGGGTTTCGCTGACGCCGGCGCCCGCCGGCCAGGAGGGCGCCGGCGGTTCGCTCAATTCAGGTTGGACATGATCCAGACCACCAGGTCGTGGACGAGGGCAGCGTCCTCGCTGCTCCCCGGCACGACCGGTCCGCGCGGCTGGATACCGTAATAGCCGGTCATGGCGAGCGAGCCGGACCTGAATCCGGACCGCCGGGCCACCACGTTGAAAGTGGCCCGGTTGCCATCCCAGAAACTGTAATAGGGACCGTTACCCGCCGGCTTACCCGGGTAGATGGCCTGAAGCGGATGCGCGAGATGCGCCACCGCCCTGTGCCAGTTCAGGATCGTCAGGTCGTAAAGCCGCGCGACGAAGGTGCGCATCTCGTCTTGGCTGCCGGGATCGCCGACGTCCTTGCATTCGATCGAAACCTTGGCGCGTCCCGTCGGCGACCCGCCGGCCGGCAGACCCCGCAAGGCGATGCCCACCTCGCGGGGGACGATGGCGATGTCGATTTCGTGCAGGGCGGCGCTTCGCCCGATGAACTGAATTCCGTTCCAGATCTCCCATTGGCGGGATGAATTCGGCAATTGGAATACGAAGGAGCTGGCATTCCCCGGCCCCTGCGCCTTGCCGGCCACGCCGGCCGGAGCGCCCCCTCGCTGAATGAAACGGCGATCCGCGTCCGTGGGCGCGATGAAACTTTCATCGGAGCGCTGCACCCGAACCGCGCAGCCGGCGCTGGCCAGGCCCTCCGCAATTCCCGTCATGATGTAGAGTTCATAGGCCCGCCCCGCCCCTTTTGCGTGAGTAAGGGCTGTGACATTGTTGACGATGGCGTCGAGCGCTGTCTGGACGGCCGGAATCATGCTCCGCCGCCTCCAGTCCACGTGTCGCGCCACTGTTCAAGTGCCCGCTTGAGCTCTGCGACGGCCTGCTGGGCAGCAGACAGTTCCTTCGGCCCAGCCTCGTCGAGCACGTTCTCGCCCGAGCTCAGGACGAGTTGGGTCCGTCCAACCTTGCCCTGCAACCGCGCGCCCCCGTCCGAGCCGGCGGCGTCCACCAGCCGATCCAGGCGATCGGCGGATGCTCGCATCATGGCGAGGGCATCGCGCAACCGGATGGAGACATGCCGTATCGCCCAATCGAGCTGCGCTTCCCCCTCGATCGGAAGCGCCTCCTGCGCCTGACCGTCGGAAGCCTTGAGCCCGGCACCGTCCTGTCTCGCGCGGAACACTCCGCTTCGAGCGGCAGCAACGCTATCTTCGGTCTCGAGCTGCACTTCACCGGCGAGAATGCCGCGCACCACCTCGTCCGCGAGCCAGTCCAGGTCTGCCGCGGCCAGGGTCTTGAGGAGGTCGAACAGGCGGGGATCAAGCATGACGTCAGCTCGCAGCGGGTTGGGGAGATGGCAATAGCCTGTCATCTAGCAGATCGAACGCGACGCGCTGACCCGGCTGGGGACGACGATCCTTACGAGGCTTGGCGGAGCGGGAGGGATTCGAACCCTCGATACGCTTTTGACGTATACTCACTTTCCAGGCGAGCGCCTTCGACCACTCGGCCACCGCTCCGCATGCTCTGGAGGCGGCCCATCTAGGGCCAGGGCGGCTTCAGGGCAAGCCGGAGGCGAAGCCGTCCATCGCCTTCGCCAGCGCCACGTCCTTGGCGGTGACTCCGCCGGCGCTGTGGGTGCTGAGCGCGACCGCCACCTTGTTCCAGCTGTTCGACCAGTCGGGATGATGATCGGCCTTCTCCGCCGCAAGCGCCGCGCGGGCCATGAAGGCGAAGGCCTCGCCGAAATCGGCGAAGCTGAAGTCGCGGCGGATCGCCCGCCCGGCCTCGTCGTAACGCCATCCGGGCAGCCCCGCGAGCGCCTCCGCCCTGTCCTCGTCGCTGAGCGTCATTGTCTCTCCCCTTCATTCCCCTCTATGTCGCGCAGGTGACCGGGGAGCGTCAAACCTTTGCGCCCGACGCGGCGGAGATCGAGCGGCTGGCGGAGGCCGCCATCGCCCGCATGCCCGAGCATTTCCGCCGCCACCTCGAAGGGGTGGTTCTGAGGGTCGACGATTTCGCCGAGGAGGCGGTGCTGGCCGAGCTCGGCATCGAGGATCCGTTCGAGCTTTCCGGACTCTACACCGGCCGGCCGATCGGCGAGCAATCGTCGATGCTGTCGGGCGAGCTCCCCGCCATGATCCACCTCTACCGCCGCCCGCTGCTCGACGAATGGGCGGAGACGGGGGTGAGCCTCGAGGCGCTCGTCAGCCATGTCATCGTCCACGAGGCCGGCCACCATTTCGGCTTCTCCGACGCCGACATGCACGCGATCGAGGACTCGGCGGGTTGAGCCTGCTCGAGCTTCGCGCCGTCGCCTGCGACCGCGGCGGCCGGCGCCTGTTCGAGGGACTCGATCTGGCGCTTGAGCCGGGCGGCGCCGCTCTGGTCACGGGGCCGAACGGCGCCGGCAAGTCGAGCCTGATCCGGATCGCGGCGGGGCTGCTTCCGGCCGCGGCCGGCTCGGTCGAGCGCAGCGGCGCCGCCGCGTTGGCCGACGAAGGGCTCGCACTCGACCCGAAGCTGAGCCTCGCCCGCGCGCTCGGCTTCTGGAGCCGGCTCGGCGGTTCCGGTCCGGCCGGAGCGATGGCCGCGATGGGGCTCGCCCCCCTCGCCACCGTGCCGGTGCGAATGCTCTCCACCGGCCAGAGGAAGCGGGCGGTGCTGGCCCGGGTGATCGCCGCCGGCGCGCCCTTGTGGCTGCTCGACGAGCCGGCCAACGGCCTCGACGGCGACGGCCAGGCGCGGCTCGAGGAGGCGATCTCCGCTCATCGCGCCGCCGGCGGCGCCGTCCTCGCCGCCTCCCACCAGCGGCTCGCTCTCCCCGGGGCGGAGCGGGTGGAGCTATGACCTTCGCACTGGTCGGCCGCGAGCTTCGCCTGGCCGCGACGGCGGGGAACGCCGCGCTTCCGCTCATCTTCTTCCTCCTCGTAGCCACCCTTTTCCCTTTCGCCATCGGCCCCGATTCGGCCCTCCTCGCCCGTACCGGCGGAGGCGCCTTGTGGGTGGCGGCCTTGCTCGCCGCCCTCCTGCCGGTCGACCGGCTGGTCGAGCCGGACCGGGCCTCGGGCGTGCTCGACCAGCTCGCGGTCCGCGGGATCAGCGAGGAGAATGTCGCCCTCGCCAAGCTCGCCGGCCACTGGCTCAGCTTCGGCCCGCCGCTGATGGTCGCCGCTCTGCCGGCCGCGGCACTGATGAAGCTGCCGGCGCCTCTGCTGGTCAGGCTCGAGCTCGGCCTCCTCGCCGGCACGCCGGGCCTCGCCGCCTTGACCCTGATCGTCGCCGCCCTGACCTCCGGCCTGCGAAGCACGGGCGCTCTGGCCGGGCTGCTGATGCTGCCGCTGGCGGTTCCGGTCCTGATCTTCGGCGCGGGCCTGACCGCGGCGGAGGGCAATGCCGGCGCGCTCAAGCTGCTCGCCGCCGCCTCGCTGCTCCTCGTCGCCGTCGCCCCGTTCGCCGCCGGCGCGGCGATCCGCACGGCTCGGCACTAAAGCATGGTCGGTTTTCACTGAACCGCTCATCCTGAGCAGGGACTGAGCGAAGGCGAAGGCCCGTATCGAAGGACCGTCCTTCGATACGCCGTTTCGACAAGCCCAACGGCTAATCAGGATGAGCGGGGCGGATCAAGCTGAAGCGATCATGCTCTAGTCGCGGCTCCAGCGGGCGAAGATGGCCGTCGGCAGAAGCAGCCCTCGCGCCTCCTCGCGCACGGCCATGTCGCCGCATTCGACCCTGCCGCCGAGATCGCCCAGCGCCTGGTTGAGCAGCTCGCCGATCGCCAGCGCCGACATCCGAACCGCATAGACGGTCAGCACCAGGAACCGGCTCTCGCGGTCGAGCAGGCGCCGGCAGTCGGCGATCAGGCCGGGCAGCCCCTCCTCCAGCTTCCACACCTCGCCTTCCGGGCCGCGGCCATATTTGGGCGGATCGAGGATGATTCCGTCATAGCGCCGGCCGCGCCGCACCTCGCGGGCGGTGAACTTGGCGGCGTCGTCGACCAGCCACCGGATCGGCCGCTCGGCCAGCCCGGAGAGCCGCGCATTCTCCTTGCCCGCCTCGACCGACTTCTTCGAGGCGTCGACATGGGTCAGGCGGGCGCCCTTCGCCGCCATCGCCAGCGTACCGACGCCGGTATAGCCGAACAGGTTGAGGGCCTCGGTCCCCTCGCCGAGCCGCTCGCGCATCCACGCCCATTGCGGCGCCATGTCGGGGAAAAAGGCGAGGTGCCGGAAGGGCGTCGCCTGGGCGCGGAAGCGCAGCTCCTCCCACCTCAGCTCCCAGCCCTCGCGCGGCACCGGCCGGGCGAACCGCCAGCGGCCGCCGCCTTCCTCGTCGGCCCCAGGAACGAACTCGCCATCGGCCTCCCATTTTTCCGAGGCGGGCGCCCACATCGCCTGCGGCTCGGGCCGGATGAAGCGGTAGCGGCCGTAGCGTTCGAGCTTGCGGCCGTGGCCGCTGTCGACAAGCCCGTAATCGGGCCAGGGCTCGGCGATCAGGGTGTCGAGCTTCACGCCGCGCGGACGGCGGGGAAGCCGATCGTTGCCCGCGCGCGGGGGCCGGCGAGCATCTTTCGCCCGGCCTCCCGGACCTGCTCGAGGGTCACCGCCTCCAGCTCCGCGATCACTTCGGCCGTCTCGACCAGGCGGCCGTGGACGGAGAGCTGGCGGGCGACATAATGGGCCTGCCCCCAGGGGCTCTCCATCGACATCAGCAGCCCGGCGCGGGACTGGGTGCGAACCCGGTCGACCTCGCGCTGGGTGAGCGTGTCGACCGTTTCGGCGACGATTTCCTCGATCAGCTGCGCCGCCGACGCCGACTCGCGCCGGGCGGTCGCGGCATAGACGTAGAACAGGCCGGTATCGGCATGGGGGTGGAGCTGGGAATAGACGGAATAAGCGAGCCCGCGATCCTCGCGCACCTTCTGGAACAGGCGCGACGACATGCCGCCTCCGACGATGTCGGAGAACATGCGCGCTGCGAAATAATCGGGGTCGAGCTGAGCCGGGGCGGGGAAGCCCAAGGCGAAATGCGCCTGGTCCGGAGCGGCGCGGCCGACCCGGGTGCCGCCGGTGAAATGCGCCGGCTCGGAAGGCTCGATCGTCCCGGCGGGAAGATCGGACAGTCTCGCCTCGGCCATCTCCACCAGCCGCTCATGCTCGACCTTGCCGGCGGCGACGAGGGCAACGCTGCCCGCGCGGTAGCGGCCTCGCCGCCAGTCGTGGAGATCCTCCACGGTTATGGCGTCGATGCTCGCCTCGTGGCCCAGCACCGAGCGCCCCAGCGGCTGGTCGTCATAGGCGGCGGCCCAGAGATCGTCGAAGATGATGTCGGACGGAGTGTCGCGCGCCTCCCCCAGCTCCTGGAGGACGACGTCCTTCTCGCGCTCGAGATCCGCTTCGACGAAATGGGGGCTGAGGATGAGGTCGGTGACCAGCTCCACGCCGAGCGGCACGTGCTCGGCGAGCACCGATGCCATGAAGTTGGTCGCGTCGCGTTCGGTGCTGGCGTTGAGGTCGCCGCCGACATCCTCGATCGCCTCGCTGATCTCGCGCGCCGAACGCCCGCCGGCGCCCTTGAACACCATATGCTCGAACAGATGGGCGATGCCGTTGAGGCTCGCCGGCTCGTGCCGCGACCCCGCCTCGGCATAGAGGCCGACCGCGGCCGTCTCGACCGCCGGCATCTCGCGGCTGGCGACCTTGAGGCCGTTCGGGAGGATGGTGAGCTGCATGGCCCGGGACGTAGTGCCTCAGCCCTGCGGCGGCAACTTTTCGCTTTGCCGGCGCCGCAGCGCGAGGACGTAGATCGCGGCCGCGGCGGCGGCGAAGAAGAACCACTGGAAGGCGTAGAAGAGGCTGTTGTTGGCCGCTTCGGGGGCGGGCGGGGCGCTCGCCTCGAGCCCCGGCGCCGGCCGCTCCGAGACGATCATCGGCCGCGGCGGCGCCGAATTGCCGGTCAGCCGCTCGAACAGGCCGCCCGGCCGCGGCTCGGCGACGATCCTCCCGGCCACTTCGCCGCCCTTCCAGCGGGGCTTCGCCTTCGGGTCGGGTGAGACGCCCATATCGGCCACGAAGCCCGGCCCTTCGGCGCCGGTGCGGCACTCGGCGATGAAACGGGTGCCGCCCCGGCCCGAGGCGGACTTGCCGCCCGTCGTCCGCCAGGCGGCCACTTCGAGGCAGAAGGCCGTGGCGCGCCGGTAGAGAAGGCTCTCGTCGACGATTCCGGCCTTCGGAAGCGCCATCGCCGGCAGCGCGAAATTGCGCTCGTACCGGCGCTGCAGCGCCTGCTTCTCCCCGGCGCGCCCCAGCTGCCAGATTCCGAGCGCGATCATCGTCGCGACGGCGGCGGCGACCAGGACGGTGGGGACGAGGGGGAAGCGCATCAGGGGGAGTCCGAAATCCGGCCCTCGCGGGCGCGGTGGCGGAATTCGAGAGCGAGCAGCAGCCCCTTGGCGAGCCGGAGAAGGCCGACGACCGCCACCGCCGTCAGCGGCAGCCAGAGCAGGACGTGCACCCAGAAAGGCGGCTCCGCGGCCAGCTCCAGGGCCACCGCGAGCCCGGTGATGAGAGCGCCGACGATCAGGATCAGGAAGGCGGCCGGACCGTCGCCGACGTTGAAGGCGGCAAAATCGAGCCCGCAGGCGCGGCACTTGGGCGCGAAGCCGGCCAGGCCCTTGTACAGCGACTTGGCCGCGCAGCGCGGGCAGAGGCCGCGCAGGGCGACGGCACCGGGACTGGGCTCCTTCATCTCCGTCCTTCGATACGGGCCTTCGCCAGGCCCAGTCCCTAGTCAGGATGAGCGGTAACGAACCAGGCCGCCAATCCGCTCATCCCGAATAGCCGTTGAGCCTGGCGACACGGCGTATCGAAGGACCCGCACCTAGCCGTGATATTCGGCGCCCCAGCCGCCCCAGACGTAGATGCAGATGAACAGGAACAGCCACACGACGTCGACGAAATGCCAGTACCAGGCGGCCGCCTCGAAGCCGAAATGCTGGTTGGGCTTGAAGTGGCCCTTATAGGCGCGGACCAGGCAGACGATCAGGAAGATGGTGCCGACGATGACGTGGAAGCCGTGGAAGCCCGTCGCCATGAAGAAGGTGGACGTGTAGATATTGTCCTTAAACCCGAACGGCGCATGGGCATATTCATAGGCCTGGATGCTGGTGAACAGCAGGCCGAGGCCGATCGTCGCCCACAGTCCCTTGATCAGCCCGTCGCGGTCGCCGTGGATGAGGGCGTGGTGGGCCCAGGTGACGGTCGTGCCCGAGCAGAGCAGGATCAGTGTGTTGAGCAGCGGGAAGCCGAACGGGTCGAGGACCTGCATCCCCTTGGGCGGCCAGGTGCCGCCGACCGCCTCCATCGGAGGAAAGAGGGCGGCGTTGAAATAGGCCCAGAACCAGGCGAGGAAGAACATCACCTCCGAGGCGATGAACAGGATCATTCCGTAGCGCAGGTGAAGCTGCACCACGGGCGTATGATCGCCGGCATGAGCCTCGCGGATGACGTCTGCCCACCAGGCGAACATCGTGAAAAGCACGGCGGCGAGCCCCAGGCCCATCACGACCGCGCCGCCGGAGACGCCGTGCATCCACATCACCAGCCCGCCGAACAGGAAGAGGCCGGAAAAGGCGCCGACCAGCGGCCAGATGCTGGGGTTCACCAGGTGGTAGGGATGGTTCTTCGCTCCGGCCATCGATCGTCCTCTGTTGTCCCGTCACCCCGGCGGAAGCCGGGGCCCCGGCAAGAACGTGGCGCGGCGCCATCGTCTCCCGAGGTCCCGGCTTTCGCCGGGATGACGTGCGCTCTAGCTTCCCTCCGCGCCCGAATCCACCGGGTAAAAGGTGTAGCTCAAGGTGATTTCGCTGATCCCCTTCGCGTCGGGATCCTCGAGGATCGCCGGGTCGACGAAGAAGACCACCGGCATGCGCACTTCCTCGCCCGGCTTCAGCACCTGCTCGTTGAAGCAGAAACACTGGATCTTGCTGAAATATTTGCCGGCCTGGACGGGCGTGACGTTGAAGGTGGCGGTGCCCTTGACCGGGCGCGCGGAGAGGTTCCGGGCCGTGTAGAAGGCCATGTCCCGCTCGCCGATGGTGACGATCTCGCGCGGCTTCTCCGGACGGAAGCGCCACGGCAGCGCCGACGAAATGTTGGCGTCGAAGCGTATCGCCATCTCCTTGCCCGCCACCGGCCCCGGCGCTTCCGCCGCCCGCTGCGTGGTGCCGCCGATCCCGGTCACCTGGCAGAAAAGGCGGTAGAGCGGCACGCTTGCGAAAGCGAGGCCGGTCATCGCCAGCACGAGCAGGGCGGCGAGGCCGGCCGTGCGGGTGTTGCGGCGCGCCAGATCGGTCATTGCAGCATGCCCATCTTGGCGATGGTGATGGCGTAGACGAGGATCGCGAAGGCGCCGAGCAGAAGCGCCATGATGATCGCGCGCGCCTTCTGCCGGCGGCGGATTTCCTCCTCGCGCGGATCGGTCATGCCGCTATCCAAGGGTCGACCACCAGGGCGCCGAACACGGCGAACAGGTAGAAAATGGAATAAGCGAAGAGCTGCTTCTCGGGCTTCATTCCGGCCGGCTCGGCGGCGCGGTTGGCCAGGACTCGAAGGGCGAGGGCCAGGAAGAATAGGCTGAGCGCGGCCGCCGCGACTCCGTAAAAGGCTCCGGCGAGGCCGAGCGGCCATGGCGCCACCGCGGCCGCCGCCATGGGCAGGGTGTAGAGCGCGATCTGCTGCCGGGTCGCCTTCGCTCCGGACACCACCGGAAGCATCGGCACGCCCGCCGCCGCGTAATCGGAGCGGACGAACAGCGACAGGGCCCAGAAATGGGGCGGGGTCCACAGGAAGATGAGGGTGAAGAGCAGGACCGGCAGCAGGGTGACGTCGCCGGTCGCCGCCGCCCAGCCGATGACCGGCGGGAAGGCGCCGGCGGCGCCGCCGATGACGATGTTCTGCGGCGTCCGCCGCTTCAGCCAGATCGTGTAGACCAGCACGTAGAAGAGGATCGAGACGGCGAGGATGGCCGCCGCCAGCCAGTTGGCCGCCAGCCCCATCAGCAGCACCGAGAAGAAGGCGAGGCCGACTCCGAAATGGAGCGCGGTCTGGCGGTCCAGCCGTCCCGCCGGCAGCGGGCGGCCGGCGGTCCGCTTCATCAGGGCGTCGAGATCGGCTTCATACCACATGTTGAGCGCCGCCGCGGCGCCGGCGCCGAGCGCGATGCACAGGATCGCGGTGAAGCCGAGCACCGGATGGACCGCCGCCGGCGCCGCCAGCATCCCGCAAAGCGCTGTGAAGACGACGAGGCTCATCACCCGCGGCTTGGTCAGGGCGAGCAGGTCCCGCCAGTCGGCGGGAAGGGCGGTGTCGGGGGTGGCGGTCACTGTGGTCATATAGGCTCGGTCGCAGGTCCTTCGATACGCCGGTTCGACAAGCTCACCGGCTACTCAGGATGAGCGGTTTCCGACCGGGCCCTCGCCGCTCATCCTGAGTAGGGACTGAGCTGGCGAAGGCCCGTATCGAAGGACCTCAATCGATCTTCGGCAGAGTCGAGAACTGGTGGAAGGGCGGCGGGCTCGACAGGGTCCATTCGAGCGTCGTCGCGCCTTCGCCCCAATAATTGTCCGCCGCCTTGCGTCCGGCCAGCAGCGACCAGAAGATGTTGACGAAGAAGATCAGCATCGAGGCCGCCACCAGATAGAAGCCGAGGCTCGCCACATGGTTCCACTCGCCATAGGCGTCCGCATAGTCCGGAACGCGGCGCTGCATCCCCTGCAGGCCAAGGAAATGCATCGGGAAGAACAGGACGTTCACGCCGATGAAGAACGCCCAGAAGTGCAGCTGGCCGAGCAGCTCGTTGTACATCTTCCCGAACATCTTGCCGAACCAGTAATACCAGCCCGCGAACAGCGAGAAGACGGCGCCGAGCGACAGCACGTAGTGGAAGTGGGCGACCACGTAATAGGTGTCGTGGACGTTGTTATCGATGCCGCCGTTGGCGAGCACGACGCCGGTGACTCCGCCGACCGTGAACATGAAGATGAAGCCCAGGGCCCACATCATCGGGGTCTCGAAGGTGAGCGATCCGCCCCACATCGTCGCGATCCAGCTGAAGATCTTGATGCCGGTCGGCACCGCGATCACCATCGTCGCCGCGGTGAAGTACATCTTGGTGTTCACGTCCATTCCGACGGTGAACATGTGGTGCGCCCAGACGACGAAGCCGATCACTCCGATCGAGACCATCGCATAGGCCATTCCGAGATAGCCGAAGACGGGCTTGCGGCTGAACGTCGCGACGATCTGGCTGACCATTCCGAAGCCCGGCAGGATCATGATGTAGACCTCGGGGTGGCCGAAGAACCAGAAGAGGTGCTGGTAGAGGATCGGGTCGCCGCCGCCGGAGGCGTCGAAGAAGTGGGTCCCGAAATTGCGGTCGGTGAGCAGCATGGTGATCGCGCCGGCGAGGACCGGAAGGGCGAGCAGCAGCAGGAACACGGTGACCAGGATCGACCAGACGAAGAGCGGCATCTTGTGCAGCGTCATGCCCGGCGCGCGCATGTTGAAGATGGTGGTGATGAAGTTGATCGCTCCCAGGATCGACGAGGCGCCGGCGAGGTGGAGCGAGAAGATCGCCATGTCGACGGCGGGCCCCGACGAGCCCGATGTCGATAGCGGCGCGTAGACGGTCCAGCCGACTCCGGCGCCGTTGCCCGTCCCTCCCGGCACGAAGGCCGAGCCGAGCAGGAGGATGAAGGCGGGGACGAGCAGCCAGAAGCTGATATTGTTCATCCGCGGGAAGGCCATGTCCGGAGCGCCGATCATCAGCGGCACGAACCAGTTGCCGAAGCCGCCGATCATCGCCGGCATGACCATGAAGAAGACCATGATCAGTCCGTGGGCGGTGATCAGCACGTTCCACAGATGGTTGGCCTGGTCGACGTCGCCGGCCCAGGACTGGAGGAAGTCCATGCCCGGCGAGGCGAGCTCGGCGCGCATGATCCCCGAGATGGTCCCGCCGATGATGCCCGCGACGATCGCGAAGATCAGGTAGAGGGTGCCGATATCCTTGTGGTTGGTCGACATGAACCAGCGCACGAAGAAGCCGGGCTTGTGATCGGCGTCGTGATGGGCCGCATGGTCGCCATGCGCTTCGAAATGCGTGGCGTTGGCAGTCGTGTCGGTCATGTCAGTTTCCGCGTTTCGTATTGGTGGCGCCCTGGCTCGACGTGGCCGGAGCCTCGGTGCCCGGATTGATGCCCGGAGGCGCCGGGCTGGTTTCGGTCGCGCCGGAGGCGCCGCCGGTCGGCTGCGGTCCGGCGCCGGGGGCACGAGCCGGCTGAGCGCCGGTCGCCGGCGAGACGGCGGTGGCGTCGGGCGCCCCCGCTCCGGCGGCTCCCGGCATGGTGCCGCCCTTCGAGGCGACCCAGGCGGCGAACTGCGCCGGCGGCAGCACCTCGACCGCGATCGGCATATAGGCGTGGCGGGCGCCGCACAGCTCGAAGCACTGGCCGTAATAGACGCCCGGCTTGTCGGTCTGGAACCAGGTCTCGTTCAGTCGGCCGGGCACCGCGTCCATCTTCACCCAGAAAGCGGGAACGCCCCAGCTGTGGATGACGTCGGCGGCGGTGACGATCACCTTCACGGTCGCGCCCTGCGGAACCACCATCCGCTCGTCGACCGCCAGCAGGCGCGGCTCGCCGCGGGCCTTGGCGTCCTCGTCCTTGAGACCGTTGGAGATGATCTCGAAGCCGCCATGGTCGGGATAGGTGTAGGTCCAATACCATTGGTTGCCGGTCGCCTTGACCGTGATGTCCGCCTTGGGCGGGGCATATTGATGGGCGAGGAGCCGGATCGAGGGCACCGCGATCGCCACCAGGATCAGCACCGGCACCAGCGTCCACACCACTTCGAGCAAGGTGTTGTGGGTGGTCCGCGACGGCACCGGATTGGCGCCGCGGCGGTAGCGGACCATGACGTAGAGGAGCAGGCCGAGGACGAAGATCGAGATGATCGTGATGATCGGCATCAGCAGCGCGTTGTGGAACCAGAGCGCCTCCTGCCCGATCGGAGTTACCTGCGGCTGGAAGCCCATCGTCCCCTCGGTCGGCTGGCCGACCGTCGCGTCGGGGGCGGTTCGGGCCGGGCTGCTCGCCAGCACCGAGGCGTTGGACGGCCCGTCGCTCGTCTCGGCGGGGCTCATCTCCTCCGGCTGCGCGGGAGCGGCCTGCGAATTGGCGCTGATCGCGTCGCGCGGAGCCTGCGCTGCTGGCGCGGCGGCCGGAGCGGGAGCGGCCGGAGCGGAGGCGGGGGCCGCCTGGGCGAAGGCGGCGGCCGGAGCCAGCGCGAACGCGGCGGCGGCGAGGATCAGCTTGAGCGGAGTCTTCATCTAAACCCTTCGGGACCTTGCGGACGGAGCGGGACGGATTCGGAGGTAGGGCGGCGGATTGGCGCGCCTTATAGGCAGGAGGTCCTGCCGCCTCAAGGCTCTTGGATCGCCTTGAAGCCGCCCTTTTCGCGGCCTATCACGCCGCCGGCCGCAACATCCGGAAAAGGGCCCATGAACGAAGAGGAAATCCTCGCCGAATTCCGCGCCGCCGAGGCGCTGCTCGAGGGGCATTTCATCCTCTCCTCGGGCCTTCACAGCCCGCGCTACCTCCAATGCGCGCGGGTGCTGATGGATCCGGTGCGCGCGTCCCGCCTCGCCTCCGCCCTCGTCGCCTCGATGCCGCGCGAGGTCCGCTCGGCGATCCAGATCGTGGTCTCGCCGGCCATGGGCGGGATCATCGTCGGCCACGAAATGGGCCGGGCCCTCGGAGTCGAGGCCGTGTTCGTCGAGCGCCCGGGCGGAACGTTCGAGCTTCGCCGCGGCTTCCGCCTCCGCCCGGGCCAGAAGGTCCTGCTGGTGGAGGACGTCGTCACCACCGGGCTCAGCTCCCGCGAGGCGATCGCCGCCATCGAGGCGGCGGGCGGCGAGGTGATCGCCGCGGCGGCCCTGGTCGACCGCTCCAACGGCGCGGCCGATCTCGGAGCGCCCTTCTACCCCCTGATCCGCCTCAACGTCCCGGCCTATGCCAGGGATTCGCTTCCGCCGGAGCTCGCCGCGCTTCCGGCCGAGAAGCCCGGCAGCCGCAAGGCCGAGCCCGTCGCGGGCGGCGCCGGGGGATGAGCGGTCACCTGCGCCTCGGCGTCAATATCGACCATGTCGCGACCATCCGGAACGCGCGCGGCGGCGATTTCCCCGATCCCGTGCGCGCCGCCCTGCTCGCCGCCGAGGCCGGAGCGGACGGAATCACGGCCCACCTCCGGGAGGACCGCCGCCATATTCGCGACGAGGACATTGCCGGGCTGATGAGCCGGCTGACCATCCCCCTCAACCTCGAAATGGCGGCGACCGAGGAGATGCTCGAGATCGCGCTCCGCCACCGCCCCCACGCCGCCTGCCTCGTCCCCGAGAAGCGCGAGGAGCGCACCACCGAGGGCGGCCTCGACGCGGCCGGCCAGGACAATCACCTGATGCCGTTCGTCGAGCGCCTCTCCGCGGCGAACATCCGGGTCAGCCTGTTCATCGAGCCCGACCCGCGCCAGATCGAGGCGGCGATTCGCTTGCGGGCCCCGGTCGTGGAGCTTCACACCGGCCGCTACGCCCATCTCGAGGGGGAGGAGCGGGCGGAGGAGCTGCGCCGCCTCGCCGACGCCGCGGCGCTCGCCGCCAAGAACGGGATCGAGCCCCATGCCGGCCACGGCCTCACCTTCGCCAACGTCCAGCCCGTCGCCGCCATCCCCCAGCTCAGGGAGCTCAACATCGGCCACTTCCTGGTCGGCGAGGCGATCTTCACCGGATTTGGGGAGAGCGTCTCGCATATGCGCAGCCTGATGGACGAGGCGCGAGGATGAGCGATTCAGCACCGGCCCAGGACGTTGGGGCCGAACCAAGCAAGTTGTCGCCGGAAAGTCCTGAGCAGCCCGAGCATACGGGTTTCCGCTTCCTTGACCGAATGCTGACGTCGAAGGTCATAGACTTCTTCGTAGCGACCCGGAGGGGGACTAAGATCGCCCTCGGCTCTGATAAGCGGCCTTATGTCGAGCAAATCTCCAGGGAGATCTCCGCCGAGCAGGGTCTGGTCGCTGCGCGCATGACCTGGAACTTGACTTTCCAAGGCTTCCTGTTCGCCGCCTATGCACTTGCAGTAAGTAGGACACCCGAATCCTCTGGGGCATTGATCGCGCCTCTGCTGGAGACGCTTCCGTGGGCCGGCATCGCGATTGCAGCGCTAACCTTCCTCGGAATTATCGCCGCGTTCTGGCAAATCAACAATCTGAAGCGATGCTGGTATGGGAACGAAAGCGAGCTGAAGGTGATCGCACCCCGGCCCTTTTCCCCGGTCTTGGTCGGGCTGCTGGGCAGGCTCCCCGCCCTGGGAATCACGGTCACTCTGATTTGGTGCTGGGCGAGGCTGCTGTGATCATCGGCATCGGCTCGGACCTGTGCAGCATCGAGCGGATCGAGAACTCGCTCGGCCGCTTCGGCGAGCGCTTCACCAAC
>DASPJA010000058.1:0-137022 GCA_035628835.1 Allosphingosinicella sp.
ATATCGACCCGCGCGTCGAGGAGCATGTCGCCAAGGCCCTCGGGCTTGAGCCCGAGCCCGTGTCGACGCAGGTCATCCCGCGCGACCGGCACGCCGCCTTCTTTGCGGCGCTCGCCGTGGTCGCAAGCTCGGTCGAGCATCTTGCGCTCGAAATCCGCCATATGCAGCGCACGGAGGTTCTGGAGGCGGAGGAATATTTCTCGCCCGGCCAGAAAGGCTCCTCGGCGATGCCGCACAAGCGCAACCCGGTGCTGACCGAGAATCTGACCGGTCTCGCCCGGATGGTGCGGGGCTATGTGAACCCGGCGCTCGAGAATGTGGCGCTTTGGCACGAGCGCGACATCAGCCACTCGTCGGTCGAGCGCTATATCGGCCCCGACGCGACCGTGACCCTCGATTTCGCGCTCGCCCGGCTGACCGGGGTGATCGACAAGTTGCTCGTCTATCCGGAGCGCATGCAGCGGAACCTCGACCTGATGGGCGGCCTCGTCCACTCGCAGCGGGTCCTCCTCGCCTTGACCCAGGCGGGGGCGAGCCGCGAGGAAGCCTATGCGCTGGTCCAGCGCAGCGCGATGAAGGTGTGGGAGAGCGGCGGGGCCTTGTCATTGCTCGATCTGCTGAAGGCGGATCCCGAGGTGGCGGCGCTGCTGCCGGCGGAGCGGCTCGAGGAGAGTTTCGACTTGGCCTACCACCTGAAGCACGTCGACACGATCTTCGAGCGGGTGTTCGGAGACGCGTCACCCCGGCCTTGATCCGGGGTTCATGAACACCGACCTGTGAAAATCCTGGCTCGGCCGTATTCATGGATGCCGGGCCAGGTCCGGCATGACGGGAGTGACGATGACCGACCTTTCCGATTTCCCAATCACCCGCCGCTGGCCCGCCCGTCATCCCGACCGGCTCCAGCTCTACTCGCTCAACACGCCCAACGGCGTGAAGGTGTCGATCATGCTCGAGGAGACCGGCCTCGCCTACGAGCCGCATCTGGTGGACATCACGAAGAACGAGAGCTGGACGGAGGAATTCCTCTCGCTCAACCCCAACGGCAAGATCCCGGCGATCATCGACCCGGACGGGCCCGGCGGAAAGCCCCTCGCCCTGTTCGAATCCGGCGCCATACTGCTCTACCTCGCCGACAAGACCGGGCAGCTCATCCCCGCCGGTCCGGCGGCGCGCTGGGAGACGATCCAGTGGGTCTTCTTCCAGATGGCCGCGATCGGGCCGATGTTCGGACAGGTCGGCTATTTCAACCGCTTCGCCGGCAAGGCGATCGAGGACAAGCGCCCGCTGCGGCGCTACGTCGACGAATCGAAGCGGCTGCTCGGAGTGCTGGAGGGGCGGCTCGACGGGCGCGAATGGATCATGGGCGAATACAGCATCGCCGACATCGCGACCCTCGGCTGGGTGCGCAACCTCGTCACCTTCTACGAGGCGCGGGAGCTGGTGGGGTTCGACGAGCTCCGCAACGTCCCGGCCTGGCTGGAGCACGGGCTGGCGAGGCCGGCGGTGCAGCGCGGGCTGGAGATCCCGAAGCGCGCCTGATGATCCTCCCCACCGCCAGATGGGGAGGATATTAGTGGCGATGCTTTTTCGGCTTCGTCAGGCTTTCGTGGACGAAGGCGACGAACTGGTCTGGCTTGATGAAGCCGTCGGGCATCCCGTAGCTCGCCGTGGGCTTCGATGCCTGAATCTGCGCCAGGGTGCGTTTCGCCTGGATGCCGGCGGCCACCTTCGCTCGAACGTCGACGAGCATCGCGCGATAGGCGGCGAGTTCCGCCTTCGAGGCGACGGGGCCGTGGCCGGGAATGATCCGGGTCGTCTCGTTGCTCCAGGCGAGGCCCTTGTCCGCCGCCGCGATCAGCCCGTCGATCGAGCCGCCCGAGCTGAGATCGATGAACGGGAAGCTGGCCTTATGGAAGAAGGTGTCGCCCATGTGGAGGACGTTCGCCTTCTGCCAGTGGACGAGGGAATCGCCGTCGGTATGGGCGTCGGCGACATGGACGACATGGAGGGTGTCGCCGTTGAGGTGGAGCGTCACTCCGTCCTCGAACGTCACGACCGGCAGGGCGCCGGCGGGCGAGGCGGGGACCTTGCTGTCCAGCGCGGCGATGAACTGCTCGCTCGACATCCGGGTCCGGACGTTGCTGTGGGCGACGATGACCGCGCCCCGGCTGCCCATCGCCTCGTTCCCGCCGGTATGATCGCCGTGCCAGTGGGTGTTGACGACGAAGCGCACCGGATCCGGATCGACCGTCGCGACGGCGGCCAGTATTCTGTCGCTCATCGGGGCATATTGGTCGTCGACGATGATGTTGCCGTCCGCCCCGTAGGACAGGCCGATATTGCCGCCGGCGCCGAAGAGGACGGCGACCCCGGGCGCGATCCTCTCGACCTTGACCTCGACCTTCGAGAGATCCTGCTGAGCGGACGCAGGCACGGCGCCGGCGAGAACGGCGATGGCGAAGATGAGCAGGCGCATGGATTTCCCCCTTCGGATGACTTTCAGTCTTTCGCCCACCGCTCCGGATACCGGAGCGGCTGAGGGCCGGTGGTCGGCCCTTTCACCCGCGGCCAGTCGTCCGTCCAGACGAGACGGTCGATGAGCATCACCCGCCGAGTGTTGACCTCGTCCGTCGGCTTCGTGCGCGGCCGGGCGGCATCGACCGCGTGGTAGACGATCCAGCTCTCGCCACGGGCGTCGTCGATCACGCTGTTGTGGCCGGGGCCGATCCATTTGGCGTTCTGCTCCAGGAGGGTTCCCGGCTGAAGCTCGAACGGGCCGGTGGCGCTTCGCGAGCGCGCCACCATCACCGCATAGTGGACGCCCTTGCCGCAACAATTGTCGCCCGAATAGAAGAGGTAATAATAGCCGCCGCGAAGCTCGACCCAGGCGCCTTCGACGAGATTGCGATACTTCGTCGTCTTGTCGGCGGGGATGAGGTCGATTGGGGCGCTTCCCGGGGCGAAGGACAGGCGGTCGGGCGCCAGCTCCTGGACCTTGATCGGGCCGAAGCCCGAGCCCCAGTAGAGCAGCCGCTTGCCGGTCGCCGGATCGTCGTAGGACATCGGATCGATGTTGACGAAGCCGGGGCCGCAGTGGAGCGGGCGGCCCATGTCGGTGAAGGGCCCTTCCGGCCGGTCGGCCGTGGCGGCGGCGAGGCACAGGCCCTTCTTGTCGTCGGTGAGGGCCTCGTCGGGCTTGGCCGAATAATAAAGATAGTAACGGCCGAGATGCTCGGCGACATGGGGCGCCCAGAAATCCTGGGTCTTGCTCGCCCAACCCGGCTTGGCGGGGAGAGCGTCGCCGAGCTGCTCCCAGGCGACGAGGTCGCGCGAGCGGGCGACCTGGAGGTTGATCCACTTGCCGTCGCGCTCCGACTGGGTGGCGTAGACATAGTAGAAGCCGTCCCTGGCGCGGAGGATAGCGGGATCGGGGAAATCGGAGTCGATGACCGGGTTGGCGAAGGTGGCGGGGGCATCGCTCGAGGCGGTGGCGCAGCCGGCGGCGGCGAGGGCGAGAAGGGCGAGCAGGAAGCGCATGGGGCGAGCATAGCGAAGCTGTGCGCGGGATGCATCCTCCCCATGCTTCGCGCGGCGAGGATTTACGCGTCGAACAGG
This sequence comes from Allosphingosinicella sp., assembly GCA_035628835.1. Classification (GTDB taxonomy): domain Bacteria; phylum Pseudomonadota; class Alphaproteobacteria; order Sphingomonadales; family Sphingomonadaceae; genus Allosphingosinicella. The sequence continues at coordinate 3,619 of DASPJA010000058.1, forward strand.
CCCTTTAGCTTGCCGAAGAAGCTCTTCGAGGCCGGGCATTCCTCGCCGGTCTCGGTGGCTCGGAATTCCTCCAGCAGCTCGCGCTGCCTCGAAGTGAGCCGGGTCGGGGTCTCGACCTCCACCTGGATGACCATGTCGCCATGGCCGCGGCCGTTGATGACCGGCATTCCGGCGCCGCGCTGCCTGAGCTGCTTGCCGGACTGGATCCCGGCAGGGATCTGGATCGAATGCTTCTGCCGGTCGAGGCCCGGCACCTCGATGGTCCCGCCCAGCGCCGCCGTGGTGATGCTGACCGGGCAGCGAACGAACAGGGTCGTTCCCTCCCGCTGGAAGAAGGCATGGCGGGCGAGGTGGATGAAGATGTAGAGGTCCCCATTGGGGCCGCCGCGCACCCCCGCCTCGCCCTCGCCGGCGAGGCGGATGCGGGTGCCCTCGTCGACCCCGGCGGGAATGCGCACGTCGAGCGAGCGCTGGCGCTCCACGCGGCCTTCGCCGCGGCACTTCTCGCATGGGTCGGCGATGACCTGGCCGACTCCGCGGCAGGTCGGGCAGGTGCGCTCGACGACGAAGAAGCCCTGCTGCGCGCGGACCTGGCCGCGGCCGTGGCACATCGTGCAAGGCCGGGCGCTCGTGCCGGTCTTGGCGCCGGAGCCGCCGCAGGGCTCGCACTTCGCCGTGGTGTCGATCCTGAGCTCGACCTGCTTGCCGGCATAGGCATCCTCGAGGCTGATCTCGAGGTCGTAGCGAAGGTCCGAGCCGCGAAGCGCGTTGGAGCGGCGGTCGGCCTGCTGGCCGTTCATGAACTCGCCGAAGATGTTCTCGAAGATGTCGCTGAACGAGCCGAAATCCTGGGCGCCCGCCCCGCCCATGCCGCCGTTGCGGAAGGCGGCGTGGCCGAAGCGGTCGTAGGCGGCGCGCTTCTGCGGGTCCTTCAGGCAGTCATAGGCTTCGTTGATCGCCTTAAACCGGGCCTCCGAATCCTTGCAGCCCGGGTTGCGGTCCGGATGGCATTCCATCGCGAGCCGGCGGTAGGCGGACTTGAGGGTCCGCTCGTCGGCGCCGCGCTCGACCTGGAGCAATTCGTAATAATCTGTCTCGGTCACTTCATCCCTCTCCCTGCAGGGAAGAGGGACAGCCGTCGCGCAGCGACGGCAGGGTGAGGGCCTTGGCGCTCACCACAATCCACTCCCAGCCAGATTCGCTCATACGCGCCCTCACCCTGCCGCTTCGCGGCTGTCCCTCTCCCCTGCAGGGAGAGGGAGGGATCATCAGCCCTTGTTTTCGTCGTCGACCTCGGAGAATTCGGCGTCGACGACTTCCTCTTCGCCGGCCCCGGCTTCGCTGCCCTGTGCCGCTCCGGCGTCGTCGCCGGAGGCACCGGCGCTATTGGCCTGCTCCTTCTCGTAGATCGCCTGGCCGAGCTTCATCGCGACCTGGCTCAAAGCGGCGGTCTTCGACTTCATCGCCTCGATGTCGCCGCTCTCGACCGCCTGCCGGGTCTCGTCGATCGCGGTCTGGATCTCGGTCTTGAGCGACTCGTCGACGTTGTCGCCATGCTCGGCAAGCTGCCTTTCGGTGCTGTGGGCGAGGCCTTCGGCGCTGTTCTTCGCCTCGGCCGCCTCGCGGCGCTTCTTGTCCTCCTCTGCGAACTGCTCCGCTTCGCGGACCATCTTCTCGATGTCCGCGTCGGCGAGGCCGCCCGACGCCTGGATCCGGATCTGCTGCTCCTTGCCGGTGCCCTTGTCCTTCGCGGAGACGTGGACGATGCCGTTGGCGTCGATGTCGAACGTCACCTCGACCTGGGGCACGCCGCGCGGCGCCGGCGGGATCCCGACCAGGTCGAACTGGCCGAGGATCTTGTTGTCCGCGGCCATCTCGCGCTCGCCCTGGAAGACCCGGATCGTCACCGCGTTCTGATTGTCCTCGGCGGTCGAGAAGGTCTGGCTCTTCTTGGTCGGGATGGTCGTGTTGCGGTCGATCATCCGGGTGAAGACCCCGCCCAGGGTCTCGATGCCCAGCGACAGCGGGGTGACGTCGAGCAGGAGGACGTCCTTGACGTCGCCCTGGAGGACGCCGGCCTGAATGGCGGCGCCCATGGCGACCACCTCGTCAGGATTGACGCCCGTATGCGGTTCCTTGCCGAAGAAGTCCTGGACGACCTGGCGGACCCGCGGCATCCGGGTCATTCCGCCGACGAGGACGACCTCGGCGATGTCCTCGGCCTTGACGCCGGCATCGGCGAGAGCCTTCTTGCACGGATCGAGAGTGCGCTTGATCAGGTCCTCGACCAGCCGCTCGAGATCGGCTCGGGTGATCGTCTTGACGAGGTGCTTCGGGCCGTTCTGGTCGGCGGTGATGAAGGGCAGGTTGACCTCGGTGGTCTGGGCCGAGCTGAGCTCGATCTTGGCCCGCTCGGCGCCCTCCTTGAGGCGCTGAAGGGCGAGCCGGTCGCCGCGAAGGTCGATACCCTCCTGCTTCTTGAACTCGTCGGCGAGATAATCGACGATCTTGGCGTCGAAATCCTCGCCGCCGAGGAAGGTGTCGCCGTTGGTCGACTTCACCTCGAAGACGCCGTCGCCGATCTCGAGCACCGAGATGTCGAACGTTCCGCCGCCGAGGTCGTAGACCGCGATCGTCTTGCCGTCCTGCTTGTCGAGGCCGTAGGCGAGCGCCGCCGCGGTCGGCTCGTTGATGATTCGAAGGACCTCGAGTCCGGCGATCTGCCCGGCATCCTTGGTCGCCTGGCGCTGGGCGTCATTGAAATAAGCGGGGACGGTGATCACCGCCTGAGTGACGTTCTCGCCGAGATAGGCCTCCGCGGTCTCCTTCATCTTCTGGAGGATGAAGGCGGAAATCTGGGACGGGCTGTAATCCTTGCCGCCGGCATTGACCCAGGCGTCGCCATTGGGGCCGCGGCTGATCTTGTAGGGGACCAGCTCCGTGTCCTTCTTGGTGATCGGATCGTCGAAGCGGCGGCCGATCAGGCGCTTCACCGCGAAGACGGTATTCTCGGGATTGGTGACCGCCTGGCGCTTGGCCGGCTGGCCGACCAGCCGCTCGCCGTCCTTCGCGAAAGCGACGATCGAGGGCGTCGTGCGCGCGCCTTCCGCGTTCTCGACCACCTTGGGCTTGCCGCCTTCCATGACGGCGACGCAGCTGTTGGTCGTGCCGAGGTCGATTCCGATGACTCTAGCCATTCTTAAATCCTCATGTGCCCCAAAAGTTTACCGCACCCCTGCGTCCTTCCAATGAGGCACGCGGAGTGTTTCGGGAGCGATATAGGGGTGGATTCCGAGGCGACAAGAAGTGCGGGCGCCGCTACGAAGCGGCGGCGATGAAGAAGATGCTTGAAAGACACGTTTTCGCCCTTCTGGCCGGGACGCTGATGCTGGCGGGCTGCGACCGGCCGCCGCCCGACGGGACGGTCAGGGTAAGCGACGTCTGGGTAAGGCTGCCGGCGGTGAAGACCCGGCCCGGCGGGGCCTTTTTCCGGATGGAAGCGGGGAGCGAGGGCACCAGGCTGGTCGGCGTGTCGAGCCCGTCCGTGCGCTGGATCGAGCTCCACGAGACCGAGATGAAGGGCGGCACGGCGAAGATGAAGCAGCGCAAGGACATCGAATTCCCAAGCCGCGGCGAGCTCGTCTTTGAGCCGGGCGGCCGCCATGCCATGCTGTTCGGGATCAACGCCAGGGTGAAGCCGGGCGACCGGATCCCCCTCACCTTCTCGTTCAACGTGGCGCCGCCGATCACGGTGGAAGCGCCGGTGGTCGCCGCGGGGGACAAGGCTCCGCACGAGGGGCATTGAAGCCGTCATCCCGGCGAAGGCCGGGATCCACGAACACGGTCGCCTGAGAATCGGGAAGCGCGGTGTTCATGGATTCCGGCCTTCGCCGGAATGACCGCCTGGGGTGACGGGTGCATCTGGCCTCGCTAGGCTCGGGACCGCAACAAGGGGAGGCGGACATGTCCGGGTTCAGGGAATTCATCGCCAAGGGCAACGTGCTCGATCTCGCGGTGGCGGTGATCATCGGTGCGGCGTTCGCGACGATCGTCACGTCGCTGACCGGCGACATCATCATGCCGGTGATCGGCTGGCTGTCCGGAGGCCTCGACTTCTCCAGCTACTTCGTGCGCCTCGGACCGATCCCGCCAGGCTATACCGGCGATCCCAACAATTATGCCGCGCTCAAGGAGGCGGGCGTGCCGATGATCGGCTACGGCCAGTTCGCGACGGCGGTGGTTGCCTTCCTCATCCTCGCCTTCGTCATCTACCAGCTCGTGAAGGTGGCGGCGCGGCTGACCCCGGCCCGCGAAGCGGCGCCGGCGGCGCCGAGCGAGGAGCTGCTGGTGCTGCGCGAGATCAGGGACGCCCTCAGATCCCGCCCCTGATCGTCGCGAGGCCGGCGCACGGGCTTCAGCCGGCGCCGCCCTCCTGATCGGGTTGCCCCAGGGCGGCCGCGGCCGCCTCGAGGGCCGCCTTGAGCTTGTCGCCGGCATCGGCGTCGACCGACTGGACACTGCGCACACCGGTCGCGGGATCGGTCCGGTGGAACTTGAACCCCTGCCCGGCCAGCGGCCCGGAAATCAGGTCGGCCATCATGATCTCGCGATGCCGGTTCTCGTCATTGGCGAAAGGCGCGATGAGATCGACCAGCCAGATCGTGTCGCCGCTCCGCCATTCCTCCAGCGTCAGCCGGTTCTCCGGATCGACCATGCCGCGCTCGAGCTTCGCCTCGGCCTGGCGCCCGCACTTGGCCCACAAAGCGAGGCCCACGGGCCGCTCCCCCTCGCGGAAGATGTAGAATTGCCGGTGGATGAGCGCCGGCATCGCCAGCCACTCCAGCGCCTCGATCGGCAGCGCCTTGTGGAGGAGCGATTGGGTCATCAGCCACGCCATTTCCCCCAAGATGTGACTGACGGTGGGGGCGGCGCCCGGCGCGGCACCGGCGCTGGCGCCGTTCGGCTCAATGCTCAATTCTCTCTCCGATCATGCAGCGAAATAGTCGTAGCGAGCCTGTACCCCGCTGTCGCGCTCCTTCCAATCGTTCTCGCCGGACCGGGCGCTGAAGCTCGCCATGTGCTGGACGATCTGGGCGACCCGGGCGTCGGCCAGCGAAGCGACCGGCGCGCCGGCCAGAGCCTCCTGCCCGAATGAACCCGGAAGCTCGCTCTGCGCGATCCGCGACCCGTCGACATGAGGCGCCGCGCCTTGCATCTCGATCTGGGCGTCGCGTTGGCGCTTCACGAGGTCGAAGACGTCGACCCCCGGGGACCGCAGATAGCGGGTGAAGTCCCGGTGCCCGGCGCCGTCCAGCCCGGCGCGAAGAGAGCGGAGGCGAGCGTCCAGATCCGCCGGTCCTTCATTTTCGGCGTTCGGGAGAGCCGACAGTTCGGGCGCGGAACCGCCCTTCCCGGCGGGCTTGAAGGCAAGGGCGGAGGCCCCGACCGATCCGGTGGAGCCGTCGTCGCGGGTGAACACGGAGGTCGCGACGACCATGTTGTGGCCGATCGGGACCTTGTTGTTGACCAGCTGCGCGGCGAGACCGATCGAAGCGATCCGATGATCGGCCAGCGACGCCAGCTCGCCGGCCTCCGACACTCCGTTGCCGTTGCTGTCGCGCCAGATCTTCACCTCGGCGAAGCGGGCGTCGCCGGCGTCGATCTTGCCGTCGCGGTTCGAATCCAGGGTGCCCAGCGCCTCGAGGCTGCTGCGCGCGTCCGGCTTCAGCCCGAGCAGGCTGAGCTCGGCGGCGCCCTCGATCCGGCCGTCGCCGTTGAGGTCGACCACCAGGAAGCCGTCCTTCTTGCCGATCCAGCCCGTATCGTCCGACGAGCCGTCGCCGTCCATGTCGAAGCGGGCGCTCGACTTCCTGCGCCGCTTCAGATCGACCCCGCCGCCGTCCAGATCGAGGACGAGGGGCGCCAGAAGGCCCACCTGCCGGTCGCCGAAGGAAAGGATCGCTGCGGCGCCCAGGCTGCCCGCGCGCGGATCGACCGTTCCCGACGGTTTGGCCCGGCCGACCGCGACGGCCCCGGCCGCGGCCGCGGCAAGGAGCTCGAACCGGCCGCTGCGCCCGTCGATCGTCTGCCGCTTGATCGCGAAGGCGGGAGCCTGGGCGGCTGAATTGTTCGGAGTCTCGCCGGAGGCGGCCGGCGCGGGGTCGGCCGGACCGGGCTGCTCCGCCGCCTGGGCCGGCGGCGCGGCGGGCGGGGCCGGCTGCCCCGACGCCGGCGGAGCGGGCTGAGCCGCGGGCGGCGCTGCCGGTGCCGGCGGCGAAGCGGCGGGCTGCGAGGCGTTGATCGACGTCAGGCCGGCGCGGTCGAGGCCGGAAAGCTCGTCCAGCTCCGCGCGCTCGTTGCCGTTCGAGTCCATCCACAGCCGCAGGTCGAAATAACGCTGGTCGGCGGCGGTGATCAGGCCGTCCGCGTTGCTGTCGAAGCCGGTAAGGGGCAGCTGCGGGCCGATCACCTCGGTGGCGGGATCGATCGCGCCGTTGCCGTTCAGGTCGATCGCTATCGAGGCGCCGGCCGGCAGGGGCTGGGTGGAGCCTGGAGCGATCGAATATTGGATGATCGCTTCCTCGTCCGCCTGATAGCGGAGCAGAACGTCGCCCACGGCGCCTGTCGTGCCGTCGCTGCGGGTGAAGGTCGAGGTGTTGAGGAGCACGTGACCGGGCACGTTGCCGAGCTGCTGCCCGGTCGGCGTCCGAGCGAGCGAAATCGAGGCGATGCCCGCCGCGGCAAGGGACTTGATTTCCCCGGCCTGCGAAGTCCCGTCGGAATTCAGATCCTGCCAGATGGTGAAATCGCCGTAGCGGGAATCGCCGGAATCGAGCTGCCCGTCGCCGTCGCTGTCGAAGGCGGCAAGACCTTCGAGATCGGACATCGCCCCCGCGATATCGCCCATGAAGGAGATGTCGGAGCCTTGAGAGACAATCCCGTCGCCATTGCGGTCGAGGGCGAGGAAGGCGAAGCCCGAATTCAGCCAGCGCATGGGCTGCCTGGTTCCGCTTTCGTGGAGATCGATGTCGATGGTCTGCGCTGAGAAGGCCTCGCCGAGGCCGGCGCCCGCCAGGTCCAATACTACCGGTCCGAAATAGGTAGCGGCATTCTCATCGTTGTTCAGTATCTCGTAGCCGTTTCCGGAGAAATAATATCCCGCGGCAAGGCTGGCCCCCTGCTTGACGAAGTCAAGTTGAAACCAGCCATTGCCGCCCATCTCGCTGTAGGACGCCATCACTTGGTTGATCGTGGTATCCCAGTAGATAATGGTAGCATTATAAATGCCTGGATGCTGCTCTTCGAACGGGTGATATCCGCTGCGCTCGGGGGTGTAGCGGGAGTTCCGGACCCCCGCCGAATTCTGGACCTGCAGAACGATGTCGTTGATGCGGATCTGGAAGGTGGCGGACGCCGCCGCGCCGCCGTCCGAGGCGTAAACGGTCAGATTCGTATATTTGCCGCCGGCATCGACCTGCCACCCCGCCGCTTCGGCATTGACGCCGTTCGCGATCGTGATCTGCCCGGCCGAATTGATTCCGAAGGCGCCGTTGGGATTGCTCGCCGGATCGATCCAGTAAGTCATCGGCAAGTTGTCCGAATCGGTGGCGCGAGGGCCATCGTGGACGACCGCGCCGAGCGAAGTGTTCTCGGTGACCGAGAAGGTGTCCGGCACCCGCCAGAACCATGTCGAGCTGTCGTTGACGTTGGAGAAGTTGACCGTCGCGGTGACCCCGTTGATGCTGCGCTGGCCGTTCGCCCAGGCATAGACCGCGACGCTGGTGCTGGTCTGTGATTCGTAATTGAAAGGAGAGTTTACCGAGAGCTGGTTGCCGTTGACGATCGACAATCCTCCGGAAACCGTGCTCCCGTCGGCGAAGACGTAGCTGACGGCATCGCCGTCCGGATCGACCGCTCCCGAGAAAGTGATGCCGACCAGGCCGGTCGCGTTCTCCGCGATGCTTCCAGCCCCGGGCTGGCTCGGGCCGCTCGGCGCTTCGTTGACGTTGAGGAGGGTGATGGTCCCGGTCCTCGCCGCCGAGACGCCGGTCGCCGTCGTCGCCACCACCGAGACATTGGCGGAGCCGCTGGCGAAGGCCGAGTGCCTGTTCTCGTTGTCGAGAGCGTAGTTGAGCGAGAGGACTCCACCCGCGGTCAGGCCGAACAGCCCGCCCGGATTGCCGCCCGCCGCGAAAGCGTAGGTGATCGCCTCGCCTTCGGGATCGACGGAGCCGCCGACGGTCAGCAGGTTGCCGGTGCTGTTCTCGTTGACGCTGGCCGAGAACGCGTTGGGGATGCTCGGCGTTTCCTGGATCGCCGAGACGTTGACCGTGAAGTTCTGGTAGGCGTCGAGCCAGCCGCCGCCGCCGCTATTGTCATAGACCCGGAACTGCAGGGCGTGGGTGCGGTTCGCCGCATTGTCGTAGTCGAGGACGGTGCCCGCCGTGGTCCACAATTCCCTGACGTTGGGGTTGGCGGTGGCGACCAGCTGGAACTTGCTGGTATCGCCGCTGTAAATGTAGAGGACGTGCCCCGCTTCGCCGAAGGCTGCGGAATTGCCGTCCGGATCGGCGGTCGTGATGGTGGCGATGAAGACCGGCCCGCCCACCGCTTCGCTGATCGTCGCGCTCGCCGCGGAAACGAAGGTGGGCGCCTCGTTGACGTCGGTGACGGCGATCTTCAGGTTGTTGTTCTGAAGCGAGTGGGTGCCGTCGGTGACGGTGACGTTGAGCGAGATCTGGCCCCCGACGACGGCCGCGGATTCGTAATCCACGCTCTGGCCGGCGGCCACGGAGATCACGCCCGTGCTGGAATTGATGGAGAACCAGTTGTTGGGGTTGGTGACGAGCGAATAGGTCAGCGTCGCGCCGGCATCGGGATCGGCCGCGCTGAGCGTGATCCCGGTGAGGCCGGGCGCGGCATTCTCCGACAGGGCTCCGACAACTCCGCTCGCTCCCTGTCCGGCGGTCGCATTGACGTCCTGCAGGTTGGTTGGCGCTTCGTTGACGTTGGTGGAGACGATCTGAACGCCATAGCGGGTAAAGCTGAGCCCGCCCTGGTCGGTGACCCTGATGTCGACGACCGCCGGGCCGTTCTCATGGTTGAGCGAGACCCCCGAGGCGAGCCAGAGCTGAGCGCCGACGCGAACGAACTTCGCGGCGTCCGCGCCGCCGACGATGTCGTAGGTGAAGGTCTGGCTGGGATCCTGATCGTTGGCGGAGAGAGTGGCGACCTGCACCCCGGCCGCGTTCTCGTTGAAGGCGAGCGCGGCGACGTTAACCGCCGTCGGCGCTTCGTTGACGTTGTTGAAGGCGACGGAGCGGGTCCAGGCGGCGCTCGTCAGCGATCCGTCCGAGGCCGCCACGCTGAGGCTGAGCGAGGCCTTGTTGACCACCTCGCGGTCGAGATTGGCGACCGTCCACACCTCGTTGCCGTTGAGGATCTGGAAATAGGCGGCGTCGACGCCCTGCAGCACCAGATTGGGGGTGGTCCCGTCGGGATCGGAGCGGGTGAGGGTCGCGATCCGCACCGCGGCGCTGTTCTCGCTGAAGGCGGACGTGCCGTCCAGTTGCACGGTCGGCGCGGCCGGCGCTTCGTTGACGTTGACGAACGTGACCGTCCGGCTCCAGGCGGCGCTGGTGAACGAACCGTCCGACGCGACGACGCTGAGGACGAGCGAAGACTTGTTGATGGCTTCGTAATTGAGGTTGGCGACCGTCCACACCTCGTTGCCGTTGAGGATCTGGAAATAGGCCGCGTCGGCGCCCTGGCGGATCAGGGTCGGGGCGGTGCCGTCGGGGTCGGTGCGGGTGAGGGTCGCGATTCGAACGGCGGCGCTGTTCTCGCTGAAGCTGGACGTGCCGTCGAGCGAGAGGCTCGGGGCGTTCGGAGGACCGTTCACCGCGACAGCCAGGCTGGCGCCGAGAGCCTCGGCCGAATAGACGTAGCTTCCAGAGCTGCCGTCGCGCGAGCGGCCACGCAGGCGGAGCGACATGTCCGCCGACGAGCCCGAGACCGGCGTCAGCGCGAGCGTCGCGAGGTTCCAGCCGGTAATGTTCGCGGAAGTGGCTCCGGCCGTCGCCGTGAACATATTGGCTCCGGACGTGAGCACGGTTCCGACCGCGAGGCCGTCGAGATAGAGGTAGTCGATCGTCTCCGAATTGGTGTCGATCACGGCTGCCGAAAGTCCGCCGAGCGCCACCGGGCTCCCGCCATTGACCGCGTAGCTCAGGGTGGTGGCCCCCAAAGTCAGCCCGTCGGCGACGGGATTGACGGTGATCGGGATGGTGATCCAGCTCGAGGCGAGGTTGGTCGGGTCGACGGCGCGGACCTGCACGTTGACCGTGCCGTGGAAATCGGGGTTGGTCCGGAGGATGAGCGTGCGGGTGGTCTCGGTGGGCGCGCCGATGTCGGTCGCGGCGACGACCGACTTGAGCACCACTCCGTCGGTGATCGCCTGCAGATTGACGCCGACGTCCGCGGCGTCGTCGTCGATGGTGAAGGTCAAGGTGATGGTGCTCGACGAATCGCCGGCGCCATGCTCCGCCAGAGCGGACAGATTGCCGGCCGCGGCGGTGATGGTGGGGGGCGCGTTGAAGCCCCATTTCTGATCGATCCGCCCTTTGTCGGTCGCGCTGAGCGAAGCGAAGCTGGCTGGCTCCGCCAGGGTCGACATGACCGACAGCAGCCCGCCGACGTCGACCGGATCGTTCACGTTCCTGTTTCCGGCGATGATGCCGTCGACATAGAAGCCTTCCGCCGCATCCCAGTTTCCGGCGGTCGTGTTGACGAACCAGTCCTTGATGGTCGTGGCGGTGCTCTCGCCGAGGATCTTGACCACCAGATCCCTGGTGCCAGCGGCCTTGCTGAACCACAGGTCGCTGTAGTTGACGGTACCGATATAGGAGAGCGAGTCCTTCGAGCCCGGAACATCGGTGTCGAAATTGTAGATGGTGTCGAGGCCGCCGCCGCGCTGGACGACATAATGGTCCGCTCCGGCGCCGCCGATCATGATGTCGTTGTCGGCGCCGCCGTCCAGATAATCGCCCGCGTCGCCGGCATCGAGCAGATCGTTGCCCGCGTCGCCGTACAGATGGTCGACCGCGCCGTGGCCGAACAGGCGGTCGTCGCCGGCGTCGCCGTGGAGGGTATCGAGGCCCGCTTCGCCGAAGATGTAATCGTCGCCGATGCCGCCGGCGATGGTGTCGTTGCCGTCGCCGCCGTAGATGACGTCGTTGCCCAGACCGCCGTCGACCGTGGTGTTCGCGGCCGAGCCGCGCAGCCGGTCGGAATGGTCGGACCCTTTCAGGTTCTCGAAGCCGGAAATGACGTCGCCCGCGGCATGGGCACCGCTCGCGGTGTTGCCCGCGATGTCCACGTCGACGCCGTTGATGGTCCGCGCCATCGCGGCCTTGACGGTGACTCCGTTGACGACCGCCCCGCCGATCGGCGCCGTGTTGAACGCCGTGCCGATCGTCGAGGACGCGTAGCTCAGCCAGTCGCCGTCGCCCGTTCCGCCGATCAGGACGTCGGCGCCGGCCCCGCCCTGGATCGTGTCGTTGCCCGCGCCGCCGTCGATCTGGTTGGCCAGAGCCGATCCCGTGATGACATCGGCCAGCGAGGTGCCGACCACATTTTCGACGTTGGTCGCGTGCGCGGCATTGTTGAGGTCGATCGTCTGCCCTGTCACGGCCGACGAGAATGTGACAGTGTCGATGCCGGCCCCGCCGTCGATCGAATCCTCGCCCGCGGCGACCGCGACGACCAGGTCGTTGCCGGCCCCGCCGAGAATGATATCGGTGCCGCCGCGTCCCTGCAGAGTGTCGTCGCCTTCCGCCCCGTCGAGCCGGTTGGCGGCGGCGTCGCCGCGCAGGGTGTCCGCCAGCTGCGTGCCGATGACGTTCTCGACCGAGATGAAGGTATCGCCGAGGGCGCCGCCGGCATTGTTGGCTGCCGTTGCAAGGTCGACCGTAACGCTCGACGTGGCGAGGACCCCCGAGCTCAGATAATAATAATAAGCGGTGTCGGAGCCCGCTCCGCCATCCAGCAAATCGGCCCCGGCGCCGCCGCCCAGCCATTCGTCGCCGTCCTGGCCTCGAAGCGTGTCGGCGCCGTCGCCGCCGCCGAGGGAATCGTTGCCCAGGCCGCCGTAGATGGTGTCGTTGCCGCCGCCGGCTTCGAGCAGGTTGACGCCGTCCGAACCCGTGATCGTATCGCCGTAATTCGAACCGGTGACATCCTCGATGCCGATCAGCGTGTCGCCCTGGGCATGGCCGCCCGAGGCCGTGCCGGTAGCGAGGTTGAGGGTCACGGCCGCATTTGACGCAGAATAAACCACCCGGTCGACTCCGAGCCCGCCGTCGATCGTTTCGGACCGGAAGGTGGCGGTCAGCGTGTCCGCGGCGGCGGTTCCCGTGATCGGGCCGCCAGGGCCTTGTGTCACGGTCAGGGTGAAGTCGGCGGTGGCCGTCGCCGATCCGTCCGAAGCCGTCACGCGCACAACGGCGCTGCTGCCGATCGCCGCGCCCAGCGCCGTGTAGGAAAAGCTCTTGGTCGATGCGTTGAAGGAGAGCCAGGAAGGAAGCGCTCCGCCGCCGCTCAAAGCCGCGGAGAAGACGAGGCCCTTATAGGGATCCGATTGGTTGCCGTCCGGATCGTTGAACGCCGTGGTCGGGATCGTGTAGCTGAAATTCGCATTGTCGAAGAAGGACTGGTTCGCCAGTCCCGGCGATCCCGTCATCGGCGGAGTGGCGGTGGACACCGGCCCGCCGTCGGCGAATTGAAGGAATTCGACACCCGAATAGCTGTCCACTTCCGAACTGCTGTGAGTGACCGTGCGGGTGATGAAGTTGATCACATATTCGGACTGAAGGCCGGCGAAATAGACGGTGTCGATGCCGGCGCCGCCGTCGACCAGGTCGCTGCCCGTGCCGCCGTAAATCGCGTCATCTCCATCGTTGCCGAAGAGGCTGTCGTTCCCGGCCTCGCCCTTCATGATGTCGTTGCCGCCCGCGCCGCCGATCCGGTTATCGAGGCCGTCTCCGCGCAAGGTGTCGGCATGGTCGCTGCCGCCGAGCTGCTCGATGGAGATCAGGACGTCTCCCGCCGCGGCACCGCTATTGTTCGATGGCGCGGTGAGGTCGACTGTCACCCCTTCGGTGGCCAGGGTCACGCTGTCGACCAGCCAGCGATAGCTCACGAAATCGTCCCCGGCGCCGCCATAGAGGCGATCGCCGCCGGCGCCGCCGACCAGCTTGTCGTTGCCGTCGCCGCCGTCGAGCGTGTCGTTGCCGTCGCCTCCCGACAGGATGTCGAGCCCCAGGCCGCCGTTGATGATGTTGCTGAACTCGTTGCCGGCGATCCGGTCGGCAAGGGCGGTGCCGACGACGTTTTCGATCGAAGTGATTCCGAGTGCGGTGGAAAGGTCGAGAACCGCGCCGAAGGCGCTTCCGCCGATCCCCTGCCCGACGTCGCCGCCGAGCTGCAGCTCGTCCACACCGTCGCCGCCGTCGACGACGTCCTCGAGGGCGCCGCCCGAGATGGTCCGGGCATATATCGTGTCGCTGCCGGTGCCCCCGCGCAGGGTGTCCGTACCGGCGCCGCCTTCGATGAGATCGGACTGGGCTCCGCCCTCGATCAGGTCATTGCCGTCGCCGCCGCGCAGATCGTCCTGGCCGATCGAGCCTTTCAGAGTGTCCGCGTGCGCCGATCCCTTCAACTTCTCGATGGTGAAGAGCTGATCGCCCTCGGCATGGCCGCCGAGGCCGGTGCCGGTCGCCAGATCGATCGAGACCGCGGCAGTGGAGAGCGAATAATCCGCGAGGTCGGTCCCGGCCTCGCCGTGGAGCGTATCGGCTCCGGCGGATCCGGCCAGTATGTCGTTGCCGTCATTGCCGGTCATCGTCTCGGCGCGGAAGGTGCCTGTCAGGTTGTCCGCCCCCGTCGTGCCGGGAACGTTGGCGCCCCTGGCCTGGTTGATCGTGAGGAGGAAATTGTCGGAGATGGACGCTCCCGAATCCGTCCCGGTCACCTTGATCTCGAGAATCGTGCCGGCCGCCGACAGCGGCGGCGTTCCGGTGAAGGTCCTAGCCGATGGATTGAAGGTAAGCCAAGAAGGCAGGGCGCTGCCGTTGGCGAGCGTCGCCGCCAGAGTCATCGAGTCGACCGTGGTTCCGTTGCCGGAAATGTCGAGGTCGATGAACGAGGTCGCGGGAATCTGGTAGTTGTAGGGGGCGCCGTCGTCGACCGCCTGATCCACCATTTGCGGCTCGCCGAGGACCGGCGGATTGTTAGTGTTGACGCCAAGGCTGATCGTGACGTCGGCGAACTTGACCACCTGGATTCCGTTGAGCTGGTCGGCTCCGTCGCCCGCCCGGGCACCCAATCCGGTCACGGTCGAAGTCACGCCGCTGGCGATCACATATTCGGAGAATTTGCCGGCGAAAATCGCGGTATTGGTGCCGGTGCCGCCGTAGAGGATATCGTTTCCGACCCCGCCGACGAGGACGTCGTCGCCCCCCACGCCGTAAAGAAGGTCGTCGCCGGCGCCGCCGTCGAGCCGGTTGGCGCCGCCGTCGCCGGACAGCAGGTCGTTGAAGCCCGAGCCGGTCAGGTTTTCGACCTGGTAGAACCAGTCGCCTGTGGCATCGCCCTGCTTGGCGAGGGCGCTGGAGGCAGGCGCGGTGGTGCCGTCCACCGAGCTTCCGCCCGCCAGGTCGACGACCACGCCGTTCAGGGTTACCCCGTTGTAGACGGAGGTGACCGTCGAGGCCGCCGCCTGCGTTTCATAGCTGGCGGAGTCGATGCCGGCACCGCCCTTGAGGATGTCGGCCCCCGTGCCGCCGATCAGAACGTCGTCGCCGTCGCTGCCGCTGATCGTGTCGTTGCCGCCCGAGCCGTCGAGCCGGTTGTCGACGACCGAGCCGTTGATCGTCTCCGCATTATTGGCTCCCAGGACATTCTCGAAGCCGGCCAGGGTGTCGGTGGTCGTGACCGTGCCGACGACCACATGATAGGTCGTCGCGGTCGAGGAGATCGTGATCGTCCCCGTGCCTGCCGCGCTCGAGCCGGCGTCGTAGGTGTCGACCCCTTCCCCGCCGTCGAGATTGTCCTCGCCGGCCTCGCCCCGCAGCAGATCGTTGCCGGCTCCGCCCTTCAAAACGTCATTGCCGGCGCCGGCTAAAATTCTGTCGTCGTTCGAGTTGCCGCTGATGGTATCGACATAGTTGGAACCGAGGATGGTGATCGAGCCGTCGACGATCACGTTCGTCAGGTCGAGAGTGGCACTGGCGTTTAGCCAGACGGTCACTCCGGTCCTGCCGCTGGCATTGATCTTTTCGATCGAGGTGAGCGGAGCAGAGCCGGCCAGGCCGATCAGGGCGCCGTTGGCGTTGACGACGATCGTGTCGAACCCGGCCCCGCCGTTGATGATGTCGTAGCCGCCTTCCGTACCGAGGTGGAATTCATCATCGAAGCCGCTTCCGGTAAGGGTGTCGTAGCCGCCCAGCGAGTAGAATTTCGCGCCGCCGGCCAGCAGCGGATCGGCGGTGATCGTGTCGTTGCTCGCGGTGCCGGTATAGACGGGCCGATCGCTATAATCCTCGTTGGCCTGCCACCTCGCCGACAGGGCGTCGGTGAACGCCTGGGTGGGGCTGGCCGGCCACGCCGCCGGCACGGTCGCGCTGACCGCGGCCATCGCGGTGACCAGGGCCTGCACGTCGCTTCGCGCCAGCGACCTGTCGGAGGTGATGATCCGCCGCGCCTGGTTCGCGGCCCCCGAGAACCAGTTCTTGACGAGGACGGTCGAGCCGAGTCCGATGGCGGTGATCTCGAGGTCGGTGCCGACCTGGCGCAGCCACAAGCGGTCGTGGCCGATCTTGTCGAAGAGCAGCTCGTCCTGCCCGCCGCCGACGGTGACGCTGTCGGTGCCGCTTCCCGCGGCAAAGAGATATTTGTCGTTGCCGGCGCCGCCCTGGAGCGTGTCGCTGCCGGCGCCGCCGTCGAGGATGTCGTCGCCCAGGCCGCCGTAGAGACCCGCGACGCCGGTTCCCGACGACGGACCCGCGGTCACCGTGAAAGTGGAAATGTCGTCGCCGTCGCCGCCGAGCAGGACGTCGTTGCCCGCGCCGCCGTCCAGCCGGTCCTGCCCCGCGCCGCCGACCAGCTGATCGGCCGCTCCCGTCGTGCGCCGGACGACGACTGCGTCGATCACCGAACCTTCGCCGTCCGGCGTGCCGAGCGCGCGGAATTCGAGCTTGTTGGTGCCTTCTATGGCGGTCAGGCTGGTCGCCGTCGCCGCGGTTAAAGCCGTGGTCCCGCCTGTGATGGTCCGGACGACCGTGCCGTTCCACAGCACCTCGACGCCGCCGGTGGCCGCGGCGATCTTCAGGGCGTGATTGAAGTTCAGGTTCAGGATTTCGCCGGCGTCGAGGTTGGCGATCGTCTGCGAGACCGTATTCGCGGCGCCATTGTCGAGATGCAGCGCCCGCGTTCCGGCCAGCCCGGTAACCCCCGATGCGGAGGTGACGAGCTGCGCGGCATTGGTCGACGACGACTTCCAGGAAGGCAGATCGGGCGTCGTCAGACCGAAGCCGGTCCCGACGTCGTTGGCGGTATCGCCGGAATCCTCGAAGCCGTCGTTGCCGAGCAGGTTGCCGCCGATCACCGTTCCGGCCGCGTTGTCGCCGACCAGGATGTCGTTGCCCTCGCCGCCGGTCAGCAGGTCGCGGTCGCCGCCGCCGGTCAGCTGGTCGTTGCCCGCGCCGCCTTCGAGATCGTCCTCGCCGACGCCGCCGGCCAGCGAGTCGTTGCCGTCGTCGCCGATCAGGACGTCGGCGCCGAGCGCATAGGCGGCGGTGTCGACGGTGCCGCCGCCGCCGATCAGAGTGTCGTCGCCGCGATTGCCCTTCAGCACGTTGTCGGAATCGTTGCCGGTGATGTGGTCGCGGAATTGCGACCCGACGACGTTCTCGATGCTGCTGTAGGTGTCGCCCATCACCTCGGTGTCGTTGCCCGCAGCCAGGCCGGAGGCGAGACTGACGGTCACGCCGATGTTCGAGGTCACGGCATTCGAGCCGACATAGCTGATGGTATCGACGCCGGCGCCGCCCTGAAGCGAATCGGCGCCCAGTCCGCCGACCAGCAGGTCGTCGCCGTCCCCGCCCTGAAGAACATTGTTGCCGGCGCCGCCCAGTAAGGTGTCGTTGCCGTACTGGCCGCTGAGCGTGGCGGCGTTGCTGACGATGAAATCGTCGACCGGGGTGGCCGAGCTGTCGGTCGAGGACGCCAGCAGCGCGCCGCTGGAATCGAACTTGAGGCCGGCGAGGTTGACCGAGGAGCCATCAGAGAACTGGAGGGTCTCGATCGCGCTGTTGACGTCGGTCGACGCGCCGTTGCGGAAATTCTGGACGACGACCTTGCCGCCGGCGATGGTCGCGCCCGAGCCGACCGTATTGACCGTGATTTCGAGATTGTTGCCGACCAGCGCGAAGCCGAGATCGGAGAGCCCGATCGTCAGGTCGCCCGTCGGAGCCGCGCCCGCCGCCGTGGCGTCCTCGAACAGGATCGTGTCGCTGCCGCCCGGCGCGGCCTGCACCAGCGAGACGGCCTGGCCGGTGCCCGACGGGACGTAACCGTCCGCCCACGCCGCCGGATCGAAGCCGGGCACCTGACCGCCGTCGAGGCCGTTCGCGACCGCGCTGTTATATTCCTTGCGGTAGACGACCGCTCCGGTTTCGGAGTGGGTGACGATCCGTTCGAACTGGTTGTTCGAGCCGTCGCGGTCGACCAGCCGGACCGTTCCGACATAGGGCCCCTGCAGAGCGCCCGAACTGTCGACGACGGCGATCTGGCTGGTGCCGCCCGCGTCCAGGATCGTATCCGTGCCGTCGCCGCGAGCGAAGGTGTAGATATCGTCTCCGCCGCCGCCGTGCAGCGTATCGTCGCCGCCGCCGCCGCGCAGGTCGTTCTCGGCGATATCGCCCTCGAGCGTGTCCGACGAGGCCGAGCCCTGAAGCCCTTCGACGCCGTCATAGCTGTCGCCGGCGGCATCGCCGGTGTTCAGCGCGCTGTTGCCGAGCGAGGCGGTCACGGCCGTGTCGTAGGCCGCGATGTCGAGGCCCTGGCCGCCGACCAATATGTCGGCGCCGGCGCCGCCGGTCAGCTTGTCATTGTCCATGCCGCCCAGCAGCACGTCCGCGCCGGCCCCGCCGGCCAGGCTGTCCTGGCCGCTATTGCCGTTGACGATATCCTCGAGCGCGCCGCCGGTGATCGTGTCGTCGCCGGCTCCGCCGGTGATCCAGTTCTTGCCGGAGCCGCCCGTCAGAGTGTCGTTGCCGTCGGTGCCGCCCGTCAATTGGGTGGCGGCGGTATCGACCGCTCCGGTGTTGAAGAAGCTGAACTTCTCGATCGAGCCGGTGGCGGCGGGATTGCTCACCCATTCCTTGAGGATGATCTGGTCGGTCAGGCCGGCGAAGCTGGCCGAGGCGGCGCCCGAACGCTCGATGCCGACGATCAGGTCTCGGCCGTTGACGGCGGTCTGGAACTGGATGTCGTTGATGTCGATGCCGATTCCGAACTCCAGAACGTCGGCGCCGTTGTTGGCGGCGATCGCGTTCGGGTTGGCGGGCTTGTGGACGTCGAGAATTCCGGTCTCGATGTTGTAGCGGGTCCTGACCGACCAGAGTCCGGTCGCCGCGTCGAACAGGGTCTGGTCGACGGTGCCGTTGGTCTTGTGGACCATCGAGCCGTCGGCAAGGACGGCATAGCCGGTTCCGGTGCCGTCGATGAGGCCGCCTTCGCCCGATATCCAGATCGTCACCCATTCGTTGGTGAGATCGTCGGTGACCGTATCGCGGCCGTCGCCGCGGACGAACTTGAAGACGTCGTTGCCGGCGCCGCCGACGAGCTGGTCGTCGCCGACTCCGCCCGAGACGACGTCGTCGCCCGAGTCGCCGTGGACCGTGTCGGCGCCGCGCCCGCCGCTGACCATGTCGGTGCCGGCGCCGCCGAACAGCGCATCGTCGCCGTCAGTGCCGACGACGATGTCGTTGCCGCTGTCGCCCGACACCGAGTCGTTGCCAAGGCCGCCATTGCCGAAATCGTTGCCCGAGAGGAGGTAGACGAGATCGTTGCCGCCGCCGGCATGGACGAAATCGTTGCCCTGGGTGCCGATGATGGTCTCCGCGGCGTCGCTGCCGAGGATGAAGGTGTCGAAATCGGCGAGGCGGATCTCGTTTCCGTCCGCGAAGCGGAGGGTCTCGACCTTGTTGAAGCTGCTGAACCAGTCCTTCAGGACGACCCGGTCTCCCGCGAACACGCCGCTCGGCCAGAGCTCGATGATGAGATCCTTGGCGTCGGCCGATTTGAGGATCTTGACGTCCTCGATGGTGATTCCGGTTCCGAGCGCGAGCACGTCCTCGCCGCCGGCCGCGACGCCGTTGGACGTCACCTGGACGCCGCCGCCATGCCAGTTGTTGAGCCCGCGCCCGTTCTTGAACAGCGAGCCGATCAGCGCCTCGGCGACCCGAGACGCGATTTCGGGCGCGGTCTGCTTGCTGTAGGCCTGGGTGACGACGGCCTGGACGGTCAGCCCGCTCTCGTCGCGAACCAGGTCGGCATGGGCGATATCGGCGCTGCCGACGTCGCCGATCCGGAAGACATATTGATCGTCGCCGCGCCCGCCGCGAAGCACGTCGCCACGGCCGGCCCCGCCCGCCAGGATATCGCCGCCATCGCCGCCTTCGAGCGTGTCGACGCCGTCGCCGCCCTCGAGCCAGTCCGAGCCCTCCCGGCCGATCAGAAGATCGTCGCCGGCGCCGCCGTCCAGATAATTGCCGCTGCCGCCGAGCGTGCCGGCGGAGGCGGATCCGGCATTCAAGGTGTCGTTGCCGTCGCCGCCCAGCAGCCAGTCGTCGAGACGGCCGCCGTAGAGCTTGTCGACGCCCGCGCCGCCGAGGATATTGTCGCCCATGTCCGAGGCGTGGATCTCGTCGTCTCCGGCGCCGCCGTCGACCATCGCCGCCACCGGGATCTGCAGCGCCTGGTTGTTGTGGCCGACCCCGTTGACGGTCAGGCCGACATTGGTGCCGGTCGAGGTCGCGACCAGCTGGGTTCCGGAAAGAACGATGCGGTCGCCTCCGGTCGTTCCGTTGATGACCGTGCTCGAATCCGCTTCGATCGTATCTTCGATGAAGCTGACTCCGCCGCCATTGTCGTACACGGCCACGAAACGCGAGGCCCTCGCCGTGTCGATGAGCATGACCAGCTGGCCCGCGGTCAGGCTCTGGCCGCCGATCTTTCCGTCCGCGGCTTCGTCGAGAAACACCTCATATCCGCCGATCCAGTCGGTATAGCTGCGGCGGTGGACGTTCAGCTCGACCGCGCGCGCGAGCGTCGCCAGCCAGCCGGCGGCGAAGACGGTGTTGGGCTCGGCGGCGATCATGACGTTGATCAGGAATTTTTCCTGGGTATATCTCGTGTAGTCGGCGCCGATGGCGAGATCGCCCAGCAGGCTGTTCATGTCGAAGCTTCCGGCGGCTCCCGCCGCGTCGCTTCCCGGATTGCCGCCCGCATTGGCGAGCGAAGAGGCAAGCGCGCGCTTCACATAGATGTCGCCGCCGGCCATCTGGCCGATCATGCTGCTCAGGCCGAGATAGGTGCCGTGAGCAAGAAGCTTTTCGGCGGCGGTCTTGCCGCTGAAGCGGGCGGTGATCGCCTCCTTGTCCTTGGTGTGGACCGGCCGGTAGACGAAGTCGGACTTGCGCATTCCGTAATTGCCCGACTGGACGGCCGAGGGATCGACCAGCACCGAGCCGGAGAAATTGAGGACGGCGTTGAAGCTGTTGGCGGCGGCGGCGGCGAGGCCCTTGGCGGCGTCCTTGGAGCCTCCCTTGCGGGCATAGACATTGGCGACGACGAACTCGCCCTTGGCTTCGTCCCAGACCGCGTCGGCGCCGGAACGCGGAGTTCCGCCGAAGACGGAGCCGAGAACGCCGCCCAGCAAGGTGTGGATCAGCACGACCGCCGCCACGATCGCGATCGCGGCGACCGGATTGGCCGCGGCGAACGCGGCGGCCTGGGTTGCGATCGTCGACAGCGAGGCGCCGCCGATCGCCAGCCCCTTGGCCGCGGCCAGCGCGACGGTAGAGGCGAAGCCGCCATAAATCGCGCCGACCTGCGAGCCGATCTGCCCGCCGACCGACTCGAAGGTCTTGATCTCCGACGCGAGCTTGGTGCCGATGTAGCTGCCGATCGCGTTGACGAAGAGCGAGGCGTTGATCCCGGTGAACGGGCTGGCGGCGGTCGATCCCGGCGCGATGTTGGTCAGGATCTTGCCGATGACCGCGCCGCCGACGCTGTTCGCGATTTCGGCGGGCACGCCCTCGAGCCCGAGCGCCTTGGTCAGCTCCGCGGTGAGGTAGGACGACAGGGCGCCGATCCCCGCACCCTGGATATTGGCGACCAGCGACGAGCCGAAGCTGTCGATCCCGTCCGCCAGGATGGTGGTGGTCGGATCGTTGTTGAAGATCGCCTTGTGGATCGATTCGCCGGCGGCGCCGAGGAAGGTGCTGAGCGTCCCGGAGAGAACGACCTGAGCGAAGGGATCCGACGAGAGGCGCTTGCCGAGGACCGAGCCGAGCGCCATCCCGAGCTGGCCGCCGTCGATCGTGGTGACGCCTTCCCACACCGCGTCCGCGACCAGTGAAATCTGCTGGGCGACGTCGGAGATGAAATTGCCGCTGGCGTCCACGACCGGATTTGGGGCCGCCGCCCGGCGCGCCTGGCGCGCGCGCAGCCGCTCCAGGACGTCGCCGTCCAGATCGTAATTCGCGGCGTTTTGCCGGGCCGCCGCCTTTTCGGCGTCGGTGTCGGCATCCGCGGGTCGGTCATAGTCGAGAACGTCGAGATTCTCGAGCGCCCGGAGCTGGGTCTCGTTGAAGTTCGGCGGCCGCCCCTCCGCCGCCGCGGCGGTCATTTCCTTCTCGAACAGCTCGGCGAGATCGATCCTGTAGAGCCTCCGGTAGAGCGGTTGCGCCTTCTCCCAGAGGCTGTCCTGGAGGCTCGCTATGTCCGCGTTCGAGACGTTGCCGAAGTGATTCTGCGAGGATTCGAGGAAGTCCCTGACATTGCCGTAGGTGGCGGTATTCTCGAACTCCGCGCGGGTCATGAAGCGCGGCACCGCGGGCATCCCTCCCGACAGGTCGTACATGTCGGCCGGCCGCCCCGCCGTGGTCGCGGTATGGCGGATCGCGTAGTGCAGCAGCTCGTGCGCGACGTTGGCGATGAAGATGAGCGGATCGGAATTGTCATCGAGAACGATGTCGAGCGAATTGTTGGCGTCGTCCCTTTCGGTGATTCCGCCGGCATCCGTGTTGTAGAGATTGCCGACCTTGCCGTTGATGAGGTTTACGGTGATCCCCGCCGCGCCAATGCTGTCCAACAGGGCAAAATATCCAGCGGCGTTGACGTTCTTGGGATCCAGGAAGGCACGCATCAGCTGATCGACCTGCCCGATCTCGGTCTGATCGAAGCCAATCACATTCATTGTCGGCAGACGCGTGCTCGTGCCGTTGTTGCGCGTCACGGTTCGCGCATTGTAGATAACCGCACGCTGGTTGGTCAGGGTGGCGGGAATAGTCACCCTTACGGCACCCGCACCGCCCGGATTCGTAATGTTCGAAAACATCGCCTGCAGCTGTGCGGCAGTAAACGTATGCGACGTCCCGAAGGGAGAGGTCAACGGTGCGGGTGGGCCTGACATCTTTTACTCTCCCGGCATGTGTAAGGAGTGTGTTTCACTTAATTCCAGCTCGCCTTGGGCGCCTTTTTTAAACCCAAGGAAGACAATGCTTGGCCGCCCTGAGCAGGCGGCCGCCGGCTCGGCGCAGGATTTGAGCGACGCGGCAAGGATCGGTCCGCTGGTGGGGGCAAGACGTCGGCGCAGGGTGCGGCGCCGCGAGAAAACGGGGGCAGAAAATTCCGGAGGCGCGGCAAATGCCGCACGCAGCTTCCGACTCGGCTTCCCCCTCGGCCCCACCCCGTAACCTTTTCTTTTTCCTGCTGAATACCACGACGGCAGGGGAGGATTCTGCGCCTCCGAAATGAAAGCTGCGCTTTTACTGTAATAAGGGCAAGCAGAATTCGAATACTTCGGATCAATAGTTTTTAGCCGGCGCGCGACTGTCGCTCCGCCCCTCGTCGAGCGCGCCGGAAACGCGAATTCGGATGCTGCGTATTTCGCGGTCTGACCGGACCGCGGCGCTACCCGCCGACGGCGGCGATCAGCCGAAGGAGGAGGGCGCCCTCAGCCTCACCCGCATCTTTCCGTTTTCCCGCCGAAATGCAGTTCGTCCCGGGAGCTCCCGTTCCGGTCGCAGGCCGCGCGCGCGGGTGGGGCGTGGCAAGCCTTATATCCGGCTTTACGCGTCCGGCGCCTCGCGCGCCCGGCTACCGCTCCCGTCCCGCCTCGTCGAGCGCCTCCGAAATCGGGGAAAGCAGATATTGGATGATGCGCCTCTCGCCGGTCTTGATTTCGGCCTGCACGGCGAGGCCGGGCCCGATTGGCTGGCGGCGGTGGCGTAGCTGGACGTAGTTTCGCCCAAGCTTGATCCGCGCCATGTAGATGAGCGCCCCCTGCGACCCCTCCGCGCCGGAAGCCTTCGGATCGGCTTCCTGCTGGACGGCGTCGCGGCTGATCGTCTCGACCACGCCTTCCACCAGGCCGTAATCGGTGAACGGATAGGCGTCGAGCTTGACCCGGACCTCCTGGCCTTCCCGGACGAAGCCGATGTCGCGATTGAGGATCCGCGCCTCGACCTCGACCTCGCTGCCCTCCGGAACGATGACCATCAGCGCCTGGGCGGGCTGGACGATCCCGCCCACGGTGTGGATAGCGAGCTGCTGCACGACCCCGTCGACCGGCGAGCGGATCTGCTGGAAGAGGCGCCGCCGCTCGGTCTTGGTCAGCTCCTCGGCCCGCATCGAGCTCTCGTCCCCGGCGGTGGCGAGCTCGGTCACCGCCGTCTTGGCGAAGGCGCCGCGCAGGCGCGCCATCTGGGCGTCGAGATTGGCCACTCCCGCGCGAGCCTTGGCGGCCGCGGCCTCCTGGACGTCGATGCTCCTGATATGCTCGAGCAGCATCTGCTCATATTCGAGCAGGCGAAGCTTCGAGAAATTGCCCTGCCGGGCGAGCTCGCGCCGCGCGGCGAGCTGCTGCTGCACGAGCGGCAGCGTCTCGCGCAGCTTGGTGACCTCCGCCAGAGCGGAGGACAGCTCGGCCGCCCGCTCCGCCTTCCCTTCCATGAGCGAGGCGCGTTCCGCCTCATATTCGGCGATGGCGCTGCCGATCATCTGGACCTGGGTTCGCGCGATCAGCGGCGGAGTGCCGGGAGGCGCGTGGAACGTGGCGGGCCGGCCTTCGAGATGGGCGAGGATCGCGTTGTTGCGAGCTTCCGCGATCCGGGCGGAAAGCAGCCCGCGGCCCGCCTGAGCGGCCTCGGCGCCGGCGACGGTCGGATCGAGCTCGACCAGCAATTGCCCCTTCTTGACCCGCTGGCCGTTGCGGACATGGATGGCTCGAACCGAGCCGATCTCGATCGGCTGGATCAGCTTGACGTTGGCGGCCGGCAGGGTCTTGCCGGAAGCGACCGCGACGACGTCGACCCGGCCCACCACCGACCACACGACCGCGATCGCGAACAGGCTGCACAAGGTCAGCATGAGGATTCGAAGGCCCGGGCTCGGCGGCGTCTCCATGATCTCGAGCGCGGCGGGGAGGAATTCGTGCTCGGCGATCGGCTTGCGCTTCCTGTCCGCCTCGTTCTGCAGCCCCCAGGCCTCGCGGAGCACTGCCCAATGGCGAGCCAGGGTCGGGAATTTGCGCGCCAGGAAGCTCACGCCACCATTCCCATCTGCTTGCGGTAGAGGTCGGCGTAGCGGCCGCCCTTGGCGAGCAGGGCGTCATGATCGCCCTCCTCCGTTATCTCGCCCGCTTCGACGGTGATGATGCGGTGGCACTGGCGGACGGCCGAGAGGCGGTGGGCAATGATGATCACCGTCCGGCCGTGAGCGATCATGCGCAGATTCTTCTGGATGATCTCCTCGCTCTCGGCGTCCAGCGCGGAGGTCGCCTCGTCAAGGATCAGTATTCGGGGATCCCCGATCAGCGCCCGTGCAATCGCAATGCGCTGCCGCTGTCCGCCGCTGAGATTGCCGCCCCGCTCTTCGATGATCGAATCGTAGCCGTGCGGCAAGGCGGCGATGAACTCGTGCGCGCCGGCCAGCTCCGCTGCCGCCATCACCGCCTCGATCGGACGGGTCGGATCGGCGAGCGCGATATTCTCGCGCACCGGACGGTTGAACAGGATATTCTCCTGGAGGACCACCCCGACCTGCCGGCGCAGCCACGGCGGGTCGACCAGGGCGAGGTCGACGCCGTCGACGAGCACCCGGCCCTGGTCCGGCACGTAGAGTCGCTGGACGAGCTTGGCGAGCGTCGACTTGCCCGAGCCGGAGGGGCCGACGATGCCGAGCATCTCCCCCGCGCCGATGGTCAGCGCCACGCCCCGCAGCGCTTCGGGCGAATCAGCGCGGTAGCGGAAGCGCACCTTGTCGAACTCGATCACGCCCTTGATCGCCGGAAGGCTGGAGCGGTTGGGATTGTGCTGCGGCTCGGCGGGGGCGTTGAGGACATCGCCGAGGCGGTCGACCGAGATTCGGACCTGCTGGAAATCCTGCCACAATTGGGAGAGGCGCAGGATCGGCGAGGCGACCCGGCCGGCGAGCATGTTGAAGGCGACCAGCGAGCCGACGGTGAGGTCGCCCGCGATGACCGCCTTCGCCCCGAAATAGAGGATGGCGACGGTGGTCAGCTTGGACACGATCTGGATGAGGTGGTTGCCCCAGTTGGCGAGCTTGGCGACGCTGAAGCCGGTCTGGGTGTAGCCCGCGAACTGCTTCTCCCAGCGGTCCCGCATCTGCGGCTCGACGGCCATCGACTTCAGGGTGCCGATGCCGGTGACGGTCTCGACCAGGAAAGCCTGGTTCTCGGCTCCCCTCCTGAACTTCTCGTCGAGCCGCTCGCGCAGCGGCGGGGTGATGAACACCGAAATCAGGACGTAGACCGGAATCGAGATCAGGACGACCAGAGTCAGCATCGGGCTGTACAGATACATGACGACGAAGAAGACGATGGTGAAGAAGAGGTCGATCACCACCGTGACCGCGTTCGAGGTCAGGAACTCCCGGATCCGTTCCAGCTCGCGCACCCGGGCGACGCTGTCGCCGACCCGGCGGGCCTCGAAATAGGAGAGAGGCAGGTTGAGCAGGTGGCGGAACATGCGCGCGCTCAGCTCGGCGTCGACCCGGTTGGTGCTGTGAACGAACAGCCAGTTGCGCAGCGCCGAGAGCAAGGTCTCCCAGATCAGCACCACCGCCAGGCCCAGCGCCAGCACGTCGAGCGTGGTCAGCGAATGGTGGACCAGCACCTTGTCGATGACCAGCTGGAAGAAGATCGGCGAGACCAGCCCCATCAGCTGCAGGAAGAAGGAGGCGATCAGCACGTCCCGAAGGGGCTTGCGATATTTGACGAGCGCCGGGATGAACCAGCTGATGTCGAACGGGCGGTTGGCCCCCGCCATCAGCTCCCGCGCGGTGAGGAGGAGCAGCCGTCCGCCGAAGCGGGCGTGCAATTCGGCCCCCGTCCAGATTTCGGGTCCGTCGCTTCGGCCGAGCTGGACCAGCACCCGCGGATCGTCCGTCTCGTCCTCGATCTTGAGGATGATCGCGGTGTCGCCGTCGACCAGCTCGGCGATGGCCGGAAGCGGCATCTTGGCGATCTGGCCCGGCTCGCAGCGGCGGATCCGGCCGATGAGCCCGAGCCGTTTCGCGATTCGCGAAAGATCTTCCAGCGAATAGGGATCGTCGCCCTTGCCGCGATCGTGCGCGATCTGCTTCGGGTCGGCGGGCACGCCCAGGAAGCGGGCGACCAGGACCAGGCATTCGAGCCCCGAATCCAACGGAATCGTCTTGGTTGGATCGGTGCCCATTAGTTCCCCCACGCACGGCCGCGGCACGATTCCCGCCCCCCGGGCATCGCACAGCCGTAAGCGCCTCAATTGGCCCGCAAAAGGGCCCGGCTGTAAAGCGGAATCGTTCGGCCGGCCGCAAACAAGCGGCGGTCCGAAGCCACGTTCAGAGGACGGACAGGGGTCTTTGCCCTCCCGCTCCCGGTGGGGGAGCGGGAGCGGCGGATCAGAAACGCTTGCGGACGGTGACCCCCATCGTCCGGGGCTGGCCGACATGGAAGCCGAGCCGGGCGCGGCCGCCGCGCTCGCGGTCGAAGGCCAGGATCGCATTCTGGTCGAGCAGGTTGTTGATGTAGACGGTGAAATCGAGGCCGTAGGCCATCTCGACGCCGGCGCTGACGTTGATCAGCTCGTAGGCGGGCAGTTCGAGATCGAGAGTCGTCGCCGCCGCGGCCGGGGCTCCTCCGAACGGAAGGCCGTGGACGAAGGTGCGCGGGTTGTCTTCCTGGTCGCCCGGCTGGGTGAAACGGGTCCCGACATGCTGGAAGGTGACGCCGACAAAGCCCTTGTCCTCGCCGGCGCTGATCGGGAAGGTGTAGAAGGCGCTCGCGGCGATCTGGAACCTGGGCACCGACGGCAGGCGGTTGCCTTCGCGAATGCCTTCGAGGACCTGGCCGTTCTGCTTGAGGCGGGTCTCGTCGAACTCGGCTTCCACCCAGCTGCCGGCGAGCGAGAGGTCAAGCCCCTCGGCCGGCTGGGCGCTGAGCTCGAACTCGACTCCCATCGTGTGGGCGTCGGCGTTGAACACCACGCGGGACGAGCAGGAGCCGGCGTCGGCGGTGACCTGGAGGTTGCTGATGTCGGTGTAGAAAGCGGCGGCGTTCAGGCTGATCGGCCCGAATTGCGACTTCACGCCGGCTTCGTAATTCCACAGGCTCTCGTCCTCGTAGGTGTCGAAGCCGCCATAATCGATCACGTCCTGGGCGCTGCACAGGCTCTCGTTGAGCGGATCGTTGACTCCGCCGAGGCGGAAACCCTTCGATGCCTGCAGGTTGATGATGACGTCGTCGGCCGCTTCGTAGCTGAGCAGCAGGCGCGGTGAGAAGCCGTCGGACTTGGTCTCGTCGGTCTGGTTGTCGCCGTTCGCGAAGAGACCGCCCGAGACGAAGCTGCGTACCTCCTTGAAGTCGTAATAGCGCAGTCCCGCGGTCGCCGTCAGAGCCTCGGTGATGTCGTAGCTGGCCTCTCCGAACAGGGCCTTCTGCTTGATGTCGTAGGGCAGGTCGGCATTGTAGGGCGAGTTGGCCGGGAAGCCGTTGGCGACCGCGGCGGCGGTGCCGGGGCCGAAGCGGGCGTCGATGAAGGCGTCGTAGCCGGGGGTCGGCAGGCGCTGCGCGTAGATCCGGTTCACGTCCGAATAGAAGGCGCCGATCAGCCACTGGAACGGCCCGTCGCCGCTCGACGAAAGTCGCAATTCCTGGGTCCAGGTCTTGAGGTCGGTCGTGTCGACGAGGTTGGAGGGCAGAAGGAAGCTCGCCGGCAACAGGTTGAGATCGACCGAGACGCTTCCGGTCAGCGCGCTGGCGTCGCGGCTGACGAGGATGTCGCGGTTGATGTAGGTGGTCACCGAGGTGAGCTCGACGGCGCCGAGGTCGGCGCTGGCGGTGAGGTCGGCCAGCAAGGTGTCGTCGGCGAACGCCTCGTCGAGCAGCAGGTGCTGCTCGCGCTCGCGGAAGAACCTGGAGGGGCGGGTCGTCGTGTAGGGATTGGCGTAGAGGTTGTAGACCTCCTGCCGGTTGAAGCCGTTGGCCCGGACTTCCTGATAGACGAGGCGCGGAGTGATCGAGATGTCCGGCGTCGGCTGGAACAGCAGGGCGATCCGGCCGCCGGTGCGGCGCCCGTCATTGACGTCCTCGTCGCGGCCGCCGCCCTCGCGGAAGGCGTTGATGAAGCCGGCATATTCGGTGTGATAGCCCACCACGCGCACCGCGGCGGTGTCGCCGAGCGGAACGTTGACCGCGCCCTTCAGGTGACCGCCGAGGCGGTCGCCGTCGACGAGGTTGAGATTGCCCTCGACCAAGCCTTCGAAGCCCTCCACGTTGGGCTGGTTGGTGATGTAGCGGATGGTTCCGCCGACCGAGCCCGAGCCGAACAGCGTGCCCTGCGGCCCGCGCAGGGTCTCGACGCGGTTCAGGTCGAACAGGTCGAGGTCGGGCTGGAACAGCGACAGCGAGATCACCGATTCGTCGAGATAGACGCCGACCTGCTCCTTGACGCCCGGCTGGTCGCGGATGATCTGGCCGGCCGAGACGCCGCGGATCGACACCTGGCTCTGGCCCGGGCCGAGATTCTGGACGTTGAGGCCGGCGACGTTGCGCGACAGATCCTCGATCGTTCCGGCGCCGAGCCGCTGAATGTCCTCCTCGGTCTGGGCATTGATCGAGAACGGCACCTCGAGCAGGGTCGTCTCGCGCTTGGTGGCGGTGACGTAGATGGTCGCGTCGTCCGTCTCCGCGGCGGCCTCGTTGGCGGCCTGGGCCTCCTGCTCGGCCTCGGTCTGGGCGGAGGCCGGCGAGGCGGCGGCGATGCAGGCGGCGAACGACGCGCCGGCCAGGAAGACAGCCTTGCCGACGGCGCTACGGTTCCAGAGACGAGCCATCATGATTCCCCTTCGTTTTGGCAGTGCAACATTCTCTGCCCGAAGCGCGAAGATCAAGGCGAAGGGGCGTATAACGAGGAAAATCCGCCACACTGTTGCAGAAGCGATACAGGCTGGCGCGCTTGACTAATCCCCGCCCAGCCCAAATGCTGCCGCCGTTGCGGAGGGGTGGATGGCGGGAATGACGCGCCGGTCGGCAATCAGGGCGGGAGCGGCGGCGGCGGCGGTCGCGGCCGCCCGTGCGCCCGCCGTCGCCCGAGCCGGACAACCGGACGTCGTCGTCGTCGGCGCCGGCATATTCGGCGCCTGCACCGCCCGCTCGCTTCAGCGGGCGGGACGCAAGGTGCTTCTGATCGATGCGTGGGGGCCCGCCCATGCCCGCGCCTCGTCCGGCGGGGAGTCGCGGCTGACCCGTGGAAGCTACGGCGCCGACGAGGTCTATACCCGGATGGCGTGGGACTCGCTCGCGGAGTGGAGCGCCCTCTCGGCCCGGGCCGAGCTGCCGCTCTTCCACAAGGCGGGAGTGCTCTTCTTCTTCCCTACGGCGGAGGATTATGTCCGCCGGACCGTGGAGGTGCACGCCCGCCTCAAGCTGCCCACTCAGCTGATGGAACGGCCGGAGATGAGCCGCCGATTCCCGATGATGGACTTCGAGGGAGTCGAACTGGGCCTGTGGGAGCCGGAGTTCGGAGCGCTGATGGCGCGGCGGGCGGTGCAGACCCTCGTTTCCGAGTTCGTCGCGGCGGGCGGCGAATATCGCACCGGCTCGGTGCTGCCGCCGGAAACGGGCGACGGACCGCTGCGCCGGATAAACATGCAGGGCGCCGGCAGAGTTTACGCAAACCAGTTCGTCTTCGCCTGCGGCCCCTGGCTTCCGAAGCTGTTTCCGGACCTGCTCGGCCGCCGCATCTTCCCGACCCGACAGGAGGTCTTCTTCTTCCGCCCCGAGGCGGGCGACGGCCGCTTCGGCCCGGCGACCCTGCCCGGCTGGGCCGATTTCAACGCCGGCGACATCTATTACGGCTTCCCCGACCTCGAGGGCCGGGGCTGCAAGGTCGCCCACGATCTGCACGGGCCGGCCATGGATCCCGACCAGGGCGACCGCACCCCCTCCCCCGCCGCGCTGGCCGAGGTGCGCGCCTACATGGAGCGCCGCTTCCCCGGGCTGAGGGGGGCGCCGCTGAACGAGGCGCGGGTCTGCCAATATGAGAACAGCGCCAATGGCGACCTGCTGATCGACTGGCATCCGCGGCGGCCCAATGTCGCCCTCGTCGGCGCCGGCTCCGGCCACGGCTTCAAGCACGGCCCCGCCGTCGGCGCCTATGCCGCCGGCCTCGTCACCGGCACGCTTGCCGCTCCCGAACCCCGCTTCTCCCTCGCCTCCAAGGGCGAGCGGCGGGAGCGGGCGGTGCATTGAAGGAGAGAAACATGGAACAGCCGCTCGACACGTTCCGCTCCTCGACCTGGGGCTGGCTTCGCGGCACCCTCGCCGGCTGGGGAACGATCGCGCTCGTCCCGATCGGCGTGCTGCTGACGGCGCCGGGCGAATGGGGCCGCTGGCCGCTCCTGATCAGCGCCCTCGCCTTCGGAATCGTGCTCTGGAAATGGTTCGAAAGCATGGCCGCGCGCTACGACATCTGCCCGGACCGGCTGATCGTCCGCGAGGGCATCTTCATCAAGAGCCTCGACGAGGTCGAGCTCTACCGGGTGAAGGACGTCCGGCTCGATTTCAGCCTGATCAACCAGATGGCCGGAATCGGCACCATCACCGTCACCTCGAGCGACGAGACCACCCGCGGCGGCGCCCTCGTCCTTCGCCATGTCGAGCGCGCCGCCCACCGCCGCGAGGAGCTGCGCCGGCTGGTCGAGACCGCCCGGCAGAAACGCCGGGTCCGCGAGATTGACATGATGCACGAGGATTATTGAGACCCGTCATCCCGGACTTGATTCGTGATCCATGAACACGGAACGTGGAGGGTTCCGCCAGCGGGCCGTGTCCATGGATTCCGGCATTCGCCGGACTGACGGCAACACTCAGCCTTTCCGGGCCACTCCGACCAGCGCCGGCCTGAGCAGGCGGTCCTTGATCATGTAGCCCGCCTGCATCTCCTGGACGATGGTGCCGGGCTCGGCGTCGTCGGTGGGGACCTCCAGCATCGCCTGGTGCTTGTGCGGGTCGAGCGGCTGGCCGAGGGCCTCCACCCGAGTGATTCCGTTCCTCTGGAAGACGGTGTCGAGCTCGCGCCCCGTCGCCTCGATTCCGGCGATCAGCGGCTTCATCCGCTCGTCTTGGCGCAGGTCCTCCGGGATCGCCGCGAGGGCGCGGTAGAGATTGTCCTTCACCGAGAGGACGTCGCGGGCGAAGCCGGTCGCCGCATAGGCGGCCACGGTCTGCTTCTCCTGCTCGAGCCGGCGGCGGACGTTCTGGGTCTCCGCCTGGGCGTAGAGGACGTGCTGGCGAACCTGCTCAAGCTCCTTGACCAGCTCCGAGAAATCCTGCTCGGGCGCCTGCTCTCCAGCATTGGCTTCCGCTGCTTCGTTGGTCACTTCTTGCAGTTCCTGGTCTTCGTTCATGCCATCAATCTCGATAGTGCCTGTGCCGTGAAATCCACCATGGGTACGACCCGGGCATAGTTCAACCGAGTCGGCCCGATCACGCCCACGACTCCGACCACCTTGCCGTCCCGTCCCCGATAAGGCGCGGCGATGACGGAGGATCCGGACAGAGCGAATAATTTGTTCTCCGAGCCGATGAAGATCTTCATCCCCTGCCCCGCCCGGGCGCTGTCGAGCAGGCGGACGATCTCCTCCTTGCCGTCGAGCTCCTCGAGCAGCTGGCGGACCCGCTCGATGTCGGCGGCGGCGCCCGGCTCGAGCAGATTGGCCTGGCCGCGCACGATCAGCACCGGCCGCTGCGCCCCGTCCTCCGACCAGATGGCGAGGCCGCGGTCGATCAGCTGGCGGGCGGCGTCGTCGAGCGCCGCCTTGCCGGCCTGGATCTCCGCGGCAAGGCGCCTCTGCGCCTCCGGCAAGGTGAGTCCGGAGAGGCGGGCGCTCACGTAATTGCCGACTTCCGTCAGCGCCGAGGCGGTGATCCCGGCGGGAAGGTCGACGACTCGATTCTCGACGCTGCCTTCCGCGCCGACCATCACCGCCAGCGCCTGAGTCGGCGACAGCTGGACGAAGCCCAGCTGGCGGAGCACCGGCTCGCGCTTCGGCACGAGGACGATCCCCGCGCAGGCGGAGAGGCCGGACAGAGCCGCGGTGGCGGCGGACAGCGCTTCCTCGATCGGCCCGCCCCGCTCCAGCCGGGCCTCGATGGCCGCGCGCTCCTCCTGGCTGGGCTCCGCCGCCTGCATCATCCCGTCGACGAACAGCCGAAGCCCGCTCTCGGTCGGCACCCGCCCGGCGGAGGTGTGGGGGTGGGCGAGCAGGCCCAGCTCCTCCAGATCCTGCATGACGTTGCGGATCGACGCGGGCGAAAGGTTGAGGCCGGGCAGCTTCGAAATTGTGCGGGACCCGACCGGAGCCCCGGAGCCGAGATAATTCTCGACGACCAGCCGGAAAACTTCCCGGGCCCGTTCGGTGAGCTCGCTGACGGGGGTGGAGGCCATCGGGCCTATCTAGGCGTCGGGTGCGCCCGCCTCAACTGCAACGGCCGAGCAGGCAGGCTTCGCCGATGAAGGCCTTGATCGGCAACAGGCCCATCGCTTCCCTCAGGCCCCGCTCGACGTCTCTTTGCGGGCACCCGCTATAGAAGTGAAGGAATTGCCGGCTCTGCCCCGAGCGCCACGCGACATTGGTCGAAGCGCCGTCGGTCACGGGCACTCCGGCGCCCCCGCAGCGCGTGTCGTGATCGTAGCGGACGCTTCCGGCCTCCGGGCGCAGCGGCTCGAGCTCCGACGCGAAAGCCTTGAATTGCGCGGGGCTCATCCGGAACCGCCTCGGACCTTGAACGGCGGTATGGCGCCGCCCTTCGAACAGCCCACGCCCGTCCCGGTCGACGCTGACGACGAAGACGGGGCAGTAGAAAAAGCAGCCCATCGCTTCGTAGCGGATCAAATCCGGCTCGGGAGGGGGAGCGGCGGCGGCAAGTGCAGGGACCGACGACAGGAGGACGAGGAGGATGCCGAGCGCTCCGGACCAAATGATCGCCATTTCCTTCTCGCCGCCTCGCGGTTAAGGCCCGCGCCTTCAGCAGGAGTGTTTATGCGTCCTTCAGGCCGCGCGCCAGACCAGATGCGCGAGATCGCGATGGAGGCGGGCTTCACCCGCCACGCCGAGGGAAGCTGTCTGATCAGCTTCGGAGACACGAGGGTGCTGTGTACCGCCTCGGTCGAGCAGAGCCTTCCACCGTGGCTTCGCGGCAAGGGCAAGGGCTGGGTCACCGCCGAATATGGGATGCTCCCGCGCGCGACCCACACGAGGGGGCGCCGCGAGGCCGCGGCCGGCAAGCAGTCGGGCCGGACCCAGGAGATCCAGCGGCTGATCGGCCGCTCGCTTCGGGCCGTGGTCGATCTGCAGGCGCTGGGCGAGCGCCAGATCACCGTCGATTGCGACGTCATCCAGGCCGACGGCGGCACCCGCACGGCGGCGATTTCGGGGGGCTGGGTGGCGCTCAGGATCGCTGTCGACGGGCTGCTCCGGCAGCAGCTTCTGACCGTCGACCCGATCCGGCAGAAGATCGCGGCGGTGAGCTGCGGCATCCATAGCGGCACGGCCGTCCTCGACCTCGACTATGAGGAGGATTCGACCGCCGGCGCCGACGGCAATTTCGTTCTGACCGGCGACGGCAACATCGTCGAGGCGCAGGTCACCGCCGAGGGCGAATGCTATGACGAGGAGGGGCTTCTGCGCCTCCTCCGCCTCGCCCGAATCGGCTGCGGCGAGATCTTCGCCGCTCAGGACCGGGCGTCGGGGCGATGAGGAAGCTTCAGCCCGGCCGGCTGGTCATCGCCAGCCACAATGTGGGCAAAGTGCGCGAAATTCGCGAACTTCTCGCCCCCCACGGCATCGACCCCGTTTCCGCCGCGGAGCTCGACCTGCCTGAGCCGGACGAGATCGGCACGACCTTCATCGACAATGCCGATCTCAAGGCACGAGAGGCGGCGGACCTGTCCGGCCTGCCGGCGCTCGCCGACGACAGCGGGCTGTGCGTCGAGGCGCTGGAAGGGCGGCCCGGCATCTTCTCCGCCCGCTGGGCGCTTGCCGGCGATCCGCGCGTCGCGCCCGTCGCCGGGCCGGGCGAGGTCGAGGGACCGCGCGACTTTGGCCTGGCGATGCGCCGGGTGTGGGAAGAGCTGGAGGCGCTCGGACCGGAGGCGAGCCGCAACGCCCATTTCGTCTGCGCGCTGACTGTCTGCTGGCCGGACGGGCGGAGCGAATGGTTCGAGGGCCGGGTCGAGGGCACTCTGGTCTGGCCTCCGCGCGGCGACCGCGGCTTCGGCTACGATCCGATCTTCGTCCCGGCCGGCCGCGACCTCACCTTCGGCGAGATGGATCCGGTCGAGAAGCACCGCATCAGCCACCGCGCGGACGCCTTCCGCAAGCTGGTCGCGGCGCTTTTCTGATGTCCTTCGAGACGGGGCTCCGGCTTCGCTCAGCCCCTCCTCAGGATGAGCGGAAGGGAGCAGCCGCTCATCCTGAGGAGCCGGTGAGCTTGTCGAACCGGCGTCGCGAAGGACCGACAGCCCTCTACGTCCACTGGCCGTTCTGCGTCTCCAAATGCCCCTATTGCGACTTCAACAGCCACGTCCGCGAATCGGTTGACCTGGCCGCGTGGCGCGACGCTCTCCTTAGGGACCTCGCCTGGGAGGCGGAGGTCTGTCCCGGCCGCGGCCTCTCCTCGATATTCTTCGGCGGCGGCACGCCCTCGCTGATGGAGCCGGCGACGGTGGCCGCGCTGATCGAGGCGGCGGAGCGTCATTGGGGGTTGGCACCGGACGTCGAGATCACGCTTGAGGCCAACCCGTCCTCGGTCGAGGCGGCGCGCTTCGCGGACCTGGCGGCGGCCGGCGTCAACCGGGTCTCCCTCGGCCTCCAGTCGCTCGACGACGGAGCCCTGCGCTTCCTCGGCCGCGCCCACGACGCGGCGGAGGGCCTGTCCGCGCTGGCGACCGCGCAACGATGCTTCGACCGGGTCAACTTCGACCTCATCTATGCGCTGCCGGGCCAAAGCGATCGAGCCTGGGCGGCCCAACTCGACCGGGCGCTCGGCTTCGGCACCGGCCACCTCTCGCTCTATCAGCTCACGATCGAGCCGGGGACCCGCTTCGCGGCCATGGCGGCGCGCGGCGAGCTTGCGCCCCGCGACGCCGACGAGGCGGCGTCGCTCTACGAGCTGACTCAGGAAATGACTCAAGCGGCCGGCCTGCCCGCCTACGAAATCTCCAACCACGCCCGGCCCGGCGAGGAGAGCCGCCACAACCTCGCTTACTGGCGCTACCGCCCGTATCTGGGCGTGGGGCCCGGGGCCCACGGCCGTCGCGGCGGCGTGGCGACGCAGCGCCACCGAAAGCCGGAGAACTGGCTGTCGGCGCTGGCGCGCAACGACCATGGCCTGGTCGAAGAGTTGGAGCTGAGCCCCGAAGAGGAAGCGACGGAGGCGCTGCTGATGGGTTTGCGGCTCAGCG
This sequence comes from Allosphingosinicella sp., assembly GCA_035628835.1. Lineage (GTDB taxonomy): Bacteria > Pseudomonadota > Alphaproteobacteria > Sphingomonadales > Sphingomonadaceae > Allosphingosinicella. The sequence goes on from DASPJA010000058.1 coordinate 39,933, forward strand.
AAGGGGTTGAGCTTGAAGCGGTGGAAAGCCGGCTTGACCTCAGCGCCCTCGAGCGGCTGGAAGGGCATGGGCTGCTGGAGCGGCGAGGCGGGCGGCTCATCGTTCCGCCGGCCGGGCGCCTGCTGCTCGACGGCATTCTCGCGGAGATCGTCCTTTAACCCCACTCCCCTGCTCGCGGGCGAGGCAGGTTCAGTCGAAGCTCCGCGGCGCCGGGGACACGACGATCGTCCCGCCCGCCGTCACCTCGCGCACTTCGAGCGAGCGCTCGGCGATTCCGGAGGCGGTGAAACGGAACGGGCCGTCGACGCCAGCGAAACCGACGGGGTCGCGCAACTCGCGCTCCGGGAAGGCTCGGCCGAGGCGCCAGCCCTTGGCGATTCGGACGGTCAGCAGGACCGCGTCGTAGCCGAGGCTGGCGAGCCGATACGGGTTGGCGCCGTAGCGGGCGCGGTAGCGGGTGCGCAGCTGGTTGAACATCGTGTCGCCTACGCTTGCATACCAGGCGCCGCGAAGCGCCGGGGTACGGCCGAGGCCGCTCTCCGCCGCCCACAATTCGGTGCCGAGCAGACGGACCCGCGCATGCCCTCCGCTCTTCAGCAGCGGAGCCGCCGCGGCGGCGCCGCGGCCGCCGTCGGCGACCAGAACGGCGTCATAATCGCCTTGCCCGTAGAGCCTGGCGACGGCGGTCCTGACGCTGGCCGGCGCCCCATCGTAGGTCTGCATGGAGACGAGGCGGCCGCCGGCATCCTGGACGGCGTCCACCATCGCGTCCGAGGCGCGGCGGCCATAGACTCCGGTGGGAGCGAGCGCTCCGAAATTCTCCAGCCCGACGCTGCGCGCATGGCCGACGACCCGCGCGATCGACTGGCCGGGGGTGAAGCCCATCAGATAGACGCCGTTCCCGGCGACGCTGGTGTCGTTCGAGAAGCTGATCACCGGAACGTCGGCCCGGCGGGCGATCGGCGCGACCGCCCTGACGTCGTCGGCGAGCAATGGTCCGAGAAACAGGCCGTTGCCCTCCGCGAGCGCCTGGTTGGCGGCCGCCGCCGCTCCGCCGCGGGCGGTGTCGTAGACGGTGATGCGGATGCGCTCGCCGCCCGCGTCGAGCAGAGCGAGGTTGGCGGCATTGGCGATCGATTGGCCGACGCCGGCATTGGCGCCGGAAGTCGGCACCAGCACGGCGACCCGGTTGCGGGTCTCCTCCGGCGGCAGCTGCGGCCCCGGCTCCTCCTCGCTCGGCTGCTCGACGTCGGGCCTGACTTCCTCTTCCGGCGGAATCTCCGGCCGCGGCTTGGGCACGAGCTGGCAGGCGCCGAGAGACATCGCCAGCAGCGCCGCCGCGCCGAGGCCGAGGATGGAGCGCCGCGCTTGCGACCCGGGGGACTGCTCTGCCATGACCCTGTTCCTCATGAACGCGCTTCCGCCCGGCCTCTATATCGTCGCCACCCCCATCGGCAATCTTTCCGATCTGTCGCCGCGCGCCGCCGCGGTGCTGGCGGCGGCTGACCTGATCGCCGTGGAGGACAGCCGGGTCACCGCCAGGCTCCTCCACCATATCGGCGTCAAGCGGCAGATGCTCCCCTATCATGACCACAATGCCGAGCGCGTACGCCCCCAGCTCCTGGACCGGATGCGCGACGGCGCGGTCGCCCTCGTCTCCGACGCCGGCACTCCGCTCATCTCCGATCCGGGCTACAAGCTGGTTCGCGACGCCCGCGCCTCGGGGATCGCGGTCACCACCGTCCCCGGCCCTTCCGCGGTCGTCGCGGCGCTCACCCTGGCGGGGCTTCCGACCGACCGCTTCCTCTTCCTCGGCTTCCTGCCGCCCAAGGGAGGGGCGAAGGCGGCGGCGATCGCCGAAGTGGCGGCGATACGGGCGACCCTGGTCCTCTACGAGAGCGGCCAGCGCCTCGCCGCCACCCTGCGGGCGCTGAGGGAGGGCCTGGGCGAACGCGAGGCGGCGGTGGCGCGCGAGATCACCAAGAAGTTCGAGGAGACCGTGACCGGGAGCCTGTCCGAGCTAGCCGGCCGCTATGCCGAAGCCGCGCCCAAGGGCGAGATCGTCGTCATCGTCGCTCCTCCCGGCGAAGCCGAGGCCGCCGGCGAGGCGGAAGTGGATTCGGCGCTTCGCGAGGCGATGGGCCGCCTGTCCGCCTCTCGGGCGGCCGCGGAGGTGGCAGAGAAGCTCGGCATCCCCCGCCGCCAGGCCTACGAACGCGCCCTGAAGCTCAAATGAGCCGGCGGCGGGCGGAGCAGGGCGGCCGGCGGGCGGAGAGGCTCGCGGCGCTCTGGCTCCAGCTCAAGGGATGGAAGATCCTCGGCCGCCGGGTGCGCACGCCCGTCGGCGAGGTCGATCTCGTCGCCCGCCGCGGCGGCATCGTGGCCTTCGTGGAGGTGAAAGCCAGGGCGACGGCGGACGAAGCCGGCTTCGCTTTGGACGAATGGCGGCTTCGCCGCGTCGCGGCCGCGGCCGAGGCTCTTGCCCATCGCTACGCGCGCGCCGGCGACGACATCCGGCTCGACGCCATCTTCATCGTGCCGCGCCGGCTGCCGCGGCACCTGGCGAACATATGGCATGGATGACAGCGCCGCCCCGCGCCGCTAAGCGCGCGCCATGACCCTCCGCATCGCCGTCCAGATGGATCCCCTCGAAGGGATCAACATCCAGGGAGATTCGACCTTCGCGATCATGCTCGGCGCCCAGCGGCGCGGGCACGTCCTGTTTCATTACCGCGCGGAGGACCTCAGCTATTCCGACGGCCGCCTCTGGACGATGGCCCGGCGCGTGACGGTTCAACCCGTGCAGGGCGACCATTTTACGCCCGGTGACCAGATCCTGCTCGACCTCGGCCGCGACACGGACGTCGTCTGGATGCGCCAGGATCCGCCTTTCGACCTCGGCTACATCACCGCGACCCACCTGCTCGAACGAATCCGGGGGGAGACCCTGGTCGTCAACGACCCCGCCTCCGTCCGCAACGCGCCGGAGAAGGTTTGGGTGCTCGACTTCGCCCGCTACATGCCGCCCACCCTCCTCACCCGTTCCCTCGGCGCCGCCCGCGACTTCCTGGAGCGGCACGGCGAGATCGTCGTGAAGCCGCTCCACGGCAATGCCGGCAAGGCGGTGTTCAAGGTCGGCCGCGACGGCGCCAACCTCGCCTCGCTGATCGAGATGTTCAACGCCGCCTATCGCGAGCCCCACGTCGTCCAGGCCTTCGTCCCGGAGATCGCCGAGGGCGACAAGAGGATCGTCCTCGTCGACGGCGAGGTGGCCGGAGCGGTCAACCGGATCCCCGGTGCCGGAGAGATACGCTCGAACCTGGCCGTCGGCGGGTCGGCGGCGAAGACCGAGCTCACCGAAACCGAGCGAGAGATCTGCGCGGCGCTGGGCCCGGAGCTCAAGGCGCGCGGTCTGCTCTTCGTCGGCATCGACGTGATCGGCGGCAAGTGGCTGACCGAGATCAACGTTACCTCGCCCACCGGCATCGTCGCCATCGACAGGTTCAACGGCACCGACACGCCGGCCCTCATCTGGGATGCGATCGAAGCGAAGCTGGCCTGAACGTGGGCGACTGGACGATCAGGCTTATCGACCAGACCGGCTATGTCGGCATCTTCCTGCTGATGTTCCTGGAGACGGTCTTCCCGCCGGTGCCGTCGGAGGTGATCATGCCCGTGGCCGGGGCGCGGGCCGCCCAGGGGCCGCTCACCTTGTGGGGCGTGATCGCGAGCGGGACGGCCGGAGCGATGCTCGGCAACCTCTTCTGGTACGCGCTGGCGCGGGTGATCGGGATGAAGCGCTTCCGGCCGTTCATCGAGAGCTACGGCCGCTGGCTGACGATGGACTGGGACGATGTCGAGAAGACCGAGCGGCTGTTCGGCCGGTTCGGCGGCTATATCGTCTCGATCGGGCGAATGATGCCGACCATCCGATCGGTCATCTCGATCCCGGCCGGGCTGCTCAGCATGCGCCTCAAGACCTTCCTGATCTGGTCGACCCTCGGGACGGCCGCGTGGACGACGATCCTCGCCACGGCGGGCTGGGGGCTCGGAATGGCCTTCGACGACGTCGAGAAGATCCTGGGTCCGTTGTCGACCGCGATCATCGTCCTGATCGTCGCCGCCTACATCTGGCGCCAGCTGACCTGGCGCAGGCGGCATCCTTAGCCTTCCCATCATTGAACACCGCCGAGCGCCTTTTCGAGCGGACCTGTTCATGGATCCCGGATCAGGTCCGGGATGTCGGCTACGCCCGCGGGTGGGCGTTGCGGTAGACGTCGAGGAGGTGGGCGGCGTCGACGGCCGTGTAGATCTGGGTCGAGGAGAGGCTGGCATGGCCGAGCAGCTCCTGCAGCGACCTGAGGTCGGCGCCGCGGCCCAGCAGGTGCGTTGCGAAGCTGTGGCGAAGCGCATGCGGCGTGGTGCGGTCCGACAGGCCGAGCCGCGCCCGGGCCTTGCGGACGACCCGGCGGATCATCTCGCCGTTCAGCGGTCCGCCGCGAGCGCCCCGGAACAGCGGCCGGTCCCGTTCCGGCGGATAGGGGCAGAGCGACAGGTAGAGCTCGATGGCGGACCGGACCGGCGCGAGCAGGGGCACGATGCGGGTCTTCGCCCTTTTGCCGGTGACGCTCAGCGCCTCTCCGAGCGGCAGCGCCGCGCCGGTGAGGCCGAGCGCCTCGGCGACGCGAAGCCCCGAGCCGTAGAGCAGCAGCAGCACGGCCTCGTCGCGGGCGGCGATCCATTCCGCGCTGGCATCCTCGCCGACTTCCTCGGCGAGCGCGAGGACGTCGTCGGGCGCGACGGGCCGGGGCACGCTTCGCGGCCGCTTCGGCCCCTTGAGGCGGGGCAGGCCCGGCTCCCCTCCCCGGTCCGCGGCGGCGAAGGCGAGAAAGCCGCGGACGGCGGAAAGCTCGCGCGCCGCCGAGCTGTTGCCCAGCCCCTGGCGGCGCCGGTGGGCTAGGAAGGCGCGCAGGTCCTTCGCCTCGAGCGAGGCGAGCGCGGCGCCGTCGACCTCGCCGCCGAGATGCCCGGCGAGAAAGGCGATCAGGCGGTGCGCGGTGGCGGCGTAGGCGCGGACGGTGTGGGGGGAGCGGCGGCGGTCCCGGTCGAGATGCCGCTGCCAGCGGAAGGCGGTCTCGGCGGCCGGATGATGAGCCGGGTCGCCCTGCCCCCCGGGCAGGGCTGAATGATGCGGGGCATCATTCACCCGGTCATCTCAGGGGATCAGCCACCGGCCCATCGAGCGGGTCAGGACCCGGCCGAGGAACATGAGCAGTTCGGAGCCGTGGCGGGTCTCGAACCCCTGGGCTTCGCGCTGCCCCAGGGCGAGCAGGCCGCTCGGCAGCGGCGGCTCGCTGTCGAGCCGGACGAGGGCCTCGGCGCGGATCAGCTCGCAGGCCGGGCCGAACAGGGGGTGGCCGCGGCCGACGCCGCGCAGAACGACTCCGTCCAGCCCCTCGAGCGAGCGCCTGATGACCCGCGCATCGACGAACTGGAGGCCGGAGGCGTCGGCACGCACCCCCTTGTCGCCGGCGCACAGCGCCACCGCCACCGCGTCGAGGCCGAGTATCTGCGGCCATTCCTGGGTGACGATATGAATGAGATGATCGAAGCCGTCCGACTCGATCGCCGCCAGCACCGCCTCATGGATCGAGGCGACCGCGCCCGAATGGCCGCGGGCGAAGGCGATGAGGTCCTGATTGGCCTCCTCCGCCGCCGCCACCCGCGCGCGCAGCTTGGCCACGGCGCGGTCCTCGAAGTTGATCACCTTTCCCATCGCGGCGAAGGTAACCCGAACAAGGTTAAGAAGCGATGGCAAATTCCTCCTCGTCGCGCGGCCCGCCGGTTCGGTCGACGGGGCGTTCGCCGCTTTCCGCGATTCGCTCTAAGCCCGCCGCCAACGAACCGCCGGAGCCGCGAAAAATGACCATTCGCCCCAGCCGTTTCCTCTCCGGAGCGGCCGCGATCCTCCTGCTGGGGGCCTGCATCCCGAGCGCCGGGACGGCGGCGGACGCTTGCGGCGGCGAGCTGTCGGCGCGGGTGCCGGCGGCTCCCGTCGCCGGCCGCGGCGAGACCGGCCTCCGGCTTCTCAAGCAGCAGGGCGCCCTGCTCTACGTGCCGAGCGGCTATCGTCCCGGCCGGGCCATGCCGCTTCTGGTCATGCTGCACGGCGCCGGCGGCGACGCCCGCCATTCGATGCTCCTGGCCGGCGATCACGCCGAGCGGCTGGGATTCCTCGTCATCGCGCCGAAGTCGCGGGCCGCCACATGGGACGTCGTCTCGGGACGGCGCTACGGCCCGGACGTGAGCGCCCTCGACTCCGCCCTGCGGGAGGTGTTCGAGGCCTACAGCGTCGATCCCGCCAGGGTCGCCGTCGCCGGGTTTTCAGACGGCGCCACCTACGCGCTGGCGCTTGGGCGGGCCAACGGCAAGCTGTTCAGCCATGTCTTCGCCTTCGCCCCCGGCTTCCTCGCGCCGGCGCGCAAACAGGGCAAGCCGAGGATATTCATCAGCCACGGCAAATCGGACCGGGTGCTCCCGATCGACGACACGGGCCGCCGCGTCGTGCACGACCTGACCGAGGCGGGCTACCGGGTGACCTACGAGGAGTTCCCCGGTGGCCACGAAGTCCCACGCCGCCTCGCCCAGCGGTTTTTCGAGAGGCTGGTGGCCGCGCCCTAGCCGATCTTCTGGCCGGTCTTCTCCCAGTCCGCGAGGAAGGCCTCGAGGCCGCGGTCGGTGAGCGGGTGCTTGAAGAGCTGGCGGATGACGGCGGGCGGGGCGGTCATCACGTCGGCGCCGATCATCGCCGACTGGAGGACGTGGATCGGGTGGCGGATGCTGGCCACGAGGATCTGCGTCTCGAAGTCGTAATTGTCGTAGATGGTGCGGATCTCGGAAATGATCTGCATTCCGTCGAAGCCGGTGTCGTCGTGGCGGCCGACGAAGGGCGAGATGAAGGTGGCGCCCGCCTTGGCGGCGAGCAGGGCCTGGTTGGCGGTGAAGCACAAGGTGACGTTGACCATCGTGCCCTCCCCGGTCAGCGCCTTGCAGGTCTTGAGCCCGTCGACGGTGAGCGGCACCTTGACGGCGATATTGCCGGCGATCTTCCGGAGCACCTCGGCCTCGCGCAGCATCTCCTTGTGATCGGCGGCGACCACCTCGGCGGAGACCGGCCCCGGCACGATCGAGCAGATCTCCCGCACCACTTCGAGGAAATCCCGCCCCGCCTTGTGGATCAGCGACGGGTTGGTGGTGACCCCGTCGAGCAGCCCCGTCTCCGCCAGGTCCCGGATCTCGTTGGTGTCGGCGGTGTCGACGAAGAATTTCATGAGGCAAGGTCCTTGAATTGGGAATCAGCTGGCCTTCTAGACCCGGCTCGAAGGATGGTGAAACACCGTTCGGGGCTGAGCCTGTCGAAGCCCTCCCCCTCGGTCAAGCCGAGGGACAAGAAAAGGGCTTCGACAAGCTCAGCCCGGACGGAACAGAGTCAGTTCGACGGGGGCGGGCTTGGTTGAGTCGAAGCAAAGTAGGGACCTGCACCGGGCGATCTGGGCGATCGCCCTGCCCTCGATGGTGACCAACGTCGCCACGGCTTTGTTCGGCCTCGCCGATCTGTGGGTGATCGGCCAGCTCGGGCAGGCGGAGCCGCAGGCCGGCGTCGAGCTCGGCGCCAAGTTCATGATGGGCCTGCTGATCGTCTTCAACTTCCTCAGGACCGGCACGATCGCTCTGACCGCCCAGGCTGCGGGGCGGGGGGACGAGGAAGCGCAGGCGGCGACCCTGGCGCGGGCGCTCGGAGTCTCGCTGGCGATCGGCCTGATCCTGCTCGCGCTCAAGCCGCTCATCGTGCCGTGGGGAATGGAGCTGCTCTACGCCCGCGGCGAAGTGGCCCGGGAGGCCGGCATCTATGTCGGCATCCGATATTGGGGCGGGCTGCTGTGGCTCGCCAACGTCGCGCTGATGGGGTGGCTGATCGGGCGGCGGCGGGTGCGGGCGGTGCTCTGGACGGAGATCGGCTCGAACCTCATCCATGTCGCCCTCGATCTCGTCTTCGTCCTGATCTTCGGCTGGGGCGTGGCGGGCGTCGCCGCCGCCACTTTGCTCTCCGAAGGCGGCAAGACCCTCGCCCTGCTGGCGGTCACCGCGCGCCAGGGGCCGGCCCGGGCGGCCGTCCGGGCGGCGGCGCGGCGGGAGACCTGGAGCGCGACAAGCCTGGGCCCCTTGTTCCGGCTCAACCGCGACCTCTTCCTGCGGACCCTGTTGCTCACCGCCGCGATCCTCCTCCTCACTCGCCAGGGCGCGCAGCAGGGGCCGCTGGTGCTGGCCGCGAACGGGATCCTCTACCAGCTGTTCATCCTCTCCGCCCTGATCCTCGACGGTTTCGAAAGCAGCGCTCAGGTGCTGTGCGGGGAGGCGGTAGGCGCGAAGGATCGCCGCCGCTTCGACGCTCTCGTCAGGGCGCTGCTGCTGTGGGGCCTCGCCGGGGGCGCGCTGTTCAGCGCCGTCTACGCGCTCGCGGGCGCCCGGTTCGCGGCGAGCTTCAGCACCGACCCGGCGGTGGTCGCGACGACCCTCGCCTATGTGCCGTGGGCCGCGCTCATTCCGGTCCTCGGAGTCACCTCCTACGTGTTCGACGGAATCTATATCGGCGCCACCTGGACCCGGGCGATGCTGCTGACGATGGGCGCGGCCAGCGCGGTCTACGCGCTGCTGCTGTTCGCCCCCGCGCCGCTCGGCAATCACGGCCTGTGGCTGGCCTTCAGCCTGTTCATGGTGGCGCGGGCGGCCGGGCAGGCGCTGCTCCTGCCGAGGCTGGAGCGGAGGACGTTCGCCGCCTAAGAGGAAGGTGCGGAGGAAAGATTATGCGGTGGCTTGCGGCGTGGTTCCTGGTCCTTTTCGGCACGGCGGCCGACGCCGCTCCGCGCGACTGGGTGGAGAAGAACAAGCCGGCGCTTATCCGCGAATATCTCGAGCTTCTGGCGATCCCCAACATTGCCTCCGACATCGTCGACATCCGCCGCAACGCCGATCACATCTCCGCGATGATGAAGCGGCGCGGGCTGGCGCCGCGGCTGCTCGAAGGCGACGATCCGAAGGTGCCGCCGCTCATCTACGGCGAATGGCGGGTGCCCGGAGCGAAGCGGACCTTGATCCTCTACGCCCATTATGACGGGCAGCCGGTGACTCCGGAGGCCTGGAAGGTGACGGCGCCCTTCACGCCCAGGCTGATGAGCGACAGTCCCGATCGTGGCGGCGCGGAATTCGGCCCGCCCGAGCCGGGCAGCAGCGTCCGGGACGAGTGGCGGATCTATGCCCGAAGCGCCTCCGACGATAAAGCCGGCGTGATGGCGATCCTCGCCGCGGTCGACGCGCTCAAGGCGGAGAAGAAGCGGCCCGGCTTCAACCTCAAGATCGTGCTCGAGGGAGAGGAGGAAGCCGGCTCGCCCAACCTCGCCGGCCTGCTGCGCCGTCACAAGGCGCTGCTGGCGTCGGACGGATGGATCATCATCGACGGCCCGGCCCATCAATCCGGGCCGCCGCAGCTGGCGCTCGGAGTGCGCGGCGACGTCAATGTCGACGTGACCGTTTACGGGCCGGTCCGGCCCCTCCACAGCGGCCATTACGGCAATTGGGCGCCCAATCCGGCGATGATGCTGGCGCAGCTTCTCGCTTCGATGAAGGACGCCAACGGACGCGTGACGATCGCCGGCTTCTACGACGACGTCCTGCCGCTTTCGGAAGCGGAGAAGCAGGCGATCGCCGCCGTGCCCGCACCCGACGAAGCGCTGAAGCGCGAGCTTGCGCTGGGTTGGACCGAGGGCGGCGGCGCCACGCTGACCGAAACGATCCAGCTGCCCTCGCTCAACATCAACGGCATCCGAAGCGCCGATGTCGGGGACAAGGCGCGCAACGTGGTCCCCACCATGGCCACGGCGACCCTCGACCTGCGGCTGGTGATGGGCAACAGCCCCGACCGGCAGGTCGAGAAGCTGATCCGCCACATCCGCGGCCAGGGCTTCGAGGTGTTCGACCGCGAACCGACGCTGGAGGAGCGCCGGCGCTTCGGCAAGGTGGCGACGGTGACTCGCCAGCCCGGCTATCCGGCGGAGCGCACCCGGATCGAGCATCCTCTGGTCCGCGACCTGACGGCGGCGCTCCGCCGCGAGACCGAGCTTGCGGTCCTTCCAAGCCTGGGCGGCAGCCTGCCGCTCTACCTCATCCGCGAGGAGCTCGGGGCACCGACCCTGACCCTGGGCCTGTGGAACCACGACAACAACCAGCATGCCGAGGACGAGAATATCCGCCTCGGCCACCTCTGGAACGGAATCGCCGCCGTCGCGGCCGTGATGCGGATGCGCTAGCGCCGACCGCCGAGCGCGAACAGGCCCGTCAGCACCGGATCGCCGGTCGCCGAAGGATTGGCCCGGATCGCCGCTTCCTCGCGGCCGATGGCGCGGTAGATGGCGGCGGCGGTCTTGCGGGTGACGTCGGCCTGGAGGCCCGGGAAGTTGATCCCGGTCGCCACCGACAGGATGCGCTGGATCACTCCGTTCTCGGCCACGCGCAGCGCGTAGCCGACGCCCGGGAAGATGGCGTCGAAGATGCGCTCGCCCATCGATCGGGCGAGATAGTCGGTGGCGGCGGTCGGGCCGCCGCGGACGATCGACAGCGCGTCGGTGATCGTCATGTCCCGGATCGAATCGTAGACGACCGGAGCCGCCCGCTCCGCCCCTTCCTCGGCCGCCGCGTTGACCACCCGGAGCAGCCGGTCCTGGACCGCCCGGGTGCCGAGCGCCACCGCCAGCGCCGCCGTCACCGAGCTTCCGCCGAGCTGCGGCGGGGGCTGGATGCGCAGGATCTCGTCGCGGAAGAAGCCCTCGTCGGTCAGCAGCCGGGCGAAGGCGCGCTGCGAGGACAAGGTGAGCAGGCGCCGGATCGCCGGCTCGAGGTTGACGAGATCGCCGAGCCGGGTGGCGCAGCCGGGCAGCGCCAGCAGCGGCAGCAGGAGCCCTGCGGCGATCAGGCGGCGGCGGGGAACGGAATTGTCCATGGCGGTCTCTCGAGGTCGCAACGGTGCGGTAACGAAGCTCGACGGACATGCGTTGCATGGGTGCAAGGCAGCTTAGCGCTTCCCGTCAGGGCTGGCCGCCGCTTGCCTTGAGGAGGTTGGCGAACTCGCGCCGGGTCCTCGGCCCGTAAGTGGCGAAGCTGGGGTTGGGGCGCTCGGCATAGGCTTCGCGGCTTCGCGCCACCGGGTCCGCGGCGGCCTGACGGCGCATCTCCTCGGGCTTCAGGCCGTAGGGCTTGGCGGCGTTGAGGCCGAACACCTTTCGCCTCAGCTTCGCGGTGATCTCCGGATAGCCGTGGGCGTCGCGCAGCGCCTCGGAGATCTGGAAGGTTCGGAACGCCTGGATCTGGTCCTGGGGCGAGCCGTACCAGATAGAGTCGGTGCCCCAGAGGACATTGTCCTCGCCGACATATTTGAAGAGCTTGCCGAGCAGGTGGGCGGCGCTGTCGGGATCGCGGGTTGAGACGAAGCGCCAGGTCGAGCCCAGTTCGGCATAGACGTTGGCGTTGCGCGGGACCCCCGCCTCCCTGAGCGAGGTGATGAGGGCGTCGACGCCGTCCGTCCGCTTGGGATCGTAGGGGCCCTCCTTCTCACCGGCGACATAGCCCGAATGGTAGATGAGGAAGTTCATGTCGGGGAAGCGCTTGGCTACGGGTCCGATGTCGCGGCAGGTCGAATGCTCGTAGCTGCGCGGTCCGAAGGGCAGGCCCTTGTGGATGGCGATGTTGCGGATGCCGAGCTTGCGCGCCTTCTCGACGAAGGCGATGCCGGCGTCGTCGGTCATCCAGAAGCCCTGCCCGCCTGGTCCCCATTGGGTGTAGGTCTTGAAGGCGCTGACGCCGAAGCCGGCGAGCCTGTCCATGTCCTCGACGTCGCCGGGCTGGTTGGGGTTGACCCTGCCGTGCAGCATCAGCCGCTTCGACCCCTCCATCTTCTCGACGATCTCGCGAGTCGCCGCGGCTTCCTCGATGGTCAGCGGCTCGCCTTCGCGACTGGACGGAACGAACGACAGGACCATCAGGTCGGTGTCGGAATCGAGGAACACGTCCTTGATGAACTCGGTCGGGCCGAGGCACTGCAGGTAGGAGCGGTCCCCCGGCTTTTGCGAGAGCGCGCATCGCGCCTTCTCGAAGCTCGAGAGGGGCCTGGCGTCCGCGGGGACGTTCTTGAGCCAGGCTCCGGTCGGGTTCACGAAATGGCCCTGGACGTCGAAAATCCACTCCTTCTTGCCGAGCTCGGCGGCGGCGAGCTGAGGCTCGGTCGCGGAATCGGCGCTAAGCGCGAAGAAGCCGCCGGTGCGCCCGGCCGCGGCATGCGCGTCATTGTAGGCGAGCAGGGTCGAGGCCGCGCCGCAGGCGGAGACGAGGAAGTCGCGCCGGCCGAGGCCGAGGCGGCGGGCGAGGTCGCCGGCCCGCTCCGAAGCCAGCGCCCGCGCGCGAAGCAGGGTGGAATCGAGCGGGATCGGGACGAACTCGCCGTTCGACGTCGAGTCGAGCTTGATGGGAAGACGCCTTCCTTCGGGGTCGAGATCGCTCACGCCGGCCTCCTCGAATAGGGACAGGTACCGGTACCTGTCCCCGGATGGCGCTGGCAAGCGGGGCGCGGCAGCTTCGCAATCGCCGTCAAGCGATGACCTGGAAGTGGACGACGTGCGGCTCCAGCTCGAGCAGGAAACCGGAGTCGAAATCGTAATATTTGGCGACTTCCATGTCCTCGCCGGCAAAGCGGCGGATCGGCGCCTCGTCCTCCCACAACGTCAACATCTCGACCTGGAGCACGTCGCCCTCGCGCCGGTAAAGGCACCAGGCGCCCAGGTTTCCCGCGATCGAGCGATAGTCGGGCAGAGCGACCTCGCGCATCAGCCCCAGATATTCCTCCGCTTTCGCCACCGGAACCCGGCCGTGCCACCTGCGTGCGATCATGTGCGCCTCCTTTGCGAGCGTGGCGAGGCAATTCAGGGCCACGGCCCTCGCGACGACGCGGCTGAAAACGAATATAGCATCCGTTCGCCGTGCCGGTTGCCTTTCGAGCGCCGGGACTCGATCTAGGCGGCGATGAACCGCTGCCGAGTCCTCCTGCTCAACGCCGCGCTCGGTCCGCTCGATTACCGCGTGCCGGCGGGAATGGAGGTCGGACCGGGGTCGATCGTGCTGGCGCCTCTGGGGCCGAGGCAGATGACCGGCGTGGTATGGGAAGAGGACCGGCTGGAGGCGGAGGCGGTCGGCGACAATCGCCTGAGGCCCCTGGTCCAGGCCTACGACCTGCCGCCGCTGGCGCCGGCGCTCCGGCGCCTGATCGAGTGGACCGCGGATTATTATCTCGCGCCCCTCGCCTCGGTGCTGCGGATGGCGCTGGCGTCGGCGAGCGCGCTCGAGGGCGGTCGCTCGGTGACCGAATATCGCGCCACCGGCTTCGTTCCGGAGCGGCTGACCGCGCAGCGGGCGCAGGCTCTGGAGCGGATCGGCGAGCGGCAGGGGCTGGTGCGCGAGCTGGCGATCGCGGCCGGAGTGTCGGACGGGGTAATTCGCGGGCTCGTCAAGGCGGGAGCGATCGAGGCGGTCGAGGTTTCGGTCGACGACCCCTTCCCTCTCCCGGATCCGGACCATGCCCCGCCCGAGCTGGACCTCGCCCAGGGCGCCGCGGCCCACCTCTTCGTCCAAGCGGTCCGGAGCGCCGAGTTCGCGCCCTTCCTGCTCGACGGAGTGACCGGATCGGGCAAGACCGAAGCCTATTTCGAGGCCGTTGCCGAGGCGCTCCGGCACGGCCGGCAAACGCTCGTCCTGCTCCCGGAGATCGCGCTGACCGAGCCTTTCCTGAAGCGCTTTGCGGCGCGCTTCGGCCATGAGCCGGTCGCCTGGCATTCGGGCCTGAGGCAGTCGCAGCGCCGGCGCGCCTGGCGCGCGATCGCCGGCGGCGACGCCAAAGTGGTGGTCGGCGCCCGCTCCTCGCTCTTCCTCCCTTATCCAAAGCTCGGCCTGATCGTCGTCGACGAGGCGCACGAGACCAGCTTCAAGCAGGAGGAGGGAGTGCAATATCATGCGCGCGACGTCGCCGTGATGCGAGCCAAGCTGGAGGCGATCCCGATCGTCCTCGCCTCGGCCACTCCGGCCATCGAATCGCGGCAGATGGCGGAGATCGGAGTCTATACCGAGGTGAAGCTGCCCGAACGCTACGGGGTCGCCGAGCTTCCCGAGATAGAGGCGCTCGACCTCACCGCCGACCCGCCGCCGCGCGGGCGCTGGCTGGCGCCTCGGCTGGTGCGGGAGCTGGAGGAGACGCTGGCGCGCGGCGAGCAGGCCCTGCTCTTCCTCAACCGCCGCGGCTATGCGCCGCTGACGCTGTGCCGCCATTGCGGCCACCGCTTCCAATGCCCCAATTGCACCGCCTGGATGGTCGAGCACCGGCTCGTCCACCGCCTGGCCTGCCACCATTGCGGCCACATGATGCCGCCGCCCGCCGCCTGCCCGGAATGCAGCGAGGAAGGCAGCCTGGTGCCGGTCGGGCCCGGAGTCGAGCGCATCGCCGACGAGGTCGCGGCCCTGTTCCCCGACGCGCGCACCGCCATCGTCACCTCCGACACGATCTGGTCGCCGGCCAAGGCGGCGGAGTTCGTCGGGCGAATGGAAGCGGGCGAGATCGACATCGTCGTCGGCACGCAATTGGTCACCAAGGGCTATCATTTCCCCAACCTCACCCTCGTCGGCGTGGTCGACGCCGATCTCGGCCTTCAGGGCGGCGACCTGCGGGCGGCCGAGCGCACCTTCCAGCAGATCGCCCAGGTCGCCGGACGGGCCGGGCGCGGCGAGAAGCCCGGGCGGGTGCTCGTCCAGACCCACGAACCCTCCGCCGCGGTCATCGAGGCGCTGGTCAGCGGCGACTCGGAAAGCTTCTACGCCGCCGAGACCCAGTCGCGGCGCGAGGCGGCGATGCCGCCCTTCGGCCGTCTCGCCGGCATCGTCATCTCCTCGGAGGATCTCGCCGAAGCCACCGAGGCGGCGCGGCTGATCGGCCGGGCGGCGCCGCGAGTCGAGAATATGGCGGTGTTCGGCCCCGCCCCCGCTCCGCTCGCCATGCTTCGGGGCCGCCACCGGCAGCGCCTGCTCGTCCACGCCGCCCGCTCGCTAGACATGCAGGACGTGATCCGCGACTGGCTCGGCAAGCTGAGCTGGCCGCGCGGCGTGCGGGTGACGGTGGACGTCGACCCTTATTCGTTCCTCTGACCAGTTGGTGCTGGCACCAATTAGCAGGCGGGGAAATACGAAGTCCGGATAAAGCGGGGGCTTCGCTTTCCATTTCGGCGAAATTCGGCTAAACGCTCGCTCTGCAAGCGAAAATTCGGGGTGGGATGATGAACCGGTTGATCAAGCTGGCCTGGCTGGCGTTGCTCGTCTGCGTGCCCGCGGCGGCGAGCGCGGAATGGCGGGAGGCGAGCAGCAAGCATTTCCTCGTTTATTCCGAGGGCAGCGCCCAATCGGTGCAGGAATTCGCGACCAAGCTCGAGAAATTCGACAAGGCGATGCGCCTGCGCCTCAACCTGCCCGACGAGGATCTGGGGCCGGGCAACCGCGTGACCGTGTTCGTGGTCGACAATTTGTCCGCGGTGCAGCGCCTCGCCCGAGCGCGCGGGTCGGGCATCGCCGGCTTCTATAGCGGCCGGGCCAGCGGCTCGATCGCCGTGGTTCCCCGAGCCACGGGCGCCAGCGGCACGAACGATCTCGATCCGGCCACCATCCTGCTCCACGAATATGCTCACCACATCATGCTGCAGACCGCGGCGGCCGCCTATCCGGCGTGGTTCCGCGAAGGTTTCGCCGAATTCTATTCCACCGCCAGGTTCGAGAAGAACGGCAGGATCGGCTTCGGCGCCGCGGCCAACCACCGCGCCTGGGGCCTGGTCGGCATGAACCCGCTGCCGATCGAGCTGCTGTTCGATCCGACGCGGCGCAAGCTCAGCCGGCAGGAATGGGAGGCGACCATATATGGGCGCGGCTGGCTGCTTACCCATTATCTGACGTTCGAGCCCAAGCGGAACGGACAGCTCACCGCCTATCTCAACGCGATCAACAGCGGCAAGGGGAGCCTGGAGGCGGCTCGTTCGGCATTTGGCGACCTGAACGCGCTCGACCGCGAGCTGAAGGCCTATCTCGCCCAGAAGAGGATACCCTATCTGCCGATCAAGGCGGAGCTGCTGACCATCCAGCCGGTTTCGCTGAGGACCCTGCGCCCCGGCGAGGCCGCGATCATGGACCTGCGGATACGCTCCCGAGTCGGAGTCACGCAGGAGGATGCCGGCCGGGTCGCCCGCGAAATGCGCAAGGCGGCGGCGGCGTGGCCGGACGATCCCGCCGTTCAGGCCGCGCTCGCCGAAGCGGAGTTCGACGCGGGGGAGCTCGACGCGGCGGACGCGGCGGCGAGCCGCGCCATCGCCGCCGATCCGAAGAATGTCGACGCGCTGATCTACCGGGCCAGGGTGGCGTTCGAACGCGCCAAAGCCTCTTCCACGGGAAGCGATTCCGCCTGGAAGGCGGTGCGCCGGCTGATCGGCCAGGCCAACCGCGCCGATCCCAACGATCCCGAGCCGCTCATCCTCTATTATCGAAGTTTCGGGGAGCAGGGCATCGCTCCAACTCCGCTCGCGGTCGACGGCCTTCTGCAGGCCTTCGCTCTGGCGCCGCAGGATCTTGGCCTGCGGATGAACGCCGCCCGCCAGCTCCTGGTCGACGGCAATGCGCCGGATGCCCGCCGGGCGCTCGCGCCGATCGCCTATGATCCGCATGGCGGAGCGCTCGGCCAGGCGGTCGCGGCGGTCATCGCCAAGCTCGACTCGAGCGGCGCCAAGGCGGCGCTCGAGGCTTGGGACAATGCGACCAAGGAAGCCGAGAAGAAGCCGTCGGAGGCCTGAAGTCCTAGCCCCGCCAGCCCTCGCGCTCAAGCAGGCTGGCCTTGCGCTCGAGGCCGTAAGCATAGCCGCCGGGCGAGCCGTCGCCGCGGCGGGCGCGGTGGCAGGGAATGAGGACGGCGATCTGGTTGGAGCCGCACGCCGTCCCCGCCGCCCGAACCGCCTGCGGCCGCCCTGCCCGCGCCGCCAGCGCCGCGTAGGACAGGCTCTCGCCGGGTGGGATCCGGGCGAGCTCGCGCCACACCGCTTCCTGGAAGGCGGTGCCGCGGACGTCGAGCGGCAGATCGTGAGGCCGCTCCGGAGCCTCCACCGCCGCCACAGCGCGCTCCACCAGCTCGGCCATGGCAGCCCCGCCGGGCTCGACCGCCGCATTGGGGAAGCGCCGCCTCAGCTCCGCCTCGCCCTCGTCGAACGACAGCCGGCAGATGCCGCGTTCGGTCGCGGCGACCAGCATCGTGCCGAGCGAGGTCTCCGCGGTCGCCCACCTGATCGTCTCGCCTCGGCCGCCGTCGCGCCAGCTCGTCGGGGTCATTCCGAGCCGGTCTTTGGCGTCGGCGTAGAAGCGGCCAGGGCCGGAATAGCCGGCGTCGTAAATGGCATCGGTCACTCGCGGGCTTTCGGTGAGGGTGTCGGTCATGGCTCGGGCTCGCTTTCCTCGGGCGTAGGCGGCCGGAGTCACTCCGGTGGCGCGCTTGAACAGGCGGTGGAAGTGGAAGGGCGAATAGCCGGCGCGGGCGGCGAGCTCGTCGAGCGAGGGCGGCTCCTCGGCGGCGTCGATCAGCTTCAGCGCCGCCTGGATCGCCGCGGCATCCCGGCTGACCTCGTCGGGCCGGCACCTGAGGCAGGCCCTCAGGCCCGCCGCCGCCGCTTCCGCCCCGTCGGCGAAGAAGCGGACATTCTCGCGCTTCGGGTGACGCGCGGCGCAGGAGGGGCGGCAATAGATGCCGGTGGTGAGCACGCCGGTGACGAAGCGGCCGTCCCAGGCGCGGTCGCGTCGAAGGACGGCCGCCCAGGCGGCGTCGGCATCCACGGAGACGGGGGCAGGTGAAAGGAGAGTCGCCATGGCTCAGTCTCGCACAATCTTGGCCGCGAAGCAGCCGGCGGCGGCGTTGTGGGCGTGGATGGTCTCGATTTCCGGCCGGTCGAACAGCGCCCGGATCTTCTCGTCCGCCTCACCCGGAAGCGCCAAGAGGGCGCCGTGCAGCATGCCCTCCGCGTCGAACCCGCGTAGTCCGAGCGCGCGGCCGTGGAACACCGGCGGAGTCTCGTCGACGTATCGGGCCGGCCCCGCCGCGCTCTCCCGCACGTAGATCGCATAGGCGCTTCGAAACGGCGTCGGCACATCGTGCGAGACATGGTTGAACAGGATCAGGCTCTCCCCCGGCTCGGCATCCTCGAGCGTGACCCGGCACGGGAAGCCGGGCTTCGAATCCGCGGTCACCCGGCGGGCGCCGCGGGCGGCGAGGTCGTCGGCGCCGAGGCCCAGCAGCCCCGCATAGACCTCCCGCTCCAGTCCTTCGATTCGGTAACTCATGCTTTCCTCCACTCTTGAGGCCGTCCTGCCGGATTCGAAGGCGGTCCGCGTCTCGGCACTTGCTTTCAAAGCGGAACGTCATCCCGGCGGGTCTCCCGAGGTCCCGGCTTTCGCCGGGATGACGGGTGCTGGCGGTTGCATCGCAGCAAAGCCCCTGCTAGGGCGCCCGCGACCTGACCCGGGGCGCCGAGCGCGCTTCTTATCATGGGTCAAATTCCGATCTGGGAGTAGAGGCGCGCGTGGAGAATTCCGGCGGCATTCAGGCAAGTCTGGCGGGCCGCTATGCGATGGCCCTGTTCGAGCTGGCCCGCGACGAGCGGCAGCTGGAGGCGGTGGGCGCGAGCCTCGCCTCGCTGAAGCAGGCGCTCGCCGAGTCGGACGACCTGCGATCGCTGACGACCAGCCCGCTGACCCGGCGCGACGACGCTCTGAAGGGCGTCGCCGGCCTCGCCGAAGCGATGCGGCTCGACCCGATCACCACCAATTTCCTCGGCGTTCTCGCCCAGAACCGGAGGCTGGGCCAGCTCGGAGCGATCATCCGCAACTTCAACCTGCTCGCCGCCCTCCACCGTGGCGAGGTGACGGCTGAAGTGACGTCCGCCCATCCGCTCGACGACGCTCAGGTCGCCGCGCTCAAGGCCAATCTCAAGAGCCGCCTCGGCCGCGACGTCGCCGTTGATTTGAGCATCGATCCCACCATCTTGGGCGGGCTGGTCGTCAAGATCGGCTCCCAGATGATCGACGGCTCCATCCGAACCAAGTTGAACACTCTCGCCCAGGCGATGAAAGGCTGAAAATGGACATCCGCGCCGCTGAAATCTCCAAGGTCATTCGCGATCAGATCGCCAGCTTCGGCACCGACGCCGAAGTCTCCGAGGTCGGCACCGTGCTCTCCGTCGGCGACGGCATCGCGCGCATCTACGGCCTCGACAACGTCCAGGCCGGCGAGATGGTGCAGTTCGACGGCGATATCAAAGGCATGGCGCTCAACCTCGAGGCCGACAACGTGGGCGTCGTTATCTTCGGCAACGACAGCGCGATCCGCGAGGGCGATACCTGCCGCCGCACCGGAACCATCGTCGACGTCCCGGTCGGCAAGGCGCTGCTCGGGCGCGTGGTCGACGGCCTCGGCAATCCGATCGACGGCAAGGGCCCGATCGAGACCACCGAGCGCCGCCGCGTGGAGGTGAAGGCTCCCGGCATCATCCCGCGCAAGTCGGTGCACGAGCCGGTCCAGACCGGCCTCAAGGCGCTCGACGCGCTCGTGCCCGTCGGCCGCGGGCAGCGCGAGCTGATCATCGGCGACCGTCAGACCGGCAAATCGGCGGTCGCGCTCGACACCTTCATCAACCAGCGCGAGATCAACAAGTCCGGCGCCGAGAGCGAAAAGCTCTACTGCATCTACGTCGCCATCGGCCAGAAGCGCTCCACGGTCGCCCAGATCGTCCGGGCGCTCGAAGAGAATGGCGCGATGGAATACAGCATCGTCGTCGCCGCCACCGCCTCCGAGCCGGCCCCGCTCCAGTTCCTGGCGCCCTACACCGGCTGCACGATGGGCGAATATTTCCGCGACAACGGAATGCACGCCGTCATCGTCTACGACGACCTTTCCAAGCAGGCCGTCGCCTACCGCCAGATGTCGCTTCTGCTTCGCCGTCCGCCGGGCCGCGAGGCCTATCCGGGTGACGTCTTCTATCTCCACTCTCGCCTGCTCGAGCGCGCCGCGAAGATGAACGAAGCCAACGGCTCGGGCTCGCTTACCGCGCTCCCCATCATCGAGACGCAGGCGGGCGACGTGTCGGCCTACATCCCCACCAACGTCATCTCGATCACCGACGGCCAGATCTTCCTGGAGACCGAGCTTTTCTACCAGGGCATCCGTCCGGCCATCAACGTCGGCCTTTCGGTGTCGCGCGTCGGCTCGGCCGCCCAGACCAAGGCGATGAAGAAGGTCGCCGGCTCGATCAAGCTGGAGCTCGCCCAGTATCGCGAGATGGCCGCCTTCGCGCAGTTCGGCTCCGATCTCGACGCCTCGACGCAGCGGCTTCTCAACCGCGGCGCCCGGCTGACCGAGCTTCTGAAGCAGCCGCAGTTCAGCCCGATGCCGGTCGAGGAGCAGGTCGTCTCCATCTATGCCGGGGTCAACGGGTTCATCGACAACGTGCCGGTCAACGCGGTGACTCGCTTCGAGAGCGCTCTTCTGAGCCACTTCCGGACCGATCACGCCGACGTGCTCGGCAAGATCCGCGACACGAAGGCTCTCGACGACGATACGGCGGGGCAGCTCAAGTCGATCATCGGCGATTTCGCGAAGACGTTTGCTTAAGCGGGGGAGCCCCCCTCCCCCGTCACCCTGAACTTGTTTCAGGGTCCAGGGTGGAGACCCCCGAGAAGCTCGAAACTGGATCCTGAAACAAGTTCAGGATGACGGAAGAGAAAGAAGAATGGCCAGCCTCAAGGCGCTCAAAGGGCGGATCGCGTCGGTCAAGTCGACGCAGAAGATCACCAAGGCGATGAAGATGGTCGCCGCCGCCAAGCTGCGCCGGGCGCAGCAGGCGGCGGAGGCGGGCCGTCCCTATGCCGAGCGCATGGAAGACGTGATGGCGAGCCTCGCCGCCAAGGTGGCGATCAGCCCGCAGAGCCCGAAGCTGCTCGCCGGAACCGGGCGCGACCAGACCCACCTGCTGGTCGTCGCCACCTCCGACCGCGGCCTCGCCGGGGCGTTCAACTCGAACATCGTCCGCGCCGCCCGCAAGAAGGCCGACGATCTCACCCGCGAGGGCAAGCAGGTCCTATTCTACCTGGTCGGCCGCAAGGGCCGGGCGGTGATCCAGCGCCTCTATCCCAGGCAGATCGTCCACCAGCACGACACCAGCGCGATGAAATATGCGAGCTTCGCCGACGCCCAGGCGATCGCCAACGACGTGGTCGAGCGCTACCAGACCGACGGCATCGACGTCGTCCACCTCTTCTACGCGCGCTTCCAGTCCGCCCTCGTGCAGGAGCCGGTCGGCCAGCAGATCATCCCGGTGACGATCCCGGCGAGCGGCGACAAGGCGGCGGGCTCCAGCGCCGCCGTCGAATATGAGCCGGACGAGGAGGAGATCCTCGCCTCGCTGCTGCCGCGCAACGTCGCCGTCCAGATCTTCCGCGCCTTGCTCGAGAATGCCGCGTCCGAGCAGGGCAGCCGGATGACCGCGATGGACAACGCCACCCGCAACGCCGGCGACATGATCAACCGCCTCTCGATCGCCTACAACCGGCAGCGCCAGGCGGCGATCACGACCGAGCTCGTGGAGATTATTTCGGGCGCCGAGGCGCTGTAGAATTGGTCCCTAACCGTCACCCCGGCGAAAGCCGGGGTCCATGAACACCGGCGGTTCAGGACAGACATAGACGGTGTTCATGGATTCCGGCTTTCGCCGGAATGACGAGACAGAAGAAGGCAAGGAAACGAAAATGGCCACCGCCGCAACCGCCACCCAGACCAACAATATCGGCCGAATCAGCCAGGTGATCGGCGCCGTCGTCGACGTCACCTTCGACAGCGACCTGCCGGAGATCCTGTCGGCGCTGACGACCGACAATAACGGCAACAAGCTCGTGCTCGAGGTCGCCCAGCATCTCGGCGAGAATACGGTCCGCACGATCGCGATGGACTCGACTGACGGCCTTACCCGCGGCCAGCCGGTCACCGACACCGGCTCGCAGATCCGAGTGCCGGTCGGCCCGATGACTCTGGGCCGGATCATGAACGTGGTCGGCGAGCCGATCGACGAGCGCGGCCCGATCGGCCACACCGACACCGCTCCGATCCACGCGGACGCGCCGCTCTTCGTCGACCAGTCGACCGAGAGCTCCATCCTCGTCACCGGAATCAAGGTCATCGACCTGCTCGCCCCCTACGCCAAGGGCGGCAAGATCGGCCTGTTCGGCGGTGCGGGCGTCGGCAAGACCGTGCTCATCCAGGAGCTGATCAACAACATCGCCAAGGGTCATGGCGGAACTTCGGTGTTCGCCGGAGTCGGCGAGCGAACCCGCGAGGGCAACGACCTCTATCACGAATTCCTCGAGGCGGGCGTCATCGCCAAGGACGCCGACGGCAATCCGACCCCGGAAGGCTCCAAGGTGGCGCTCGTCTTCGGCCAAATGAACGAGCCGCCGGGCGCCCGCGCCCGGGTCGCCCTCTCCGGCCTCACCCAGGCCGAGTATTTTCGCGACGTCGAAGGCCAGGACGTGCTGTTCTTCGTCGACAACATCTTCCGCTTCACCCAGGCCGGCTCGGAAGTGTCCGCTCTGCTCGGCCGCATTCCTTCGGCCGTGGGCTACCAGCCGACCCTGTCGACCGACATGGGCGCCCTCCAGGAGCGGATCACCTCGACCAACAAGGGCTCGATCACCTCGGTGCAGGCCATCTACGTGCCCGCGGACGACCTTACCGATCCGGCGCCGGCGACCAGCTTCGCCCACCTCGACGCGACGACGGTGCTGTCGCGGGCAATCTCGGAGCTCGGCATCTACCCGGCGGTCGACCCGCTCGACTCGACCTCGCGCGTGCTCACCGCCCGGATCGTCGGCCAGGAGCATTACGAGACCGCCCGCGCCGTCCAGGAGATCCTCCAGCGCTACAAGAGCCTGCAGGACATCATCGCCATCCTGGGCATGGACGAGCTTTCGGAAGAGGATAAGCTGACCGTCTCGCGCGCCCGCAAGATCCAGCGCTTCCTCTCCCAGCCCTTCCACGTCGCCGAGGTGTTCACCGGAATCCCCGGGAAGTTCGTCCAGGTCGAAGATACCGTCCGCTCATTCAAGGCGGTGGTCGACGGCGAGTACGACCATCTTCCCGAAGCCGCCTTCTACATGGTCGGCGGAATCGAGGAGGCGGTGGAAAAGGCGCAGCGCCTCGCGACCGAAGCGGCGTGATCCTTCGGCGCGGCGCCCTGTTCGCGGCTGCGCTCGCCGTCCTCGCGGGGCCGGCGAGCGCCCAGCTCGTGCCCGGCCTCAGTCCGCCCGCCAGCCCCGCCGAGGCGATCGACGACGCCCACTCGGTGCTCTGCACCCTGGCCGCCGCCGGAAGGCCTATGCCGGGCCTGAACATGAAGCCGATCGGCGGCGAGGGCTTCACGCCGCTCGACCGGCTCCCCAAGGCGCTCGAGCCCTTCTTCCAGAGCGGCCCGGCGGAGAAGATCGTCCAGCTCAAGTCGCCCGGCGATCCGGTGTGGCTGATCCACGATCCGCGATCCGGCGCCTGCGCGATCATTTCGTTCACCGACCCGGCCCCGGCCGTCGCCCGGCTCCTCAAGTCGCTCGACCAGCCGGGCAGCTGGAAACGGCGCAGCGAGCTCGGCAAGGACATCGATCACGCCTATGAATGGAAGGTCGACTCGCTGACCCTGCTCACCGAGATCGCGTTTCCCGACTCGCCCGGCCCGCCTCTCGTGGTCATCGTCACCCGCGGCAAGAGCTGACCCGCAAGATTCATCACGGAACGGCATCACATCATGGCAGATCTCCACTTCGAACTCGTCACGCCCGAGCGGCTCGTCCGCTCCGAGGAAGTGTTCATGGTCGTCGTACCCGGCACGGAGGGCGATTTCGGCGTCCTCGCCGGCCACGCGCCCTTCATGTCCACGCTGAGGAACGGCGACATCGCCGTCTATCGCAGCGGCTTCGGCGACACGCCCGAGAAGATCGCGGTGGAAGGCGGCTTCGCCGAGGTCAGCGAGCGCGGGCTGACGGTCCTGGCCGAGAGGGCCGAGGTTCCGGCTAACGCCGCCTGAACGTCCAGCTCATCGCATTGGCGCCGTCCGCGCCGGAGATGGTCGCCGTCAGCGTGTCGCCGGAGCGGCGATAGACGATTCGGGTCGGGTAATCGTGGGCCGGGTTCTCGAACACCGCTTCACGGCCCGACAGCGACACCAGCCGGAAGGGAACCGCCGCCTTGCCGCCGGGCGAGCCCCAGTAGCTGACGCCGCCGTCCGGGCCCGCGGCCAGGCGCAGGAACTCGAACTCACGCGCGACGGCGCCCGAGCCGCTGAGGCTGGTGCCCAGCATCACCCCGCCGCGTGGCGGCGCCCAGCGCTCCTCGGTCCAGCGGCCTTGCTTTTCCTGCACCCAGACACCGCTCAGCCAGGCGAGCGCTTCCACGCTCTGGCCCGCCGGCGCGGCGGCGGCAAGCATGGCCCAGGCCGAGATCGCGATCGCCATCCGCTTCATCATCCACTCCCCTCGATTCGGCCGCACCGTGTCATAGCCGCCCGGCATTGACTTGAACGAAGGCGACAGGCCGAATGGCGGCCGATGGAATATCGCGAATTCGCCCCTCCCGAAGCGCTTCGGCCGATCGTCAAGGCCGGCTGGACGCTCGACGTCCCCGGCGGCGAGAATGAGAGATTCCGTCATCTCGCGACGCCCGACGGCTGCGTCGAGCTGATCCATCGCCTCTCCGGCCGCTCGTGGTGGGGCGAGGAGCAGCCGGCCTGCTTCGCGGCCGGTCTGATCACGGAGCCGGTGGAGCTGAGCCTCGGCGGCGGCTCCCGCTTCGTCGCCCTGCGCTTCTGGCCCTGGGCCTGGAATTCGCTCGGACACCTCCCCGTGCCCGGCTTTATCGGCGGCTGGAGGCCGTTCGGCGGCCGGAAGGCGCCGCGGACTCCGGACCAGGCCTTCGCGGAACTGCCGGCGGACCTCCTCGATCCCTCGACCAAGGCTCTGGCGGAGGCGATCCTCGCCTCGCGAAGCGCGGCGGAGCTGGGAGCGCGGAGCGGCCGGCCCGCCCGCTGGCTGCAGCGCTGGTTCGAACGGGAGATCGGGCTGCCGCCGCGCACCTATTTGCGCCTGCTGCGTTTCCAGGAAAGCTTCAGGGGTCTCCCTTCGGCGCAGGGGACGCTGGCCGATCATGCCGCCGCCCACGGCTATGCCGATCAGGCGCACATGGCGCGCGAATATCGGGAGATGACCGGCCGAAGCGCGAGCGCCGCCCGAGGCCGGGCCAAGCCTCCTTTTCTCTAGGACTGTCCGCTGGCTGACCTGTCGAGTCGGATGCCTTCCACCGCCAGCGCGCGCTGCGCCCGCCACAACAGCAGGCCTCCGGCAATGATCAGCGCAGCGCCTGCGAAGGTTGCGAGGTCGAGGCGGTCGCCGAACCACAGCCAGCCGAGGAAGGCGGCGACGAGCAGCTGGACGTAGGTCATCGGAGCCACCGTCGAGGCGCTGGCCCTTTCGACGGCGGCGAAGATGAGGGCGTGGCCCGCGGTGGCGAAGCCGGCGACCCCGAGGCATTTCAGGACCACGACCGCGGATGGCCAGGCGATTGTCACCCCGGCCGCGTGGAACGAGAAGGCTGCGGCGACGAGGAGCGGCGCCGCGATCACCGCGACCAGGAACTGCATGACCATCACCGGAGCGTCCCCCGCCGCCATCCGGTTGAGCATCATCAGCCAGCTCATCCCGAAGGCGGCCCCCATCGGAAACAGGGCCGCCGGACCGATCTCGATCAGGTTCGGGCGAAGCACGATCAGGACGCCCAGAAAGGCGAGGAGGGTCGCCGCCCAGGTCGCGGGCCGGGTTCTTTCCCCGAGGACGAGCGGCGCCAGAAGGGCGGTGAGGATCGGGCTGGTGAACTGGATCGCGGTCGCGTCGGCGAGCGGCATCGCCATCACCCCGAGAAAGAAGCACAAGGTGGCGAGCGCCACCGCCGCACCCCGTCCGACGTGGAGCCAAGGCCTTGGAATGACGAAGCCGCCCCGCCCGTGCCGGAGCGCGACGTACAGGGTGAGCCCGGCGGCGCCGAAGCAATAGCGCAGCGCCGCGACGGCCGGCGCGGGCCACTGCCCGGCCATGGATTTCACGAGGGCGTCGCCGAAGGCGAGGCTGAGAAAGCCGGCGAGGGCGATGAGCAATGCGCTTCGGGCGTGTTGGGCGGGCACGGGGCGGCCCATCGGGGGCGGTTAGGCAATTGTCAAAGTTTCCGCCTTATTCACCACCCCGAGTGGCATAGCTTCACCGGTGAGGATCTGAGCGCAATGAGTGCTTTTGGACGGCGACCAGGAAATGGCGGCACGGGCGGCGGGCGGCCCAGCTTCGGCGTCGCGAGGCCGATGAAGGGCCTCGGCGGCGGAGTCGCCGCGCCGGTGGCGCCCGAGGGCGGCGACCAGTTCCCGCCGCTCGACACGATCAGCTTCGCGGATCCCGACACCGACAGCTTCACCCCGCCTTCGTCCGACCGCAACGCCGACGCCATGGCCCGGCTGGCCGACCGCCAGGCCGCCACCGGGGAAGCGGCGAGCAGCAAGAACGAAGGCTTCGAAGCCTCCATCCACCGGATCAAGGAGCAGGTGCTTCCGCGCCTGCTCGAGCGGGTCGACCCGGAAGCGGCGGCGACTCTCAGCAAGGACGAGCTCGCCGAGGAGTTCCGGCCGATCATCGGCGAGGTGCTCGCCGAATTGAAGATCAACCTCAACCGCCGCGAGCAGTTCGCGCTCGAGAAGGTGCTGGTCGACGAGCTGCTCGGCCTCGGGCCGCTCGAGGAACTGCTCTCCGACCCGAACATCTCCGACATCATGGTCAACGGGCCGAACCAGACCTTCATCGAAAGGAAGGGCAAGCTCGAGATCGCGCAGATCCAGTTCCGCGACGAGGAGCATCTGTTCCAGATCGCCCAGCGCATCGTCAACAAGGTCGGCCGCCGCGTCGACCAGACCACGCCGCTCGCCGACGCCCGGCTCCAGGACGGCTCGCGCGTCAACGTCATCATCCCGCCCTTGAGCCTGCGCGGGACGGCCATCTCGATCCGCAAATTCTCCGAGAAGCCGATCACCGTCGACATGATGAAGAATTTCGGATCGATGTCGGACAAGATGGCGACGGTGCTGAAGATCGCCGGCGCCAGCCGATTCAACATCATCATCTCGGGCGGCACCGGCTCGGGAAAGACGACGATGCTGAACGCGCTCTCCAAGCTGATCGACCCGGGCGAGCGGGTCATCACCATCGAGGACGCCGCCGAGCTCCGCCTCCAGCAGCCGCACTGGCTTCCGCTCGAGACCCGCCCGCCCAATCTCGAGGGCCAGGGCGCGATCTCGATCCGCGACCTCGTCATCAACGCGCTCCGCATGCGCCCCGACCGGATCATCCTCGGCGAGATCAGGGGCAGCGAATGCTTCGACCTTCTCGCCGCGATGAACACCGGCCATGACGGCTCGATGGCGACGCTCCACTCCAACTCCCCTCGCGAATGCCTGGCGCGAATGGAGAACATGGTGATGATGAGCGACATCAAGGTGCCCAAGGAGGCGATCTCGAGGCAGATCGCCGACTCGGTCGACCTCATCGTCCAGGTCAAGCGCCTGAGGGACGGAACCCGGCGCACCACCAACATCACCGAGGTGATCGGGATGGAGGGCGACGTCATCGTCACCCAGGAGCTGTTCAAGTTCGAATATCTGGACGAGACCGCCGACGGCAAGATCATCGGCGAGTATCGGAGCATGGGGCTGAGGCCCTATACGCTCGAAAAGGCCAAGCAGTTCGGCTTCGACCAGCCCTATCTGGAGGCGTGCCTGTAGGCCGTCGTCGCAAAGTGGTACTTTGCGCCGGGGGACGCAGCGAAAAACGCATATTTCCACTGTCCGGAACCGGACGAAGGTCAGGAAAGTCAGTGGGATTCGCGCGCGCGAGGGCCGGCGAGTCGGCGGTGCGGCCCGAGCGGGGCTGAAGCGGCTGGAAAGCGGCGGCAGGACGACCGGTGCCATGGCCGGATTAGTACACGATCCGGGCGACTTGGGAAGTTCTATTTATGTTCCGGCCGGCGCGGCCGGGGGCTCAGCGCCGCCGCCGCGCCTCCATCCCGAGCAGCGCCTCGGCCGCCGCGGCCTCGGCGGCCCGGGCGATCGCGGCGGTGACGTCGGCGCGCTTCATCACCGCCTCGACCCGGGCCTCGATCCTCGGCGCGGCGGCCCGGAGCAAGGCCCGCATCTCCGCATCCTCGACCCTTCGCCCGTCGCGGCAGATGAAGGTCCCGTCCGAAAGATTGGCCTCGAACCCGTCCCACTCGCCGGGCGCGTAGCCGCATTTGCGCTCGATCAGGGCGCGCTCCTCCGCGGTGAACCAGGAGCCGCCGGAGCGAAGCCCGCGGTCGATGACGGTGGAAAGCGCCTCCTCCCGGGCCGAAGCGGGAGCCTCGCCCCCGGCCCGGGCCGGCGCCGCGGCCGGAGCGGCGAGGGCCAGGGCGAAGGCGGCGAGCGCCGCGGCGGGGATCGATCGCGCTTTCATGGGGGCTCTCCTTCCTGGTCGCCGAGTCCTGCTACACTTGTAGCAGGGTTGAGGGGTTTCGGGAAGAGCTCAGCTGTCGCAGCAGCAGCCATTCTTTCCCGCAAGAACCCGCCCTCAAACTGCCTCGCGAGCGCCTGTGAGAAATTCGTTTCCGATTGATGGTCCAAATTGGCCGGCCCTCACCTCAGCGGGTGGTAGACTGCCGGCCATCTAAGACATCTCAATATCAATTTTCCGCTTTTCCTCAGTCACTTCAACGTCCAATGTCGCGGCGGATTGGATTGGGGAATTCTGAGTGACGGGACTTCGTGAGCTGCTCTCCAGCTACCGGGAAGCTGCGCGCAGCGAGCGCGAGAAAGGGACGTATTTCGAACGGCTCGCCGTCGCGTTCATCAAGCATGATCCTGGAATGGCCCAGGAATATGAGGACGCCTGGCTGTTCAGCGACTGGGCCAGGGGGAATGGGTTCAAGGCAGGCGATACCGGCATCGACGCGGTGGCGAAAGTGCGGGGTGAGGAAGCCTTTTGCGCGATCCAATGCAAATTCTACCGCGAAGGCTATCGCATCCAGAAGGGTGATATCGATAGCTTCCTCAGCACGTCGCAGATCCGACCGTTTACTCGCGGCCTCGTGATCGACACGACCGGCGCTCCGTGGAGCCCCAACGCCGAGGATATGCTGGAGCCGCTGAACGTCCAGCGGATCGGCCTAGATCGGCTCGAGGAAAGCCCGATCGAGTGGGCGAAGTGGTTCGAACGGGAGGAAATACACCTCGCGCCGCCGAAGCAGCTCAGGCCGCACCAGGAGGAGGCGCTGAAGTGCGTTCGCGAGGGACTCGCCAAAGCGGATCGCGGCAAGCTGATCATGGCCTGCGGCACCGGCAAGACCTTCACCGGCCTGAAGATCGCGGAGGATCTGGTCGGTGCCGGCGGCCATGCGCTGGTGCTGGTGCCGTCGCTGGCGCTGATGAGCCAGACGATCCGGGAATGGACGATCGACAGCGCCACGCCGCTGCGCTCCTACGCCGTCTGCTCGGATGCGCAGGTAGGCAAGCGCCGGCGCGAGCGTGACGATGTAGCCGAGGTCGATGTTCACGACCTGGACTATCCCGCTACGACGAACGCCACGAGGCTTTCTAGCCGCGCGCTGAAGCCCGCCCGAGATCGCATGACCGTGGTCTTCGGCACCTACCAATCGATCCAAGTGCTGAGCGACGCCCAGAAGCTCCACGGCTATCCCGACTTCGACCTGATCATCTGCGATGAGGCACACCGTACGACGGGCGCAACACTAGCGGGCGAGGACGAGAGCAGCTTCGTCAAAGTCCACGACAACGAGTTCATCCGGTCGAAAAAGCGCCTGTACATGACCGCCACGCCTCGTGTTTTTGGCGATGCGGTGAAGGCCAAAGCCAGCGAGGCGTCCGCAGTCCTCGCCTCGATGGACGATGAGGCACTCTTCGGAAAAACGCTGTTTGCCCGCGGCTTCGGCTGGGCCGTCGAGGAGGGCCTGCTCACCGACTACAAGGTGTTGGTTCTCGCTGTTGACGAAGCGATGGTCAGCGGCGGCGTTCAGAATCGGCTGGCCGACGGCGGCAGCGAGCTGAAGCTGGACGACGCGACTAAGATCATAGGCTGCTACAAGGCCCTGATCAAATCGGGGCTGAAGGAGGAGCTGACGAACGATGGCCAGCCGATGCGCCGCGCCCTCGCCTTCGCTAAGGACATCGCCAGTTCCAAGCTGATCCGCACCGAATTCCAAGCCGTGGTGAGCGAGTATCTGGCCTCGAACGAAGGTCGGACCGCCCTGGGCGATGCCGATCCGCTCGCCTGCGAGGTCCATCATGTGGACGGAACAATGGGTGCGAAGGAGCGCACTGCCCACCTGGAATGGCTGAAGGAGGAACATGGCGGTTCCATCTGCCGAATCCTCACCAACGCCCGCTGCCTCTCCGAAGGCGTCGACGTGCCGGCGCTGGACGCCATCCTGTTCATGCATCCGCGCAAGAGCCAAGTGGATGTGGTTCAATCGGTGGGCCGTGTCATGCGCAAGGCGCCGGACAAGCGCATGGGCTACGTCATCCTTCCCATCGGCGTTCCGACCGGCATGTCGCCCGAGGAAGCGCTGAACGACAATGAGCGCTACCGGGTCGTCTGGCAGATCCTGAATGCGCTCCGTTCGCATGACGAGCGATTCGACGCGATGATCAACCAGGCGGACCTCGGCGTAGACGTGAGCGATCATATCGAGGTTATCGCCGTCAGCAATCGCCTGCCGAACCGGAAGGACGCCGCGAAGCCGAAGCTCGGGATCGGCGAAGGCGGCGCGGCCGACGACGAAGCGGGCGCCGATGGCGACAGCAAGCCGCGCCAGCCCGCCACGCAAACGGAGTTCGCCTTCGACGAGTTCACCATGGCGATCATGGCCAAGATCGTCAGGAAGTGCGGCCGTCGCGATTATTGGGAGGACTGGGCGGGCGACATCGCGAAGATCGCCCAGACGCATATCAGCCGCATCCAGGGGCTGGTCGAGAAACCCGGCACGCCCGAGCGCGAGGCGTTCGAAGGCTTCCTTGCCGAAATCCGAGACGACCTGAACGAGAGCGTCAACGAGGGCGAGGCCATCGAAATGCTGGCCCAGCACCTCATCACCCGTCCAGTCTTCGAAGCGTTATTCGAGGGCTACAGCTTCGCCGAAGCCAATCCTGTTTCGAAGGCGCTGGAGGGCGTGCTGGCGACGCTGCAAGAGCATAATATCGACAAGGAGGCCGAGAGCCTCCAGCGCTTTTATGCCAGCGTGAAGCGGCGGGCGGAGGGCATTGACCGAGACGACGCCAAACAAAAGATCATCGTCGAGCTTTACGATAAGTTTTTCCGAAATGCCTTCCCCAGAATGACCGAGCGGCTGGGCATCGTTTACACTCCTGTCGAGATCGTGGACTTCATCCTCAAGTCGGTGAGCGAGCTGCTCCAAAGCGAGTTCGATCAGACGCTCGGCAGCGAAGGCGTCCACATCCTCGACCCGTTCACGGGCACAGGTACCTTCGTCACCCGACTGATCCAGTCGGGCCTCATCAAGCCTGAGGCGCTGGAGCGGAAATATGGGGCGGAAATCCATGCCAACGAAATCGTCCTGCTCGCTTATTATATCGCCGCCATCAATATCGAGGCGGCCTATCACGGAGTGATGGGAGGGACCTACCGTCCGTTCGAGGGAATCTGCCTTACAGACACATTTCAGCTCTACGAGCAGGACGAGGATCTTCTGGCGGAACTCATGCCCGACAACAGCACTCGCAGAGCGCGCCAGAAGGCGCTGCCGGTGCGGGTGATCGTCGGAAACCCGCCTTATTCCGTTGGCCAAGGGAGCGCGAACGACGACGCGGCAAACCTGATCTACCCCAAAATCGACCGCAGGATCAGGGATACGTACGCCGCACGCACTCGGATGACGAACAAGCGTTCGATCTACGACAGCTATATCCGGGCCATTCGTTGGGCAAGCGATCGGATAGGAAAAGCAGGCATAATCGGTTTCGTCACGAACGCCGGATGGGTAGAGGGAAATGCCCTAGACGGACTGCGCAAGTGCCTTGTGGACGAGTTTGCCAGCATTCACCTGCTACACCTTCGCGGCAACGCGAGGACCTCTGGGGAGCAACGCCGGAGGGAGAGGGATAACGTCTTCGGCCAAGGAACTCGGACACCCGTCGCAATCACCCTGTTGGTCAAGAACCCTGCCGCTTCGGAGCATGGCGTCATTCGTTTCCATGACATTGGCGATTACCTTTCTCGCGACGAAAAGCTCTCGACCGTCGGACGGTTCGGCAGCATCGGCGGAATCTCGAAGGCCGGTCGATGGCAGTCGATCACACCTGACGAACATGGCGACTGGATCAACCAGCGAGATCGATCCTTCCAGGAAGCTCTTGCCCTCGGCTCGAAGAGCGGCAGCGAGGCGGCCGTCTTCTCGACCTTCTCGGCTGGGCTGAAAACCAACCGGGATGCCATTTGCTACAATCCATCGCAGAAAGATTTGAATAGCCTGATAGAGCGGCAGGTCAGCTTCTTCAACTCACTCCCCTCCAATGCAAAGCATGATAACGATGAGAGTGCGTTTAAGTGGTGCCAAAAAACAATAGCCGATCATCAGGCTGGCAAGGAATATGTCTTCTCAGCGAGCAAGGTACGAAAAAGCATATACAGACCATTTACTGTTCAGTGGGTCTACGAGGACAGCCGCCTCAACTGGAGCGGCTATTTGATGAAGCGCTACTTTGGTGACCAAGCCGCGAACCGAGGAATCATGGTGACCGGCCCAGGAGCTCAGTCATTCACCTGCCTGATGATGGATCAACTTCCCTGCCACGACCTTATGGCCAAAGGGCAGTTCTTCCCTCGCTGGCTCTATGAGAAAGGGTCCATGTCTGCAGATGGCGAGTTGGACCTGGCAGGCGGCGGGAAGGAAGCGGTGCGGCGCGACGCGATCAATGATGCAGCTCTCTCGCAATTCCAAGACGCGTATGCCGAGGGGACAATCGGGAAGGACGATCTGTTCTACTATGTCTACGGCGTGCTGCATTCCCCCGATTATCGGGACCGTTTCGCCGACAACCTCTCCAAGGAACTCCCCCGCGTCCCGGTCGTGAAGCGTTACGAAGATTTCAAGGCCTTCGCGAGGGCTGGCCGGCTCTTGGGCGACCTTCACTGCAAATATGACGAGGCAGAGCCATATCCCGTAACGATCGCACAGGGCGACCTGCGGCTGGCCGACATCTCGGATCCGGCGAGCTTCTACCGGGTCGAGAAGATGCGGTTCGGCGGCAAGCGCCCAAATGTCGACAAGACCACTATCCTCTACAACTCCAACATAACCCTTACCGGCGTCCCGATCGAAGCCTATGATTACGTCGTGAACGGCAAGAGTGCCATCGAATGGGTGATGGAGCGTCAGTGCGTGAAGACGGACAAGGCGAGCGGCATCGTCTGGGACGCCAACGCATTCGCCAACGAGACGATGGGCGATCCCGCCTATCCCCTGAAGCTCCTCCAGCGGGTGATCACGGTTAGCCTAGAAACGATGAGGATCGTTCGGTCGCTCCCGACGCTGGACATCTAGCTAAACCAAAACCCCCAGCGCCCCACAAACCACGCTCGCCATCATCGCCAGCACCAGCACCAGCTGCCACGGCACCCAGCCGGGCCGGTCGAGGTCGCGGCGCTTCCCCCGGCGGTGGTCGGCCCAGCCGGCGAGGAGGGCGAGGGCGGCGAAGGCGGCGGCGGTGGCCCAGAGGAGGGTGGAAGGAGACATCGTCAGAAAGTGGTACTTTCGGCCGGGAAGGGGAAGGGCGGATCCCGGATCAAATCCGGGATGACGAGGCCGAGGCGCGCGGCGCCTCGCCTGCGGCCTTCGCGCAGGTTGCGCGCACCCGGGCTCTCGGCCATTAGCGCGGGCAGGACGCCCAGAACCGGAGACCGCTCATGACCCCCAGACGCCTCGGCGCCGCCGCCCTTGCCTCCGCACTCCTCGCCGCGGCCGCCTGCGCGCCTTCGCCCAAGGCCGTCGCGGCGGCCGAGGCGGCGCTCTATGCCGACACCTCGATCGCGGCGGCGGTCGGCTCGCCGGCGCGGACCGAGGCGAACCGGGCCCGCGACCGCTACCGCCATCCGCGCGAGACCCTGGGCTTCTTCGGGGTGGAGCCGGACGACACCCTGGTCGAGATCTGGCCGGGCGGGGGCTGGTATACGGAGATACTGGCGCCGCTGGTCCGCGAGCACGGAGTCTATTATGCCGCCGCCAACGGCAACGGCCTCAACGGCGCCCGGGCGCTCCAGGCGAAGGATCCGGCGACCTTCGGAGCGATACGCTACGCCGCCTTCCCGGCCGGGGTGGCGGCGGCGACCGAGCCGCCGGTGCCGGACGGGACGGCCGACGTCGTTCTCACCTTCCGCAACGTCCACAACTGGATCATGCCCGAGAAGCCCTTCGCCGACGAGGCCTTCCGGCAGATGTTCGCGATGCTGAAGCCGGGCGGCACCCTGGGCGTGGTCGAGCACAGGCTGCCGGAGGATGCCGATCCGGCGCGGGAGAAATCGTCAGGCTACATCAAGGTCTCGACGGTCCGGCGGCTCGCGGAAGCGGCGGGCTTCCGGCTCGTCGCCGCGAGCGAGATCAACGCCAATCCGGCCGACACCAAGGACCATCCGGGCGGAGTGTGGTCGCTTCCGCCGAGCCTTCGCGGCAAGGAAGTCGGGCGCGAGCGCTTCCTGGCGATCGGCGAGAGCGACCGGATGACCTTGAAGTTCGTCAAGCCGAAGTGACGTCCGTCATCGAGTCGAACGCGGCGCGCCCTTCCTGGAGCATGACCGGTTTCACCGAACCGCTCATCCTGAGCAGGGACTGAGCGAAGGCGAAGGCCCGTATCGAAGGGCCGTCCTTCGATACGCCGTTTCGACAAGCTCGACGGCTACTCAGGATGAGCGGGGCAGATCAACCTGAAGCGATCATCCTCTAGCGCTGGTCCTTGACCACCCGGCCCCGCGCCATGACGAAGGGGACACGCTTCAGCACCGTGACGTCGGCGAGCGGGTCGCCCTCGACGGCGATGAGGTCGGCGCTCTTGCCGGGCTCGATCGAGCCCGCTTCGGCGGCGAGGCCGAGCAGCTCGGCGGCGTTGACGGTGGCGGCGTGGATGGCGGTGGCCGGGGTCATTCCGTGTCTGACCATGAGCTCGAACTCGTCGGCGTTGCGGCCGTGCCTGGACACTCCGGCGTCGGTTCCGAAGGCGATCCTCACCCCCGCCGGGACGGCCTTCCTGAGCGCGTCGCCGGTGATCGAGATCCGCCAGTCGATCTTGGCCCGGACGTCGGGCGGGTACGCGTTGGGATCGGCGGCGATCCGCTCGAGATAGCCGTTCACGGTCGAGAGCGTGGGGACGTAGAAGGCGCGGCCGGCCCTGAACAGGCGAAGGCTTTCGGAATCCATGAGGGTGCCGTGCTCGATCGAATCGGCGCCGGCGGCGAGGGCCGCGTTGATCCCGTCGGCGCCGTGGGCGTGGACGGCGATCTTCTTGCCGTAGAGATGGGCGGTGTCGACCAGCGCCTTGACCTCGTCGTCGAAGATCTGGCGGCCGAGGCCGGCGCCGATGCGGCTGTTGACCCCGCCGGTGGTGGCGATCTTGATGACGTCGACTCCGCGGCGGATCTGGGCCCGGACGGCGCGGCGGCAGGATTCGGCGCCGTCGCACAGATTGTCCTGCGGGATCGAGGCGTGGAGATCGTCGGCGAGGCCGAGGGTGGCGTCCATATGGCCGGACGTGGTCGAGATGGAGCGGCCGGCGTCGACGATTCGCGGGGCGTCGACCTCGCCGCGGGCGGCGGCGTCGCGGATGGCGAGGGTGGCGCCCGAGCCGTCGCCGAGGTTGCGGACGGTGGTGAAGCCGGCCTCGAGAGTCTTGCGCGCGTTGGCGAGGGTGCGGAGGGTCTTTTGCGGCGCGTTTTCGGTGACTTCCTCGACCAGGGCGGCGATTCCGCCGGAATCGGAATCGAGGTGGACGTGGCTGTCGATCAGGCCGGGGAGGACGAAGCGGCCGGAGAGGTCGACGAGCGCCGCGCCCGCCGGGGGCGGCTCGAGGCCGTCCCGAACCGCGACGATTCGCCCGCCCTGGACGATGATCGTCGAGGGGCCGCGCGCCGGCCGGCCGGGGCGGTCGAGAAGCCGGCCGGCGTGGACGATGGTGACCGGACCCGACGGCGCCGGCCGCGGCGCCGGAGGCTGGGCGGAAGCCGTCGCCGCGGCGGCGAGGAGGAGTGCGGCGAGGACGTGCGGGCGCATAGGCAATTCACTCTCCTTCGTCGGCCCTCAGCGGGTCAGCTTCTCGACCTTGGCCTGGAGGGCGGCGAGCTCGGCGCGGAGGCGTTCCAGCTCCTCCTCGCGATTGCCGCCGGCGGCGGGCGCGGCGGCCGCGGGACGGCCAGTGGCGGCGGACTGGAACAGCTCCATGTTGCGGCGGGCGAGCTCGGCGAACGGATTGGCGGTGAAGGCGCCGGCGAGCGCGTCGCGCATCTGGCTCTGGTTGCGCTGGAAGGCGTCGAGGCTGGCCTCGAGATATTGCGGGAGCATCGACTGGACGGGGCCGCCGTAGAGGCCGATCAGCTGCCTGAGGAAGCTGACCGGGAGCAGGGTCTGGCCGCGGCTCTCCTCGTCCATGATGATCTGGGTGAGGACGTTGTGGGTGATGTCCTCGCCGGAGCGGGCGTCGACGACTTTGAACTCGCGCTTCTGGCGGACCATCTCGGCGAGGCGCTCCAGGGTGATGTAGGACGAGCTTTCGGTGTCATAGAGCCGCCGGTTCGCGTATTTCTTGATGATGACGACGTCGTCGCCGGATCCCGAGGCCGCCATGAATGATCCCTCAACCGAGGGTAGCGCTCTAGCACCGAAGCTTGACGCGCCGCAACACAGGCCGCGGCCCTTGCCTCTGTTCCTCGCCATGCTGCGCCGCGAGATCGAAGGCGCGCCCGATCGGCTGAACCGGGCGCTCAGGGGGCTGAGGCGCTACCAGGAGGCGGCCCGCCCCCCCGCGGCGGAGCCGCCGGCGGCGGTGGCGGAGCTCAAGGGGGCGAAGGTCCGGGATTATGGCGGGTCGGGGCCGCCGGTGCTGTTCGTGCCCTCGCTGATCAACCCGCCGTCCATCCTCGATCTTCCGGAACGGTCGCTGCTCCGCTGGCTCGCCGCGCAAGGCCGGGTGAGGCCGCTTCTGCTCGACTGGGGCTGGGAGGTGGAGACGCGCTCGGCGCTGTCGGTCGCCGGCCATGTCGAGGCGGTGGCGCTGCCCCTGATCGCGGCTTTGGGGGAGGCTCCGGCGCTGGTCGGCTATTGCCTGGGCGGAACGATGGCGCTGGCGGCGGCGGGCCCGGGCCGGGCGCCGGCGGTGGCGGCGATCGCGGCGCCGTGGCGCTTCTCCGCTTTCCCCGAAGAGGCACGGGCCACCCTCGGCCGGTTGTGGGAGAGCGCGGCGGCGACGTCGGAGGCGCTCGGCTGCCTGCCGATGGAAGTGCTTCAGAGCGCCTTCTGGAGCCTCGACCCCGCGCGCACCGTCGCCAAGTTCGAGGCCTTCGCCGACATGGCCGAGGGGAGCGCGGAGGCGCGGGCGTTCGTCACCCTGGAGGATTGGGCCAATGACGGACCGCCCTTGCCGCACGCGGCGGCGAAGGAGCTGTTCGAGGACATGTTCGGCCGCGACGTCACCGGCCGGGGCGGGTGGCGGCTCCCCGATCCGGCCGCCCTCCCCTGCCCCTTCCTCGACATCGTGTCGACCAGCGACCGGATCGTCCCCGCCGCTTCGGCGACGGGCGCCGGCGAGCGGCTC
Source organism: Allosphingosinicella sp. (assembly GCA_035628835.1). GTDB lineage: Bacteria > Pseudomonadota > Alphaproteobacteria > Sphingomonadales > Sphingomonadaceae > Allosphingosinicella. The sequence goes on from DASPJA010000058.1 coordinate 78,077, forward strand.
GAGCTGGCCCAGGGCCATGTCGGGATGGTCGTCGGCGGACGGGCGAAGGCGGCGCTCTGGGAGCCGCTCGCGGGCTGGCTTTCCCGCCATGCGGCGCGGTGCTAGGGGCGGCGGCACGAACCCTTCCGACCGTTCGGGCTGAGCCTGTCGAAGCCCCCTCCTTCCTCCCGCGATCGAGAAGGAGAGCCCTTCGACAAGCTCAGGGCGAACGGCAGAGACCTTCAAGGAGCCGCATCCATGTCCGCCACCGACGTCGTCATCACCGCCGCCAAGCGCACTCCCGTGGGCTCGTTCCTCGGATCCTTCGCCTCGACCCCGGCGCACGAGCTCGGGCGGATCGCGATCGTGGCGGCGCTCGAGCAGGCCGGAGTCTCGCCGGGGGAAGTGAGCGAAGTCATCCTCGGCCAGGTGCTGACCGCCGCTCAGGGCCAGAATCCGGCGCGGCAGGCGTCGATGGCGGCGGGCGTTCCGAAGGAGGTGCCCGCCTGGGGAGTCAACCAGGTGTGCGGCTCGGGCCTTCGCGCGGTGGCCCTGGCGAGCCAGGCGATCCAGACCGGCGACGCCAGCATCGTCGTCGCCGGCGGCCAGGAGAGCATGAGCCTTTCCGCCCACGCCCAGCATCTTCGCGGCGGCACCAAGATGGGCGGGCTCGAGCTGATCGACACGATGATCAAGGACGGCCTCACCGACGTGTTCAACGGCTATCACATGGGCATCACCGCCGAGAATCTGGCCGAGCAATATCAGGTCACCCGCGACGACCAGGACGCGTTCGCCACCGCCTCGCAGAACAAGGCGTCCAGGGCGCGGTCCGAAGGACGTTTCCGCGACGAGATCGCGCCGGTGACGGTCAAGAGCCGCAAGGGCGAGACGATCGTCGAGAATGACGAATATATTCGCGACGGAGTGGAGCAGTCCGCCCTCGCCGGCCTTCGCCCCGCCTTCCGCAAGGACGGCACCGTCACCGCCGGCAACGCTTCGGGGCTCAACGACGGCGCCGCCGCTCTGGTGGTGATGAGCCGCGAGGAAGCCGAGCGCCGGGGCGCCACGATCCTGGCGCGGGTGGCGAGCTGGGCCTCGGCCGGAGTGGACCCCTCGATCATGGGCATCGGCCCGGTGCCGGCGACGCAGCGGGCGCTCCGGAAGGCCGGCTGGACGGTCGCCGACCTCGACCTGATCGAGGCCAACGAGGCGTTCGCCGCGCAGGCGCTGGCGGTCGGGAAGGAGCTGGGCTGGGACGCGGCCAAGGTCAACGTCAACGGCGGAGCTATCGCCATCGGTCATCCGATCGGCGCGAGCGGCGCCCGTGTGCTGACCACCCTGCTCTACGAAATGGCCCGCCGAGACTCCAAAAAAGGCCTCGCGACCCTGTGCATCGGCGGCGGGATGGGCATCGCGCTTTGCGTGGAACGCTGAGCCAAGCGCTTCTGCCTAAAGCCTTTTCCGGATAAAGGCGGAAGCGGCCTGTTGCAGAACTGTTACACTCGCTGAACTTTTGATGAACGAGGGACCCCCCGGCCTTGCGCGGGGGGGCTGAATCGTCTCTGCGTCAATTCAGAGGCCGTGCGCAGTGGCAAGCCGGCTGACTCAAGAGGGATGATTCGGGATGAGAAAATTTGGTCTTCTCGGCACGAGCGCGATTCGCTCGGCCTTTTTTATGGCAGCCTTCGCCGTGGCGACGGCGACTCCGTCCTATGCTCAGGAAGTTCAGGAGGAAGAGGACGATCCGGCGGCCCTGCAGGGCGAGACCGAGCTCGAGTCCGGTGAAGACGCTTCCGCGGGCGCGGACGGCTCCGCCGCCGACGCCGGCCAGGAGATCACGGTCACCGGCTCGCGCATCCGCAGGCCGAACCTCGACGCGACCGTTCCGATCACCTCGGTGGGCTCCGAGGAGTTCCGCTCCACCGGCCAGATTTCGGTCGGCGACATTCTGAACGAGCTGCCGGCCCTTCGCTCCACCTTCAGCACGGCCAACTCGACCCGCTTCATCGGCACGTCGGGCCTCAACCTGCTCGACCTTCGCGGCCTCGGCACCGATCGCACCCTGGTGCTGATGAACAGCCGCCGCATGGTCCCGGCCTCGATCGGCGGCAGCGCCCCCGACGTTAACGTGGTCCCGACCGACCTGCTCGAGCGCGTCGACGTCGTCACCGGCGGCAACTCGGCCATTTACGGTTCGGACGCCATCGCGGGCGTCGTCAACTTCGTTCTGAAGCGCGACTTCGAGGGCTTCCAGCTGCGCGGCCAGGGCGGCATCTCGTCGCGCGGCGACGCCGGCGCCTATTTCGTCAGCGGCCTCGCCGGCACCAACTTCGCCGGGGACCGCGGCAACATCGCGGTTTCGGCCGAGTTCGCGCGCCAGAACATCTTCTTCCCGATCGGTCGCGGCGACATGGCCGTCCAGTCCGGCTTCATCGTTACCGACTCGGATACCCAGGCGTCCGGCACGGACGGCCTTCCGGACCGCACCTACTTCCGGGACATCACCAGCCTGGCGATCTCCGATTACGGTGCGCTCACGCCGAGCTGCCCAACTGTCGCCGTCCTTCCCCCTGGGCCCCAGCGTACCGTCCGCTGCCTCCCCAACGGCAATGCGCGCTTCTACAGCTTCGGCCCGGACGGCCAGCTGCTGGTCGAGGATCCCTACAATGCGGACTTCCGCCCAGCCTCCAGCAACACGATCGGCGGCCGGGGCACGGGTTTCCGCAGCCGCGAGGATCTCAACCTGCGTCCGATGGTGGAGCGCATCAACATCAACGCATTCGGTCACTTCACCCTGAGCGAGGCGTTCGAGCCCTTCTTCGAGGCGAGCTACTCGCGGATCAGGACCTCGGGCGGCCAGTCCGGCCCGAGCTTCTTCCAGGGCGGCGTGCTCGGCACCCTGCGCATCGACAACCCGTTCCTGCAGCCTGAGGCGCGGACGCTGATCCAGCAGTTCGCCGGGCCGACGGCGACGACCTTCCAGCTCAGCCGGAACAATTTCGACATCGGCAACCGCGACTATCCGGCGACCCGCGACACCTATCGCGGCGTGGTCGGTATCCGCGGCGACTTCAACGACGACTGGCGCTACGAGGTCTCGGCCAATTACGGCGAGTTCAACGAGATCTTCCGCCCGCAGGGCCAGTTCAACCGCCAGCGCCTCGCCTACGCCCTCGACGCCGTGAAGGACCAGAACGGCAACATCGTCTGCCGGGTGACCATCGATCCGGCCGCTCGCGTGGTCCGCGGTTTCGCCGCCGGCACGGCGCAGTCGACCCTCGACGCCGCCCAGGCGCGGATCCCGGAAGACGTCGCGGGCTGCGTTCCCTTCAACCCGTTCGGTGCGACCAACTCGGCGGCCGCGATCGCCTATGTCGCTCCGGAGCTTCGGACCGAAGGCAAGCAGACCCAGTTCGTCGCCAACGCCTTCGTCTCGGGTGACTTGAGCCAGGTGTTCGAGCTTCCGGGCGGCCCGATCGGCTTCGCGCTCGGCGCCGAATACCGCAAGGAGACGGCCTACCAGCGCTACGATCCGATCACCGAGTCGGGCGGCACCTTCCTGAACGCCATCCCGCTATTCGATCCGCCGTCGTTCGAAGTGAAGGAAGCGTTCGGCGAGGTTCGCATCCCGATCCTTCGCGACATGCCGTTCTTCCACGAGCTGACCATCGAGGCCGCCGGCCGGGTCGCCGACTATAAGGGCGACACGGGCACGGTCTTCGCGTGGAACGTCGGCGGCACCTGGGCGCCGGTCCCGGACATCCGGTTCCGCGGCAACTACTCGCGCGCGGTTCGCGCTCCGAACCTCTCGGAGCTGTTCAGCTCGCAGACCCAGAACTTCGCTCCGGCATTCCAAGATCCGTGCGATGTGGATAATATCGGGGGCCGCGTGACCCGCCAGCAGAACTGCATCGCCGATGGCGTTCCGCTTGGGACGGATCTTCTCTACAGCTCTTCGCTGGAGATCCTGAGCGGCGGCAACCCGGATCTGACCGAGGAGACCTCGAAGTCGTGGACGATCGGCGCGGTCATCACGCCGCGCTGGGTCCGGGGCCTGTCGATCACCGTCGACTATTACGACATCTTCGTCGACCAGGTGATCACGGCGCCGACGCCGACCGCGATCGTCAACGCCTGCTATGACGGGCCCGACTTCGCCAACAACCCGTTCTGCGACCTGTTCGATCGTTTCCCGGCGGGAACGGTCGGCGACACGGCGCAGCTGAGTGCGTTCTACATCAAGCCCGGCTTGCAGCAGACGCAGCTGAACTACGCCGGACTGGCCGCGCGCGGCGTCGACGTCGAGCTGGCCTATCGCCGGAAGTTCACGGGCGTCGGCGACCTTTCGGCTCGCTTCACGGGCACCTATGTCCTCCAGCGCGACCAGTTCCTGTTCCCGGACTTCCCCGATGTGCCGGATCAGATTCTGTACGAGACGGGCGACCCGAAGATCGCGTTCAACTTCTCGCTCGACTGGACCAGCGGCCCGTACACGATCGGCTACCAGATGCGTTACCTCGGCAAGCAGCTGATCGTCGGCAACGCAGCGGAGAATATCTTCCCGGTCCAGGGCAATCCGCTCGGCACGACGCCGGTTCCGCTGAACCCGGACTACTCGCAGTTCAACTGGTTCTCGGACGTGATGTATCACGACCTCCGGTTGGGCTTCGATGCCGGCAAGAACTTCGAGTTCTACATGGGCGTCGAGAACATCTTCGACCGCCTGCCGGAGTTCGGAAACACGGGTGTCGGCGTCGGTTCGGCGATCTTCGACAACCGCGGCCGTTACTTCTACGCCGGTGCGATCGCCAAGTTCTAGGCGACGCCAAGCCAAATTTCCTGAGGCCGGGGCTCACGCCCCGGCCTTTTTTTTGGCCTCGGCGGCGGGAAGCGGACTGACTCTGCCGCGGCTCCGGCATCACCGGCCGAAGCGGCCGGGAATCTCAGCTGAACGAGAAATCGACGGGGGCGGGCTTGATCTGGCCGTCGAAGGCATGGTCCCGATAGGGACCGTCGCGATCGACCCAGTGAAGGAAGAGATGGACCGACCAGCGGTTGGGGTTCGGAGCGGTTCGGCCGTGGCGGTGGTGGACGCCCTGATAGAGCACCGCGTCGCCGACCTTCATCGGAACGGAGGAATGAGGCGCGGAGCCGAAATCGGGCTCGACCCTGGCCGAAGGCTCGCTTCGGCTCCGTTCCACCTGCAGGTCCCAGGGCTTGCCGTCGCTGTAGCCGAGCGTCAGCGACAGGCTGTGCTCGCACGAATAGCGGTCGGAATGGACGTGGCAGACGTCCCCTTCGCGGTAGATTCGCAGATAATCGTAGGTCGGCAGCAGAGGGCGCCCGACCACATGCTCCATGATCGGGGTAAGGCCCCAGAGGAAATAGAGCATGGGCGGATAATGATGGCCGTATGCCTCGAAAGCCGGGCGCCTGAGCAACTTGGCGTGGCTCGTGACCCGGCTGAGCGGGACCGGGTCGGGGCCCATGTCGGCCTTCAGCCGCTGCAGGAAGGCCTGAGCGATCTCCGGCGGCACCAGGCCGTCGAGACGGGCGTAGCCGTCTTCATGATAGCTGCCGATGACGTTCATCGCAGCGTGGGCTAATGCCGGAACCGGCCGATCGCAAGCCGGGCGCCGTGCTTCGGCTTTTCTTGAAGCGCCGGCGCGCCTAGGACAGCGCATGGCTTCGAACGGCACGATCGGTGAGGTCGAGGCGCTCCTTCGCGCCCGCCGCTTCGACGACGCCGCGCGGCGGCTGATCGGCGCGGCCGAGGGCGGCGAGGCCGAAGCGGCGGCGGCGCTGGCGCACTGGCGGATCGCGGGCAACATCGTCCGACGCGATCTCGCCGAGGCACGCCGGCTGCTCGGCCTGGCCGGCGCCGCGGGCGATGCCGAAGCGGCCTTGCTCCATGCCTATTTCCTCGCCGCCGGAGTCGGCGGCCGCGACGATTGGGCCGGCGCCATCGCGGCGCTCGGCGCCCTCGGGCGGAGCGACCCGCGGGCGGCCGCTCAGCTTCGCCTGATCGCGGCGATGGACCTGGATGCGGACGGCTTTCCGAGGCGCCCGCCGCGGACCCGGCCGCTCAGCGCCGCTCCGCCCGCGGCCGCCGCCGACGGCTTCATGACCGAAGCCGAATGCGCCTGGCTTCGCAAGGCGGGCGAGCCGGCGCTCCAGCCGTCGCTGGTCGCCGATCCGAAGACCGGAAAGATGGTCCCGCATCCGGTGCGGTCGTCGGACGCGGCGATGTTCGGGGTCTTCGCCGAGGATCTCGTCGTCAACGCCCTCAATCGCCGGATCGCGGCGCTGAGCGGGACCCGGCTCGAGCAGGGCGAGCCGCTGCAGCTGCTGCGCTATCGCCCGGGAGGCGAGTACAAGCCGCATCTGGACGCGCTCCCGGCCGAGCCCAACCAGCGCATCCTGACCGTTCTCGTCTATCTCTCCGACGATCACGAGGGCGGCGAGACGAGCTTCCCGCGCACCGGCCTCTCCTTCCGCGGCAGGACCGGCGACGCCTTGCTGTTCCGAAACGCCGGCGAGGACGGCCGCGCCGACCCGCTGGCGCTCCATGCCGGGCTGCCGGTCACGAAAGGCACCAAATATCTCGCCTCGCGCTGGATCCGCGCCGGGCGCTTCGCCTACCCGCCGCCGCGGCCGCTGGTAGAGATTTAGCGACGGCGATCCCCTCCCTGGAAGGGAGGGTCAGGGGTGGGTAGGCGAGCGCGGCGAGGCTTCCTGCTGAGCCCGAGTTTCGGCCGCCTTCGGCGGACCCACCCCCTCCCTTGCAGGGAGGGGAGGATGGCCCAGCTGCGCCACCGCGGCCTCCTCCGCGGAATCATGCGATATCGTCCGCGAATTCCAGTTCTCGCCGTCATAGGCGAAACGGACGTGGCTGCCGCGGCGGAAGCCGGTGCCGTCCCAGGCGATCACCTGAAGCTCGATGTCGTTATTCTTGTGCGCGTGGATCCAGTTGAAGCTCTGAAGCTCGTTGTTGCGCAGCCGCCTGGAGGTGGCGGTGCCGGCCTGGATGACCAAAGCTCCGCCGGCGCGCTCGACCATCTTGCGCGCCGCCTCGGCATAGGTGCGGTGGAAATGGCCGGCGAGGGCGATATTGACCCCGGCCCGGCACACCGCTCCGACCGCGTCCTCGTGCCGGCCGACCGCCTCGGTGAGCTCGGTCCCCTCGCCGATCGGCATCGAGAAGAGCGGGTGGTGGGTGACCAGGATCCTGGTCTTCTCCGGCGCCACCGCCGCGAAGCGCTCCTCGATGATCTTCATCTGCTCGCGGTTGATCCGGCCGTCCTTGATGGTGAGCGAGCGGGCGGTGTTGATCCCGAGCACCGCCACCTCGTCATTCTCGAACCAGGGGCAAAGATCGTTGGAGATATATTTCCTGTAGCGGTGGAGCGGAGCGGCGAAGCGGGTGGCGACGTCGTAGAGCGGGATGTCGTGATTGCCCGGCACCGCCAGCACCGGCCATCCCGCCGAGCGCAGCTTGTTGAGCCAGGTCGAGGCCTGCCTGAACTGCTCGATCCGGGCGCGCTGGGTGAAATCGCCGCTGACGATGATCAGGTCCGGCTGCTGCTCCTCGAGCCAGGCATTGGCGCCGTCGACGACCTTGTCGTCCTGGCAGCCGAAATGGATGTCGGAGAGGTGCGCGATCCGGGCCATGGGGGGGTGAACGAGCCGGGTTGCGCCTGGTTGCCTCCCCTCCCTGGAAGGGAGGGGGGGTTACCGCCACACCCGCGCGTGCCTTCGGCCCAAGGCGGTCAGAAGCTCATATTGCGACAGGCCGGACTGCGCCGAGGCCGAGGGCAAGCCGTAGTCGAGCTCGATCCAGTCGCCTTCCTCCAGCTCGGGCGACTCGTCGACCAGGATCGCGGTGAGGTCCATCGACACCCGGCCGACGACCGGGGCGTAGCCGCGCGGAAGCCGCGCCCGGCCGGTTCCGGAAAAGCCGCGCAGATAGCCGTCGGCATAGCCGAGGTTGACGATGGCGAGCTCGGCCGGCCGCCGCGCCGTCCAGGTGGCGTTGTAGCCGACGCCCCCTCCCGCCTCGACCCGGCGGCGCTGGACGATCTGCGCCTCGACCCGGACCACCTGCCTTATCCGCCCGGCCGCCTCGCGCCTCGGCACCCCGCCGTACAAGGCGAGGCCGGGACGGGTGAGGTCGAAGGCATAATCGGGGCCGAGGCAGATGCCGGCGCTGTTGGCGAGGCTGAGGCGCCGGGCCGGGACCCGCGCCGCCACCTCGACGAAGGCGGCGCGCTGGCGGGCGTTCATCTCATGGTCCTCGTCGGCGCAGGCGAGATGGCTCATCAGGGTGTCGATCTCGAGGCCGTCGAGCACCCCCTCCCCCACCTCGGCCGGGCTCAGGCCGAGGCGGTTGATGCCGGTGTCGATCATGACGTCGCAGGGGCGGCCGGTTCCGGATTCCTTCCAGCGGGCAACCTGCCGGGCCGTGTTGAGCACCGGGCGGGCCGGCGAGCCCGCGGCGTGGGGCAGATCCTCGCCGGCGAGGCCGTGGAGCACGGAGACGGAGGCCGGGCCGAGCCACCCGGCCAGGGCCTCCGCCTCCTTCCAGGTGGCGACGAAGAAGTCGCGGCAGCCTTCATTGGCGAGCCGCATGACGATGTCGCGGGCGCCGAGCCCGTAGCCGTCGGCCTTGACCGCCGCCCCGCAGGCGGCGCCGCCGCCCTGCTTCCCGAGCCAGCGCCAATTGTCGACGAGCGCGTCGCCGTCGAGCAGGAGGCGCAGCGGGGAATGGGGCTCGGCCATGGGCGGCGGATAGCGAGGGCGAGGTGGCGAGGGAAGACTCCCCTCCCTGAGGGGTTGGGGTGGGTCCGGCGAAGGCGGCCGAAATCCGGAGTCGGCAAAAGTCTCGCTTCGCTCGCCTACCCACCCCTGGCCCCTCCCTTCCAGGGAGGGGGAATCATTCCAGCTCCTTGCCGGCGGTCTCGGGGAGCCAGAAGAGGGTGACGACGAGCGCCATCGCCACGACGCCGATCGTATACCAGAGGCCGGCGAAGGGATCGCCGGTCTTGGCGACGATATACTGGCTGATGAAGGGCAGGAAGCCGCCGAAATAGCCCGTGCCGATATGATAGGGGATCGACATGGACGTGTAGCGGATCCGCGCCGGAAAGAGCTCGACGAGAAGGGCGGCGACCGGCCCGAACGTCATCCCCGAGCAGAGGCCGATGAGAACGATGGCGAGGATCACCTGAAGCGCCTGGGCGAAGCCGGGCGAGCTTTTCTCCAGCTTGTAGCCGGCGATCTTGAGCCCGAAATCGAGCGAGGCCGGATCCGAGGCGTCCACCGCGACCCCGCCGATCGTGACCCCGGCGGGAGCGCCGGCCGGGGCCTGGGCGGTCGAATAGGCGATGCCCTTCTTCGACAAGGCGTCGAGCAGCTTGCCGCACTGGGTCGGCTGCACCTTGGCGAAGGGCGCGTAGGTGCAGTCGCTGCCGGTGACGACGACGGGATTCCTGCGCATCGCGGCGGAGAGATCGGGGTTGGCCGCCGAGGCCATCCAGTGGAACAAGGGGAACATCAGGACGATGGTGAGCACATAGCCGATGACGATCGGCCCCTTGCGTCCGACCCGGTCCGAGAGCCAGCCGAACAGGATGAACCAGAACACCGAGAAGATGGCGGCCGCGCCGATCATGGCGCGGGCGGCGGTGTCCTCGATCCTCAGCGAATTCTGAAGGAAGTACATCGCCTGGAACTGGGCGGTGTACCAGATGACGGTCAGGCCGGCGGCGATCCCGAACAGGGCGACGAGGACGAGCTTGACGTTCGAGCGGGTGGCGAAGGTTTCCTTCAGCGGATTCTTGGCCACCTCGCCCGCTTCCTTCATCGCCTGGAAGACCGGGCTCTCCTTGAGCTTCAGGCGCACCCACAGCGAAACGGCGAGAAGCACGACCGAAAACAGGAACGGAATCCGCCAGCCCCAGGTTTCCCACTGGACCTTGTCGACGAACAGCTCGGAGACGAGGACCACCGCGACGGAGAGGATGAAGCCTCCGATCACGCCGGCCTGGATGAAGCTGGTATAATAGCCGCGCCTGTTCCTCGGCGCATGCTCGGCGACGTAGATCGCCGCGCCGCCATATTCGCCGCCCAAGGCGAGGCCCTGAAGCACCCTCAGGAAGACGAGGATGGCCGGTGCCGCCATTCCGATCGCCGCATAGCTCGGGACCAGGCCGACCGCGGCGGTGGCGACTCCCATCAGTGTGATGGTGACCAGGAAGGTGTATTTCCGCCCGAGCCTGTCGCCGAGATAGCCGAACAGCACCGCCCCGATCGGCCTGACCCCGAAGCCGACCCCGAAGCTGGCCAGCGCCAGCAGGAACTGCGCGGTCTCGCTCGAGGCGGGGAAGAACTGCTTGCCGATGATGGCGGCGAGAGTCCCGTAGATGAAGAAATCATACCATTCGAAGACGGTGCCCAGCGTCGACGCGAAGATGACGAGCCGGTCGCGCTTCGCGTCGATCACATAATCCTTAGAGACCGCGGTCGCCACGCTCCGTCCTCCCCCATTGTCGCGACAACTTTAGGCAAGGCTCCCGGTCTCGTCGAGGGCAAGGGCCCTGCCCACAATCCGCCACGAACGGCATCGATAAGGACCGGGGGCGGGCCGTTGCGAGGTGACAATGCCGAGAGCGATCCTCTGCGCCTGTCTTTGCCTGTTCCTCGCCGCCGCGGCGCCGCCGCCCGCCGCGAGCGGGGCGGCGGCGGCGGTCGGTGGCCGCTGGAACATCGTCTTCGTCATGCCGCAAGGCGCCTACGAAACGCCGGTGGAGTTCGCCGTCGGCGAAGGCGGCTCGGTCACCGCGACGATCCTGGGGCCGCTCGGCACCTTCCGGATCACCGATACGAAGGGGGTCGCCAAAGGCAATGCGCTGAGGCTGACCGCCAACACGAGCTGGGGCAGGCTCAAGCTCCAGGCAGTGGTCGAGGGCGACCGGCTCAAGGGCAGATATGCGCCCGCCGGGCTCGCCTCGCTCTTCTTCAAGGGCGAGCTTCGCGGGCTTCGCGACCGGACCCACGCCCCGCGCCCCGCGCTGGAGACGTTCGATGCCGCATGGAGCCTGATCGAGGGCGGCTTCCATGCCCCCGATTATGGCGGCATCGACATGAAGGGGCTGCGGCAGCGTTACCGGCCCCTGGCGGCCGCGGCGCGCGGCGAAGGAGAGCTGGTCTCGCTCATGCGGCGGATGCTCGGCGAGTTCCGCACCTCGCACCTCGATTTCTTCGCGACCCCTTCCATCACTCCGCAGCTTCACTCGGGCATCAAGCAAGCCGCCCCGCCCGCCCCTCACGGCATCAGCTGGAAGCAGGCCGCCCCGTCGGTCGGCTTCCTCTCGATCCAGAGCTTCGAGGACGGCCCCGGGGTCGTCGCGCGGATCGACCAGGCCTTCGCGGCGCTGGGCGGCAACGAATCGCTGATCGTCGACCTGCGCGGCAATGGCGGCGGCACGCTCGCCGCCGCCATGCGCCTGGCCGACCACATCCTGCCCCGACCGATGCCGGTCGGATATTTCGCGAGCCGCCAGGGCCTGATCGAGCGGAACCTGACCTCGATCGACCAGCTCGACCGATCGGCCTTGTCCACCTTCGCCGGCTATTCCTCGGAGGAGTTCGGACGCGCCATCGCCGAGAAAGGCGCGCTCATGCTGACCAGCGGCGGGCGCGCGCCGCGCCTCTATTCCGGAAAGGTCGTCATCCTGATCGACGAATATTGCTTCAGCGCGAGCGAGGCGCTGGCCGGCGTCGTCAAGGAAACGAAGGCCGCCACGCTGATCGGCCGCAAGACCCCGGGCCTGATGCTGGGCGCGAACATGATCCCGATCGAGGGCGGATGGACTCTCGTCCTGCCGGTCCTGGATTTCCGCACCCCGCGGGGGGTCAAGGTCGAGGGCCGGGGGGTCGAGCCCGACATCAAGGTGAAATACAGGGACGGCAGGGATGCCGACCTCGCCGCCGCGCTCAGTTTCCTGCGCGCGAAGAGCTGAGGGGCATCGGTCCTCCCCGGAGGACCAGGATCGTTCCCTCCTCGTCGGCGCGAAGCCCGAAATGGCGGTAGAGCGCGGCGCCGAGCGGGTTCCGGGCGGTGGTCAGGCGGAAGCCGCGGCGCCGGTCATGGCGAAGCACGAAGCGCGCATCGGCGGAGCAGAGCACGCGGACTCGTCGAAGACGATCAGCGGATGCTCGTCGGGAAAGGCCGGAACGTTCGGATCGGCGCGCCAGGAGAATGGCTCCGCGCCCATGCGTTCGGCTCAGCGCGGGGTGGGCTTGCGCGGTGGACGGCCGCCGCCGCCCTTGCCCGGGGGCCGGCCGGGGCCCGCGCCGTCGCGCTTGGGCGGCGGGCGGCGGAAGGGGCGGTGCTGGGCGGCGGCCGGCGCCGGCGCTCCGGGACGGGGCGGGCGCGGCACGGCCGGCTCGCCGCCGGACACCGAATAGCCTTCCTTCTGCAGCCGGGAGAAAGCGCCCCGCACGCTCGCCGAAACCGCGGCCTGAACCTCCGGCGGAAGATCGGCGAAGGTGGTGTTGGCGTGGATGGCGTTCAGGTCGCGAAGCAGGTTGTTCGGCAGCCCCTTCGACGCCGTCTTCAGGGCGGCGATGGCGTCGAGCACGGCGGCGGCGACGATATCCTGCATGACCTCGGTTGCGGACTTCTTCATGGAGTCCTTCTTAGGCGGTCGGCGCGCCCTTGTCGCCTGCGGCGCGCAGGCGCCGGTAGAGCGCCTCGAGCCGCTCCTGCGACGCCCTGGGGAAGGTGACGTCGTTGGCGAAGACGAAGGGGTCCGCCATGTCCGGGCGGAGCCGGGCGGCGAGATCGTCCCACAGCGTCAGCCACACGTCGTAGTGGCGCAGAAGCGCGGCCGCGTCCGACTGGAGATCCTCCGGCAGCAGCCAGCCCCGGCCGATCAGGAGCTCGCGGACCGCCGCATTGGTGCGCCTGAGGCTGCTCGCGAAGAGGAAGCTTTTGCCAGCGGCGAGATAATCGGCATAGGCTGAAGCCGCGACCCGGAAGTGCATGTGCAGGGGGCCGAGCAGATCGTCGAGCAGCCTGGGATGCGTGCCTTGTTCCACCTTGTCACCCCGTCGAAATTCCGCGCCGGAGAGCCGCGATGGCCTGGCTGATCCTGGGCGCCGTGCTTCTGCTTCTGGCGGTTCGCGGCGGCGGCGGCAAGGCGGCGAAGCTCGACGCGCCGGGGATGGCGGCGCTCGCCTGCCTCGCGGCGGCGGCCTGGTGGTCGCTGCGCGTCTACCCTCCCGCGAGGGCGGCGCCGATGCTGCTCGCGGCCGCCCTGGGCTTGCTGCTGCTGGTGCCGCGACGGATGCCCGGACTATCGCCGCCGGCGCGCTCGGCGGCGCTGGCGCTCGGCGCGGCCGCGAGCCTCTTCGCCCTGTTCGGCCCCGCCGACGGCCTGTTCTGAAGGGAGCGGCAGTGGCGGTCCCGCCGCCGATGAGGAGGGAGCGCGGCGTGGTTAACCCGCTCTTTACCCTGCCCGTTTACCATGATGGCCGGGAAGAGGGGGATCCGAAATGATGGCAATGTTGATGTTCGCCGCCGCGGCCAACGCGCCGATGCAGCTCGCAGGCCGCGACGAGGCGCAGTGGCGAATGTTCGTCCGGGCCAGCCTGCAGCGGCCGGCGCCGCCGCGCGGCTCGCGGCTGAAGCAGCTCGAGGGCGTCGTCCGCCGGCTCGGCCCGGAGCGGGACGCGCATCGCCTGGCAGGACCTTCGGGGCTTTAGGAACAGAAAGTCACCCCGAACTTGTTTCAGGGTCCAGGCCTCCGCTCGCCGGGCGGTCTCCGGATTGGATGCTGAAACGAGTTCAGCATGACGGAAGCGCGTGTCAGCCGCGGTTCCTGACGTAGGAGCCCGGCGCCGGCTCGAGCGCCTTCAACTTGCCCTTGCCCGGCACCCGCGCCTTCACCCTGGCCGCCTTGCCGCCGTCGCTGAGGCGGGCCTGCCAGTGCGGCCACCAGCTGCCTTCGTGGCGGGTCGCGCCGTCCAGCCAGGCTTCGGCCGTCTCGGGCATGGCGTCGTTGGTCCAATAGCCGTGCTTGTTGGCGCTGGGCGGGTTGATGACCCCGGCATTGTGGCCGCTGCCGCCGAGAAGGAAGCTGACCTCGCCGCCCACTAGGCGGGCGCTGTCGTAGGTGGCCTGCCAGGCCGAGACATGGTCGTCCTTCAGGCTGATCGCGAGCAACGGCGTCTTCACCGCGCCGAGATCGATCTTCACCCCGTCCAGCTCCAGCCCCCCTTTGGCGAGCTTGTTGTCCTTGAGCACGTCGTGCGCCCATTCGAGCAGGAACGCCCTGGGGATGTGGGCGCCGTCGGCGAACCAGTAGAGGATGTCGCTGGGCGGTGCCTCCCGGTCGAGCAGGTAGTGGTTCACGACCGACGACCAGATCAGGTCGTTGGCGCGCACCGCGCTGAACAGGGCCTGGAGATCCTGGGCCGCCATGAAGCCCTTGTGGAGGAGGTGGCGCTCCATCGCCCGAAGCTGCTCGGGCTCGGAGAAGGTCGCCCACTGGCCGAGGCGGGAGAAATCGAACATCGTCCCGATCGTGGTGGCGGAGGCGACCCGGTCCCCCTGCCCCTTCGCCGCCAGCCAGGCGAGAGCGACGGCGACGAGGGTGCCGCCCATGCAGAAGCCGAACATGTCGGCCTCGCGCTCGCCGGTCGCCTTCTCGATCGCGTCCAGAGCCTCGACCGGGCCCTGGCGGATGTAATCGGCGAGCCCCTTGTCGGCGAGATCCGGCCCCGGATTGACCCAGGAGATGACGAAGACCGTATGGCCCTGCTCGACCAGCCAGCGGATCAGCGAGGATCTGGGCTGGAGGTCGAGGAGGTAATATTTGTTCACCAGCGGCGGCACGTAGAGGATCGGGCGCCTGAACACCTCGTCGGTCATCGGGGCGTACTGGATGAGCTCCATCAACTCGTTGCGGTAGATCACGCTTCCCGGCGTGGCGGCGATGTCCACTCCGAGCTCGAATTCGCGTTCGGCCCTGCGCTGGACGATGCCGGGGCTCTCCGCAGCGTCGGCGAGCAGGTTGGCGAGGCCGGAGAGGAGGCTGATCGAGCCGGTGTCGATCGCCTTGCGGATCGCCTCTGGGTTGGTGAAGGCGAAATTGGCCGGCGAGATGGCGTTCAGATATTGCTGGGTGAAGAATTCGACCCGGGTGCGGGCGCCTTCGTCCAGCCCCTCCGCCTCCTCGACCATCTCGAGCGCCCGCCTGGCGGTGAGGAGATAGGCCTGCTTGAGATAGTCGAAGACGGGCTCCTCGCTCCACGCGGGATCGTTGAAGCGGCGGTCGCCGCGCTCCGGGGCGGCGACGGGATCGGCGGGCTTGCCCGCGGCGCGGGCGGCGGCGGACTGCCAGAGCTTCATCCAGTCGGCCGCGGCTTTCTGCTGCGCTTTGATCAGCTCGCCGGGGTGGGTCCACAGATGCGCCGCGAACTCGCCGAAGGCGCGCGCCGGGGCGGCCGGATCGAAGGGCTGCGGGACGTGAGGGTCGAGCGGCCGGGCGGCGGCGCTGGTGGCGAGGTGGACGGCGTTGGCGACGACCTTCGACCAGGCTTCGGCGAGGTCGGCCGGGCTGGGCAGGGTTTCGGGGAGCTTGAAGACGCGGGTCTCGGTCATGGATGCATTCCCTGTCCGCTCATCCTGAGTAGGGACTGAGCGAAGTCGAAGCGGCCTATCGAAGGACCGTCCTTCGATACGGGCCCTCGACAGGCTCGGTCCCTACTCAGGATGAGCGGTGGAGGGCAATCCCAACCGGCCCGCCCTCAGAGCGCCATCAGCTCCTCGAGCGCGCCGCAGTCGCGCGGGGTCACGAACAGGAACAGCATGGCCCGGTCCGGGTTCCGGGCCGCCCATCCCGCCTCGGGATCGGCCGGCGTGCGAAAATCCTCAGCCGGGAGTTCGACGGGGGCCTGATGATTGGCAAGCACAGCGGCGGTCCGAGCCTCGAACATAAAATCTCTGCCTCTCGAAGGGGATGATTTCCTCTCTCACAACGACGCTCGGACATCCATCGGGATTGTGCCGAAACCATTGTGCATATATTCGCATACCCATGGCCGAATTCGACTGGAACGACGTCCGCGCCTTCCTCGCCGTCGCGCGCAGCGGACGGCTTACGGCGGCGGCGGCCCGGCTCGGAGTCGACCACAGCACGCTCTCGCGGCGAATCGCGGCGCTGGAGCATTCGCTCAAGGCCAAGCTGTTCGACCGCAGCCCCTCCGGCTACACCCCGACCGACGCCGGGCGGCGGCTGACTCCGCTCGCCGAGGAGATGGAGCGGCTCGCCCTCGGCGCGGCCGAGGCGGTCGGCGGCAGCGCCGTCACGGTGGAAGGGGTGGTGCGGATCGGCTCGCCCGAAGGCTTCGGGAGCTATTTCCTGGCGCCGCGCATCCAGAAGCTGAAGGCCCGCCACCCGCGGCTGGTCGTCCAGCTCGTCGCCGCCTCCGCCGTCTTCAGCCTCGCCAAGCGCGAGGCCGACATCGCCATCTCGGTGAGCCGCCCGCCGGCCGGCCGGCTGCTCGTGTCGAAGCTGATCGACTACGATCTCGGGCTTTACGCGGCGCCCGCCTATCTGTCCGAAGCCGCGCCGATCGGGAGCTGCGACGACCTGAAGGGCCACCGCTTCGTCAGCTATATCGGCGACCTGCTCCATTTCCCCGAGCTGGATTTCCTCCAGCATGTCGTCCCCGGCGGCACGACCTCGATGGAAAGCAGCAACCTGGTGGCCCAGACCCGGGCGACGCTCGCCGGAGCGGGGCTGTGCGTGCTTCCCGCTTTCCTGGCGCGCGAGGAGCCGGGGCTGGTGCGGGTATTGCCGGAGGAAGTGAACCTCACCCGCTCGCTGTGGCTGACCGTCCACCGGGACCTGGCCGAGCTCGCCCGCGTGCGGGCGGCGATGCGCTTCATCAAGGACGAGGTCGAGGCGGCGCGGGGACTGTTCAAGCTCAGCTGACGGCGCGCCAGAAACCGTAGAGGCTGGTCGCGGTGAGGACGGTCCCGACCATCGCCAGCATCCATTTGGCCGACACGCGCGCGGCGACGTAGCCGCCGAAGGGCGCGGCGGCGAGGCCCCCGATCAGCAGGCCGAGCGCGGGCGGGCCCAAAGCGGAAATGCCGATCGAGAAGAGGAAGGTCGCGGTGATGGCCAGCGCCAGGAAGACCTCGGCGGTGTTGACCGTGCCGACGGCGATCCTCGGCGTGCCGCCCTGCACGAGCAGGTTCGAGGTGACGACCGGTCCCCACCCGCCCCCGCCCGCCGCGTCGAGGAACCCGCCGGCGAATCCCAGCGGCTCGACGATCCGCGGCGGCTTTTCGCGATGAATCTGGGTGAAGCCGCGCCAGATCAGGAAGATTCCGATGGCCGCGAGGTAAGCGAGCACCAGCGGCTTTGCGACGGACGGCAGGATCTCGGTGAGGACATAGGCGCCGAGCACGCCGCCCGCCACGCCGGGAATGACGAGCCGCCAGAACAGGCGCCAATCGACGTTGCGATGAGCGATGTGACTGATCGCGGAGACCGCTCCCGTGAAGTTCTTGATCGTGTGGACGATGGCGGAGGCGGACGCCGGTGGGACTCCGAGGCTGATGAGCAGCGTGTTCGAAATGACTCCGAAGGCCATGCCGAGGGCGCCGTCGATCATCTGCGCCACGAAGCCGACGAGGATGAATGGCAGGAGGTCCGCGGGACCCACGCCTGCAACGTCGAACATCTGGCGTGGCCCCCCTGTCGCGTCCTGCCGATGTGTTGGCGGAACGGTATTCGCGCAAGGGAAAAAGCATCGCTAACGGATTTTTGGCGTCCCGCTGGCAATTTGCCGAAAGCAGTCCTATTTTGCCCCCGAGGGGAGCAGTGGGGAGTGGTTATGCCGCCGGGCCTTTTCGCCTATCTCGATTCGGTCAAGGCGCGCGATCCCGCCCCCCGCAGCCGCTGGGAAGTGCTCCTCTATCCCGGAGTCTGGGCACTCGGCTTCCACCGCCTCGCCCACTGGCTGTACAAGGGCGAGCTCTATTTCCTGGCGCGCCTGGTCAACCATCTCAGCCGCTTCCTGACCGCGATCGACATCCATCCCGGGGCGTCGGTGGGCGAGAATTTCTTCATCGACCACGGCTTCGTGGTGATCGGCGAGACGGCGGTGATCGGCGACAACGTCACCATCTACCAGCAGGTCACGCTGGGCGGCACCAATCCGACCGACGGAGTCGCGGGCAAGCGCCACCCGACGATCGAGAACCACGTCATCATCGGCTCGGGCGCTCAGGTGCTGGGGCCGATCACGGTCGGCGAGCGAGCCCGCATCGGCGCCAATGCCGTGGTCACCAAGGACGTGCCCGAGGGCGCGACCATGATCGGCATTCCCGCCCGCTCGACTCTGGTCAGCGCCGAGCAGAGCAGCTCGGGCAGTTTCCTTCCCTACGGTACCGTCTGCTCCGAGCAGCTGGATCCGGCGACTCAGAAGCTCGAAATCCTCCAGTGCGAGGTCGAGCAGCTGCGGCGGCGGGTCGCCGAGCTGATCGAGGAGCGGGACGGCCAGGCCAGAGCGAGAAAGGAGCGCGGCCGCGCCTGATGGGTGAAGTCCTCCCTTTTCCGGGTGGCTCGTCTCCGCAGATCGGCTTCACCCGGGCCGAGTTAAAGCGGATCATCGATCTCTACGGCCGGATGGTCGCGGCCGGCCTCTGGCGCGACTATGCCGTCGAGTTCGGCCGCGACGGCGCCGCCTTCTGGGCCTTCCGCCGGACCGCCGAGCGGCCCGAATACAGGATCGAGAAGAAGCCTGGGCTGCGCAACCGGCAGGGCATGTGGGCTCTCGTCAACGAGGCCGGCATGGTCGTGCGCCGCGGCGATGAGCTCGGCCCGGTCCTGGCGCCGCTCGAACGGCGGCTGATGAAGGCGGTCAACGGATAATCCTCCCCATGCGAACGCATGGGGAGGATTTCGTCAGGCCGCGACCGTCCTGTCCGTGACCGGCAGCCGCGCCTGGAGGCCCGCGGGGAGCGGCCGGACGACCGAGCGGCGGACTCCGTGCCAGAAGGCCGAGAGCAGGAGCAGCCCGGAGCCGATGACGAAGGCGGCCAGAGCGATGTTCAGTTCGACCGCGCCGAACTCCCTGAACAGGCTGATCAGAGCGAACAGCACGTAGGCGAGCGCGGAGACGAGAAGCGCGCGCCGGTCGATCGCCAGCGCGGTGATGCCGAGCAGAACGTAGACCGCGAGCACGATCAGCGCCTCGCCGATCGTCGCGTCGCCGTCGGTCAGCCCGAGCAGCGAGAAGATCGGGTGGACGATCAAGGGCGCCGACAGCAGGTGAAGCCAGAAGGCGACGTCCGAGCGGCGGGTCTCGCGGGCTCGATCGGACGAATCCCACCACATGGCGAGCAGGAACACGCAGAGGCCGAGAACGAGGCCGCTGACCAGCATGATATTCTCGAGCGCCGGCACGTCGCCCACCGCGGAGGCGATCAGGGCCATGGCCACGCCGACCACGGTCAGCGCCGCGACGGCGACGGTGATCGGGACCCGGAAGCGGCGCCAGTGGAGCCAGGTCGCCCCGGCCGCGACGGCCGCCGAGGCGGCGATGACGAGCGCGATGGCCCGTTCGTTATCCTCGAAGGTGGACTCGCCGAGGGCCAGCACCAGGGTGGTGAGGGCGGTCAGCAGGACCCCGCCGGTGAAGGCGAGGAGCAGGATGATGCTGGGCAGCGCCATCCGGCGCTTGCGGGTGAAGAATTCGGCGAGACCCCAGGCGGTGGCGGCGACGAACAGGCCGGCGAAGGGCGAGGGCCCGTCGCCGCCGATGTTCGGACCGACCGCATTGCCGATCCACGCCACCGCGAAGAGCAGGATCGCGGCGGCGATGCCGACGAAGATGTCGTTGAACCCGGTGAGGAGGCGGAAATGCTCCTCGTCGACCACGGCGCCGCCGCTGCGGTTCGCCACGTAATCGCGGAGGGCCGAGGCGGACTCGGGGCTGAGCGCCCCCGCCGCGACCGCCGCTTCCAGATCGCTGTCGCTATACATATGGTTTTCCTCCCTGAACGGGCGGCGTATAGCAGGAGTGTGTTAGTGTTGCAAGACAGCAATCCTCCCTCCCTGGAAAGGGAGGGGTCGGGGGTAGGTCCGCCGAAGGCGGCCGAAACTCCGAGTCAGCGAAGAAGTCTCGCTGCGCTCGCCTGCCCACCCCTGACCCCTCCCTTGCAGGGAGGGGAATCCTTTCACTGTCCCTGAAGCACCTTCATGATCAGCATCGCCTGCTCGGCGCCTGACTGCGGCACGATCTCCATCGTTCGGTCGGCGATCCTGTCCCAGTTCGCCGCCACCTCCTCGACGGTCCGCCGGCCTTCGGGCAGGGCGATTCCGGGCGTGAGGGTGACGTAGGCGGCCTGGATGACTCCACCGCCGGCGCCGACTATGGCGTTGCTCGGAGCCTCCTCGGAGACGAGGTAGAGCGCCGCGGGGACAACGTTGTCGGGATTGAACATGGCGAGCAGGTCCGGCGGGAAGATGTCCTCCGTCATCCGGGTCGCGGCGGTCGGCGCGATCGTGTTGACCCGGATATTGTATTTGGCGCCTTCGAGGTGGAGCGTCCTGGCGAAGCCGGCCAGCCCCAATTTGGCCGCGCCGTAATTGGCCTGGCCGAAATTGCCGTAGAGGCCGGTCGAGCTCGATGTCATCAGGATCCGGCCATAAGCCTGTTCGCGCATCGTCTCCCAGACCGCCTTGGTGCAGATGGCGGAGCCGATCAGGTGGACCTCGATCACGGCCCGGAAATCGTCGACGCTCATCTTGGCGAAGCTCTTGTCGCGCAGGATCCCGGCATTGTTGATCAGGATATGGACCCCGCCCCAGCGCTGCTTGGCCGCCGCGACCATCGCCTCGACCTGGCCGGCGTCGGTGACGCTGGCGCCGTTGGCCATCGCCTCGCCGCCGGCCGCCTCGATCTCCTCGACCGTCTTCAGCGCGGCGTCGGAACTGCCCGATCCGTCGCGGGCGCCGCCAAGGTCGTTCACCACCACCCTGGCGCCGCGCCTCGCGAGCTCGAGCGCGTAAGCGCGCCCCAGGCCGCCGCCGGCGCCGGTGACGATGGCGACGCGGCCTTCGAAGCTGATGGTCATGGCTCTTCTATCCTCCCGCTGAGCTGAAGCGGGAGGCTCATGGCAGATCGGGACGGGCAAGGACAATGGGGCGCCGGCGGTCGGCGCCCCTGTCTCCCCTCAGCGGGCGCGGCCGCGCTCGTAGGTCTGGGTGCAGCGGTCGGTGACGGTGCGCGTGCAGGGCGGCAGCGGCCCCGCGGCGGTCGGGGTCGGAGGAGCGACCGTCGGCATCGGCGTTCCAGCCGGCACCGTCCGCGCCGGCTGGTTGTACCCGGCGGGAGCCTCGGCGGGAGCCGAGATGACCGGGATTCCGCGAGCATCGGTTTCAGGCGACGTATTGCCCGGCGCGACGGTCTGGCCGGCCGCCGGGGTAGTGGTGGTAGTAGTGGTGGTTTCTTCCGTCGTCTGAGCGACGGCGGCGCCGCCGAGCATGAGCGCGGCGGCCATCATGATGAGCTTCATTTCGAGCATCCTCCTTGGATGGGCGGCCGCGCCTGGTGCAGCGGCACCCTCCCTAAACGAGGCCGAAACGATTTTTCTCCCCCGATGGTAAATGGGGCGCCGCAAGGGCGCCCCACCAATCTAGCGGCGGACTCCGCGCTCGTAAGCCTGGATGCAGCCGTCGGTCACCGTTTTCGAGCAAGGGGGCGGGTTGGCCGTACTCGCGCCGGACGCGGTCGACGTGCCGGTGCCCGCATTGTCGGTGCCGCAGGGCGGATAGCCGGTCGTACCGGCGTTGAAGCCGGCGGGAGTGCAGGCCTGGCCGTCCGGATCGGTGCCCTGCTGGGTGACGCCGCGCGGTCCGCTGGCCTGTGAGGGATCGCTGACCGTGTTGCCGGTTTGCGCCATGGCGGCGCTGCCGAGGGTCAGTGCCGCGGCGAAAAGGATGATCTTCATGTTAATGGGTCCTCCTTGGACAAGCGGCCGCGCCTACTCCGGCGGCCAGACCCTACAAACGAGGGCGAAACGATTTTTCTCCCCCATACCGTCCATTAGCGGGACAGTGGGGCTCGGCCCGTCTCGCCAATGGGCCGCTTTACCCTTATGAAAGAGGCTTCAGGTAGATGTGAGTGCCATGAGCGAGAAAAGCGATAGCGTGGACGAGAACGGCGGGACGCTGCCGAGCCGTCGCGTCGTGCTGGCGCTCGGCGCCGCCGCGGCCTCGACGGTGGTGACGATCCGCCCGGCTTTGGCGCAGACCGCCGGCTCCGTCCTCAATTGCGAGATACCGGTTCCGGCGCCGCAGGCGGGGTCCGGCAACTTCATCGCCGCCGACGGCAGCCTCGTCCCCCCTGGAACACCGGGCGCCTATCCGCCGCTGTCCCGGCCCCTCAAGGGGGAAGAGGTCAGGGCCATGCTCAACGGCGGCCGGGCTCCGGCCGGGGTCAACGGCGAGGCCGCCCAGGCTTACGCCAATTATATTCGCCGTCTGCAGGCGGGGATGAGCGGCTTCACCTGCTACGCCTCGCTGCAGATGCCGCGCTGAGCCGCGGGGCGGCCTGAAATGGCCGCGTCCCGCTACGCCGCCGATCCGCCCGACGCGATGCGCCGGGTGGAGCTCGAGGGCCTCACCCTGCTTTACCACCGGACCTCCGGCCTCACCCACTTCCTCGCCCCCCCTGCCCCGGAAATCCTCGACGCGCTCGCGGCGGGACCGGCCAGCGCGGCCGAGGTCGCCGCTTCGATCGGGGAAAGGTTCGAGATCGAATCCGAAGATCCCGCCGCGGCCATCGCCGCCCGCCTGGCGGAGCTCGAAGCCGCGGGGCTCGTCTGGCGGACATGAACCATGTCTTCGGTCTCAAGGTCGGCCCGGTCTCCTTCCGGATCGGCTCGCAATGGCGAGGGCCCGTCGCCGCGCTTCGAAGACTTTATGCCGGCTATCCGGAGCCGGACGGAGTCTGCGACTTCACCGTCCGGCTGGAGGCCGAGCGGATATGGCGGCGGTGGCTTCGGCCTTCCGTCGCCATCCGCGGCGATTATGTGCTCCCCGACGCGGCGCCGCTGCCGCTCGCGCAGGGCCTGCTCGCCGCCGAGATGGGAATGAACCTGCAGATGGCGCTGGGGCAGAAGCGCTTCCTTCTGCTCCACGCCGCGAGCGTCGAGCGGGACGGGCGGGCGCTGCTTCTGACCGGCCATTCGGGCGCGGGCAAATCCACGCTCGCCGCGCTGCTGGGAGAGCGGGGCTGGCGCTTCATGGGGGATGAGTTCGCGCTGCTCGACCTCGAGGACGGCCGGCTCCACCCCTTCCCCCGCGCCGTCAGCCTGAAGAACGAGTCGCTCGGCCTGCTCAACGGCATGGATCCCGGCCGGCTCGGTCCGGTGCTGGAGGGAACGCCCAAGGGAACGATCCGCCACCTTCGCCCGAACCCGGAGGCGGTGGCGCGGATGGGGGAAGCGGCGCGGCCGGTGCTGATCCTCTTCCCCCGCTTCGGGCGCGGACTCGAGCCGGCGGTTCGCGAGGTCGGCGCCGCGGAAGCGTTCATGCGGCTCACCCAGGCGTCGACCAATTACGTCGCCCTGGGCGAGCGCGGGTTCGACGCCCTCGCGCGCTTCGTCGGCGCCCTGCCGTCGAAGGCGATAGACTATGCCGACACCGCTCAGGCGGAAGCGCTGATCGACGATCTGTGGCCGGCGGCATGAGGGACGCCCGGCTGCTCGTCCGGCTGCTCGCCGAGCCCGACCGCGCCGGGGAGGTGCGGGACTGGACCTCGCTGATCGCCCTCGCCCGCGCCGAATCGCTGATCGGAAGCCTCGCCTGGCGGCTCGAGGGTCTGGATCTGCCGGCGCCGGTCGAGGCTCTGCTCGAAGCGGCCCGGCGCGACGGCGAGGCGGCGCGGGTGCAGGCTCTTTGGGAAGCGGAGATGGCGCGGCGGGCGCTGGCCCCGCTCGGCATCCCCGTCATCCTGCTCAAGGGCACCGCTTATGCGGCGGCGGGGCTCGAGGCCGGCCGCGGCCGCTCGATCGGCGACCTCGACATCCTCGTCCCGCGCCGTGGCCTGCCGGACGTGGAGCGGGCGCTGCTCGCCGCCGGCTGGGAATGGGTGAAGGAGGATTCCTACGACGATCAATATTACCGGCGCTGGATGCACGAGCTGCCGCCGCTCATCCACCGCGAGCGGGACCGGATGATCGACGTCCACCACGCCATCCTGCCGCTGACGGCTCGGCCGAGGCCCGACATGGCGGCGATGGTCGCGGACCGCGCGCCGCTCGCGGACGGCCTCTTCACCCTCTCGCCGCCCGACATGATCGTCCACGCCGCCGCCCATCTGTTCGCCGACGGCGACCTGGCGGGAGGGCTCAGGAATTTGTGGGACATAGACCGGCTGCTGCGCGAGTTCGCGGAGCGGGACCCGGGATTCTGGACGGCGCTTCGCGAGCGGGCGAATCGCCACGGACTGCTCGCCACCGTCGAGCGAGCGGTCCGCCTCGCCCACCACCTCTACGCCACCCCCGCCAATTGGGGTCAGCTGACGGTGGCCGATCGCCTGTACTGCCGCCGCCTGGTGGCCCGGGACGGATGGGGCCGGGCCAAGCGTCCGCTCACTCGGCTCGGCTTCTACATCCGCTCGCACTGGCTGAGGATGCCGCCGCTGTTGCTGGCCCGGCACCTCTGGGTGAAGGCGCGAAAGGCTAGGCGCTAGCGCCTTCCAGCGGCTTCCAGCCCAGCTCCTCGAACGGCGGGCTGTAGCCGCGCCGGCGATATTGCTGCTCGGGAAGATCGAAGGCGACGCTTCGGTCGACGACCCGCGCCGTATCGGGCGATCCGCCCGCGCCGCGAGTCCTGTAGGTACCCTTGCCGTCCATGAAGCCTCCTGGTTCGGCTCAGCCTACAGCAAGTCGGGCCGCGCGGCGAGGCGTTCCAGCGCTTCGTCCAATTCTCTGAAATCGTCGATGACGGCATCGGCCCCCAGCGCCTCGACGGGCTGGTCGGAAAAGCCGAAGCTGACGGCGACGAACGGCAGGCGCGCCGCCGGGGCGGTGTCGGCGTCGGTGATCGAATCGCCGACCAGGAGGCCGCGGCCGCCGCCGGCGCGGGCGATCGCCTCGAGCAGGGGCGCCGGATCGGGCTTGCGCACCGGCAGCGTGTCGCCGCCGACCACGGCGGCGAAGCGGTCCTTCCAGCCGAGCGAGTCGAACAGCTTCAGGGTCAGCGCCTCCTGCTTGTTGGTGCAGACCGCCACCCTCGCCCCGGCCTGCTCGATATCGACGAGCGCCTCCTCGATGCCGGGGAACAGGCTCGTCCCCTCGCAGATATGATCGGAATAATATTCGTCGAGGTCGAAGGCGACGATGTCGAAGGGGAACCTGGCCATTTCGGTCCTTCGATACGGGTCTTCGCCAAGCTCAGCCCCTACTCAGGATCAGCGGATTTGCACAACCGCTCATCCTGAGTAGCCGGTGAGCGAAGTCGAACCGGCGTATCGAAGGACGCATCGAAGGATGGAAATGGCAGGCTTAACGTGCGATTGGCCGCGCCATGAGCAGGCCGCTTGCCGCCGTGATCCTTGCCGCCGGCAAGGGGACCCGGATGAAATCCGACCTTCACAAGGTGCTGCACCCGATCGCGGGGCGGCCGATGATCGAGCATCTGCTGGCCAGCGTCCAGGCGCTGGGCGCGGAGCGGATCGTGGTCGTCGTCGGCGACCGGCGCGAGCAGCTCGAGAAAGCGCTCGCCGGCCGGGTCGAGTTCGCGGTCCAGGAGCCGCAGCTCGGCACCGGCCACGCCGTTCTCCAGGCGAAGCAGGCCCTCGCCGGTTTCGACGGCGACGTGCTTCTCCTTTCCGGCGACGTCCCGTTCATCCGCCCGGCGACGATGCGCGCCATGCTGGACGCCCTTCACGGCGGCGCCGATCCGGCCGCGGTCGTCCTCGGTTTCCGGCCGCTGGACGCCGCCGCCTATGGCCGGGTCGTGGCCGGCCCGGACGGCCGGGTCGCCCGGATCGTCGAGCTCAGGGACGCGAACGACGAGGAGCGCGCCATCGGCCTGTGCAACTCGAACCTGTTCGCGGTCCGCTCGGGCGATCTCTGGACGCTTCTCGAAGGCGTCGGCAACGACAACAGCCAGAAGGAATATTACCTTACCGACATCGTCGCCATCGGCGCCGCCGCCGGTCGGGCGACCCTGCTTATCGAAGGCGACGCCGCCGAAGCGATCGGGCCGAACAGCCGCGGCGACTTCGCTCTGGCCGAAGCCGCCTGGCAGTCGCGGCGCCGCGCCGAGGCGATGGCCGAAGGCGCCAGCCTGATCGCCCCGGAGACCGTCTGGTTCTCCTTCGACACCAGGCTCGGCCGCGACGTCACCATCGAACCCAACGTCTTCTTCGGCCCGGGCGTCAGCATCGCCGACGGCGCCAGGATCCGCGCCTTCAGCCACATCGAGGGGGCGACGATCGGCGCGGGCGCCGAGATCGGCCCCTATGCCCGCCTCCGCCCCGGAACGATCATCGGCGAGAAAGCCAAGGTCGGCAATTTCGTCGAGACCAAGAAGGCCAGGCTGGGCGCCGGCGCCAAGGCCAGCCATCTCACCTATCTCGGCGACGCCGACATCGGCGCGGGGGCGAATATCGGCGCCGGCACCATCACCTGCAATTATGACGGCTTCTTCAAATACGGCACGGTGATCGGCGAGGGCGCCTTCATCGGCTCGAACTCGGCGCTGGTCGCTCCGGTCAGCATCGGGGCCGGCGCCATCGTCGGCGCGGGATCGGTGGTGACCCGCGACGTGGAGGGCGATGCGCTCGCGGTGGCGCGCGGCGCGCAGGAAGTGAAACCCGGCTGGGCCGCCCGCTTCCGAGCCGCGATGTCGGCGAAAAAGAAAGCGGGTTGAAGCCCCTCCGTTCGCCCTGAGCCTGTCGAAGGGCTTTCTTTCCTTTACGCCGCTGGAAAAGTAGGGCTTCGACAGGCTCAGCCCGAACGGAAGCGGGTGTCGGCTCGAACGGGTCAGGAGACGCTTAAAGCATGTGCGGAATCATCGGCATCGTCGGGCGAGCGGAAGTCGCCGACCGGCTCATGCAGGGGCTGAGAAGGCTCGAATATCGCGGCTATGACAGCGCGGGCATCTGTACCATCCTCGACGGCGCCCTGGAGCGCCGCCGGGCCGAAGGCAAGCTCGACAATCTCGCCGCCGAGCTCGCCGCCCGGCCCCTCGCCGGAACGATCGGGATCGCCCATACCCGCTGGGCGACCCATGGCGCTCCCACCGTCGGCAACGCCCATCCGCACATCGTCGGCGCAGTGGCGCTGGTCCATAACGGCATCATCGAGAATTTCCGGCCGCTGCGCGAGGAAATGCAGTCGGCCGGGCGGAGCTTCCAGTCGGAGACCGACAGCGAGGTCGTCGCCCATCTGATCGACCACCAGCTGGAGCAGGGCAAAAGCCCGCGCGACGCCGTCGCCGCGGTGCTCCCCCGCCTCCACGGCGCCTTCGCCATCACCATCCTGTTCCGCGACCATCCCGACATGCTGATCGGCGCCCGAATGGGCGCCCCGCTGACCGTCGGCTATGGCGACGGCGAGACCTATCTCGGCTCCGACGCGCTCGCTCTGGCCGGCCTCACCCAGCGCATCGCCTATCTCGACGAAGGCGACTGGGCGGTGATCAGCCATGAGGGCGTCGCCATCTTCAACCGGGGCAATGAAGCGGTCGAGCGCGAGATCGTCACGTCCGGAGCGTCCGACGCGGCCGCCGACAAGGGCAATCACGCCCATTTCATGCAGAAGGAGATATTCGAGCAGCCGATCGTGGTCGCGCAGACCCTCTCCTCCTATCTGCGCCCGTTCGAGCGCAAGGTGGCGCTGCCGGCGATGGACGAGGATTTCGCCGCCGTTCCGCGGGTCGCCATCGTCGCCTGCGGCACCAGCTTCTATGCCGGAATGGTCGCCAAATACTGGTTCGAGCAATTCGCCCGGATTCCCGTCGACCTCGATGTCGCGTCGGAGTTCCGCTACCGCGAGCCGGTGCTGGAGCCGGGCGGGCTCGCCCTCTTCATCTCGCAGTCCGGCGAGACCGCCGACACCCTCGCCGCGCTCCGCCACGCCCGAGCCGAGGGCCAGCGGATCGCGGTCGTCGTCAACGTGCCGACCAGCTCGATGGCGCGCGAGGCCGACCTCCTCCTCCCCACCCATGCCGGCCCGGAGATCGGAGTCGCCTCGACCAAGGCCTTTACCTGCCAGCTCGCCGTGCTGGCGGCGCTGGCGGCGAAGTTCGCCCGCGACAAGGGCCGGATCAGCGAGGAGGAGGAGCGCGAGATCGTCGACCACCTCTCCGAAGCCCCGGCCGCGATGAACGCGGCATTGGGCCATGACGAGGAGATCGCCGCCATGGCGCCGCTCATCGCCCGGGCCCGCGACGTCCTCTATCTCGGCCGGGGCGCCGATTATCCGCTGGCGATGGAGGGCGCGCTCAAGCTGAAGGAGATCAGCTACATCCACGCCGAGGGCTATGCCGCCGGCGAGATGAAGCACGGCCCGATCGCGCTGATCGACGACAACGTGCCCGTCATCGTCCTCGCCCCGAGCGGGCCGCTGTTCGAGAAGACCGTGTCCAACATGCAGGAGGTCCAGGCCCGCGGCGGCAAGGTCGTCCTCATCTCCGACGCGGAGGGTCTTAAGGCGGCGGCGGACGACCGCCTGCTGGCGACGATCGAGATGCCCAGGGTCCACCCCCTGATCGCGCCGCTCGTCTATGCGATCCCGGTCCAGCTGCTCGCCTATCACGTGGCGGTGGCGAAGGGGACGGACGTGGATCAGCCGAGGAACCTGGCGAAGAGCGTCACCGTCGAGTGATCCGCCTGCGCAGCATATCGGTGGTGGCCCCGGCAAATAAAGTTCTGACTTAGAAATAAAGTTTCGACTAGAGCATGATCGCTTCAGGTTGATCTGCCCCGCTCATCCTGAGTAGCCGTTGAGCTTGTCGAAACGGCGTATCGAAGGACCGTCCTTCGATACGGGCTTCGCCTTCGCTCGGTCCCTGCTCAGGATGAGCGGTTCGGTGAAACCGATCATGCTCTAGTATCTCAACCATTCTGTCGCGGCATTTAGGTCAGAGATGACTGCGGGCCGCGGCCCAGGCCCTGCCAATCTATCCCGACGCCGTCGCCGCTTCCAGGATCGACCAGGATCCGGCATCCGGCAAAGGCGGGGCGCCGGGCGAGATCGGCCGGCCGAAGACGCTTGAGGACCGGCGCCTCCACGGCCGCGCAATAATCCGGGTCTTCACGGCCGTGGAGCTGTACCAGATCGAGGGGAGCGGCGGCGAGAACCGCTCGGATCTCGTCCAGCGGCTGGTCCTGGAGGACGCCCGCGATCGCGATCGCGCCGCCGAGCTCTGCATGGCAGGCGCCCGCCAAGTCTGCGCCTACCCGGCGCTTGGAGCCCTGCGCGAAGACAAGCCCCGATCATGTCCGCGCCCGCCTCCGCCGCCAGGCGGGCCTCGGCGATGGTGCGGATGCCGCAGATCTTAACCCGCTTCCGCATCGATGCTCTCGGTACGCAGCGCCCGGTCCACGGAGGCGATGAACTCGTACGCGGCTCCGGCGGGGTCCGGATCCTCCGCGACGATCTTGATCAGGGCGCTGCCGATGATCACGCCGTCCGCGGAGGCCGCGGACGCGCGGGCCTGCTCGGGATTGGAGATGCCGAACCCGAGCGCGACGGGCAGCGAAGTGTGGTTTCGGATCCGGGCGATATAGTCTCCGACGTCGACGATCCCCTCTCGAGCTCCGGTCGTCCCCTCCACGGCCACCGCATAGATAAAGCCGCGCGATTCTGCGCAGACGCGGGCAAGTCGCTCGTCCGCGATGTTGGGTGAAACCATCTGAACCAGGTCCAGGCCATGTCGGTCGCAGGCTTCGCGCAGCTCTCGGCATTCCTCGATCGGAAGGTCCGGGATGAGAAGCGCGTCGAGGCCCGCCGCCTTTGAGCGGGCGGCGAACTTCTCGAGGCCGTGCTGCAGGACGAGGTTGAAATAGGTCATCAGCACCAGCGGCGTCTGCGGGACCCGCGCGCGGACCAGGGCGATCTGGTCGAACGCCGATTCGACCGAAAAATTCCCCTGCAGGACCCGAAAGGTCGCCTCCTGGATGGTCGGACCGTCGGCGAGCGGATCGCTGAACGGCAGGCCGAGCTCGATCACGTCGGCGCCGCCGCGCACCATCTCGGGGACGATCTCGGCCCAGGCGGCGTCGCTCGGGAAGCCGACCGTGAGATAGGGCATGAGCGCGGCATGCTTGGTCTCAAGCGCCCGCTGGAAGGATTGCTGAAGCCTCGTCACGCGGTTTCGCTTTCGAAGATCGTATCCAGATCCTTGTCGCCGCGTCCGCTGATATTCACGACCACCGTGCCCCCCGGGGGGTAGCTCTCCGCCAAAGCGATTGCGCCGGCAACCGCATGAGCGCTTTCGAGCGCACAAAGTATCCCCTCTTCCCGCGCGAGGCGGCGGAGGGCGGACAGGGCCTCCACGTCGGTCGCTCCGATATACTCGACCCGGCCGGAGTCGCGCAGGGCGGCGTGCTCGGGGCCGATCATCACGTAGTCGAGCCCCGGGGCAACGCTGTGGGTGCCCAGGATCTGGCCTTCGGGCGACTGAATGACCAGGGACTTGCAGCCCTGCATCACTCCGACCCGCACGTCCTGCGCTTCGGGCGCGAGGCGGATCGAATGCTCCCCGGCGGCGGTGCCCGACCCGCCAGCCTCCACGCCGATCAGTCGCACCTCCGTGGCATCGAGGAACGGCGCGAAAAAACCTATCGAGTTGGATCCGCCGCCGACGCAGGCGATCATCACATCCGGCTTGCGCCCGAGCCGCGCAAGCTGCTCCTTGGTCTCCTCGCCGATCACCGACTGGAAGGATCGCACGATGGTCGGGAACGGGTGGGGTCCGACCACCGAGCCGAGCAGATAGTGGGTCGTGCCGCTGCTCCCCAGCCATTCGCGGATCGCCTCGTTGATCGCGCTCTTCAGCGTCCTGCAGCTCCGGTCGACGGCGCGGACCTCCGCTCCGAACAGCTCCATCCGCCGGACGTTCGCGGCCTGGCGCGCCATGTCGGTGCTGCCCATGTAGATGACGCATTCGAGATCGACCATCGCGCACGCGGCCGCGACCGCGACCCCATGCTGGCCCGCGCCCGTTTCGGCGACGATACGCTGCTTTCCCATCCGTTTCGCCAGCAGCGCCTGGCCGAGCGCATTGTTGATCTTGTGCGCGCCGGTATGGGCGAGATCTTCCCGCTTCAGGTAGACTTCGCAGCCCAGCCCCCGTGAAAGGTTCGCCGCGTGGTGAAGGCCGGTCGGCCGTCCGACGAACGTCTCCAGAAGCGTGCGATATTCCGGGAGGAAGCCATTGTCCCTCGAAAGCCGCTGAAACCACGATTCGAGCTCGACCAGGGAGGGGCGGAGAGTCTCCGGTACGAACGCCCCGCCATAGACGCCGAAATAGCCCTCGGTCGGGGCGGTCCTGCCTTCGGCTTGTGCCTGCTGCGTCTGCATCGGCTCAGCCCTCCGCGCTGTTCGAGTAGACATTTGCGGGCATCGGTTCCGCGCAGGAAAGGCCGCGTTCGACTTCGCTCTCGCCGACGCCGGGAACCTGGCAGGCAAGGAGGTAGAGCGACCGCGTGCTGGGCCGGATGCGCTGGTGGTGGCTGTCGCGGATCCCGGACCCGGACAGGACGTTCTCGTCGTCCCTCAGGATCAGCCGGTCGGCCTCGAGCGTGACGGACTCCTCCGCTCCGAGCGGCAGGAAGTCCTCGCCGCCTTCCGACATCGCGATCCTGAGCCCCGAAGCCACCGATTCCCGATCGAAGACTCCGGCCGGGATCAACGTCTCGACCGCGGCGACGTTCACCGCGTCGACGATCGGGTGGATGGTCGGAAACCCGTCTGGATGCTGCTTGAGCAGGAACCGCTGGATGAGGTTCACCATCGAGGGCGGCTTGCGCTCAGTATCGATTCCAAGGCTTTCGACAAACGCGATATAAGCGCGCACGACCGGCTCCCGCTGGAGATCGGCCTTGCTTCGTCCCGACCAATCCGCCTGAAGCCGCTGCCATTCCCCATCCAGGCTCTGCGGCGGGCCCGGCAGCGGCTCGATCGCGAGCCTCCTGCCGAGGATCTGGATCGACGGATGTCCGGCCACCACCTCGGGCGATAGCGGCAATCTTTCGGTAACGCTCAACTGCTTGTTTCCCTGAAGATGATCGAAGAGGCGAGGTCCAATCCCAGCTCGGCACCTGTCACCAACCGTGGCGCCTCGATGCACCCGGGCGGGCGTTATCGAGCGGGGAGACCTCGCTATCGCCGGAGAAACCGGACTGGGCGTGGTAGTGGGATTCGATTCGTGCCACTTCCCCAATCATTATAGCATCCCGTCGGGATAATCCCAGTCGAGCTCCACAATGGCCAGCTGGCCACCGCTGTACTTCGCACGTCTCGAGGGTGAGCGGCCCCGACAGGGTCCTGAAGAGGTCGAAGGCGTTGGGTCCATGGTCCGCGATGCACCCGCCGCCGCAGACGACCGGGTTCAGATACCAGGCATCCTCTCCCGCGTGATCCTCGATCTTCTCCTTGTCCGTCACTCGGACGCTCTCGATCCGTTCGGCCCCCATGGCGTTGCGAAGCCCAACGAATAGCCGGTTGCAGCGGCGATGGAAGGCAGTGAAGAGAAGCGCGCCGCGATCGGCTGCCCGGCGCTGGAGCGACTTCGCCTCGGCCGGGCTCAAGGTCAGCGGCTTTTCGCAGCACACGTTTACGCCCGCTTCGGCCGCGACCGCGCCACCCGACCCGATGCTCGCGCGTATGGTCCGTGATGTAGACGGGCGGAGGAGCTGGCGCAGGAAGCGCCGCTGATCGCGCTCGCCGAGTGGCCCGAGTCCGGAGTTCCGGGCACTCCGCACGCGGAGCTGGCGCGGGTGGACGAGGCACGCAACACGGCAGTCGGGGACACGCCGCGGCCTGCGGACCGGACTCCTAGAAATCCACCTGCGCCCGCGCTCCGAACACGTCGATCCCATAGTCGCGGTCGCCGCCCGCCGCGGCGATCGCGGCATCCTCGAAGCGCAAATGGCCATAGTTGAGCAGGAAGCGGACATGGTCCTGCGCGATCCACACCAGCGACGCCTCGTAGCCGCGCTGGCGCCCCCCGGCGATGCCGCCGTCGTTCAGGTCGAGATGGTCGTAGCGCAGGTTGATCTGGAAGGCGCCGGCGCCGCCCTCCCCGACCGGCCGCCGCACCTTGGTGCGGTCCCATCGCCCGCCTTTGTAGCCGCGGCTCTCGCCGGTGATGAACCAGCCGATCTCGGCATAGCCGCCGAAGAAGGTCGGGCTGAGGCCGGGAGTCAGCGTGTCGGCGTTCAGCCAGTGCGCCTCGGCGGCGGCGTGGAACGGTCCCCGCAGCAAGGCCGCCTCGAAGCCGTAGCTGGTCTCGCTTCCGACCCTCAGCGCCGGGGTCGCGAGGAAGCGGCTGTTGCTGGTATGGACGAAGGGCCGCTGGCGGTAGCGGGTGGTCGGCCCGGACGCGGCGCTATCGCCATTATCGCGCCAATGGCCCGAGCCTCCGAAATGAAGCTGCGTCCCGCCCAGCTTCGGAGCGAAGACGATGCGGCCGTCGACGCTCACCGCCTCGTTTTCGTCGCCGAGCCCGACCGCGTCCTGGGCGTCGGCGAGATCTTCGATATTGTCGGTGAAGACTCCGCCCTGGGCGACGACGTCGCCGCTCGCATAGGTGGCGGAGAGACCGATCCGGCGCTCGAAGTTGAACGCATCGGTGAAGGCGGCGCGCTCCATGAAGGAGAGGAAGCGCGAGCTGGTCAGCTCCTCCATCGACTGGAAATTGTTGTGCTGCCCGAGCGTGAGTCCGAGCGCCTTCGAGGCCTTGTAGCTGAGGAAGGCGTCCGTGACCTCGACATCGTCGCCGGCGAAATCGACCTCGATCTTGTAGCCGAAGCCGCCCGGGATGGTCCCCTCCGCCCCCAGGCGCGCCCGCCGCGCCTCGTTGCCGAAGCCGAGGCCGCGATCCGAGACTCCGTCCGGGCCGCCGACATGGCCGACATCATATTGGAGCCTTCCGAAAGGCTTGAAGGTCACGCCGCCGCCGCCGGACGAACCGGCCGCCGGCCCGGCCGCGGCGGTGGCCGCCGGAGCCGCCGGGGAAGACGCGGGCTCGCCGCGGGCGGCCTTGAGCTCGGCCAGCTCGGCTTCCAGGGCGGCGATCTTCGCCCTCATCGCGGCCAGTTCGGCGGCGATCTCCTCGGTGGTGGGAGCCGCCGCGACGGGCGTCGCGAAGGAGGCTGCGAGCAAGGCGGCGATGGTCGAGACTTTGGACATTCGAAAGGCTCCGTCCGGCTGTGTGTGTCGGGATTAGGACAGGCAGATTGCCATTCCGAGTCATCTCGATGACATTTATGTGACGGCGGGCAGGGCGGCTTTTGCCCCCGGCGGTTCGGACGGCTAGGAGGGCATCATGCTCCTTCGCCTCTCCCAGCGGCCGCTCGCGGCCGCCGCCATCGTCGCTCTCGCGATCGTCGGCGCGTCGGGCGCGGGCGGCCCGCTCGGGGCGGTGCTGCTGGGGCTCCTCGGCGGCGCCACCGCCACTCTGATCGCGTGGCGCGCCTATTTCTTCCCCGAGGCCGTCATCGTCCGGGAGGCGCCCGCCGAGGGGCGGGAGCAATGGGCCCAGGAGATACTCGGCGCTCTGCCCGAGCCGATGCTGCTGGTCGAAGGCGGCCGGGTCGCCGTCGCCAACCCTGCCGCGAAGCAGCTGCTGGGCCGGTGGGTCGAAGGCCAGGACGTCCGCCTCGCCTTGCGCCATCCGGCGACGCTCGAGCGGCTGTCGCGCCCCGCGCCGCGCGACCGTGAGGTCGAGCAGCTGGAGGTCGTCGGAATCGGCCAGGCGGAGCGCCGCTGGCTGATCACGATCGCGACGCTCGACGACGGCGCCCGCCTCGTCCATCTCGCCGACCGGAGCGAGGCGATCGCCGCGGAGAAGATGAGGGTCGATTTCGTCGCCAATGCCAGCCACGAGCTGCGCACGCCGCTGGCCACCGTACTCGGCTTCATCGAGACCCTCCAGGACGACGGCGCGGGCGGAGACAAGGAGATACGGTCGCGGTTCCTCGGGCTGATGCACGGCGAGGGAAAGCGGATGCAGACGCTGATCGAGGATCTGATGTCGCTCTCCAGGATCGAGGCGGAAAGGTTCAACGCACCCCGCGACCCGGTCGATCTGGTGCAGATCGTGGAGGAAGTGCGCGCAGGCTGCGCGCAGCTCTTCCTCGATCGGTCGAACGAGCTCGTCGTCGAGAATGACGCCCGGTCGACGGTCGTGCCGGGGGATCGCGGCCAGCTGCTCCAGCTCGTCCGCAACCTGATCGTCAACGCCCTGAAATATGGTCGGGCCGAATCGCAGGTGACCGTTCGCTTCGAGGACGACGGCCCCGCCCAGCTTCGATTCGCCGTCATCGACCGCGGCGAAGGCATCGCCGTCGAGCATCTCCCCCGCCTCACCGAGCGCTTCTACCGGGTGGATGCGGGCCGAAGCCGCGCCGTCGGCGGCACCGGGCTCGGCCTCGCCATCGTCAAGCACATCGTCAGCCGCCATCGCGGCCGGCTCGACATCAGGAGCAAGGTCGGGGAAGGCACTATCGTGACGGTCTGGCTGCCGCGCGAGGCGGAGCAATTGTCATGAAACCGTCATCCAACCGTCACATGACGTACGCGAAAGCGGCCTAGGGAGTCGCCCCGGGTCTCCCTGCCGGGGGATCGTTGGAGGCAAGAATGAACACAAGCTATTTCGCGGCGGCGCTCGCCGCCGTCCTGCTCGCCGGCTGCGGGCAGCAGTCCGGAGGCGCTCAGGGCCAGCAGATCCAGATCGTCGGCTCCTCGACCGTCTATCCCTTCACGACCGCGGTCGCCGAGCAGTTCCAGCGCACCCATCCCGGCATGAGCGCCATCGTCGAATCGACCGGCACCGGCGCGGGCTTCAAGCTCTTTTGCGAAGGGGTCGGCGACGACCATCCCGACATGACCAACGCCTCCAGGCGGATCAAGGCGTCCGAGTTCGAGGATTGCGCCAGCAAAGGCGTGAAGCAGGTCATCGAGGTTCCGGTCGGGATCGACGGTCTCGCGCTCATCGAGGGCAAGAACGGCGCGAACATGAGCCTCACGGCGCGCGACGTCTACGCCGCTCTCGCCGCCAATCCGTTCGGCAAGCCCAACACCGCCAGGACCTGGAAGGACGTCAACCCGGCGCTGCCCGCGGTGGCGATCCAGGTCTACGGCCCGCCGCCGACCTCCGGCACGCGCGACAGCCTCGCCGAGCTTATCCTCGAGAAGGGCTGCGAGACCGATCCGGCGATGAAGGCGCTCAAGGAGTCCGACAACGACCGGCACAAGGATCTGTGCACCAAGGTCCGCGAGGACGGCGCCTATGTCGAGGCGGGCGAGAACGACAACCTCCTCGTCCAGAAGGTCGCCGCCAATCCGGGTGCGATCGGGGTGTTGGGTTATTCGTTCCTCGGGGAGAATGCCGACAAGGTGAAGGGAATCCCTCTCGGCGGAGTCGCCCCGACGGCGGAGTCGATCTCCTCCCTCACCTATCCCGGCGCCCGCCAGCTCTATCTCTACGCCAAGGGCGAGCATGTGAACGTCATCCCCGGCATGCGCGAGTTCCTCGCCGAATATGCGCGCGCCTGGGCGAAGGGCGGCTATCTCGAACGCCGCGGCCTCATCCCCTCCCCCGCCGACGTGCAGGCCAAGGCCACCGAAGCCGCGACCAGGCTCACGGCGATGACGGCGGACGGGCTGAAGTGAGGATGCGCCCGATCTCTCCCCTCCCTGCAAGGGAGGGGCCGGGGGTGGGTCCGCCGAAGGCGGCCGAAACTCCGACGCGGCAAAAGTCTCGCTACGCTCGCCTATCCACCCCCGACCCCTCCCTTCCAGGGAGGGGATAAGGCCGTCATGTCCCCCCTCGCCCTTCTCCTCGCCATCCTCGGCCTCGCCCTGCTCGGCTGGCTGAGCGCGCGCGCTCGGGCGATGGCCTTTACAGGCAAGGGCGCCTCCCGCCCGCACTCTCTGCCCGGCTTCCACGGCTGGTACGTCGCCCTGTGGGCGGCGATCCCGGCCTTGCTGTTCCTCCTGATCTGGCTTCCGCTCGCCGGCCATCTGGTGATGGAGGAGGTGCTGGCGAGCCCGGCCGCGGCGAACCTGCCGCCGTTCGAGATGCAGCGCAACGCCATCTTCCAGGAAGCGCGCGAGCTGGCGGAAGGCGTCCGCCAGTCGGGCTTCAATCCGGAGGCGCGCGCGCTCGCGCCGGTCTACGGCGAGGCGCTTCACCGCTACCGGCTGATCGGCACCATCGTCGCCTTGCTGCTCGCCTTCGCCGGCGGCGCCTTCGCCTACAGCCGGGTCGCCCCGGGCTTCCGGGCCCGCACCCGGGTCGAGCGGGTAGTGATGGGCGCTCTTCTGCTCGCCTCGATGATCGCCGTTCTGACCACGCTCGGCATCGTCCTCTCCCTGCTGTTCGAATCGCTTCGCTTCTTCTCGATGGTGTCGCCGGTCGACTTCCTGCTCGGCCTCGACTGGAGCCCGCAGACGGCGATGCGCGCCGACCAGGCCGGCTCCTCGGGCGCGTTCGGGGCCATCCCGCTCTTCTGGGGCACGATCTTCATCGGCGCGATCATCGCCATGATCGTCGCCATCCCGCTCGGCCTGATGAGCGCCATCTACCTCACCCAATATGCGCGGCCGGCGGTGCGCAGCTGGATGAAGCCGCTGCTCGAAATGCTCGCGGGGGTTCCCACCGTCGTCTACGGCTATTTCGCCGCCCTCACCGTCGCCCCCGCAGTCCGCGATCTCGGCCAGTCGCTGGGCGTCGCCGGCGCCTCTTCGGAGAGCGCCCTCGCCGCCGGGCTGGTGATGGGGATCATGATCATCCCTTTCGTCTCCTCCATGGCCGACGATTCGATCGCCGCCGTGCCGCAGGCGATGCGCGACGGCTCGCTCGCCATGGGCGCCACCACCTCGGAAACGATCCGCAAGGTGCTGGTCCCCGCCGCCTTGCCGGGCATCGTCGGCGGAGTGCTGCTCGCCGTCAGCCGGGCGATCGGTGAGACGATGATCGTCGTCATGGCCGCGGGGCTCGCCGCGAACCTCACCGCCAACCCCTTCGCCAGCGTCACCACCGTCACGACCCAGATCGTCCAGCTGCTCACCGGCGACCAGGAGTTCGACAGCCCCAAGACCCTCGCCGCCTTCGCGCTCGGCCTGGTGCTGTTCATCGTCACCCTTCTGCTCAACATCGTCGCGCTGCGCGTCGTGAAGAAATATCGGGAAGCCTATGAGTAACGGCGGGGACAATAAGGGCGCCGGACCCGTCCCCGTTCGGCCTGAGCCTGTCGAAGGCCAATCTTCTCCTTCAACCACGGAAGGAAGGGGCTTCGACAGGCTCAGCCCGAACGGCTCAGGGGCGCCCCCCGCCGACCGGGCGCCGACCGACTGGAGCGATCGCGGCATGGAGCAGCGCCTCAAGCGCCGCTACGCCGCCGAGCGCCGCTTCCGGCTGATCGGGCTGGGAGCGATATTGCTGTCGGCCGGGTTTCTCGCCCTGCTCCTCTTCACGATGGTTTCGAACGGAGCGCGCGGCTTCACCCGCACCGAGGTGCGGCTGGACATCGACTTCGCGAAGAGCGCCATCTTCCTGGATCCCGCCGCCCTCCGCTCCGCCAACGCCAGGGCGGCGCTGGCGGCCGCCGACATCCAGGGCGCCGTCCAGAAGGCGGCGGAAGCGCAATATGGCGCCCAGGGCGCGCGGCTGCTGTCGGACACGGCCTGGCTGAAGGTGCAGGGCTCGATCGAGGACGATCCTTCCATCCTCACCCGGACAGCGACGATCTGGCTGCCCGCAGCCAGCCCGATCGACGTCGCCCGCAAAGGCGACGGCGATCCGGAGGCGGAGCGGGTCAATGCCCAGCTCGACTCCCGCGACGCGTTGAGAACCCGGCTCAACAGCGACTTCCTGACCGTCGGCGACGCCACGGATCCGGCCGCCGTCGGAGTCTGGGCCGCCTTCAAGGGCTCGCTCCTGACCATGCTGGTGACTCTGGCGCTCGCTTTCCCGGTAGGGGTGCTCTCCGCCGTCTATCTCGAGGAATATGCGCCGCGGAACCGCTGGACCGACCTTATCGAGGTGTCGATCAACAACCTCGCCGCCGTTCCCTCGATCATCTTCGGACTGCTCGGCCTCGCCGTCTTCCTCAACACGATGCACCTGCCCCGCTCGGCGCCGCTCGTCGGCGGCCTGACCCTGGCCTTGATGACCATGCCGGTGATCGTCATCGCCGGCCGCAACGCGATCAAGTCGGTGCCGCCCTCGATCCGCGACGCCGCGCTCGGGGTGGGCGCCAGCCGGGTCCAGGTCGTCTACCACCACGTTCTGCCGCTCGCTCTGCCGGGCATCCTCACCGGCACGATCATCGGCATGGCCCGGGCGCTCGGCGAGACCGCGCCCTTGCTGATGATCGGCATGCGCGCGTTCATCACGACCCCGCCGGGCGGGTTCACCGATCCCGCGACGGTGCTTCCGGTGCAGATCTTCCTCTGGTCCGACGAGGTCAGCCGCGGCTTCGTCGAGAAGACCTCGGCGGCGATCATCGTCCTGCTGGTCTTCCTGTTGGCGATGAACGGGATCGCCATCTACTTGCGGAACAGGTTCGAGAGGCGCTGGTGAATTTCATGGTTGAAGTGGAGAAAATGGAAATGCCGGCCGAAGCCGCCGCGCCGCCGAAGATGCGGGCGAGCGGAGTCAGCGTCTGGTATGGCGACAAGCGCGCCATCGACGACGTCTCGATCGACGTCGGCCAGGAGCATGTCACCGCGTTCATCGGCCCTTCCGGCTGCGGCAAGTCGACCTTCCTGCGCACCTTGAACCGGATGAACGACACGATTCCCAATGCCCGGGTCACCGGCCGGATCGAGCTGGACGGCGACGACATCTATGCCAGCAACATGGACGTCGTCCAGCTGCGCGCCCGGGTCGGGATGGTCTTCCAGAAGCCCAATCCCTTTCCGAAGTCGATCTTCGAGAATGTCGCCTACGGCCCCCGAATCCACGGGCTGGCGAGCGGCCGGCAGGAGCTCGACG
Organism: Allosphingosinicella sp.; assembly: GCA_035628835.1. Taxonomy (GTDB): domain Bacteria; phylum Pseudomonadota; class Alphaproteobacteria; order Sphingomonadales; family Sphingomonadaceae; genus Allosphingosinicella. The sequence goes on from DASPJA010000058.1 coordinate 118,330, forward strand.
CGATCGTCGAGCGGTCGCTGAAGCGCGCCGGCCTCTGGGAGGAGGTGAAGGACCGGCTCGCGGAGAGCGGAACCGCGCTTTCCGGTGGCCAGCAGCAGCGCCTCTGCATCGCCCGCGCCATCGCCGTCGATCCGGAGGTGATCCTGATGGACGAGCCCTGCTCGGCCCTCGATCCGATCGCCACCGCCAAGATCGAGGAGCTGATCCACGAGCTTCGCGGCCGCTATGCCATCGTCATCGTCACCCACAACATGCAGCAGGCCGCCCGCGTCTCGCAGCGCACCGCCTTCTTCCATCTCGGCGAGCTGATCGAATATGGCGAGACGTCGCAGATCTTCACCAATCCAAGGGTCGAGAGAACCAAGGATTACATAACCGGCCGCTACGGCTGAGGAACGGACCAACATGGCGACCACCGGCCACACGCTCAAGGCGTTCGACGACGACCTCAACCGGCTCCGCGCCAGCATCGCCGAAATGGGCGGCCTGGCCGAGGCGGCCATCGCCGCGGCGATGCGCGCGCTCGTCGAACGGGACGGGGAATCGGCCCGCGCCGTCGTCGCGGCCGACAAGCGGATCGATCTCCTCGAGACCGAGATCGAGACGCTGGCGGTCCAGATCATCGCTCTGCGAGCGCCGATGGCGGACGACCTTCGCGAGGTGGTCGCCGCGCTCAAGATCGCCGGAGTCGTCGAGCGGATCGGCGATTATGCCAAGAACATCGCCAAGCGGGTCCCCGCCATCGAGGAAAGCTCGAACCTGAAGCCCCTGTCGCTGCTTCCGGAAATGGGCAGGATCGTCGCCGAGATGGTCCGCACCGCGCTCGACGCCTTCGTCGCCCGCGACTCCGCCAAGGCGGTGCAGGTGTGCGAGCGCGACCGCGCCGTCGACGACTTCTACAACAGCATCTTCCGCACCCTCCTCACCTTCATGATGGAGAATCCCAACAACATCACGCCCGCGACCCATTTGCTGTTCGTGGCGAAGAATCTCGAGCGGGTCGGCGATCACGCCACCAACATCGCCGAGATGGTCTATTTCGCGGCGAGCGGAGAGCATCTCGCCGAGCGCGAGCGGGGCGCCGACCCGACCCGGGCCGGCGATTGATGGCGAAGGGCCGGATCCTGTTCGTCGAGGACGATCCGGCCCTGGCCGAGCTCGTCCTCTTCAACCTTGCCCGCGAGGGCTATGAAACGGCGCATACCGCCGACGGCGACGAAGCTCTGCTGCTCGCCCGCGAGGAGCCGCCCGACCTCGTCCTGCTCGACTGGATGATCGAGGGAACCTCGGGCATCGAAGTCTGCCGCCGGCTTCGGCGGATGGATGAGACGAAGCTGGTTCCGGTGATCATGATCACCGCCCGGGGCGAGGAAGCGGATCGAATCCGCGGACTCGACACCGGCGCCGACGACTATGTCACCAAGCCCTTCTCGCCCCGCGAGCTCCTCGCCCGGATCGCGGCCGTGCTGCGCAGGGTCAGGCCGGCTCTGGCCGGGGCGACTCTGGCTTATTCCGATCTTGAGATGGACGTCGCCACCCACCGGGTCCGCCGCGCCGGGCGGCCCATCCACCTCACCCCGTCGGAATTCCGGCTCCTCCAGCATTTCATGGAGAGCCCGCGCCGGGTCTTCACCCGCGAGGGGCTTCTGGACAGCGTCTGGGGCCGCGATTCCGAGGTCGAGCTGCGCACCGTCGACGTCCAGATCCGGCGGATCCGCAAGGCCCTCAACGAAGGCGGACGCCCGGACCTGATCAGAACCGTCCGCTCGGCAGGCTATGCCCTCGAGGAGGAGGAGTCGGCGCCGGCATCCAGATGAAGCTGGAGCATGATCGCTTCCGATTGATCCGTCATTGCGGGGAGCGAAGCGACGAAGCAATCCGGTGGGCGTCCGAGGCGCGCTGGGTTGCTTCGCTTCGCCCTTGGTGACGAGCGATGCCCTAGAAGAACATCCCGGCCGGGACGAGCATGACCGCGGGCAGGATCGGGAGGCAGCCCCAGCCCAGCTTCAGGCAGCCGCCGCGGGCGGGATCGGGCGTCCCGGAACCGGCGGGCTCTCCGTCCTGGACCCCGTCATTGATAGCCACGCTCGCTCTCCCGCTCCTCGGCGGCGTCTTTCTGCGCCTGCTCCATCTCTTCCCGGGCGGGCTCGGGTTCATCGGGTCGGCCGCGGCCTTCCCCGCGGCCGGGCGCCTCTTCAGCGATGCCCGGCGGCCGTTCGCCTTGAGTCTTGATTCTGCTCTCCTCGCTGACCGTTCCGCGCCGCCCAGGGGCGGCCGGCATGGCCTGACGACGCCCGCGCGGCTGCCGGAGCAGCCTGCCGACCAGGCCTCCGGCGATCTCCGCCCCCGCCGCCGCCGCGACCAGGGGCAGCAGGAGCGGCTGGGTCTGGGCCTGAAGGAACAGGCTGGTGCGGCGAACGAAGACGTCCTGCGCGCCGTGGCTCTCGCCGTCGGCCTTGGGCGCGTGGAGGTTGTCGCGCTTGCGCGGGTCGCCCGGATCCCCGGGCTTTTGCTGGGCTCCGACCCCGAAGGCCTCCATGGCCAGATCGGTGGCGCGCGGAGCGAGCCGGCTGGCCAGGGAGATGAGATAACCGCTGCCGCCGACGTAGAGCTGCCGGCGCGGGTTCTCGCAGGCGAAGATTATGGCCTCGGCGACCAGCGCGGGATCGTACAGCATGGGCGGCAGCCGCGGCGGCGCATCCATGTAGTTGCGGGCATGCTCGGGATAGGGCGTGTTGATCGAGCCCGGCTTGATGAGGGTGACCGATATTCCGGCGCCGTCGCGCTCGAGCTCCATCCGGAGCGCGTCCGTGGCCGCCTGCACCGCCGCCTTCGTGGCCGAATAGGGGCCCTGGTAGATCATGGCCCGGTCCGACAGCACCGAGCCGAGATTGACGATGGCGCCGCCGCCGCGGGAGCGAAGATGGCGCGCCGCGACCAGCGAGCCCATCAGCAGGCCGTGATAATTCACGTCGAAAATGCGCCGGTGGTCCTCCATCGGCACACGCTCCATCGCCCCGTAGGTCGCGGCCGCGGCGTCGTTTACCCAGCTGTCGAAGCCTCCGAAGGCCGTCACGGCCGTGTCGGCGATTCGCTCCACCTCGGCCTCGACCGCGACGTCGGCGGCGCAGATCGCGACCCGGCCTCCCGCGCGCTCCAGGTCTCTCGCCACCGCCTCGAGCGCGTCGCGGTTGCGGGCCGCGATCACGACCGCGGCACCCCGCCGGACCGCTTCCCGGGCCGCGGCCAGGCCGTTGCCGCTGGTGGCGCCGGTGATGACGATGGTCTGCCGGTCTACCGGCTTGAGACGTGGCCGCATCCTTGCCTCTCGTTCCAGAAAACGCCAACCCGCGGAGCGGCAATGCGTTGCTACCTGCTTTGTACCAGCCCCAAAAACTTTTCCGGCCGGGCGCTCGATCGGGATTGTCGCGGGCGTTCCGCCGTCTCGGCGCGATCGGGGAAAATGGCGGAGAGGGAGGGATTCGAACCCTCGGAACCCTTGCGGGCTCAACGGTTTTCGAGACCGCCCCGATCGACCACTCCGGCACCTCTCCGCATTGGGGATCCGCCTCCGCGTGGAAGCGGGGGCCGGTCGACAGGGCGGGCGCTTAGCCCAAGCGTCCCGGCTTGCCAAGCATGTCCTGAGCGCGCCGGAGACGCGCCGGCGCACTCCTCGCTCGCTTGCCTGCCGGGCCTTTGATCCTACATAATGGCGATGATGGACCGGCCCGACAGATTCTTCACCGGAAACGGCGACGCCTCCCCGCCGGCGCCGCCCGTGGCCCATGCCCGCTTCGCCATCGGCGAGGTGGTCCGGCACCGGCTGTTCGATTTTCGCGGAGTGATCTTCGACGTCGACCCGGTCTTCGCCAATTCCGACGAATGGTACGAGGCGATCCCGGAGGACATCCGCCCGCCCAAGGACCAGCCCTTCTACCACCTGCTCGCCGAGAATGGGGAATCGTCCTACACCGCCTATGTCAGCCAGCAGAACCTGCTCGCCGACGACAGCGACGAGCCGGTCGACCACCCCGCCATATCCGGCCTGTTCGACACGATCGCCAGGGGCCGCTACCGGCTGAAGCGGCAGCACCGCCACTGACGAGAGACGTTGACACTGACGGGCCGCTTCGGTAGCAGCCCGGTTCCCGCGCGGGGGTTCGGCCGCGGCCGACGATACGCGCGGACAGCATTAGTATGATGGAAAAAGCCATGTTCGCAGTCGTGCGCACGGGCGGCAAGCAGTATCGCGTCGCCGCCGGAGACAAGATCGTCGTCGAGAAGCTCGCCGGAGAGGCGGGCGACACCATCAGGCTGGACGACGTCCTGCTCGCCGGCGAGGGCGCCGACCTGCGCTCGACCGACGGGCTGACCGTCTCGGCCGAGATCATCGCCCAGGCCAAGGCCGACAAGGTCATCGTCTTCAAGAAGCGCCGCCGGCACAATTACCGCCGCAAGAAGGGCCACCGCCAGCAGCATACGATCCTGAGGATCGTCGCGATCGGCGACCAGAAGGCCGAGGCTCCGAAGAAGGCCGCCAAGGCGGAGAAGGCCGCCCCGGAGGCGGCCGAGGCCCAGCCGACGGCGGTGAACAGCCAGATCACCGACAGCGCCACGGTCAACGAGCAGATCACCGACAGCGTCGCCGAGGCTCCGAAAAAGGCCAAGGCCAAGAAGGCCGACGCCCCCGAGGCTCCCGCAGCGGCCGACGCCCAGCCCCAGGCGCCGCTCAAGGTCGAGGGCGCCGAGAGCGAGCAGGTCGATGCTCCCGCCCCGGCGAAGAAAAAGGCTTCCCCAAAGAAGCCGGCCGCTGATAAAGACGCGTAAACACTCGAGAGATATAGAGCTTAGTCATGGCACATAAGAAAGCAGGCGGATCCTCACGCAACGGTCGCGACAGCGCGGGCCGGCGTCTGGGCGTCAAGAAGTTCGGCGGAGAGACCGTTCTCGCCGGCAACATCATCGTGCGTCAGCGCGGGACCCGCTGGTACCCGGGCACCAACGTCGGCATCGGCAAGGATCATACCCTCTTTGCGCTTACCGACGGCCGGGTCTCGTTTCGCGACGGGAAACTCGGCCGCAAGTTCGTCTGCGTCGACATGCCGCAAGCGACCGAAGCAGCGAAATAGGGACGCGCCGAGGAAGGGCCGTCCCCAGGAGGGGCGGCTCCAGGTCTCAACAGAGAACCGAATTCGAGGGAGAGGAGCCGCCGGGTTTCTCTCCTTTTTCGATTCTCCCTCGAAACTGTCGGCGATCCGTCACCCGCGCCGGGTAACGGATCGCCGGCCGGCAAGGGAGGACGAGAACATGTTCGCGAGGACCGAAAGACTGTTGCTGCGGCCCGGCTGGAGCCAGGACGCCCCTGCCCTGTTCGAGGCGATCCGCGACGAGCGCATCGTCCGCAACCTCGCCACCGCGCCCTGGCCGTACCGGCTCGAGGACGCCGAGGCCTGGCTTTCGACCGAGCGCAAGGCCTCGGAGCCGTCGCTGCTCATCTTCCGCCGCCGCGAGGATTCGCCGGAGCTGCTCGGAGCGATCGGTCTCGGGCGGCGCCCGACCGGCGAGATCGAGCTCGGCTACTGGATAAAGCGGCACCATTGGGGCCGCGGCTACGCCACCGAGGCCGGGCGGGCCGTCCTCGCCTTGGCACGCCACAGCCTGCGCCTCAGGCGCCTCACCGCCGGTCACTTTCTCGACAATCCCGCGTCGGGGCGGGTGCTGGAGAAGCTGGGCTTCCGGTCCGTCGGCAGGATCGCCCCCTATTACAGCGCCGGCCGAGGCGAGGCGGCGCCCTGCCGCCTGTTCACGCTGGAGCTGGATCCGGAGCAGGAAATCGCCGCGGCGGCGATGGCGGCGTGAGGCTGAGATCCTCCCCACCGCTTCGCGGCGGGGAGGATCTAGGCGGCGGCGGCTTCGAGGCTTCGCTCGCCCTCGGCGATCAGCTTGCGGTCGTCATGCTTCCAGGGATGGAAGCCGGGGAGGAAGAATTTCAGCCAGGCGCCGAGAATCTTTCGGAACATGCCGGGGCTGACCATCGCGTACCAGAACAGCCCGGCCCAGGCCCGGGGGCCCCTGATGCCGTCCTGGGCGAGCAGCATCAGCGCTCCGTGAGTGCGCTCGACGAAGAAGTTCCTGGTCACCTTGAGCATCACCAGCGACTTGACGGTCCAGCGCTTCCGGCGAGGCCAGTTGCGGGTGGCGTGGAGCCAGGTGTCGTAGGCGACCCCCTTATGCTCGATCTCCTCCATCGAGTGCCAGCGCCACAGCGCCGCCGACTGGGGGTCGGCATTCCTCAGATGGCGTGGATTGCCGAGCAGCTGGTTGGCGATGACGGCGGTGAAATGCTCGAGCGCCATGGTCGCGGCGAGATTGACGATAGGCGGGCGCCCTTTGGTCTCCTCCAGCCTCTTGTCGACCCGAGCCTCGAGCGGAGCGATGTCGTAGCCCGCCTCGACGGCGCGGCGGTTGAAGGCGACATGCTCGCGGCTGTGCATCACCTCCTGGGTGGTGAAGGCGCGGATTTCCTCGGCCAGCTTGGGCGGCGCGTCGTCGCGGAAGGCGCGCACGCTCTCGACGAAGAAGGCCTCCCCCTTCGGGAAGGTAACCGACAAGGCGTCGTAAAGGGCGCTGCCATAGGGGTTGCCGCCCAGCCACCAGCGTTCCGTCCTGTCGCCGCGGCCGAAACGGCGGTCGCGCGGCGTGATCGTCAGATCGGAGGGTGTGACTTCGCGCCCCATGGCTGTATCTCCTTCGTCCATGATGGATGCGACATACTTACACAAATGTCAATAACCCGTGAACGCCTGACCCCGGAGGAGAGCCGCGCCGCCGCGCTCGAGGCGGCGCGGGCGCTTCTGATCGAATCGGGCCCGCAGGCGGTGACCCTGAAGGCGGTCGGAGCGCGAATCGGCAAGACGCACGGCAACCTCCTCCACCATTTCGGCTCGGCGGCGGGCCTTCAGGGCGAGCTGGCGCGGCTGATCGGGGAGCGGGTCACGGCCGAGATCGCCCGGGTCGTCGAGCGCGAGCGCCAGGGCGAGGCCGATCCCCGCGAGATCGTCGACCGGACGTTCGACGCCTTCGACCGCGAGGGCGCCGGAGCGCTCGCCGCCTGGATGATCCTCAGCGGCAACCGCGACGCTCTGAACCCGATCCTCGACGCCATCCACCGCCTCGTCGACCAGCTCGGCGCCGGCCATGAGGATCGCCCGGTCCACGAGACCACGCTCTGGCTGGTCCTCGCCGCTCTGGGCGATTCGCTGATGGGCGGGCCGATGGCGAGCGCGCTAGGACTGCCGCGCGAGCAGGCCCGCGAGATCGCCACCCGCCACCTGGTCCGTCTGGCCAGCGAGCGGCAGTAGAGCTGAGGCCGGTCCTAGAATCGGAAGCCGATGCTTCCCACCACCTGCTCGCGCGAGACGGCGAAGCCTTCATAGTCCGAAAACCGGTATTCGGCGCCGATGAAGGCGCGGCGGCCGAGAAGGAACTGGCCCCCGGCGCTGAGACGGAAGCCGTCATAGGACCGCCTGATCGTCCCGAGCGTGCCGAGCGGGGCCGGATCGGGATCGAGGAGGACGAAATTGCCCTGCTTCGTGCGCGAATAGCCGCCTCCGCCGAAGAGGCGGAACCGGCTCGACAGAATGAAGGTCGCCCGGCCCCCGACATAGGCTTCCGGCCCGTTCCCGGTGCTGAGCGGCGGGAAAGGCGACTGCAGGGCGTCGTCGGTGGTGAGGCCGTTGACCTCGCCCTCGATGCCGAGCAGGAACCGGCGCCCCGCCTTGAAGTCGTAGCCGACACGGCCGCCATAGACCACGCCGTCATTATAGCCGTCGGTATCGAAGCCGCCGAGCAGCTCCGCCCTGAAGCCGGGTGCCGCCGCGGCGTCCCGGCCGGGATGCTTCGCCCCTATTTCCTCGGCGCTCAGGGCGCAGGCCGGCAGCGCGGCCGCGAGGGCCGCGATCACGAGTCTTGCTTTCATCGACTCTCTCCTTGTTTTTAGTCCCCGGCGCCCCCGATCGACCACGACAGCGTCAGCGGTCCTTGCGACGTCGAGACAGTGGAGCTCCCGGGCTTGGTGCCCCGGACAATCCTGGGGATGTTCCGAGCCCATCTCGGCCGGCCGGTCCGCTCCGCCGAAGCGGAGGCGGGAGGGGCCGGCAGGACAAGGCGGGTCGGCGGCGAGGACGCCCTGGGGGACTCGAGTTGAAGCCTGGAATCGCGCCGCTGAAGCTCCCAGCCATAGTGGCTCAGCGGCTGGACCTGAGCGGCGGGTTGAGGCCGATCCCGGCTCCGCTCCTGACCGGCCCCGCTCCCGCTCGGGGCGGCGCCGTCCCGCCGAGGCGGCCGCGCTTGCGCAATTTCCCTCGCCTCCGGCGAAGGCCGCTCGGAAGCGAGGCCGTCTTCGCCGGCCGAGGCGGCCGGCAGCGTTGAAACCCGCTGCGCATGCCCCGCCCCTGCCGAAGCATCTTCGGCCCGACCGGAAGCCGAATCCCTGCCGGGGACCGAGGCCATGGCCCCCGGCTTGGCCTGCAACCGCCCGAGCGGGGTCGGAGTGGCGCTCACCGGCACGCCGGCCGCAACGAACACAGTGGTGCAACCGGCAAGAAGCGCGGACGAGGAGAGGAATAGGGAACCCGGCCGGTCGCGGCGAGCCGGCTTCGTGATCGAAACCAGGCGGCGCTCCAGCTGATACATGCCGGCCATCGCCGCCGCCTGGCCGAAATCCTGCTTCGCCCCCGGGCCCCTCGCGAGATGAAGAAGGCTGAGCGCGTAAGCCTTCGGCGACCCCCCCGCCATCAGCACATGATCGTCGGCGGCGTGCTCCTGCTCCATTCGCATCCGGCGGGCCGCGAACCACGCTCCCGGATGAAGCCAGTAAAGTGCGCAGGCCAGCGAAGCCACGGACCGGCTCAAGCTGTCGCGGCGCGCGACATGGGCCAGTTCGTGAAGCAGTACGAGGCGCCGCCGCTCCGGCGGCCATTCGGACGCCTCGGCCGGAAGCAGCAATTTGGGCGCCAGGGTTCCCCAGGTCATCGGCACCGCCGCGCCCCTGGCGATGCGCAGCTCCACGCGCCTCGGCAGCGCCATGTCGGAGGAGAGCTGGGCCAGCAGCTTCTCCCAGGCCGGATCACGCACCGGTTCGGCCTCGCTCCACAGGCGCCTGAGCATGCGCCGCCCGACGGCGAGGCGGAGCAGCAAAGCCGCCACGCCCAGCGCGTAGACGATCAGAAGCCCGACGCCCCAGCCCGGATCGATCGCCGCGCCGGACGAGAGCGGAACGGCGAGATCGACCTCCGGCGCCATGACCGGCGGCGGCTCGGCCGCGGCGCCGGCCGGGAGGATCGGCAGGCGCAGCACCGGTGCAAGCCACCAGAGGACGGGCAAGGCCAGCAGCGCCGCGATTCCCAGAAGCCATGCCAGGTGCCGCGCTGCCGCGGACGCACCGGCCATTCGAAGCGCGGCCGCCGCCGCCCAGGCGGCGCCCATCAGCAGGGTCGCTCGCAACAGCAGCAGGGCGAGCTCGCCCGCGAGGTCGGCGAAGGCCGCCGCGATGCTCACGGCTCGTCCTCCCGAGGCGCCTTGTCCAGGAGCGAGGAGAGGCGCTCATATTCGTCCCGGGTCAGGGGCTTCGATTCGAGCAGCGCCGCCACGGCGGTGCTGATCGATCCGTCGAAAAAGGTTTTGACGAGGTGCGAAAGCGCCGACGTGCGCACCTCCGTCTTCGACGAGGTCGGCGAATAGACGTAGCGAAGGCCGTCGCGCTCGTGGCGCAGATAGCCCTTGCCCTCGAGGTGCCTCAGCATCCCGCGGACGCTGGAATAGCTCGGAGCATCGGGAAGGTCGGCCAGCACCTCGGCCGCGGTCGCCCGGCCGCGGCGGTAGACGATCTCGACGATCTGCCGTTCACGCTTGCCGAGCTCGTTGGTCAGGTCGCGAGTCACTCCGTCCTCCTGATGACGAGGTATGCGAATTCATTTGCACCTGTCAATAGATTTGCATGCCGTTCGGCGGCCTCCCTTTCGGGCCGGGGATTAATCCCCTACATGCGCGCCATGCATTTCCTCGACCAGGCCAAGATCTTCGTCCGCTCCGGCGCGGGCGGCCCCGGGGCGGTCAGTTTCCGGCGCGAGAAATATATCGAATATGGCGGCCCCGACGGCGGCGACGGCGGCAAGGGCGGCGACATAATCTTCGAGGCGGTGGAGGGCCTGAACACCCTGATCGACTTCCGCTACACCCAGCATTTCCGGGCGCCGCGCGGCAAGGGCGGCTCGGGCCAGAACCGCACCGGGGCCGGCGGCGACGATCTCGTCATCCGGGTTCCGGTCGGCACCCAGATCCTCAGCGACGACAAGGAGCAGGTCCTCGCCGACTTCACCCGCGTCGGGCAGCGCCAGGTCTTCCTGAGGGGCGGGGACGGCGGCCGCGGCAATGCCAGCTACAAGAGCTCGACCAACCGCGCGCCGCGCCAGCACGGCGACGGCTGGCCGGGCGAGGAGATGTGGGTCTGGCTCCGGCTGAAGCTGCTCGCCGACGTCGGTCTGGTCGGCCTGCCCAACGCGGGCAAATCCACTTTCCTCAACGCCGTCACCAACGCCCACGCCAAGGTCGGCGCCTATCCCTTCACCACCCTCCACCCCAAGCTGGGAGTCGTCCGCCACCGCGACCGCGAGTTCGTGATCGCCGACATTCCCGGGCTGATCGAGGGCGCGGCCGAGGGCGCGGGCATCGGCGACCGCTTCCTCGGCCATATCGAGCGCTGCCGGGTCCTCCTCCACCTCGTCGATTCCGAGCAGGAAGATGTGGCGGAGACCTATCGCACCGTCCGCACCGAGCTCGAAGCCTATGGCGCCGGCCTCGCCGACAAGCCGGAGGTGATCGCCCTCAACAAGTCGGACACTCTGGACGAGGAGCTGATCGCCGCGCTGTCCGGCGAGATCGAGGCGGAAGCGGGCGCGAGGCCCCTCCCCCTCTCCGGAGTCACCGGCGCGGGCGTGGAGGCGGTGCTCGACGCCCTCCTCCCGCATATCGCGGCGGTGAAGGAGGCGGAGTCGGAAGAGAACCAGAAGGACTGGTCTCCGCTATAATCGACCAGGCATGGAATCCGTTCGTGTCGAGCGAAGTCGAGACACCCCGCCGAGCGAAGCCGAGGCTATCGGGGCGCACAGTCTCGGCGGCGCTCGACGGGGCCCCTCGACTTCGCTCGGGGCGAACGGCATCAGGCGTGCGTGGCTAGACAGAAACAGAAAATCCGGACCCTCGCCGTCACCGGAGGCACCGGCTTCGTCGGCTCGCATCTGCTCCGCCTCGCCCTCGCCGAAGGCTATGACGTGCGCGCACTCACCCGCGGCTGGAAGCCGCCCGAGGACGAGATCGTCTGGGTCGACGGCGCTCTCGACCGGCCCGAGACCCTCGTCAAGGCATGCTCGGGCGCGGACGCCGTCATCCACCTCGCCGGAGCGATCAACGCCCGCAGCCGCGCCGAATTCGAGGCGGTCAATGCCGGCGGCACCGCCAACATGATCGACGCCGCCCGCAAGGCCGGGGTGCGCCGCTTCGTCCACATCTCGTCGCTGGCCGCGCGCGAGCCGGAGCTTTCCGGCTACGGCTGGTCCAAGGCGCGCTCCGAGCGCCTGGTCGCGGCTTCCGGTCTCGACTGGACGATCGTCCGGCCGCCGGCGATTTACGGGCCCGGCGACCGCGAGACGCTCGAGCTGTTCAGGATGGCCCGGCGCGGGCTGGTGGCGCTTCCGCCGCGAGGCCGCTTCTCGGTCATCCACGTCGAGGACCTGTGCCGCCTGATTCTCGCCCTGCTCGACGATTCGGACAGCTGGGCCGAGACCTACGAGCCCGACGACGGCCGCGAGGGCGGCTGGCAGCACCGCCATTTCGCCCGCACCCTCGGCCGGATCTACGGCCGGCGGGCGCTCACCCTCGCCATGCCCCGGCCGGTGCTTCGAATCGCCGCCGGGCTCGATCGCCTGTTCCGGCGCGGCAATGCCAGGCTGACCCCCGACCGGGTCGGCTATTTCTGCCATCCCGACTGGGTGGTGACGGCCCGGAAGCGCCCGCCCGAGCGCCTCTGGCGCCCGCGGATCAAGACCGCCACCGGCCTCAAGCAGACGGCCGACTGGTATCGCGAGCAGGGCTGGCTTCGCTGATCGTCATCCCGGCGAATGCCGGGACGACCGACGGCCGACGGGAAACGGCGGGCCCGAAGGCCCGCCGCTCCATTCGTCCCGTGGAAGGACCGTTGAAATCAGCCGGCGACGGTGACGTCGACCTTGTCCACCCACTCGGGGAAGAAGACCGGCTCGCGGTTGGACCAGCCCGGCGCGGTGGCGGCGGCTTCGCTGATCGACTGGAGCAGGGCGCGGCGCTTCTCCGGGTGGAGGTGCGGCAGGGCGGCGGCGGCGCAGAAGGCGCCGGGCAGCCACGGCCGGACCGCGGCTCCGATCAGCCGCTCGTAGAGGAAGCGGTAGGAGGCGAAATCGGGCAGCCGGTCCTGGCCGAGATCGAAGGCGGTCATGGTGACGAGCGGACCCATCACCGGCTCCATCTCGTCGAGGCCGCTGTCGTCGGGGACGCTGGCGCGGACATGGTCGAGCCGCCGGTACATCCGCTCCTGGGCTCGGATCGAGGCCGCCTCGCCGACGTCGCGCGACCAGCGCCGGAGCGCGTCGCGGCGGCCGAGGCCGACATCGAGCGAGCGGCGGATGTAACGCTGGGTCGCCGCGGGGAAGCCCGCAAATTCCTTCATCTCGACCAAGGTCAGGGCACCGTCGGCCGGCTTCGTATTCGTCGCCATGATCCCACTCCCACTCTCTTACCCGGCGGAGATCATGCGATTCAAACGGTTACCAGCCGCTTAACCAAGACCCCGCTCCCCATCAGAAATGAATCAGGTTTCGGGTTCAGCGGCAATGGGAAAAGTTCACCCGGGTGAGAGGGCGCCGGGGGTGTAACCTCCGAGCCACAGCCGCCCCGAAGGAAATGCGGAAAAATCAGCGACTTCGCGCCCCCGAAATGAGTTTTCCACATATTTCTGTAGATCGCCTGGAGCGTCCGGCGCTGAAAACGCAGAGAACGAAGAAGGCGATCTGCCAAGGCAGAGCGCCCATGTTGGCTCCCGATCTCAATAGCGATCCGACGGCGGTCCCCTTCCTATGGAACAAGAAGGAAGGCCCTTCGACAGGCTCAGGGCCAGCGACCCAGACGATTCCACCTGATCCCAACCCTCTCTATCGAGTCGGCGTAGGAGCCGTGCCAGCGGGACGAGGGGTACCGATCGGCTCTTGTAAATAGGATTTTTCCTGCTAAATTCCAGATGTGGAACATAAGTCGAACATTGCACCTACGGCCGCTCCGGCTCACGCGGCTGGCGAATGTCCCGCCTCCCCGTCCATACCGGCCCGCATCGAGCCTCCGCCCGATCTCGGCCCGCTCATCTCCGATTGCCTCGCCGAGACCTTCGCCGAAGGCGCCCGCAAGCCGCGCCACGACGGCTGGACGCCGGAGCGGATCGGCGGCTTCCTGCGCCATCTCGCCGGCTCCGCCACGGTCGAGGCCGCCGCGGCCGCGGTCGGACTGAGCGCCGCCGCGGCTTACGCCTTCCGCAACCGCCGCCAAGGCCGCGCCTTCGCCAGAATGTGGGACGCGATCCTGGTCAACCGCTCGCGGGTGCGGATCGCCGCGGAAGCCAGCGCGAGGGCCGTCAACGGAATCGTCTCGAAGCGGATTCGCGACGGCGTGGTCGTCGAGGAGCTGCATCATCACGACAATCGCCTCACCATGGCCATGCTGACCCGCCTCGACCGGCTGGCCGAGCGCGAGGCACCCCATGAGGAGCATCTGCGCGCTCTGTCCGAGAGTCTCGACGACTATATCGAATGCCTCGAAAGCGGGGGCGATCCCGACGCCTTCGTCGAAGCGCTCCGGCCCGCCGCGCCTCCGGAGCCCGCCGCGGCCGCTGGGCCGGCCGCTGGCGGCGACTCGTCCGATCCGCTGGCTCGGCTCGGCCAACGCCGCTCGTGGCGGGACATTCCGCCGCTGGAAATTCCGGTCGATGATCTCGACTACGGGAAAAGGGAGAGCTGGACCGACGACCAGTGGGAACGGGCCCGGCGAAGCGGCTTCCTGGTCTGGAGCGCCGGCGCGGCCGGGCCGGCGTCCCCGCCGCCCATTGCCCCGGCGACCGCCGCATTCCTTCGCAGGCGCGCCTGGGTGGCAACGCGGTGCGCGATGGCCGAGGCCGGCGACGACGCCGTCTCCGTGGCGGACCTCGATCCCGACGCCATGGCCGGATGGAGCGCCGATCAGTGGGACCGCGCCCACCATAGCGGCCTCCTCAGGCGCCTTCCGCAGGACGCCTGGTGCGACTCGGCGCCCGCCGCGTCCGACGGGCCTGGGCAATCCTCAACTTCCTCAACTTTGCCGGATGACTGGGAGGAGTGAGGGGAATGATTTTCGACCAACCCCCTTCCCCCGTCTGCGAACGGCACGGATCGCGGGACTCAAATGAGCAAGAGCGGGTAAGAAGGCGAAGGGATGGAGAGCTTCACCGACTATCGCGGGCATCGGCGCCTGCCCGATCTGCCGCTCGCCGCGGCGTCGATCCTCGGCTTCTGGCTCTTCTACTTCGCGACCATCGTCATCCGCACCTGGCTGATCGACGAGAGCCTCGCCTGGCTCGGCTCGCGGGCGCTCGGCTGCATGATCGGAATCGTCCTCACCTTCCTCGTCTATCTCGTGCTGAGCCGCGCCGCGCGCGAGAGCGTCAGGATCCAGATCGTCGCCGCCGCCATCGCCTGCGTTCCCGCGGCGGCGATCTTCTCCACCTTCAACCTCGCCTTCGCCGTCCATCAGCCGCTGGTCGAGCGCACCGTCGTCGGCCAGCGGGCGGACGGAACGACCGTCGTCCGCTCCACCCGCGGCGCCGAGGTGCTGATCGGCAAGGGGGGCAAGCCGGTGATCCTGCCCGCCGCGCCTCCCGGCCAGGAGCAGCGCCAGCGCCAGCTCATGCTGCGGCTGATCGCCGACGGCCTCGTCACCTGGTATTTCTTCTTCGCCGCCTGGGCGAGCTTCTACATCGCGATCAGCTCGGCCGCCCGGCTTCGAGCCGCCGAGCGCCGCGCCGCCGGCGCCGAGCGCGACGCCCAGGAGGCTCAGCTCCGGGCGCTTCGCTACCAGGTCAACCCGCACTTCCTGTTCAACACCTTGAACTCCCTCTCCTCGCTGGTCATGGCGCGTCGCGAGGAGGAGGCCGAGACGATGATCGTGAACCTGTCCGCCTTCTTCCGCTCGAGCCTGGCGCTCGATCCGAGCGAGGACATCAGCCTCGCCCGGGAGATCGAGTTCCAGCAGCTCTATCTCGACATCGAGAAGGCGCGCTTCCCCAAGCGCCTCGACGTTCGAATCGAGGTTCCGGCCGACCTTCGCGGCGCCCGGGTGCCGCCGCTCATCCTCCAGCCTCTCGTCGAGAATGCCATCAAGCACGGAGTCGCGCGGACCGCCGAGCCGGTGCGGCTGACGATCGCCGCCCGGGAGGAGGATAGCCGGCTCATCCTCACCGTCGAGAACGACCGCGGCCCGACGGAGCCGAGGAAGAGCGATCACGACACCGGAGTTGGCCTCGTCAACGTCTGCGAGCGGCTCGCCGCCCGCTTCGGCGGCGACGCCGCCTGCGAGCACGGCCCCCTGCCCGGCGGCGGCTGGCGGGTCACCCTCTCAATGCCTGTCCTGAGCGAAGCCGAAGGGCCGATGGAAAGCGATGGCTGAACCGATAAGCTTCCTCGTCGTCGACGACGAACCCCTCGCCGTCGAGCGGCTGCAGCTGCTGCTCGCCCGCATGGAGGGGGTGACTCTCGCCGGCACCGCCTCCGAGGGCGCCGCCGCCCTGCGCCTGGTCGAAGCCCTCGAGCCCGACGCCGTCCTGCTCGACATCGCCATGCCGGGAATGGACGGTATCGACGTCGCCCGCGCCCTGGCGAGGGTGCCCAGGCCGCCGGTGGTGATCTTCGTCACCGCCTTCGACATGTTCGCCGTCGCCGCCTTCGACGTCGAGGCTGTCGACTATGTGATGAAGCCGGTCTCGGCCGAGCGCCTCGCCCGCGCCGTCGGCCGCGCCCGCGAGCGGCTCGGCTCGAGCGGCGGCGAGGCCGGCCCGGCCGGGGGCTCGGCCTATATCGAGGAATTCTGGGTTTCAGAGGCGCGCGGCCTGGTGCGCCTGTCCGCGGCCGACGTCGACCGGGTCACGGCCGAGCGCGACTATATGCGGCTCCACGTCGGCAAGAGGAGCTGGCTGATCAACCACACGATCGGCAAGCTGGAGGAGGAGCTCGATCCGGCGCGGTTCGTCCGCCTTCACCGCTCGGCGATCGTCCGGCGCGATTTCGTCGCCGGCCTGAGGCGCGATGACGGCGGCCGCTGGTGGGCGTGCCTGGCCGACGGCGAGGAGCAGAAGGTCGGGCGCCTCTACCTCGCCAATGCGAAAGGGCTCGCCGGGCGCCGCTGAAGGGGCAGCGGGAACCGGCGAGCCAGGGTGGTGCGAGGGTTCGCTCAGTGGGAGCGAAGGGTGAGCCGGAACGGCCCGCTCTGCCTTGCGGCGGCGAGCTCGACGCGGGTGTTGGCGTCGGCGACGACCGACCGCTCGCAGGCGGCCGCCCGCTCCATCAGCCCGATCGGCTGGATGAGGTCGGAGCCGCACACCTGGCGCGCGGCGTTGCGGATTCGGCGCTGGATCCGGTCGGAATTGGCGGGGTCGGCCAGGTTGAGCCCGGCGAAGCTGATGGTGACGCTGTCCTGGGCGGGAGCCGCGTGGGCGGGGACGGCGAGGGCGACGGCGCCGGCCGTGACGGCGGCGGCGGCGAGCGCGGCAAGCGTACGAGGGAACATGTCTTCATCCTTGTCTTCGAAAGGGGGGTTGCGGCGCGGGGCCCCTGGCCTGGGGATGAGACAGGATCGGAAACCCCGCGTCGCAGGATTTGACCTACGCCCGGCCCGGTCCCGGCGCTCGGCCGCTTCGACACGGGGCCGCAACGGTTCTGCGAAGCGCCCGCGCCACCGACGAAACGCCTCCTCCCGTCGACGAAGCGCGGGCCCGTCCGAGAGGAATCGCGGCCCGCCTCCCTGCCTGCGCGCGAAAAGGGGGAGATTCGATGCCATCATGAAAGGCGCGGGCTGCGGCAGGCCTGGCCGGTATATTGGAAGCGGCCCGAATTGGTCGCGGCCGGGATGCCATATTCGTCGTAGCGGTTGATCGCGATCGCATGGACGGCCTGGTTCAGGCGCTGCGTCGCCAGAGCGTCTCCGTCATATGCGAACAGCGTGTCGGCCGTGAAGGAGAGCCGGCCGAGCGACTTTGATGCCTCGAGCTTGTTGTCGACCTGAGCGATGCCTCTTCTTTTGTAACCGCCGCTTTGCTCAACAGCGCCCTTCTGATTTGCACCTGGATGCCCGCGACACGGCCATTTTGCAGCTACTCCACTTCGGGCTCTAGGAAGCGGGCATGCAGCAATGCCGCCGGCGTCAGGGTCAAGGTGAAAAAAACCAGGAGAGTTATTCCTACCGTTACCCATGATCCGGCAATCAAGCCAAATATCAGAGGCAACGCCAAAGCGAATAAAATAACTTGGGTATACAGGGCCATCAACAGATACCAGCGCCAACCGATATCGGATACAAGTCTAGTGCCACAAGACCGACAAGTTATTATGTAACTGCGCGAGAGGCTCTTAAAGATTGGCAGACGTTTCAATGCACTTCCACATATCGGACAAGGGTAAGCGCGAAATGGTCGGGTACTCATTGACAGTGTTCCCCGACAATCGCTGCTATCGCTACAGCGTCTGGATGCTGATTAGCTGCCTTGAACGCAGAGCCGTAGGCTGAAAGCAATGATACTGCCACTCCACCGTATGGCGTTGCTACCACGCTTACAGCGGCACCGGAAGCAAGCCGGCTGCCGAGTTGAAGAGGATATTTGGACGCAGCAGCGGTCACCGCCCTAGCGGTCTGACCGGGGTGGGATGCAATCTGCCTTCCAGCCTGCGCCAACTGCGAGTTTCCCTTGATTGCCTCTTGCCGAGCGGAGGGACCTAGCAATCCTAGTCGTGCTGCGATGGCTGTGCCTCCCCACGCCACTCCTTGTCTGTAACTAGACACTCCATCCCTGATCTGAGCTAGTGCGCCTTTGCTTGGCAGGTGTGATCTAATGTCGCCTACAGATCCGACTGAGCAAGGTATCTTCTGCGGCCTCGCTGCCGTCGGCCGGTGAACTCTTCTGGCCCTGCTGGCGGACTGCACGTGAGACACGTTCCTGCGCGGCAGGCCCGGATACGCGCCCGCGGGCCCGTCCGGATATCCGCAGATCTGGATCTCTTCCTCGTTTGAAGCGCCGCAGCCGTTCAGGCCCGTCGGATCGACGAAATTGACCGGATCGTTGCCGACATAGGCGTAGAGGTTCATCCCGTCCTCATAGCCGATCGGGTCGGTCTGCAGGAAGCGGCCGAGGGTGGGGGAGTAGATGCGGGCCTTGTAATGATAGAGGCCGAGCTGCGGCAGCCAGGCCTGGCCGGTATATTGAAAGCGGCCGATGTTGGTGGCGGCGGGAATGCCAAATTCGTCGTAGCGGTTGACCGCCGTCGCATTGCCGGCGGAATCGCTGACCGCGACGACGCTGCCGCGCTCGTCGGC
>DASPJA010000059.1:0-3520 GCA_035628835.1 Allosphingosinicella sp.
CGACACCGTCAACGGCGGCGCCGGCTATGACGGCATGTTCCTGAGGGGCAATTACACGATCGACTTCAACGCTCCGGGCTATACCGGCCTGTTCACCAACATCGAGAACCTCACCCTCACCTCCGCCACCGACGAGCGCTATGCGAGGGGCGGCGGCACCGAGTTCGACTACAATCTCACTCTCTCCGATGCGATCGTGGGGGCGGGGCAGGAGCTGACGATCAGCGGCGCCCTGCTGATGGCGAGCGAGACGATGATCCTCGACGCCAGCCAGGAGACCGACGGCACCCTGCGGCTGTTCGGCGGCCTCGCGGCCGACACCCTGAAGGGCGGCGCCAATGCCGATCTCCTCCACGGCGCTTTCGGCGCCGACATCCTCGCCGGCGGCGGCGGAGCGGACGTCTTCCGCTACCAGGCGGTGACCGAATCCTATTCGGTAGCCCGCGACCATATCGTCGACTTCACGCCCGGCACCGACAGGATCGAGCTCGACCGGATCGACGCCAGCCGGTCGCTGGCGGGAGACCAGGCCTTCACCTGGATCGGCTCCGGCGCGTTCAGCAACACGGCCGGCGAGCTTCGGGCCTTCCAGTCGGGCGCCCAGTGGATCGTCCAGGGCGACATCAACGGCGACGGCCATGCCGACCTCATCATCGCCCTGACGCTGCAGGGGGCGGCGCCGCTCGGAGCGGGGGACTTCGTGCTCTGAACCTGGCGGCCCCGCCTGGAAAGGATCGGCCATCCAACCGTCCCAAAACGGGGCCTGCTCTGAAGCCCTGTAGATAAGCCCCTGATTTGGGTTCAAATACCTCGCCTTCACTCAAGGCGAGTATGTCCCATGGCGAATTTTGCAGGCACTGCGGGTCCCGACGACTTTACCGGCACTCCCGAAGCGGATCACATGCAGGGCGAAGCCGGAGACGATTTGCTTCGCGGCAGAGAGGGCGACGATACCCTCTACGGCGGGACGGGCTCCGACGTGATGAGGGGCGGCCTGGGCAACGACTATCTGTCGGGCGACGAGCATAACGACTATCTGTACGGCGGCGGCGGCAACGACGTCCTCTGGGGCGGCACCGGCGACGACGAGATAAGGGGCGGCACCGGCGACGATACGATCAACGACGGGTTCGGCGACGACTGGGCCTATGGCGCCGACGGCAACGACGTCTTCTACAGTCTCGACGGCGACGACGTGCTCCTCGGCGGCGCCGGCCATGACGACTTCACGGTCATTCGGCCGATACGCTTCGACCCTCACTATCTCTGGATCGACGGCGGGGACGGGGACGACCGCTACAAGATCGAGGTGCAGGCGCGCGGCCTGATCGAGATCGCCACCGGCTCCGGCAGCGACAGCATCGAGATCGATCTCCTCGTCGACCACCTGACGATCTTCTTCGATCCGGACGGGACCGATACCGTCACGCTGGGCCAGCAGATGGCCGCTTTCTTCGCGGACACGACCATCACCCTGGAGGGGTTCGGCCGCGGCAATGATGGCGGGGTGATCGTCTGGCACGATTTCCTCGGCGGCGCACTCAGCGGCTGGGACGGCTCCACCAACCCGTTCGGCAGCGCCGGCTATGCGCGGATCCACACCCGCGAAGGCCGGCAGATACTCCAAATCGACCGCGACGGCGGCGGCGACGAATGGGTCTGGGTGATGGATCTCGGTCCCGCCACGGGCACGGCCTTCACGGCGCATAATTTCGACGGCTTCTCCCCCGACGGCAGCCCGGCCGTCGGCAAGGTGCTGACCGGCACGCCCGGTCCCGACCAGCTCGTCGGCGCGAGCGGAGCGGACACGATCACCGGCCTGGGCGACGACGACCGCCTCTTCGGCCGGTCAGGCGCCGACTCGATCGACGCCGGCGCCGGCAACGACCTCGTCGAAGGCGGGCCCGGAGCGGACAGGATACAGGGCGGCGCCGGCGACGATTTCCTCTTCGGCGGCCATGGCGACGACATCGTCCGCGGCGGCGCCGGCAACGACTGGCTCGAGGACAGCACCTTCACGTTCGTCGGCGGCGGCAGCGACGCCCTTCACGGCGACGGCGGCGACGACACTTTGATCCTGTTCCGCTACCAGCCCGGACCCGTCCAGGCCCATTATCTGAGCGGCGGCGAAGGCAATGACTGGATCAGCGCCGGGCTGGCCCATGGCGGCAGCCTGGTCGTCGACGGCGGTACCGGCGACGACCGGGTCACTCTGGCCGAGCAGAGGGCGGGCGCGAGCGCCGTCGTGACGCTCGGCGCGGGCCGCGATACGCTCGAGACCGCCGGCGCCTATTGGAACCCGTTCGACAGCAGCCTCAGGATCACCGATTTCGAAGCGGGCAATAACGGCGACCGGCTGGATTTCTCCGGCTCGCTCGGCTGGGTGCTGAGCGGAGGCTGGACCGCCGACACCCTGTTCCTCTCCGGCCATTTCGGCCTCCGTCCCTCGGCGGGCGGGACCCTGCTGCTGATCGACCAGGATGGCGGCGGCGACGAATTCGTCACGCTCGCCACGCTCGACGGAGTGACTCCGCTCGCGCTGACCGCGGCCAATCTCGCCGGCAACGCGCCCCCGGTCACCTACTTCACCGGCGGCAACGACCAGATTGCCGGCAGCGCCGGGACCGACCTGCTGTCGGGTCTCGGCGGAGCCGACACCTTCCGGCTCCACCAGGGCGGGGACGACGCCGTGGCGGGCGGCGACGGCGCCGACCTCTTCTATTTCGGTTCGGCGCTCACCGCCGCCGACCATATCGACGGCGGCGCCGGCCTCGACACGCTCATTCTCCAGGGCAATTATGTCGGCGGGGTCGGGCTCGGCACCTTCGTCACTTCGGTCGAGAACATCTCGATCCTGGGCGGGAGCAATACGAGCTTCGGCGAGCCCGGCACCAACCGCTACGACTATGTGCTGACCACCCGGGATTCGAACTTCGCCGCCGGGGTGCAGGCCCGGATCAACGGCTCGGCCTTGCTGGCGGGGGAGGATTTCACCTTCAACGGCTCGGCCGAGACGGACGCGAGCTATGTCGTCTACGGCGGCAAGGGCAGGGACACGCTCACCGGCGGCCAGGGCAACGACATCTTCTTCTACGCCGAGGAGCGCTTCGCCTCCGGCGATACGGTGAACGGCGGCGCCGGCTACGACGGCATGTTCCTCAGGGGCAATTACACGATCGACTTCAACGCTCCGGGTTATACCGGCCTGTTCACGAGCATCGAGAATCTGACCCTGACCTCGGCCACCGACGAGCGCTACGCCCGCGGCGGCGGCACCGAGTTCGACTACAATCTCACCCTGTCGAACGCGATCGTGAAGCCCGGCGAGACGCTGACCGTCTCGGGTTCGCTGCTCCAGGCGAACGAGACGATGGTGCTCGACGGCAGCGCCGAGACGGACGGGTTCCTCCGGCTGTTCGGCGGGCTCGCGGCGGACACTTTGAAGGGCGGCGGGCAGGCCGATCTCCTCCACGGAGCATTCGGCGCCGACATCCTCGCCGGCGGCGGGGGAGCGGACGTG
>DASPJA010000060.1:0-29857 GCA_035628835.1 Allosphingosinicella sp.
CGAGGAAGCCTGCTGCGGCGCCGTCTATCTCGACCGCGAGTTCAATCCCGAGATCGGCAATCTCAACGAGCCGGCCACTCCCCTGCTCCAGCCCGGCGCGGTTCCGGGCAGGACCAACGACCAGGGCAACAACATCATCAACGTGCTGCGCGACCTCGGCACGCCGCTCATCGCCTTCAACGATCCGTTCAGCCGCGACATCTACGTCACTCCGGGCCGCTCCTACGAGGGCGACACCAAGGACTGGGGCCTGTCGGGCGAGGTGAACTGGGACATCGGCGCGAACGCGAGCCTCACTTCGATCACCGCCTATCGCAACTACCGCTCAGGGCAGCCGGGCGACATCGACTACAGCCCGGTCGACATCCTCTACCGCTCGCCGGTCAATAACGGCCTCGAGCGGCGCTTCAAGACCTTCACCCAGGAGCTCCGCCTCCAGGGCAAGGCGTTCGGCGACAAGCTCGACTGGCTGGTCGGCGCCTATTATGCCGACGAGGCGCTGACGGTGACCGACAATCTTCGCTTCGGCACCCAATATGGCCGCTTCGCCACCTGCCGCCTGCTCTCCGGCACCGGTCTCGCCGGCTTCTACAGCCCCGGCACTCCCGGCTGCATCAGCCCGACCGGCCGAGCCGTCATCGGCGGAGCCCTGGCGCCCGGAATCCCCTCGCCGTTCGGCGCCGCGGGTCCGCTCGTCCTCGCCGCCTTCGACCGCCTGGAATCGGTCAACGACCGCGGCAGCACGCTCGACATCTATCGTCAGGACAGCCGCAACTACGCTTTCTTCACCCACAACATCTTCCACATCACCGACAAGCTCGCGCTCACCGTCGGCCTTCGCTACACCAACGAGAAGAAGGAGCTGAACGCCACGTTCGGCAACGACAACACGGCCTGCGTCGCTCAGCAGGGGGCGCTGCTTCCGCTTCTCGCCAATCCCGGCCTGGCGCCGCTCGCCGCCGGCCTGATCGGCCTCACCTGCCAGGGCAATTCGACCGCCGAGCTCAACGGAGTCTCCATCTCCGACGAGCGCAACGAGGACGAGTTCACCGGCACCGGCATCCTCTCCTACAAGTGGAGCCGCGACCTGATGGTCTACGGGAGCTGGTCGCGCGGCTACAAAGCGGGCGGCTTCAACCTCGACCGCTCCGCGCTCAAGGCGCCGGTGCTGCCCTTCGCGCTGACTCCGGGCGGCGCCCAGGGGCTGGTCGGCAATCTCCAGTTCGATCCGGAGATCAACACCGCCTACGAGATCGGCGCCAAATTCTCGCGCGGGCCGCTCACCCTCAACGCCGTGCTGTTCCGCCAGGACTTCAAGAACTTCCAGCTCAACACGTTCAACGGCACCGTCTTCCTCGTGCAGACGGTCAATGGCTGCGGAATCGATCTGAACGGCGCCGACCGGGATCAGAGCATCCTTCCGGGCGCTCCCAATTTCGTCGCTCCGCCGGCGGCCAATCCGATCGCCAACCCGGCGGCGGCGACGGGCGCCTGCCCGGCGAACGAGGTCGGCTACGGGGTCCGCTCCGAAGGCATCGAGCTGGAAAGCGCGCTTCGCGTGCGCCGCGATCTCAACGTCACCTTCGGCCTGACCTACGCCAACACCCGCTACCGCGACCAGCTGGTCGGCAACGAGGACGGGGCGCCGCTCGATCCGGCCCTGCGCAAGCTGCCGGGCGACAATCTGTCCAACGCCCCGGAGATGGTGGCGACCAGCTCGCTGGCCTGGACTCCGCGGATCGGCGGCTCGGGAATGACCGGGCTGTTCTACCTCGACGGCCGGGTGACCGACAGCTTCAACACCGGCTCGGACCTGTTCCCGCAGAAGGAGCAGGACAGCTTCGCCGTGTTCAACGCCCGGGTCGGCATCCGCGGTCCCCGGGAGCGCTGGGCGATCGAGCTCTGGGCCCAGAACATCTTCGACGTCGGCTACACCCAGGTCGCCTTCAACTCGCCCTTCCAGGAGGGCGCCAGGACGGCGGCGTTCACCGATCCGCAATTCCCGGGCGGGCGGCAGATCTTCTCCGCCTTCCTCGCCGAGCCGCGGACGTTCGGCCTGACCGGCCGGTTCCGGTTCTGAGCTGATGGCGGCCACTTCCACCCCTCCCTTGCAGGGAGGGGCGGAAAGGTTGCTCAGGTCGCGAAGCCGGGATCGAGGCGATAGGCCTTGCGCAGCAGCGCCGGCCAGGCGAGCGCGCCAGCGGCGAGCTTGAGGCCCACCTTGCCCTGCTGCGCCGTCACTTCCGGCGAGCCCTGGGGCGGGTTGTTGAGATTGCCCTCGCCCGCCGACAGGGCGAGGATCTGAGCCTCGCAGGCGCGCTCGAGGAAGTACATCTTCACGAACGCCTCGCCGACCGTCTCGCCGACCGTGAGGGTGCCGTGGTTGCGCAGAAGCATCGCGCCCCTGGAGCCGAGGTCGGCGATGATCCGCTCTCGCTCGTCGAGGTCGACCGCGACGCCTTCATAATCGTGATAGGCGACCTCGTCGCGGATCAGCATCGCCGTCTGGGTCAGCGGCAGCAGCCCCTCGCCATGGGCGGAGACGGCCTGGCCGTGCGGCGTGTGGAGGTGGATGACGGCCTGTGCGTCCTCGCGCGCCATGTGAATGGCGGAGTGGATGGTGAAGCCGGCGGGATTGGTAATGAAGGGGGAGGGCTCGACCGCATTGCCGGCGACGTCGACCTTGACCAGGCTCGACGCCGTCACTTCCTCGAACATCAGATTGTAGGGGTTGAGCAGGAAATGATGCTCCGGCCCCGGCACCCGCGCCGACAAATGAGTGAAGACGAGGTCGTCCCAGCCGTAATGAGCGACCAGCCGGTAGGCGGCGGCGAGGTCGACGCGGATCTTCCACTCCTCGGCGCTGACCTTGTCCTCCATCGGCGGGATCTCGACGCTCGCCAGCGGCGTGTCGCCGATCGCCGCCATCCTCGCCATCGCCTCGACTCGGCCCATCTTCGATCCTCCTATGCCGCCGGACCTATAGCGTCGGGATGCGCCGCCGCGAAGGCTTCGAGCCGGTTCGCCTCGGCATCCGCCCGCACCAGCACCGGATAATCGTCCAGCTTCACCTCGAAGCGGCGGGCGTTGAACATCTGGGGGACGAGGCAGACGTCGGCCAGGGTCGGCGAATCGCCGAACAGGAAGCGGCCGGCCCTCGGCGCCGCCATCTTCTCCAGAGC
Source organism: Allosphingosinicella sp. (assembly GCA_035628835.1). Taxonomy (GTDB): domain Bacteria; phylum Pseudomonadota; class Alphaproteobacteria; order Sphingomonadales; family Sphingomonadaceae; genus Allosphingosinicella. The sequence goes on from DASPJA010000060.1 coordinate 3,183, forward strand.
GGCGAAGCCCTCGGCGACCCAGTGCCGGTACCAGGCGTCGCGCGCCTCCTGCGGCTGCTCGAGCGGGCCGGAGAGATATTTGAGCACCCGCAGGTTGTTGAGCGGATGCACGTCGCAGGCGACGACCAGCGCCAGGGCGCGGACGAGGGCGGCGTCGGCGGGGTCGGCCGGGACGAGCGGCGGCTCCGGGCGGGTGGAATCCAGGTAGTCGATGATGGCGAGGCTCTGGACGAGCATGCGCCCGTCGATTTCCAGCGCGGGCACCAGGCCCTGCGGATTGATCTCCCGGTAGGCGGGCGCCCTGTGGCCGCCTTCGAGCAGGTTGAGCGGTACGCTGTCATAGCCGATGCACTTCAGGTTGAGCGCGATCCGCACGCGGTAGCTGGCCGAGGAGCGGAAATAGTCGAACAGGCGAGGCTTGGTCATGGCCGGGCACGCTAGTCCCGTCAGCCGCGCCGTCAATCATCCCCGGCTTGCGCTCTCCCCGCCCGCCCGGTTACGGCGCGGCTTCAGCAGGAGCGCAGGACTTGCCCGGAACCAAAGCGAAGAAGACCGTCTTTTCGGGCATCCAGCCGACCGGCGGGCTTCATCTCGGCAATTATATCGGCGCCGTCTCGCTGTGGGTTCGCGAGCAGGACAAGCATGACAACATCTTCTGCATCGTCGACCTCCACGCCTTGACCATTCCCGAGGCGATCGAGGCGGCGCGCCTGCGCTCCAACTCGCTCGACGTCGCCGCCCTCTACCTCGCCTGCGGGATCGATCCCGAAAAGTCGCTGGTCTTCATCCAGAGCCATGTCCGCCAGCATTCCGAGCTCGCCTGGATCCTGAACTGCGTCACGCCGATGGGCTGGATGAACCGGATGACCCAGTTCAAGTCCAAGTCGGGCGGCGCGGACAGCGTCGGGGTCGGCCTCTATTCCTATCCCATCCTGCAGGCGGCCGACATCCTCCTCTACCATACCGACCTCGTCCCCGTCGGCGAGGACCAGCGCCAGCATGTCGAGATCACCCAGGACATCGCCCAGCGCTTTACGCATCTGTTCGGCTATCAGTTCACCCGGCCCGAGATCATGGTTCAGAAGGTCGGGGCCCGGATCATGGGCCTCGACGATCCCGACGCGAAGATGTCGAAGAGCGCGGACAAGCCCGGCCACGCCATCGGCCTGCTCGATCCGCCGGCGGCGATCCTCAAGAAGCTCAAATCGGCCAAGACCGACTCCCGCACCGCCGTCGACGCGTCCGATCTTTCGCCCGGCGTCAGGAACCTCGTCACCATCTACCACGCCTTCGCCGGCGGCAGCTGGGAGGAGGCGCTTCGGCGCTTCGACGGGCAGGGCTACGGCACCCTCAAGACCGGGGTCGCGGAAGCGGTGATCGCCGGCCTGGAGCCGATCCAGCGCCGCTTCGCCGACATTCGCGGCGACGAATCGGGCCTGGTCGCCTTCCTTCGCCGCTCGGGCGAGGCGGCCGCGGAGCGGGCGGAGGCGACGATGAAGGACGTGAGAGCCGCGGTGGGGGTGTGGTGAGGATCAAGTCGGTCCTTCGATACGCCGGTTCGACAGGCTCACCGGCTACTCAGGATGAGCGTCTATGCAATCCGCTCATCCTGAGCAGGGACTGAGCTTCGGCGAAGGCCCGTATCGAAGGACCGCCCCCATGGATTTCGCCACCCGCGCCTGGAACCACAGCTTCCCCTTCGATCCGATCGTCAGGTCGCTGCTCGACACCGATTTCTACAAGCTGCTGATGCAGCAGTTCATCTGGGAGCATTATCCCAATGAGCGGGTGAGCTGGCGGCTGACCAACCGCACCCGGTCGGTGAGGCTGGCCGACGAGATCGAGCTCGGCGCGGTGCGCGAGCAGCTCGACCATGCGCGCACCCTGCGCTTCACTCCGACCGAGATCGTCTACCTGCGCGGCCAGAGCTTCTACGGCCAGACCGGAATCTTCAAGCCCGCCTATCTCGAGACGCTGCGCGCCTTCACGCTCCCCGAATACGAGCTGTCGAGGACCGACGACGGCCAGCTGGAGCTGGTCTTCGAAGGCCATTGGTGGGAGACCACGCTCTGGGAGATTTACGCGCTCGCCATCGTCAACGAGCTTCGTTCGCGGGCGCTCCTGAAGGCGATGTCGAAGGGCCAGCTCGACATCCTCTACGCCCGGGCCAAGGTGAAGCTCTACGCCAAGCTGGAGCGGCTTCGGGAGCTCGAAGGCCTCAACCTCTCCGATTTCGGCACCCGGCGCCGCCACGGCTTCCTCTGGCAGGAGCATTGCATCCTGACCGCCCGCGAGCTGCTGGGCGAAAGCTTCACCGGCACCTCCAACGTCTTCCTGGCGATGAAGCACGGCCTCGAGGCCAAGGGCACCAACGCCCACGAGCTGCCGATGGTGTTCGCCGCCCTCGCCCGCCAGCGCCAGCCGGGCGACCCGGAGGCGCTTCGCCAGTCGCAATACAAGGTGCTCCAGCAATGGCAGAACCAGTATCGCGGCAACCTCCTCGTCTTCCTGCCCGACACTTACGGCACCACCCAGTTCCTGAAGGGGGCGCCGCAATGGGTGAGCTACTGGACCGGGGCCCGTCCCGATTCGAAGGAGCCGGTCGCCGCCGGGGAGGAGCTGCTCGCCTTCTGGGACCGGATCGGAGTCACTCCCGAAGCGGTCGCCGGCAAGAAGCTGATCATCTTCGCCGACGGGCTCGACGTCGCCCTGCCCGGCGCCGAGCCGAACGGCGCCGACATCCCCTCGATCCACCGCCACTTCGCCGGCCGGGTGCAGTCGGGCTTCGGCTGGGGGACCAACTTCACCAACGACTTCATCCGCTGCCACCCGGAGGGAGCGGAGCGGATGAAGCCGCTCTCGCTGGTCTGCAAGGTGGCGGCGGTGAACGGCGATCCGGCGGTGAAGCTCAGCGACAACCCTGCCAAGGCGACCGGGCCGGCGGAGGAGGTCGCCGCCTATCGCGCCGTGTTCGGAAGCGAGGGGCTCGCCGACGCTCCGGTCAAGGTCTGAGGAGGACGAAGTGGACGGTTTCGAAGCGCGGCCGGGCGATGCCCTGATCATCGTCGATCCCCAGCTCGATTTCTGCCCCGGCGGCGCACTCGCCGTCGCCGGCGGCGACGAGATCATGGCCGGGATCGCCGCGCTCGCCGGGCGCTTCGAGCTGGTGGTGGTGACCCAGGACTGGCATCCCGGCGGCCACGCCTCGTTCGCCAGCAGCCATGAGGGAGCGGCTCCCTTCGGGACGACCCGGATGCCCTATGGGGAGCAGGTGCTGTGGCCGGACCATTGCGTCCAGGGCAGCGCCGGGGCGGAATTCCACCCCGCGCTGGCGCCGGCGGTGGAGCGGGCGCACCTGATCCTGCGCAAGGGCTTCCACCCCGGAATCGATTCCTATTCCGCCTTCTACGAGAACGACCGCGTCACCCGCACCGGCCTCGCCGGCTATCTTCGCGACAAGAAGGTTCGGCGCTGCGTCCTGGTCGGCCTCGCCTACGATTTCTGCGTCGCCTATTCCGCCGTGGACGCGGTCCGCGACGGCTTCGAGGCGGTGGTTCTCAAGGACCTCACCCGGGCCATCGCCATGCCGGCGGCGGCGGGCGGCACCAGTGTCGACGAAGCGGAGGGGCGGTTCCGCGAGGTTGGGGTGTCGGTGGCGTAGCGGCTCAGGCCGCCTTCGTCTTCTCCATCGCCTCCGAGGCCTCGAGCCAGCGCCGCTCGGCGTCGGCCAGCTTCGTCCCAGTCTCCGCGAGCAGCTTCATCAGCTCGCTCATCGTCAGCCTGCCGTCCTCGGGCGAAGCGGAGGCGGGATCGAACATCGCGCGCTCGATCTGGGTCTTGCGCGCCTCCAGCTTCGCGATCTCGGCCTCGGCGGCCTGAGCCGTGCGTCGAAGCGACTGGCCCCGGGCGCGCGCCTCGGCCTCGGCGCGGCGCTCGTCCCTGCGGTTGCGCTTCGCGGCGGGGCGGTCGGCCCCTCCGTCCTGGTTCCGGCCGAGGATGAGGTCGGTATAATCGTCGAGGCTGCCCGAATATTCGCGGGCGGTGCCGCCGTCGACCAGCACCAGCCGGTCGGTGGTCAGTTCGAGCATGTGGCGGTCGTGGCTGACCAGGACGACGGCGCCGCGATAGTCGTTGAGCGCCTGGACCAGAGCCTCGCGGGCGTCGACGTCGAGATGGTTGGTCGGCTCGTCGAGGATGAGCAGATGCGGCGCCTCGCGGGTGATCAGGGCCAAAGCGAGCCGAGCCCGCTCGCCGCCCGACATGTCGCCGACCCGCATGGTCGCCTTGAGCCCGGAAAATCCGAACCGGCCGAGCTGGGCGCGCACCGCCGCCGGAGTCGCCGCCGGCATGAGCCGGGCCATGTGCTGGAGCGGGGTCTCGTCGCCGTTCAGCTCCTCGACCTGGTACTGGGTGAAATAGCCGACCTTGAGCTTGCCCGAGGCCCTGACCTCCCCTTCCATCGCCGGCAGCTGCGCCGCGAGCAGCCGCGCCAGCGTCGTCTTGCCGTTGCCGTTGCGTCCGAGCAGGGCGAGCCGGTCGTCCGGATCGAGACGGAGGTCGAGGCGCTGGAGCACCGGCCTGCCGGGCGCGTAGCCGACCGCCGCCATGTCGAGCTGGATCAGCGGCGGCTTCAGCTCGGCGGGGCTCGGAAAGTCGAAGCTCAGGCTCGGATCCTCGGCGACCGCGGCGATCGGCGCCATCCGCGCCAGCGCCTTGACCCGCGACTGGGCCTGCTTGGCGGTGCTGGCGCGTGCCGAGTTGCGGGCGATATAGTCCTGCAGCCGGGCGCGCTGCGCGGCCTGGTTGGCCCGCGCCGATTCGAGCTGGGCGAGGCGCTCGGCCCGCTGCCGCTCGAACGCGTCATAGCCGCCGGGATAGAGGGTGAGCTTGCCCTGCTCGAGGTGGAGGATGTGGTCGGCGACGTTGTTCAGGAGGTCGCGCTCGTGGCTGACGATCAGCATCGTCGCCCGATAGCACTTGAGGAAATTTTCCAGCCACAAGGTCGCCTCGAGGTCAAGGTGGTTCGAAGGCTCGTCGAGCAGCAGCAGGTCCGGCCCGGAGAAGAGCAGGGCGGCGAGCGCGACCCGCATCCGCCAGCCGCCCGAGAAGCTGTCGAGCGGCCTTTGCTGCATCGCTTCGTCGAAGCCGAGCCCGACCAGGATCCGCGCCGCCCTGGCCGGAGCGGCATGGGCTCCGATCGCGTTCAGCCGGTCGTGAATGTCGCCGAGCCGGTGATGATCGTCCGTCTCCTCCGCCTCGAGGAGCAGGGCCGCCCGCTCGGTGTCGGCGGCGAGCACCGTCTCGAAGGGAGTCGCGGAGCCGGCGGGAGTCTCCTGGGCGATATAACCGATCCGGGCCGCCCTCGGCATCTCGGCCGCGCCGCCGTCCGGGTCGAGCAGGCCCGCGACCACCCGCATCAGGGTCGATTTGCCCGCCCCGTTGCGCCCGATCAGCCCGACGCGGCCGCCCGGCGGCAGCGAGGCGGTCGCGCCGTCAAGGATGGTCCGCCCGCCGAGGCGGACCGTGATCGCGTTGAGGTTGAGCATCCGGAGCCCCTAGCATCGGCGGGCGGGAAGCGGAAGCGGGGGCACATCGCGTCAGATCGGCCGCTCGCGCAGCGAGCGGCTGTAGAGCCATCCGATGCCGATCAGGCTGAAGCCCAGAGCGACGAAGGAGGCGATGCGCATCAGCCCTTCGAGGCCCGAGGCGTCGAGCAGGAAGACCTTGGCGACGGCGGCCAGCATCAGCACCAGCGAGCCGATCCGCCAATCGCGCGAGCGGGTCCCGATGCCCCAGAGCAGGAAGCCGATGGCGAGCGCCACCGCGAGGATGGAGCGGGCGATGTCCTCGCCCTGCGACAGGCCGGCGACGGTCAGGACCGATCCATGGACCAGCTGGCGCAGCGCCGAGTAGGCGAGCAGGACGGCGAGCAGCATCTGAAGCACCGCGCGCGGCCGCTCCAGCCTCGGGAAGAGGCCGGGCGCGATCCGGGGCGCCAGAGCCAGCAGCGCCAGCGGCAGGCCGTAGAGGCAGACGAGCAGGTTGAGGACCGGCAGCGGCCCAACCGCCTGCTGCGCCCAGAGCGGGTTGTGAAGGACGAGGCCGTACCAGCCCAGATGGGCGATCGCGGCGCCTCCGAAAGCGAGGGCGGCGGGTCGGGAGCCGAGCTTCCAGGCGGCGGCGGCGGCGCCGAGGAGCAGGACCTCCCACAGCGTGCGCTCGGCGAGGCCCCGGGCGACGAAGTTCACCGTCTGCAGGCCGGTCGCCTGCTTGAACAGGACGTGCGCGGCCACGAGCCCGAAGGCGAGTGCGATGCCCAGCACCACGCGGCTCACCCGCGCCTCGACCTGCCGCGCCGCCAGCCGGACCGCGGCGAGGATCAGCAGCGAAGGGACGAGCAGCCGCTGGACGGTGACCCGAAGCTCCGGAAGCTCGGCGGCGAGGACGGGGTCCCCGGCGAGCGACGGAAGCGCGGCCTGGGTCCAGAGGAGGAGCGGAAGCATGGCCCAGCCGAGCGTGATCGCCAGCACCACCGCCATTGCGGGCAGCAGCTTCTCCGCCGCGAAGGCGCGGCCGGCGAAGGCGAGGCCGGGCAAGGCGGCCGGCGCCACCAGGGAAAGATAGTCCCCGGGAACGATTTGCGCCGCCGCGCCATAGGCCAGGACCGCGGCGACGGCCTGGGCGCCGTCGCGGGCCGCTTCCAGCCGTCCGTGACGGGCGAAGACGAGCGCGGCGCACGAGAGCCCCGCCCAGCGCAACAGCGCCATCAGGCTGTCGAAGGGCTCGCCGACGCCGATCAGCCTCGACGCTTCCGCCTCGAAGGCGGGTGCGGCGGCGAAGCAGGCGAGCGCGGCCACCGCGCCGACCCAGGCCGCGGGCTCGATCCGGCCATCGCGGGCGGCGAGGCTGAGAAGGAGCAGGGCTCCGGCGATGGCGGCGACGGCGAGCGGGAGGGTCTCCACCGGAATCGCGAGCCAGGCCGCGGCGCCGGCCAGCGAAGCGGCCGCGCAGACGAGCAGCGAGAAGCGCGAGTCCCCGCTTCGCCCGGCCTTGCTCCAGCCGAGGAGGGCGGCGGCCGCCGGGAAGGCGGCCGCGGCCAGGGCCGTTCCGGCGAGCGCGAGGTCGGCGCTTCCGTCGGCGCGGATGAAGTGAATCGCCGCCAGCGCCGTGCCGCCGAGGGAGAGGGCGGCGATCTGGCCGACCTCGACGAGGCCGCCTTTGTCCCGCCACAGGCGCAGGAGCGCCGGGCCGCCGTAGATGAGGGCGGCGGCGGCCAGGACGAGCGCGAAATGGGCCGGCTCGGGGTTCGGCCAGGCGCCCATGAGCAGAAGGGCGAGCGCGAGCCCGGCCAGAGGCAGGCGCTCGAACGCCTCTTCCCGGCGCGCGAGCCAGATCGCGACGATGGAGATCAGGCCGAACAGGCCCCAGTGGAGGAGCGTGAATCCCCCGGCGGCGACGAGACCGGCCATCTCGCCGGCGGCGAGGACACCCTCCGCCGTCGCCAGCAGCCTTCCCGCCCGGCCCGGCAAGGCGACGAGCGGAAGGACGATTCCGATCAGGAGCAAATAGGAGCCGATCGACAGGGACGAGGCCGTATCCGGTACTCCGCCGAGGATCAGAGCCAGGCCCCAGCCGAGACCGCCGGCCAGAGCGCCGCCTCCGAGCCACGTCCAGCGCCGAGCCCGGGCGAGGACGGAGAGACCCCCGACCGCAAGCGCCAGATAGAGCGTGAGGAGCGGAACGTTCGGCTCTCCCGCGCCGACCAGGGCCGGCGCCGCGAGCCCGCCGACCAGTCCGAGAAGCGCGCTCGGGGCCCCGAAGCGAAGCGACAGCGCCATCGCCAGGGCGGTCACCACCGCCATCGCCGCGAAGGCGGTCGCCGGTCCGATGAGGGCGTAGAGGTTCACTCCGACGAGGATGCTCGCGTAGAGCGTGGCGATGCCGGCGCCGGCGAGCGCCTGGCGGACCCGCGGATCGCGCACCCTCTCCTCGAGCCGGAGCGCGAGCTCGGCGGCCGCGATCAGGCCGCCGCCGAAGAGGAGGCCGGCGACGAAACGGACGAGAGGCGAGAGCAGGCCCGCCTCGATCGAATAGCGGACGATGAGAACGCCGGCGACGGCGAGGGTGATTCCGCCGGCCCAGATCGGAAGCCTGCGGCCGAAAAGCTCCTCGAACCCGAACCCGCGTTCGGCCTCGTCATCGGGCTCCGCGCTCGGCTCGGGCTCCGGAGCGAAAGGCTCGGCCGGTTGCGGCTCCTCCCTGGGCTCGGGCTCCGGCCCGGGCCGCGGAGCGGGAGTGTCGACGCGCTCGGGTTCCGCCGCGAGCTCGGGCTCGGGGCGGGCCTCGGGCGTCGAGGGCTCGTAGCCGCGAATCTCCCACCACGGCTCGATTCGCGGCGAAGGCGCCTCGGCGAAGGAGTCGCGAGCGGCCGCGTGGTTTCGCGGAGCGGGTCGGAATTCCGATTCCCTGAGCCGAAGCTCGAGCGCCTGGATGCGGGTCCACATCCAGGCCAGGATGACGAAGACGAGGAGGAAGAGGGCTTCGGACACGGCTTTTCTCCGCTCTGACCCTCGCCCGATACGGCATAAATGATCAGTGTTCAATTAAAATAATAGACAGTGTTCATTTTTTTGGGCAGGCGCTCGGCCGATGGGCAGACGATCGGACCACAGCCGCGCCGAGCTGGAGCGGATGATCATCGTGGAGGGGCACCGCCAGCTGGCGGAGGTGGGCTTCGCGCGATTCTCGGCGCGCGAGGTGGCGAAGCGGATCGGCTATTCGATCGGCACCATCTACAATGTGTTCGGAACCCACGACCGGCTGATCCTGGCGATCAACACCCGCACCTTCAGGCTCTGGGCCGACCATTTGCGGGCCCGGCTGCAAGCGTCGGACGGCGACCGCATCCGCACCCTCGTCGAGGGCTATTTCAGCTTCGCCCGGGAGAATCCGAACCTCTGGATGGCGATCTACGACCATCGCCTTCCGCCGGACGTGACGATGCCGCCGGAATATGAAGCCGAGCGCGCCGAGCTTACCGAGATCGTCACGAAGGAGGTGGCCGCGGTCCTCCCGCAGCCGGTCCGCGCCCAGGCCCCCCGCCTGGCCCGCTCGCTGATCGCCACGGTTCACGGCCATTGCACCTTCGCTCTGAACGGCACTTTCGCCTTGATGGGGGAGACCAACCCCCTCGAGCTGGCTCTGGCCCGGGTTCGGGAGTCGCTGAAGCCGGCCGAGGGTGGAGTCGGAAAGCCTCACGACGCCAGGAGCTGATTTCGAAAAGACTGCGAGCTCTGCCAAGAGGCGCGGAGTCGCTCATCCTAAAACCTTCAAGAGCGATCTGGATGGCTTGAAGATTGTCGGTGGAGGAGCGAGGATCGCCGATCAATTTCCGGTCCTTGGCTAAATGGCTGAATCTCAGTGCTTAAATCCGCGCGTGCATGGTCAAGACTAATCCGGGCATCATGACTTGTGGGGTTGAGGATTCCGAAAGCAGCGCGGAGTTCCCCTTTGTCGTCGCTAGTAATCCCGGGTGCATTCACGTAGGATCATCGATCTGAACCAATCCGAATCTGTTTCCTGATCCGCGGGGGCGGAGTTTGACGATGGATAGGTATTGTCGAGGGGCCGAAACCGGCCCTCGCGCCGGAGAGGGGGCGCACGTTCCCGAGTGGATCGTCGGCCGATCGCCTTCGTTTCTCGATACCTTGGCCCGGGTCGCCCGGCTGGCCTCGCACGACGTGCCGGTCCTGATCGAAGGAGAGACCGGGGCCGGCAAGGAAGTGGTGGTCCGGCTGCTTCATTATCTGAGCCGGCGGGCGGGACGGCCGTTCGTCCCGGTCAACGCCGGCGCCATCGCCGACGGACTTTTCGAAAATGAGCTCTTCGGCCATGCGGCGGGCGCCTATACCGACGCCAAGGCGCGGGTGAAGGGCCTGGTCGAGATCGCCGAGGGCGGCACCCTCTTCCTCGACGAGATCGACGCTCTGAGCGGCCATGGCCAGGTGGCGCTGCTGCGCTTCCTCCAGGACGGCTCCTACCGGCCGGTCGGCACCGGCCGGGACCTGACGGCGGACGTTCGGGTGGTCGCCGCGACCAACGCCGATCTCGATTCGCTGCTTCGCGCCGGAAGCTTCCGCCGGGATCTCTATTATCGGCTGTCGGGAGTGACGGTCCGGATCCCGCCTCTGCGGGAGCGCGCCGCCGACGTCCTGCCGCTCGCCGAGCATTTTCTCGCCGAATGCAATGCCCGGCCCGGTGCCACCGTCCGGACGATCGGTCCGGAGCTGGCGGGATGGCTGCTCGCCCAAAGCTGGCCGGGCAATGTCCGGGAGCTGAGGAGCGTCATCGAAAATCGCTTCATCATGTGCGACCACGAAGTCCTGACCCCACCGGGACGTCCGCCGACGGACGCGGCGGCGACCAGTCCGGCCGGGCTCAGCGACGCCAAGGCCCGGCTGATCTCCGCCTTCGAGCGCCATTATCTGGACCGGCTGATGAGCCGCTGCGAAGGCAATGTCTCGCGCGCGGCGGCCAGCGCGGGCAAGGAGCGCAAGACCTTTTCGAGGCTGCTCAGGAAATATGGAATCGAGCGCGAAGCCTTCACCCGTCCGCAAGCGTCCGACCGGTCCGGCGAGGATCGCGCTCCGGAGGCATTGGCCCTGCCTTAGACCAGCTTCAGGAAGCAGTCCTTCATCACCGCGAAGCCGTCTATCTCGGGGCGCGTGATCTCGATCTTCTCCGGCCTGAAATCGAGCCCGTTGCGTTCGGACCAGGCGATCGGAATGGTCGCGCCGAGGGCCAGCGAAGGCCCGAACGAGCCCAGCGACTTGCGCCAGGGTCCCCACTTCTTCTCGATGTCGAGCGGCCAGGGAAGGTCGAGCCCGGCCTTGACGCTGGCATTGACTCCGACGTCGAACTGGGGCCGCGCCGAGACCCGCGCGGTCGCGGCGAGCGACAGCCCTTGCCCGCGCGTCCAGTGGAGAAGCATGTCGGCCCGCGCCTCCGCGCTGATGCCGAGCCGAGCGTCGACTCCGACCCTTCCCTCGACATAGGCCACCGCCAGCGTCGCCGTCAGGCCGCCGCCGATATCGAGCGTGATTCCGGCTCCGGCCGGGACGACGAAGCTCGCTTTGCCGTCGACTACCGCTTCCTCCGGCTTCTGCAGATCGAGCTGGACCTTGATCGCGGTATTTTCGAGCGTGCCGGGACCGACGAAATAATCGGCCGTCAGCCGCGCATCGGCGAAGGCGGAGATGCCGATCCCGTAGCCCGCTATCTTGATCCCCCAGATCAGCAGATCGGGCGACCTGACGTGAAACAGCTCGCGCTTCTGGGAGCGCTTGTCGAAGACCGGCAGGGACGGCGGAAGGGCGACCTCGCCGGCGACGATCAGGCGGTGGTCCGGTGTCAGCTCGATCCCCACCGTCCCGGTGAGGATTCCGAACCTGAGCGCGGCGCTGCCCTTGCCGGTGACGTTGAAGGCTTCGGCGACCTGTCCCGGAACCGGCTGGCCCTGCGCGTCGAGCTTGGCGTTGGTGGCGAGGACCGCGACCGAGCCCGACACCGTTCCGAGGCTGAAGCCCGCATTGCCGGCGATGGTGATCCGGCGGCCGTCGACCGCGATCGCGAGGTCGCCCGAAGCCGGCGGGATGCTGAACCTCGCCTTGCCCTCGCCGGCGAGGCGCCACGATCCGTCGTCGGGATTGTAGGCGCCCCGAGCGGACAGGCTCGCCTCCTGGACCCCCGGGATCCTGGCGGCCGGAAGCGGGATGTTGTCGGCGGCGATGGTGAGGCCGTCCTTTTCGGTATAGCCCAGCGTCAGGCTCGAATCCTGGAGCGGCGGCGCGAGCTGGAAACCGCCCTCGAGGCCGATGGCCTCCCTGGAAAAATGGGCGCTGACCTGGCCCGACTCGACGCCGGGAAGAGCACCCTTGCCGACCGTCGTCTTCAGCTCGAGGTCCAGCTTGTCCTTGTTGAGGTCGTAGGTGAGAAGCGCGCTGGTCTTCTTGAGAAAGCTCATCTCGAAGTTGAAGTCGCCGCGGATGATCCGGTCCTTGCTCGACGCCTGGATCCGGCCCGACCCGACGCTTGCGATCCTGACGTCGGCCCAGCCGCCCAGAAACAGCCCGTCGTCCCCGAACCCGACCTCGAGGGCCGCGTCGGTGACCTTGACCGGTCCGAACCGGAGGCGGTCGGTGGGGATTGGAAAGCTGATCCCGATGTCGTTCCCGCGCAGGAAGATCGGGATGCGCATGTCGGGAAAGAGCTTCTTGGTGGCGATGATCTCGCCGTTGGCGAACAGCTCGCCCTGCGCGTTCAGGCCTGCTTCGCGGATCTCGACCGGGCTCGCTCCGATCAGGCTGAGGCGGGCCAGCTTCTCGTTGATCCAGCCCGTATCGGCATAGCCGCCGAAGCCGAATTCGGGCGCCCATTTGATCGGGATGTCGAGGGGCGGGGCTTCGATCTTCCCCGAAGCCGGGAAGGGCTGTCCGTGGATGTTGGCGATGACCTGCCCGGGCTTGAGGGTCTCGCTGCCGAGCAGCGCGCGGCCCTTCTTGGCGCCTGCCTCGGGTTCCCCCCTGACCATGGTGAAGCCCTTGGAAGCGACCGCGAAGCCCTTGTAGAACTGATTTCCGGCGACTCCCTTGCCCTTGCCGGCGGCACCGCCGGCCAGCTTGTCGGTGGTGACGACATTGTCGGGATTCTTGAAGTTCACGGACCGGAAGAAGCCGCCGCGGCCGGTCTGGAGGGCGAAGATGGTCGCCTTCACATGGCTCGGATCGACCTTGTAGACGAGGCCGCGGGCCATGATCTCGGCCGAGTCGAGCGCGGCGAGCTGCTCGAGATGGTCGCCCTTGGCGATCTCCTCTTCGCTCCAGTGCGCGGCGGTGCCCTCGGCCTTGATCTCGCGCAGCGCCTTATACTGGACCTGCCAGGGCGAATCCTTGTTCGTCGTCTCGTCCTTGAGCTGGTCCCATTTGGGCGGGACGGCGCCGCCCCGCCCCTCGACGAAATATCCGTCGGCCTCGGCGGCGCGGATCAGGTCGGCGAAATCCTGCTTCATCTCGCGGGCGATATTGGAGCCGGAGCTCCGGTTGCTGCCCTGGTCGAGAAGCCAGAAATTCGGGAATCCGTCGACGCCGCCCAGCTGCAGCTCCTGGATGTGATCGACGTCGAACAGCGCCCCCGACCCTTCCCTGTTCCAGATCGGAAGCATGATCTCGGCGGCGGCGGCGAGCTCGTGGGGAGTCCCGATCAGGAGGAAGTTGAGGCCCTGCCCCTTGGGATTGACCGACTTGAGATAGGCGACCTTCTCGCCGTCCCGCTCGACCTCGGAAGACTTGACGTTCGGCTTGTCGCCGATCCGCTTGGCGACCGTCCCCGCCGCGCTCTTGAGCTTGGTGAGCCAGAGCTGCCGGGCCGTCGTCGGACCGCGCGGAGTCTTGCCCTTGTAGGTCCAGGGGCCGCTGCCGTTCGCGGGTATGGCCGGCTTGCCGGAGGCGGGGGTGGAGCCCGCGCCGGCACCCTTCCAGACTCCTTCGAACCTGGGCACGGGCAGCGAAGCCATGCGGACCACCTTGGTGCCGTCGGGATTGGCGCGCAGCTCGCCTTTCTCATGCTCGAAGACCGGCCCCGTCTGCGGAGTCGTCACCGAGACCTCGTCGGCCTTGCCGGCCTTCGCCTTGCGCTGGATCCTCGACGGCCGCGCTTGCGAGGAGCCGCCCTGCTGCTGGACCGTGTGGGTCAGCTCGTGCGCCAGCAGCTGGCGGCCGGAGTCGGTCGACGGCTCATACTGCCCATGGCCGAAAAAAACGTCCTGGCCGACCGTGAACGCCCGGGCGTTGATCTCGCGGCTGAGGTCGCCCGCCCGGGTGCCGCGGTGGATCCTGACGCCCGACAGGTCGCTTCCGATATGGGGCTCCATCTGGTCCCGGACGGCCTCGGGCAAGGGCTCGCCGCCGCCCCGCAGTTCGGCGACTCCGCTCTCCACCCCCGCCGGAGCGGCAAAGCCGCCGCCGGAATCGGAGTCGCGCTGCACCGGCGCGGCGGGAAGCGGCTTCTTCTCTTCCTGGCCCGCTTGCGGGTCGAGCTCCGCCGCGGCCTCCACGGTCTCGCGCTGGACGGCGCCGGAACGCTTGGCCTGGAGCGTGGTCTCGGCGGTGGTGTCGTCCTCGACCCCGGAGCGCTGAAGCAGGCCGCCCGGGCCCATCCTGGCCTGGGCCGTCCATCCCGCGCCCTTCTCCTCCTCCGCCTTGGCCGGCGCGGTGCCGGTCTCCGCGGGCTTGGCCCGGGCGACCTCGACCTCCTCCACGGCCTCGTCCGGGGCCTCCCGCTTGCGCTGCAGGAGCGCGGCGAGATCCTTCGGCGGGGTCCCGGCCTCGCGTTCGCGACTCTCGATGGGCCGGCTCTCCTCGCGCTGGACATGCTTGCGGCTGGCCGCTCCGGAGCCGTCGAACCGCGAGATGGCCGGCGGCGCCGCGGGCGGCGCGCGGCTGCTCACCGCCGCGCTCGCGATCCGGTCGGCCTCGGCCTCGAAGCGGTCGTTGCTCGGACCGACTTCGAGCTTGGCCTGGGCGATTCCCGCTCCCGGGCTTTCGAAGCCCGTCCAGGCCTTCGCCGCCGCCGCCGGGCGCGGCGCGGCCGCCTTGCGGGCGGCCGGCGGGACGAGCCGCGCCGCCACTAGGTCCTGCCGCCCCGAAGCGCTTCGAACCGTTCCATGACCCGGGCGAAAGCGGCCCGCATCCCACCCGCCTCCCGCAGGCTGAGGCCGGTGAGCTCGGCAAAGCCTGCATCGTCCTTGCGCGCGGCGGCGGCCAGCTTTTCGAGCCCGGTGATCTTGCGCAGGGCGAGCGCGCCCAGCATCCGGACGATCGCCTCGGCGCTGAGCTTGCCGGCGCCTTCGGCGATGAGGATCGCTCCGGCCAGCTCACGGTCGAACTTGTCGGGATCGGCGGCGATCGTGAGGGTGACGGGAGCGCCCGGGGCGAGCAGCCGCCCGGCCGCCGGATCGGTGGCGACGACCGCCCGGATCCGCTCGCTTTGCGGCGCGAGCCTGATCTCGGCGAGCTTGAGGCCGGCCTGGCGCGCCGCCGCGACCGCTTCCTCGAGGAGCGTTCCGACGAGGTCCGGCATCACCGTCCAGCCGGACAGGTCGGGACCGTCGGGACAGGGCTTGCGGGCCCTGGCGAGATCCAGCTCGACATGCTCGGACCGGCCCGGAACGACATCGAACAGCCGGTCGTCGATCATGAGCGGCTTGCCTTGCGCGTCGGCGACCATCAGCACCGCTTTGTCGCCGGATGCGATCCGAAGCTCGAAGGCGCCGCCGGGGCCGGTGTCGGCGCAGGTAAGCGCCTTGCCGCCGCGGTCCAGCGCCGAGACCTTGAGGCCGGGCCGGCTGGCCTCGCTCTCCCTCACCCGGCCGGAGACGAGGAAGTGCCCGGCTTCGGGAAGCGGCGCCCCGGCATAAGCGCGGGCGAGCTCCCCGAGGAAGCCCGTCGCCCGCCGCTCCGCCGCCTCGATTCGCGCGCCCATCGCGGCGGCGGCCGCCTCTTCGCCCTGCATTCCGGCGATCCACGCCTGCTGGCGGCGGCTCATCGTCGCCTCGGCGATTGCGGAGTCGAACGACGCCGCGAAGGCCCCTGCGGCGAGGGACAAGCCCCGCTGGATCGGCAACTGGCGGTCGTCGCCGCAGCGTTCGTCCGTTTCGGCTTGGTCAGGCATTTTGACCTCCTTGCACCCTATAGTCTTCGCGCACTGCGACTTCGTCCGGCATGTATCGGACTGTGGGCCGAAACAGCAGATTGGTGACGGTCCTGGTCCAATCGAGCACCGCGTCCCGGCACAGGTCGGTACTCGCCAGATGATGGTTGGGACCGCTCTCCGACCATTGATCGAATCCGATACACGTGAAGCAATGGGTGCCGAAATTGTGGTGCATGAAGGCGGACCAGCCGACACAGACGCCGGACAGGGCCCGGTCGCCGCGCTGCCGCTCGCTGAACCGGTTGCCGGACATGTTCGCCGTCGCGCCGATCACCAGGCCATGCGTGCCCGCGCTCTGGTCGTTGCTGAAATCGGAGTCGCACTGATTGCCGATCATCCGGGCGTCGTCCATGCTCGCCAAGCCCACTAGCGAGAGAGCGTAGGCCGGCACGGACTGCAAGCCGTCGAACCGCGTCTGGTTATTCGCGAAGAGCAGGCGGCCGGTGGTGACCGCTTCCATGTCGCGGGTGCCGCCGCCGGCGTCGACTTGCTGGGCTGGCCCCAAAGCCATGGAGCCGGAGTCGAAATCCCCGGCGCGGCCGAGGTTGAGAACGGAGACGACCAGATTTCCGAACAGGGAGGGAAACAGGTCGGCGGCGATCAGGTCCTGAATATCCTTGTCGACCGCGCTGTTGCCGACCGCGAAATAGCGTTTCGACACGAGCGCTGCCGCCGCCCCGCCCAGCGACACGAGCTGGTTGCCGGTGACCGATATCCCGCCGATGCCGCAGATCTGCAGGGCTCGGCCCTCCGGGCTGCTCACCTGATTCTCCTGCACCAGCAAGGCGTCGCCGCCGCTTTCCGTCTGCAGCAGGTTTGGGAGTACGAACCGGAACTCGTACAACGGCCGGACGCTGGGCTGCACGTAGCGGATGACGATTCCGCCGCGCTGTCCGAGCGGTATGTTGGCGTCTCCGGCGTTGACCCGGCGGCCGTTGCCGCGGATCCGGTTGCGGGCGATTCGGGCATGGGCGAGCGCCGCTGCGAAGAAGCCGCACACCGGATCGATCCGCCCCGCCCCGCAGTCGCGAACTTCATTGTCGGTGAAGTCCAGACCTTCCGCATAGCCGAGGACCACTCCGCCGCGCGCGGTATAGGCGCGTTCTCCGGCGACCGGCGCCGGCGCCGCGCGGGTCGTGCAGCGAGAGATCCGGTTGCCTCGGATGAGCAGGTCGGCGACCCCGCAATATTGACGATCGCGGGCCAGGTCGAACTGGGCGAAAGGCGCGATTCCGCATTCGCCCATGTCCGAAATCTCGTTCTCGATGATCTTCATCCCGATGATGAACGGATCCGCGTCAGGCCGCAGCGGCCGGTCGGGCTCGCCCGGCAGGTCGGGCGGTCGCCGCGGCACCCGGATGCAGCCCTCCTCCGTGACCTCGACCCACTGGCCGATCCGGTAGGCGGAAAGGTTTTCGGCCGAGCGATAGGCGCTCCAGCCGGCGGCGGCGGTGGCGTCCAGCCGGTAGCCGGGCACCCAACGGCCGGCGGGGACCATCGTCACGCTGCCGAGCACGATGCCGGTGCCGGTGCCGTGGGCGATGAGGTTGCGGCGGATTTCGACCTGCTCGCTTCCGCCCAGGACATGGATACCGCCGAGCGGCAGGCCTCCCCCGGCAAGGAAAACCGGAACGATAGCGGCGGGGCTGACCCCTCCCGGACCTGCGACTCGCCCGGCGACATTGGCGGGGCCCGGCGCCTCGATGTCGGGCGCCTGGCGGATGCTCCTGGGCTCCTCGACCGGCGCGATGAGGCAGCGCTCGACTCGCATGTCGCGGCCGAGCAGGACGACCATGCTGCTGGTGCCCTGCGCCGCGCCGCTGGTGGCGAGCCGCCTTTCGAGCCGCGCGAAGAGGAGGCTGCTTTCGGTAAGGGCGAGGCCCTGGCCGCCGTTGAACACCAAAGCGGGCGCGTCGCGCGACAATATCTGCATCGAATCGACGGTGATTCCCCGGGTGCGGTCGCCGAACCGTCCATTATTGTCGTCGTCGATCGCGATCGCGACCTGGCGCGGCGCGGCGATCGTGAAATTGCGGATCGTGATCCCCTGGCTGTCGCGGATGCCGATGACGGGGCGGTCGTCGGGGACACCGGCTTCGAGCCGGGCGAGAGGCCCGCATCCCTCGATGACGATGTCGCGCCGCCCCTCGATCAGGACGTTCTCGCGGTGGGTTCCGCGCAGCAGGCAGATCTTGCCGCCCGAGGCGGGCAGTCGGGCCAGCGCCTCGGCGATGCTCGCGGCGTCGCCATGGCTCTGGTGGCCGTCGCCGACGGTGACCTCGCAGCAGCCCGACACCCGCTCCAGCTTGCGGATCCGCCTCCGGCAGTCGTGATAGTCCGGCGCGGCACCCGCCACGCCGCGCCAGCGGATCAGCCCGAGCGCGGCGATGAACCGCCGCGGGCCGCTCGGCGGACAGGGCCGCCGCATCTCCCACGGGACGATGACGTCGGGCGTGTGCGGCCGGGCCGAGAAGGTCCAGCTGTCGCCGACGGGGCCGTTGCCCGAGAAGCGGACCCGGATTCCGGTATTGCCGAGGATCGTCCAGGCCGGCGCCGCGGCCATGTTCTGGCCGATCGGATCGGCGACGATCGTCTCGCCTCGCCAGACCCGGGCGTAGAAGAAGTCGGCGCCGGGCCCCGGCAGCTGGAGGGCGGCGGCGAGATCGTTCGCCACCGCCGTCTCGTTGAAGAACGGGCCCGCCGTCGGACCGTTGGCGAGCCCGACCGTGCCCGTGTCCGGATCGTAATTGGTCGCGACCCGGTAGAAGAGGCCGTGGCGCTCGCCGATAAACTCCCCGTTGGGAAGGATGGAGTCGCAGCGGATGAGCTCGATCATGTCGCCGACCAGCGGGCACATGAAGGCGTCGCGCGGCGCCGATTCGAAGCGCAATATGTCCGCCGGCTGAAGCCGGCAGCGATAGAGCGGCGCGGCATTACCGAACGACCAGGCGAAGCGGGTGGGGGCGATGACCCGGATCTGGATCGTCGCGTTCTCGGCGCCGAGATAGCCGCGCCGCACCGGCGGAGCGCAGGCGTCGGCCGGCGGCGCGGTGTCGACGAAGTCGACGGTCAGGCGCCGCTGCGAACGAAGCTCGGCGGTGTCGTGATCGAAGCTGAAGCGGCCGTCCGCCTCCAGCCGGTCGACCAGAACCTGGAAGGCGTCGTCGCATTCCGCGGGCGTGTCGGGGAAGAGGTGGACCTTGCGCATCGGCCGAAGCCGCGCCGAGGCCTCGACGGCCAGCGCCTTTTCGATCGTCTCCTCGTCCTCGGCGCCGGTCACCGCCTGCTCCCAGGCTTCGAGCCACACCAGGTCGGTGCGGGCGCTGACCGGCGGCGCGGCCGGAACCGCGTCGAGCGCCGGATCCAGCCAGTTGTTGGCGAGGACCGGCGCGCCCTGGCGCATCTGGAGAAAGTCGGTCTGCCGGCGAAAGCGCTCGGGAGCCTCGATGTCGAGCCGCAGGCCGCCGAGATAGAAGACCCCGGCCGCGAGCGCGAAATCATATCCGGCCGGGACCGGCGCCAGCGCTCCGATCCTGAAGCCCTCGTCGGGTGAGCCGGCGGAGCAGAGCAGGTCCGTGAGGATTCGCCGGGTCTCGTCCTGGGCGAGCAGCCCCTGTTCGTTGCTGTCGGCCTCGGTGGCGACGCTGCCCTGATAGTGGAGCAGTCCGGAATAATGCTTTCCGGGCTGGTGCAGGTGACGGGTGACGTCGATCGCGTGCATGGCGAGACCTTCCGGTTCAGGTTTCGTAGATGAGCTGGCAAATCGTGTTCATCGGCGCATATTCGTCGAGCTTGGTCCTGAGATCGGCGGCCCTGACCGGGGCGAGCGAGCGGTTGAAGGCGCCGATTTCCGACCGGTTCTCGCCGCCGGTGACGATCGCCTCGGGCGCGGTCTGGCTGAGTTGCGCGTAGCCGGGGTCGCCGAAGCGGCGGGAGACGAAGAAATGCGGGGCTATGCCGCCCCGGACGAGATGCGATTCGAACTGCCTGGGAAGGCGCATCGCCGGGTCGGCGCCCGCCGCGCTGAAGCGGAAGCAGCCATGCTGGTTGTCGGTCACCGTGACCAGCCCGGTGACGAGAAGCTCGCTCGCGTCGAGCCGGTTGACGGCGATCGCGCCGAGGACGGTCGATCGCTCGATCTCGAGCCGGCCCGATCTCAGGAATATCGCCGGCCGCGCGGGATCGAGGCTCTGAACGACGGAATCGCGGATGATCACCGTTCCGACGGAGCAGGGGTCGGCGGCGGCGGTCAGCTCCTCGATCGGGCCGACGATCGAGCGCTCGATGACCAGTTCGCGAACCTCGCCCCTCAGCAACAGACGGACATAGGGGATCGCGACCGCCTCGCAGGGCTTCAGCCGGGCGCGCTCGCCGCCCGGATCGAGGGTGACGTTGCGAAGGGTGACCCGCTGGATGGGCGCCGCCGAGGCGTCGATCAGGAGGGTCGTCATCACCGGCGTCGGCCGCTGATCCGGATCCGTCAGAGTCTGGACCGGAAAGGCGCTCTGGGCGACGGTGAGCCAGAGCCCGTCTATGTCGAGCGAGCGCAGGTTGCCGGGATCGTCCGGCGCCAGGCCCGGGGCGGGGGCCTGCGACGATATGATCGCGCGATTGGCGAAACCGGGGGCCCGGCTCAGCGAGACATAGGGGCGCCGGGAGTTGGCGGCCTGGAGCCGAAGCGCCGCGATCGGCGGGATCTGTCCCTGCACCTCGTAGGTCTTCGATTCCGGGAATTCGTGGGACGCGACCAGGGCCGCCGCCGGGATCGCGATCGGCGTCAGGCCGCTGTTGGTGCCGGCCAGCGCGGGAATTCCGGGCTGCACTCCGGCGCGGCGGTCATGGCCGCCGGCCCCCACCCATTCGAACTGGCCGTAATGGAACAGCCGGGGGAAGAAGAAGGGCTCCCCGTTCGTGCGCACCCGGCCCCGCTCCGGGTCGATCAGCGCGCGCACTCCGGGCGGAAAGACCGGGCTCGCGGCCTGCCACGAAAGATCGGCCGCGGCGACGGTTTCCGGCGGCAGCGCCGCCTTGGTCGCGAACGTCATCCCGGTCTCGATCTCGACCATGGCCGGGTAAAGGCGATATTTCCCGCAATCCTCGGACCGGCTCGCCACCTGCAGGGCCCGGAAATCGGCGGCGGAAGGATAAGCGGGAGGCCCGATGCCGCCGTCCAGCCGCGCCAGCTCGGCCAGCGTCCGCACGCCTTCGATCCGGGCGCCGCGCATCGCCGCCAGTCGCGGCCCCATCGCCGACAGATCGACGGCGGGACCGATCTCGAACACAGCGTCGTCGAGCAGCGATCGGGCGATCGGAGCGGGCAGGTTCCAGATCCGGGGCGGGCTCCACCGGCCCGGGTCCCGCGCCGAATCGTTGGCGAACAGCGGGGTGTCGCGGCCCGACGGATCGAAGGTGAACCAGTGGGCGTCGAGCGCGAATCCCATGGACTCGCGGATCTTCACCGGCTTCTGCCGGAACAGGTGGATGTTGATCTTCGGAACGGCGTAGCGGCCGCGATAGCCGGCGAGGCGCCGGAAGTCGGGGCGGTGGGCGAAGCCGTCGAACGGTCCGTCGAGGCCGGCGCAGCGCCCCGGCGAGCGCAGGTTGGCGAAACCGCCCGCCGGAGTCTCGAAGCGCCCGGCCCCGTCGACGGAATCCCGGGAATCGAGGCCGTGCCAGTGCCGCGCCAGCCGGCGGAACGCCTCGACCGCGACTCCGCCCCAGCCGGTGATGTCCTTGATCAGCGCTTCTAGCACGGGCAGAGTGCCGGCGCGGCGGCGGTAATAGGAGGTGCGGGCGACGTCGACCCGGACGCCGCGGCTGCTGGGGCTGTTCAGAAGCCGGGCGCCGACCAGGTCGCCGATATAGGGGACCGCCCAGTCGTCGGCATAATCGATCAGAACGTCCTCCCACAGGCGGTCTATCGCCCGGCGGGCGGTGGCGGCATCGCCGGCGACCACCTCGATCAGCGCTCGGAGCACGTCGGGCGGCGCGGCCCTCATGTCGGCGTCGCGGTAGAGCTCGGGAATCCAGCTCCACAATTTCTCGGCGAAATAGGCCTCGTAGCCGTCCTCGGCGGCGCGGACGGGATCGGCGGTCATGAAGCCTCTCCGACGGTGAGGGTGAAGACGGGATAATGGCCTTGGGCGAAGGCCAGCGCCGCCGGCATGTCGCCGCCGTCGACGACGATCGAGAGCGCCCCCAGCGCCCCCTCCACGGACGCGACGTCCTCGGCGAGGCGGCTGCGAAAAACAGCCCCGCCGATCGCCGCCCGGCGCGGCGCGAGCAGTCCGCTTTCGGGATCGGTCAGCCTCTCGCGAACCGCCTTGCGGACCGCCGTCGCGGAATAGCCGGGGGCGACCGCGACCTCGATGCTCAACATGCGCGGATCCGCGATCGCCGCGCCGACCCGGACGGGGACGGCGGGGTCTCCGATGGCGCGCAGCCCCCTGGCGAGCTCCGCCGAGACGTCGCCGCCGTCGCACACGATCCAGGCGCGGACGCCGGTGCGCTGCACGCCCTCGACCCAGCACCATTGGACGTCGCTGGCGAGGATTCCGGGGAAAGCGGAGACGACGGCGCCGTAATCGGCGATCGACACCGCCCGGCCGTGGCGGGCCAGAGTGGATTTCGGCGCGTTGCGGCGGATCGATCCCGGGCTTTCGGCGTCGGCCCCGCCCCGGGCGCGCAATGGCGCGACCACCTTGCCGATGTCCGGAAGCGCATCGGCCATCTGGGTCAGCGTACCCGGCGGAGGCGAGGCGGCGCCGGCGCCGAACCGGTAGGTCGCGGTGACATTGTCGATCCCCGAAGGCGGCCGGGCCGCCTCGCCGAAGATGATGTCGGTCTCGCCGGCCTCGTCGTGCCGCACGACGTAGACCCGCTCGCCGGGCCGGGCGGCCAGAAAGGTCTCGACCTGCTTCCAGGCTATGCCGTTCACCCTGACCTCGAGCTCGGCGGCCAGCCCGCGCGGCGCCGCGGGGTCGGGGAGGTAGGTGAGCGGCTTGTTGCCCAGCCGGAAGCGCTGGTAGGGCAAGGCGGCGTCGGCGGAGCCGAGCACCTCGTCGCGCACGGTTTCGCCGCGCGAGACGGTCACCAGATTGCCGTGATAGCGGATCGGCGCGCGCAGCCGCTCGGCGGCCCGCACGACGATGGCGGTGCCGGAAAGGCTCGCCCTGCCCAGCGGATCGATCGCGGCCGACCCGGAGAGCAGGGCGCCGCCGTCATTCTCGCCCGCGACGGCGAACAGCGAGGGAGCGCCGCCGTCGCCCATCGGCTCGAAGGTTCCGGCGGCGGCGTGCGTGCCGAGCAGAGCATCGAGCGGCAGCTCGGTCAGCGCCGGATTGACGAGCCGGCCGGCATCGACTCCGCGAAAGTGAACGCGCGCCATCCAGACCCGCTTGTCCAGCGTGAGCCGGGTCGCCCTCCCCAGGACCGGCGGATTTCCCTCGGCCAGGACCACCGGCGCGAGCGCGGTCGCGACCACGGTCGCGGCGGTCAGATGGGGCTCGGCCCCTTTTCCCGGAGCCGGCCATTCGACCACCACCGGGTCGCCCGGCGCTATCTGGGGATAGATGCCGTCGAGCACCCATTGGGTATCGCCGATCGCGAAGTCCACCTGCTCCCAGGCCGCGTCGCCGAACCTGACGAAGGAATCGAGCTGGGTCCTGGCGAACTCGGACATGGCTTGCCCGGCGAACGTCGCCTTGGCGGCCACGCCGGCCTGCGCCTGGGCCGTTCCGGCGAGCGGCGCCTTCAGGCCGGAAGGCTTGCCGACGAGGCCCGGCGGCGGCGGGCTGTCCGCAACCTCGAAGCCGGTCGGAGAGGCGCTCTGGCTCATCGCCTGGAGCCCGATCCGGTCGAGGGCGATCCCGGCGAATTGCGGCGGCGGCGAAAGCGCGACGATCCGATAGTCCCTGCCGTCCGCCATCCGTGCCTTGGTCAGCGCGCTTACCCGCGCCGCTCTCGGCTCGGGGTCGTCGGCCACGGCGATGAAGACGATCTGACCGGCGCGCAGGCCGGGGGCCTCGGGAGCGAAGGCGAGCACTCCGCGATAGTCTTCCGGACGCCGCGGCGCGAGCTCCCAGCCGTTGTGGCGCGGGTCCACCCGCGCCGGCGCATCCAGCTCGAATATCTGGGCCGGAACCGCGTCGGCGGCCTTGCTCCTGAAGCGCGTTCCGGCCGGGACGACGACCGGATCCCGGCCGGAGGCGGTCAGGGCGATGGTCGCGCTCGCGGCGCTCGCCGGGAGCGGGCGGTAGCCGATCAGCGCGACCAGGCGGCGAAGGGCGAGCGGATCGGAGGCGGTGCGCAGATAATTGTTCGAAGCGATCTGGCGGTCGTAGAAACGGACGATGTCGAGGACATAGGCCCAGGCCTCGAGCAACATGACTCCGAGATCGTCCTGCGCCCGCGCCGTCCAGCCGGCCAGAGCCGGCCTGCGCGCGGCCGCCGAGAGCAGATGCTCGCGATAATCGTCGAACCCGGGCAGCGGCAGAGGGAGGCTGGCAAGCCCGACCGCTATGTCCTCGACGGGCGGAAAGCCGCAATGATCGCAGGCGCATCCGCTTTCGAAGGCCAGATCCGGCCGGGAGGCGCAGCGGGGGCAGGTCATGGCTGGCAACAGGCGCAGCCGGCACCGTCGGCACTCGCGCCGGCCCGTATTTTCAAGGAGCCCCATTCCGGGTGGGCGGGATCGTTGTCGACCCGGATTATCTCGTTCATCGCGATCCTGAGCTCGGGCTCGAGGAACGCCTGCCACGCCCGCGTGCCGCGATGGCGAAGGCAGATGCCGACCACGCCCTTGACTCCCGGCACCGCCTGAACGGCGGCCTCGAGGCTGCCTCGCCGCAGCGGGTCGCCGAAGCTGAAATTGTCGGGATCGAAGAAAGCAGGACGCTCGGCGGGCCCCTCGCCGGCAAGCGCGCGCATCGCCCGCTCGAGCACCTGGCCGGCATAATGGCCGTCCTCGACGCAGATCGATATCTCCAGGTCCAGCGGGACGTAGACGGGGTCCCGAACCGTCGCGTCGCGCCCCGCCATCCGCACCGAATCGACCAGGTCTTCCAGCGTCCGCCGCTGTTCCCGGGTATAGGCGACGCTGTCGCTCGGGTCGGCGGTGACGAAATGGCGGGGCCAGCTGCCGACCCAGCGCGTGGAGGCGCCGGCGGTCTGCACCCAATCCTCGCGCTCGACGATCTCCCGGAAATGCCTGGGCTGGACGGCATTGAGCGGGAAGGCGTCCCGGAACTCGGGCGCCCGCTGGCGGATGCGCTCCGCGCTCTCGGGATCCACCCCTCCGGTGGCCGGCAAGGGGTTGAAGACCCGAGCGACCGGCGCCAGCGCGGGCGCCGGCGGCGTCCCGTCGGGCGGCGCGACGACCGAGACCGCCCCGGCCGCGACGTTCGACCGCGCTCCAAGAGCGGTCCTGTAGGCGGCTTCGAACACCGTCCCGTCTTCGGGAATGCGTCCGAACTCGCCCCCGCCGAAGCGAACCGTCCAGCCGGCTTCGGTGGCATAATCGGCGTGCACGACGAACTCGCCGCCGCGATAATAGCGAACGATCGGACGCCATTGGCCGGGCTCGAGCGTGAAGCCTTCGTCGTCCTGGTCCATGGCGAGGATGTTGGGGTGATGGTCCCAGCGCCGGCCGGTCCCGACATCGGTCAGCAACAGATCCGGCCGCCGCCCGTCAGCGCCGTCATGAGCGCCGAGATGGTTCAGCCCCTCATCCTCGCTCGCCGCCAGCCCGTAGAGCATGGTCGCGGCACGCGGCGCGCAGTCGCGGCCCGCCGGTCCCTCGCGCTCGACGGCGCGCGGCAGCGCCGCCACCGCCGGGCTCATGGCGGCGGTGGGCGCTCCGATCCGGAATCGCTCGGCCACCGTCCGGCCGGCGACCGCCGGGGCGACGTTGCCGAGCAGCCGGGTCTCGGCGATGCGCAGCGCGTAGGGAAGGGCCTGCGCCTTGTCCCAGCGGATTCGGGTCAGCCGGAGGGGGATGCCGGGAGCGAAGGGGAGCAGCTCGTCCAGCGGGCTCATATCGACCTCGGTCACTTCGATCGGCCAGCTTCGCACCGGAATCGCGGGATCGGCCGGGCGCGACTGCAGGATCATCGTTCGTCCCACCCAGTCCTGGGGGAGGACGGAGCCGCCGCCGCCGGGCCGGGTCACGTTCGACGGCAGGCGCTGGTTGCCGGCTGCCGGGAGCAGCAGCAGCTCGGTCGCACCCCGCGCCAGGCAGGGCTCGCCCGCGTCCGGCATGTGCAGCGCCATCGCATTCCAGGTCGCGTGGGCCACCAGGCTGCCGCTGTCGTCCAGCCCTTCGCCGAGCTCGAACGGGATCGCCGGCCGCCCTTCGGGAACCGCCCAGAATCTCAGCCTGTCGGCATAATCCAGCCTGGAGGCCTGCGGCCGCGGATCGAGCTCCAGGCTGAGCAGGCAGCTCGCATTGCGCCCGGCATCGGGGACATAGTCGACCAGGCGGGCAAGCCGGGTCAGGCTCCGGCGCTGAGTCGCCGTTTCGAGATAGGCCTCGCGGGCGTAGCGGTCCTGGATGTAGGCGAATTCGTCGCCCAGCGCGGCGTAGAGCTCGAGCAGCATGACGCCCATGTCGGCGGTCGTGCGCTCGCCCCATTCCGGATAATATCGGGCCGCGAAATCCGACAGCGCCGAGTTGAGGCTGCCGAAGTCGCGGGCGAGATAGTCGATTTCGACGTCGCGCCGGGGCCGCGGCGGGCAGTCGCCCGCCGGGCGGCAGTCGAAGCCGCTTTCGCAGCCCTGCTTGAACGAGAATATCACATTGTTGAAAAAGGGGTCGATGCGCGGATGATCGACGAACATCCGGTAGCTGGAAAAGCCGCCGGGCCGGTCGAATTTGAGGTAGAGCGCGATCCGCGTCGCGCCGCCGACCG
>DASPJA010000061.1:0-6851 GCA_035628835.1 Allosphingosinicella sp.
CGGCGGCGGCTCGTTCGGCGGCGGCGGAGCGTCGGGAGGATGGTGATGCCGAGGTTCAGCGAGGCGGACCATGTCCGGGTCACCGAGGCGGTGGCGAAGGCCGAGCGCGCCAGCGACGGCGAGATCGTCACCATCGTCGCCCCGCGCTCGGATGCCTATCACGACGTCGGGCTTCATTATGCGGTTCTGGCGATGCTGCTGGTGCCCACCGCGGCGGCCCTCCTGCCCCGGGCCTGGATCGATTGGGGCGTCGCCCTGCTCTTCGGCTGGAATGCCTCGCTCAGCTTCCGGCTGCTGATGCTGCTCCTCGTCGCGGCGATGACGATCGTCTTCCTGATCGTCCGGCTCGCTCTGGCCTGGATGCCCCTTCGCATGGCGCTGACCCCGGCGAGCACCAAGACCCGCCGGGTCCGCCGCCGCGCCGTCGAGCTGTTCCGCGCCGGCACCGAAAGGCGCACGAAGGGGCGCACCGGCATACTCCTCTACCTCTCGCTGCTCGAGCACCGGGCGGAGATCGTGGCCGACGAGGCGATCCACGGCAGGGTCGAGGCGGACGTGTGGGGCGAGGCGATGGCGGCCCTGGTCGAAGGCGTCAAAGCCGGCCGGGCGGGAGAAGGGATGGCGCTGGCCGTCGAAAAGATCGGCGAGGTGCTGGCACTCCACCTGCCGCCGACGCTCGACAATCCCAACGAGCTTCCCGACCGGCTGATCGAGCTGTGACCCTTCGACAAGCTCAGGATGATCGGGAGGAGCCGGAAACCGTCTGGCGCGGCCGCTTCATCGAGGCGAAGCGGCTGGGCCGATGGGAATTCGTCTCCCGCACCCGCGGGGTCGGCGCCGCGGTCATCCTCGCCGTCGACGACGGCCATGCGATCCTGGTCGAGCAATATCGGGTGCCGATCGGCAAGCGCTGCATCGAGCTTCCGGCCGGGCTGGTCGGCGACGAGGAGGAAGGCGAGGAAGCCGCGGCGGCGGCGATCCGCGAGCTCGAGGAGGAAACCGGCTACAGGGCCGAGCGGATGGTCGATCTCGGGCGCTTCCACGCTTCGCCCGGAATGTCGTCCGAAGGCTTCACCCTGCTTCGGGCGGAGGGATTGACCCGGATCGGCGAGGGCGGCGGAATCGCCGGCGAGGATATCGCGGTGCACCGGGTGAAGCTGGAGGAGGTGCCGGCCTTCGTCGCGGCGCGCCGGGCGGCGGGGGTGGCGGTGGACGCCAAGCTGCTGTTGCTGCTCGGGGCCGTGGACCCGTCATTGCGACGAGCGTAGCGACGAAGCAATCCAGCGGGCCTCGCAGGCCGCTCCGGCTTTCTTCGCTTCGCTCGCGATGACGGTTATTGCCCGCCCGGGGCCTTTTTCAGCCAGGGGGCCGAGCGGGCGGCGGATTCGGCGGTGAACGCCTCTTCCTCCTCCTTCTCGTCCTCGAGGCTGTGGCGCCAGCTGCGGCCGCTGAGCGCCGCTCCGAGGCAGCGCTGCTCGTCGATCCGGTGCCCCTTGCCCTCGGCCCGGACGGTGTGGATGCGCACGTCGCCGGCGGCGAGCTCATAGGGGCCTTCGACCGCGTCGAAACCCTCGCCTCGGGCCTCGCCGGCGCGGGTGGCGAGAAAGGCCTTGCAGGCGGCGGCGTCGGCGAAGCCCCGCTGCGACGCCTTGAACGGGGTCTCTCCGTCGAGACCGCCGGCCGCGGCGGCCAGCAGGAGCAGGCTCGTCATCATGGCTTTGGCAGGTCCTCCAGGGAGACTCGGTGCTCGAGCCGGTTGCCGCGGCAGGTGAAAAACTCCGTCTGGCTGCCCGGCATGAGCGGGTCCGGCGCTTCCGCGGTCAGGTCGACCACCTCGAAATAGCCGAGCTGCTCCTCGGCATCGCGCTTGAGGACGTCGACCCGGTTGCTCCGCCGCTCCCGCGCCGGCAGGGCGGCGAACCGCGCCAGCGCCGCGCCGTGCCGGCGCTGCAGCGCGGCCTCGCAGGCGGCGCGGCTTTTGAAGCTCTCATATTTGGGATCGATCTCGATCGTGCCGCTCGCCGAAGCGGCGTGGCCGGCCGCCAGCAGGAGCAGGCCCGCCGCGGACTTCAGGGCGAGCCGGTCATTTGAAATTGTCGGCATAGGCCTGGAGCTTCAGCTTGCGCTCCGCGGGCGGAACGAGGTGGACGGCGATATTGTTCTTGTCGGCATAGGCCTGGGCCGCTTCGAGCGTCGGAAAAGCGATCGTGACCTGGGCCTGGGTGTCGCCGCCGCCCGACCAGCCGGTGAGCGGATCGGGAAGGTGGGGGCGGTGCGATTCGAACTGAAGCACCCACTCGCCGGTGCGGGCATTGCCCGATTGCATCGCATTCCTGGACCGCTGGAAGATCCGCGCCGCCGCCATGATGTGAAGCTCCTTCTGCCGGCCTTTGGTGCCCGGCTTTTGCCGCAGAATCAACCGGGTGCATGCCTCCCCTCCCTGAAAGGGAGGGGCCGGGGGTGGGTCCGCCGAAGGCGGCCGAAACTCCGGGTCCGCGAAAGTCTCGCTACGCCCGCCTACCCACCCCCAGCCCCTCCCTTTCAGGGAGGGGGGAGTCGAGCCGTCGCCTTCTTCGTCTTCAGCGTCGGGTCGGCGGCGGCCGGATCGTCGGGCCAGGGGTGCTTGGGGTAGCGGCCGCGCATCTCCTTCGCCACCGCCGACCAGCTGCCGCTCCAGAAGCCGGGCAGGTCGCGCGTGGTCTGGATCGGCCGCCCCGCCGGCGAGGTGAGGCTGAGGACCAGCGGCACCCGCCCGCCGGCGATCGCGGGGTGTCGCGAGAGGCCGTAAAGCGCCTGCACCCGCACGGTGACGGTCGGTCCGGCCTCCGCTTCATAGTCGATGGCGTGGCTGCTGCCGGCCGGGGTCTCGAAGGCGTGGGGGGCGAGCCGGTCGACCGACTTGCGGCCCTCCCAGCCGAGGCGGGCGTCGAGCATTCCCGACAAGGCGGCCGGATCCACATCGCGCAGGCTGCGCTTGCCGGCGACGAGCAAAGGCAGCCACTCGTGGAGATCGGCGAGCAGAGCCTCGTCGGAAAGGTCCGGCAGGCCGGGATCGTGGCTCCGCGCGAAAGCCGCCCGGCGGCGGAGCGAGCGCGCCGGGTCGCTCCAGGGGAGGAGGCCGAGGCCATGAGTCCGGATTCCTTCGACGAGCGCGGCCGCGACTTCGTCGGGAGAGGCTTTCATATCCTGCCCTTCGGAGAGGGTGATCGCTCCGAGCCGCCGGCCGCGGCGGGCGCGGACGGTGCCCGTGGCGGGATCGAAGCCGAGCCGGGCGCCGCTTTCGATCCGCTCGCCGAACAGGGCCTCGACCATCGCCTCGCCGATCGCGGCGGCGGCGAGGATCCGCGCGCCGGCGGCGGTGCCGCTCACTTCGCCGACCGCGAGCCAGGTCTCGCGCGCGAGCGGCGAATGCGGATCGAGCCGGAAGCCGCGCCCGCCGGCGCTGATCCAGTTCTCGCCGGAGGAATCGCGGCGCTTCGAGAGTCGGTCGGGGAAGGCGAGGGCGAGACACTCCCCAACGTCTCCCCTCCCTGAAAGGGAGGGGCTGGGGGTGGGTGGCGAGCGGAGCGAGCCAGATGGCCGCGGGTTTCGGCCGCCTTCGGCGGTACCCACCCCTGGCCCCTCCCTTCCAGGGAGGGGAATCATCGAAGCCCACCTTTTCGCGAGCCCCCTGGCCGCCTCCGCCCGCTGGCCCTTTTCCCCCCGCCAGCGCCTCAGCCTCGTCTCCAGATCGACGTCGTTGCCGCC
The DNA here is from genome assembly GCA_035628835.1 of Allosphingosinicella sp. Taxonomy (GTDB): domain Bacteria; phylum Pseudomonadota; class Alphaproteobacteria; order Sphingomonadales; family Sphingomonadaceae; genus Allosphingosinicella. The sequence goes on from DASPJA010000061.1 coordinate 3,748, forward strand.
CAGCCCGCGCTCCGACAGCAGCACCGCCACCTCGGCCGCGGTCCGGCCCCAGCCGCGCTCCTGGGCCTCGACCAGCATGTGCGCGAGGCGCGGCGGCAAAGGCAGAGCGGCGATCGCCCTGCCGTGGGGCGTCGGCCGGCCGTCCTCGCCGAGGGCACCGAGGGAGAGGAGGCGCCGCCGAGCCTCGTCGACCGCGGCCGCGGACGGCGGGTCGAGCCAGCGCAGCTCACGCGGATCGGAGACGCCCCACAAGGCGCACTCGAGCAGCAGCGCGCTGAGGTCCGCCTCCGCTATTTCGGGCGGATCGAAGCGCGGCAGGCTCGCCGTCGCCGCCTCCTCCCACAGCCGGTAGACGAGGCCGGGCCCCTGGCGTCCGGCGCGGCCGGCCCGCTGGGTCACGGCCGCCTGGCTGGCGCGCTCGGTCACCAGCCGGGTGATGCCGGCGGCGCGGTCGTAGCGGGGACGGCGGGCGAGGCCGGAATCGACGACGATCCGGACTCCGTCCAGGGTCAGGCTGGTCTCGGCGATCGAGGTCGCGAGCACGATCTTGCGCCGGCCCGGCGGCGGAGCGGCGATGGCGGCGCGCTGCGCGCCCGGCTCAAGGCTGCCGTGGAGTCGGTGGAGGTCGAGCCCGTCGGGCAGACCCTCGAGCCGCTCGGCGGTGCGCTCGATCTCGGCGACTCCGGGAAGGAAGGCGAGCAGGCTGCCCCCGCTCTCGCCGAGCGCTCGGCGGATCGCCGCCGCCATCGCGTCCTCGATCCTTGTCTCCGGATTGCGGCCGAGATGGCGAAGCTCGACGGGATGGCTTCGCCCCTCGCTCTCGATCGCGGGAGCGCCGCCCATCAGGCCGGCGAAGCGCTCGCCGTCGAGCGTCGCCGACATGGCGAGCAGCCGCAGGTCGGGCCGAAGCGCCGCCTGGGCGTCGAGCGCGAGGGCAAGTCCGAAATCGCTGTCGAGGCTGCGCTCGTGGACCTCGTCGAACAGCACCGCCGAGACCCCGGTCAGCTCGGGATCGGACTGGATCCGGTTCCTGAATATGCCTTCGGTGAGAACGAGGATCCGGGTCCGGGCGGAGCGCTTCGAATCGAGCCGGGTGGCGTATCCGATCGTCTCGCCGACCCGCTCTCCGGCCAGCTCCGCCATCCGCTCGGCGGCGGCACGGGCGGCGAGGCGGCGGGGGGAGAGGAGCAGGATCTCGCCCGTGCACCAGGGTTCGGCGAGAAGGGCAGGGGCGACCGCCGTCGTCTTCCCCGCGCCGGGCGGGGCGACGAGCACGGCGTTGGAGCCTCGGCGCAGGGCCTCGAGCAATTGCGGGAGAACGGCGTGGATCGGAAGGTCGCTCACGCCCGACCCCCTAACGTCATGCTGAACTTGTTTCAGCATCCAGTTTCGAGCCGCGGGGCGGGCGGCGGACTGGACCCTGAAACGAGTTCAGGGTGAGGTAAGGGGGTGAAGTCGCAACCTCGCCTCCGTCGTCGCGATTCGTCTTCCGAATCGCTCGTGCAACAAGGAGAGAGTAGATGAAGAGATGCATCCCGGTTTCGCCGGGAAGGGTGACGAGCGCGGTGAACCTGGTGGTGACCTACGTGCTGGAGCGGTGAGGGGCGCGGCCGTCGCCGGCGGTGGATCAGTAAGCGCGGGCGATCGCGAACTGGACCGCCTCGGTGAGGGCCGACTTCGCCTTGCCGGAGGGGAAGGCGCCGAGCGCGTCGATGGCGCGCTGGCCGTAGGTGCGGGCGCGGTCGATCGTGTCGGCCAGCGCTCCGCTCTTCTCGAGGAGGCGGGTGGCGTGGCGGAGGTCCTCGTCGGAGGTCCGGCTGCCTTCCATCGCCTCCTGCCAGAAACGGCGCTCGGCGGCCGACCCGCGGGCATGAGCGAGGATGACCGGAAGGGTGACCTTGCCGTCGCGGAAGTCGTCGCCGACGCCCTTGCCCATCGTCTCCGGGTCCGAGGAATAGTCGATGGCGTCGTCGATCAGCTGGAAGGCGATTCCGAGGTTGCGGCCGTAGCAGTCGAACGCGGACTCCACCTCCTCGCCGCGCTCGGCGACCACCGCCGCGATCCGGCAGGCGGCGGCGAACAGGGCCGCGGTCTTGGCCTGGATGATCTCGAGATAATGATCCTCGCCGGTCTCGATCCGGCGCTGGGCGGTGAGCTGGTCGACCTCGCCCTCGGCGATCACTGCGGAGGCGCGGGAGAGGATCTTGAGGACCCGGAGCGACCCGTCCTCGACCATAAGCTCGAAGCTCCGCGAGAACAGGAAGTCGCCGACCAGAACGCTGGCCGGATTGCCCCAGATGATGTTGGCGGTGCGGCGGCCGCGTCTCAGGCCCGAGCCGTCGACGACGTCGTCGTGGAGCAAAGTGGCGGTGTGGATGAACTCGACCGCGGCGGCGAGCCGGTGGTGGCGCGCGCCCTGGTAATCGAGCAGCCGGGCGCAGGCCAAAGTGAGCATCGGCCGCATCCGCTTGCCGCCGCCGGCGATGAGATGGCCGGCCAGCTCGGGGATCAGGGCCACGGGGCTCTGCATGCGCTCGAGGATGACGGCGTTGACGTGGTTGAGGTCGGCGGCGACCAGCTGGATCATCGGGTCGAGCGAGGGGGGCCGGCCCGGGCGAAGCGGATGGACGGAAGCGCTCATCGCGCCGCGATGTGCGCCGGGCAAGGGAGAAAGGCAAGCCTCCCCTCCCTGAAAGGGAGGGGTCGGGGGTGGGTAGGCGAGCGCAGCGAGACTTTCTGCCGACTCCGAGTTTCGGCCGCCTTCGGCGGACCCACCCCCACCCCTCCCTTCCAGGGAGGGGAATTAATTGCAGAGCGGCAGTTTCAGCCTTGCCAGCAATCCGCCCAGATCCTCGCTCTCCTCGAGCGTGATCGAGCCGCCGTAAATCTGGGCGACGTCGCGGACGATGGCGAGACCGAGGCCGGTGCCGGGCTTGCCGGTGTCGAGTCGGGCGCCGCGGTCGAAGATGCTCTGCCTTTCCTCCTCGGGAATGCCGCGGCCGTCATCCTCGACCTCGATCTCGACGCACTCGTCCGTCGCCTTCACCGTCACGAACACGCGGCCGCCGCCATATTTGGCGGCATTCTCGACCAGATTGCCGAGC
>DASPJA010000062.1:0-21676 GCA_035628835.1 Allosphingosinicella sp.
AGTCGAACGGCACGGTCCGGCTGTTCGGAGGCGCCGCGAGGGACACTCTGAAGGGCGGCGCCAACGGCGACCTCATCCACGGCAATCTCGGCGCCGACTTCCTCTACGGCGGCGGCGGAGCGGACCTGTTCCGCTACAACAGCGTGGCGGAATCGAGCTTCTCGACCGTCGACCAGATTTTCGACTTCGCGCCGGGCACCGACAAGATCGACCTCGGCCGGATCGACGCCAACACGCTGGTGGCGGGCGACCAGGCGTTCACCTGGGTCGCCTACGGCCAGTCCAGCGCGGCCGGGACGCTGTCGGCCCACGCCTTCGTCGGCGGCGCCTGGCTCGTCGAAGGCCATACGGACGGCGACGGCCAGGTGGACCTGACGATCCTGGTGGTCCCGCAGGGACCGACCCCGATCGGACCGGGGGACTTCCTGCTCTGAGGGGCGGCGTCCGTGAGAACGGGATTGCAAGGTAGCAATTCGTTTGTTCAATTCCTGTTCCGGAAACGAATCGCGCCGCGGGCGTTGGGGCTTCCGCGGTCCACGGGAGGAACGGACGTGCCGACGGCAGGCGCGGCGCCGACTTGAGGGCCGGCAATCCCGGCGATGTGAGCCGGCTGGCGGAGGGCGATGCGGACGGCAACGGCGCCGCCGGTCTCGCCGTCATGCTTTTCCTGCAGGGGCCGCGCCGCCGAGCTCGGTCGACTTCATCCTCTGAACCCGTTCATTGGGCGGCGGGCGCATGATAAAGAGAGAAAGATGGCGACTTTCAGCGGAGACTCGGACCCCAACAGCTTCACCGGCGGCGGCGAGGACGACATCGCCCATGGCAATGGCGGCAACGACACGCTGAGCGGCAATGGCGGCAACGATATCCTCGCGGGCAATGGCGATTCGGACATTCTCGACGGGGGCGACAATGACGACTGGCTGTACAGCGCCGACCAGTCGCCACCCTTCACCTTGCCCGTCTTCGACGAATTCGACGGCCCCTACACCGCACCCGTCCTCGACACCGGCACCGCCGTCGACACCCTGCGCGGCGGCGCGGGCGACGACCGGCTGTTCGCGGGCCATGGCGACAATGTCGACGGCGGCGCCGACATGTTCACCGGCGACTATCTCTACATCAGCTTTCTCGGCGCTTCGGCCGGAATCGTCTTCGACTTCCGCCTCGCCACGCAGACGATCGGCGGCGGAACGATCGCCAATGTCGAGAATCTCGCCTGGCTCCAGGGCAGCAACTTCAACGACGACTTCAACCTCGGCGGACCGACCCCGGGCAGCTCCGACCGGACGATCGTCTTCGCGATGGCCGGCAACGACCGGATCGTCGCCGGCCGCCACACCGGCTTCATCGACGGCGGCGACGGCAACGACCTTATCGACGGGCGCCTGAGCGACCAGCTCGTCAGCGTTCGCGGCGGCGCCGGCGACGACATCCTCTACGACAGCGCGCTCAGGCTCGGCGAGGTGCTGGGCGGCGACGGCGACGACAGGATCTACGCCCACTCCCGGGTCGAGGGCGGCGACGGCAACGACACGATCGTCATTCTCGGCACCGCCGTCCCCTTCGTCTACGGGGGAGCCGGCAACGACGATATTACCGGCAACGATCGCGGCGGCTATATCTTCGCCGGCGCCGGCAGCGACGTCGTGCGCGGCGGGGCCGGCCACGACCATATCAACGCGGGGGCCTCGAGCGACCTCACCAGCGACTTCGATTCGGGCGCCGAGCGCGACATGGTCACCGCGGGCGGCGGCAACGACGTGGTGTCGGTCGGCCATGGCGACGATGCCGACGGCGGAACGGGCTACGACAAGCTGATCCTGTCGCTGGCCGGCCATGCCGGTCCCAATCCGGGCATCACGCTCAACACCGCGGATCTGGTCTCCGGCCAGCCTTATGTCCTGGGCGGCGGCACCATCCAGAATTTCGAGGCGATCGAGCATCTGCGGGGCACCGCCTTCGACGACGTCCTCAACATCGCCACCCAGGCGGGGAACGCGAACTTCAGCGGCACCACCACCGTGGAGGGCGGCAGCGGCAACGACCAGGTCCGAGCTCACGGCAGCCAGGTGCTGTTCCACGGCGGCGCCGGAATGGACACTTTCCACAGCGGCACCGCCGGCGACCTGTTCGACGGCGGGGAGGGCGTCGATACCGCCGATTATGGCGGCTACGCCACCGGAGTCACGGTGACCCTGACTCCTCCGCCCGGCGCGTTCCAGGGGCGCGGGCCCGACGGCGACATACTCAACCAGGTCGAGAATGTCGCGGGATCGAACTTCGCCGATTCCCTGACGGGCGACGGCGGCGCCAACGTGCTGACCGGCCGGGCCGGCAACGACACGCTCGTCGGCCACGGCGGCGACGATACGCTCGACGGCGGCTCCGGAGCCGACTCGATGCGCGGCGGCTCCGGCAACGACATTTATTATGTCGACGATTCCGGCGACACCGTCGAGGAGAATTCGGGCGAGGGGACGGACCGGGTCTATACCAGCCTGGCCGCCTACAGCCTGGCCGGCACCAACCTGGAGGAAGTGTGGGCCAATTCGAACGGCCCCCACGACTTCCGCGGCAATGCCTCGGACAACGTCCTCGCGGGCGGATCGGGCAACGACCTGTTCCGGGTCCATGACGGAGGCGCCGACACCGTCTACGGCGGGGCCGGCAACGACACCATCTTCTTCATCGACACGCTGACCCCCGACGACGTCGTCATCGGCGACGACGGGCTCGATACGCTCGTCCTGCAGGGCCATTATGCCGGCGGCATCCTGCTCGGCGCCATGGTCCTGGTCGACAACATCTCGTTCCTCGGCGGCGGCAACACCGCTTTCGGAGAGCCGGGCACGAACCGCTACGACTATACGCTGTGGACCAGGGACAGCAATTTCGCGGCCGGCACCCAGGTGCGGATCAACGCCGCGGCCTTGCTCGCGGGAGAAGATTTCCACTTCGACGGCTCGGCCGAGACCGGCGCGCATTTCGTCGTCTATGGCGGCAAGGGCGTGGATACCCTGATCGGCGGCCACGGCAACGACATCTTCTTCTTCGCCGAGGACCGGTTCGCCCCGGGCGACACGGTGAGGGGCGGGCCCGGCGGCTATGACGGGCTGTTCCTTCGCGGCAATTACACGATCGATTTCAACGCGCCGGGCTATCACGGGCTGCTCGCCGGCATCGAGAATATGACCCTGACCTCGGCGAGCGACGAGCGCTATGCGCGCGGCGGCGGCACCGAGTTCGACTATGATATCAAGCTGGCGGATTCGCACCTCGATGCCGGAGTGGCGCTGACCGTCAGCGGCAACCTGCTCCAGGCCGGCGAGACCATGGTCCTCGACGGCAGCCTCGAGCTCGACGGCATTCTCAACATCTTCGGCGGGCGCGCCGCGGATATCCTGAAGGGCGGCGGCCAGGCCGACATCCTCCACGGCAATCTCGGCGCGGACCTGCTCGCCGGCAATGGCGGGGCCGATATCTTCCGCTACGACGCTGTCGCGGAATCGGGCGGATCGGGCCTCGACCATATCGTCGACTTCACGCCGAATACCGACAGGATCGATCTGTCGCGGATCGACGCCAGCACGGTGGAGCCCGGCAATCAGGATTTCAGGTGGATCCGCTCCGACGCCTTCAGCAACAATCCGGGCGAGCTCAGGGCACGGCATGTGAGCGGAGCGGACTGGATGCTGGAAGGCGACACCAACGGCGACGGCATCGCCGACCTGGTCATCCACCTCACGCTGCAGGGATCCACTCCGATCGGGGCGGGCCCGGATTTCATTCTGTAGGAGGGCCGCCGGGTTCGCCGGCATCGGCGCGGGCGCGGCCTGCCAGGTCGCGCCCACGCCCGCGGGCGATGTCCGCGGAGAGCGGGAAGGCGGTGGTGCCCTTGACCAGCTCCATGGCGAAGCGCGAGGTGACGTTCTTCATCGGCAGCGTAGCGATGAGCCTGCGGTAGAAATCGTCATAGGCGGACATGTTGGCGACGGCGACTCGAAGCAAATAGTCGACGTCGCCGGCCATCCGGTGCACCTCCATGACCTCGGGCATGGCGAGCACCGACCGGGCGAAGCGGTCGAGCCACTCCTTGCTGTGGTCGCCGGTCTCGATCTCGACGAAGACGGTGAGGCCGAGGCCGATCGCCTCGGGATCGAGCAGCGCGACCCGCCGGCGGATCACGCCGCTTTCCTCGAGCCGCTGGATCCGCCGCCAGCAGGGCGTCTGCGACAATCCGACCCGGCCGGCGATCTCGCCTACCGACACCGAGGCGTCCTCCTGGAGGATGGCCAATATCCTGAGGTCGGTGCCGTCCATCTAATCCGCGCTCCAATCTGAGTATATTATTCTAATATCTCGTCCGGCGCGGCATTAATAGCGTCTTTTGCGCGGCTCCATTGAAGACCGGCTTTTCGGCGGATATCTTGGCTTTTCGGTCCAGGAGAGACGCCAATCCGCGCTTGAAACGAAGTTGCGGCGTCTCTGCGGAAATTAGAAGGATGTTCTAATCGTGGCGTTCGGTCGAGCTTTTATATCCAGTCGGTCCGGAGCGTGAACGCCTTCGCCATATTGTCGGCGCAAGCCGATTCCCGCGATCCCGGGGAGAGGCTGGAGGGCCTGCGCCTGGGCCTTGACGGGCGGATCGTCTTCACCACCAGCTTCGGCCTCGAAGACCAGGCGATCGCCCATCTCATCTTCACGCGCCGGCTCGACATCGAGGTGGCGACCCTCGACACCGGCCGCCTCTTCCCGTCGACCTACAAGCTCTGGGAGGAGACGGAGCGGCGCTACGGGGCGCGGATCCGCTCCTGGCATCCCGACGAGGGCGCGCTCGCGGGCTTCGTCGCCGCCAACGGGATCAACGGCTTCTACGGATCGAAGGAGGCGCGGCTCGGCTGCTGCCATGTGCGCAAGGTCGAGCCGCTGGGCCGCGCCCTGGCCGGCGCCTCGGCCTGGGTGACCGGACTGCGCGCCGACCAGTCGGGCGGACGCGGCGGAGTCGAGCTCGCCGCCTGGGATGCGGATCGCGGCCTGGTCAAGTTCGCGCCTCTCTTCGACTGGCCGCGCGACCGCGTCGCCGATTTCTGCGCGGCCGAGGATGTGCCCGTCAACGCGCTCCACGCCCGCGGCTTTCCCTCGATCGGCTGCGAGCCTTGCACGCGCGCGGTCGCGCCCGGGGAGCCGGAGCGCTCCGGCCGCTGGTGGTGGGAAAATGACGAGGCCCGCGAATGCGGCCTTCATGTCGGCCCCGACGGCCGGCTGGTGCGGAGCAAGGCGGCATGAGCCGCGCCCGCGCCCTCCAGCCTCCGCGGCGCGAGCCGGCGGCGACTCCGGCCCGGATCGCGCCGCTCGCCAATCTGCCGCTCTTCCACCGCCTGGCCGGCCGCAGGGCGGTCGTCGCCGGCCACTCCGAAGGCGCGTTGTGGAAGGCCGAGCTGCTCGCCGCCGCCGGGGCCGACGTGCTGGTCCTCGCCGGCGGGCATTCGGAGACGTTCGAAGCCGTTGCCGGGCTCACCGTCCTTCAGCGGGCCTGGACGCCCGCCGACCTCGAAGGCGCCGCCCTGGCGGTTGCCGATCCGGGCAGCCGGGAAGAGGCATTGCGCTTCGTCGAGGCGGCGCGGGGAGCGGGCGTGCCGGTGAACGTCGTCGACCAGACCGATTTGTGTGACGTCCAGTTCGGGACCATCGTCAACCGCTCGCCGATCGTGCTGGCCATCTCGACGGGCGGCGCCGCGCCGATGCTCGGCCAGTCGATCCGGGCGAGGATCGAGGCGGTCCTGCCGCTGGGCCTGTCGGCCTGGGCCAAGGCGGCCCAGGCGCTGCGGCCGAGACTCAAGGCAAGGGTGAAGAGCTTCGGCGACCGGCGCGCTTTCTGGGAGCGGTTCGTCGAGCGCGCCTGGGAGGGGGGAACGCCCGGCAACGATGTCGACGCTTCGCTGTTCGAGCCGCGGCCGGGCCGGCGGGGGCGGGTGACGCTGGTCGGGGCCGGTCCCGGCGACCCGGAGCTGCTCACCCTGAAGGCGGTGCGGGCCCTGCAATCCGCGACCACCATTCTTTACGACGATCTGGTCGGCCCGGACATACTCGAGCTGGCGCGTCGCGAGGCGAAGCGGGTGGCGGTCGGCAAGACCGGCCGCGGCCCCTCCTGCCGGCAGTCGGACATCAACGCCCGGATGGTGGAGCTGGCGCGGGCGGGCGAGAACGTCGTGCGCCTGAAGGGAGGCGACCCGCTCGTCTTCGGCCGCGCCACCGAAGAGATCGAGGCGTGCCGGGCCGCCGGCATCGAAGTGTCCATCGTTCCGGGGATCTCGGCGGCCCAGGGTGCCGCCGCATCGCTCGGCTTCTCGCTGACCGAGCGGCGGGAGGCGCGGCGGATCCAGTTCGTCACCGGCCACGGGGCCGACGGGAGGCTTCCGAAGGACATCGACTGGCGGGCGATCGCCGATCCGGCGGCGACCACCATCGTCTACATGCCGCGCGCCACGCTCGGGGAGTTCGCTCGGTCCGCGATCGCGGCGGGCCTCGCGGCGGACATGCCGGCGGTGGCGATCGCCTCCGCGACCCTGCCGGCGCAGGCGCAGGTCAGCGGCACCGTCGCGACCATCGGGGAACTGGCCGCTTCGCTGCCCCCGGGGGCGCCGGTGACGGTGGTCATCGGCCGGGTCGCGCGCGACCGCGCGGCGGCGGCCGGCGCCGTCGTCCCGTTCCGGCGGGTGGAGACGGCGTCGTGAACGCGCCCGCCACCTTCGGCAGCCGGGGCCTCACCCATCTTCAGCAGCTCGAGGCCGAGAGCATCCACATCATGCGCGAGGTGGTGGCCGAGGCCGAGCGGCCGGTGATGCTCTATTCGGTCGGCAAGGACAGCGCGGTGATGCTTCACCTGGCGCGCAAGGCCTTCTTCCCGGCGCCGCCGCCTTTCCCGCTGCTCCATGTCGATACGACCTGGAAATTCCGCGACATGTACGCGCTTCGCGACCGGGTGGCGCGCGAGGCGGGGGTGGAGCTGATCGTGCACCGCAACCCCGAGGCCGAGCGCCGCGGGATCAACCCGTTCGACCATGGCAGCCTTCACACCGACATGTGGAAGACGGAAGGGCTGCGCCAGGCGCTCGACCTTCACGGCTTCGACGCCGCCTTCGGGGGCGCCCGCCGCGACGAGGACAAGAGCCGGGCCAAGGAGCGGATCTTCAGCTTCCGCTCGGCCCACCACCGCTGGGACCCCAAGAACCAGCGGCCGGAGCTGTGGTCGCTCTACAACAGCCGCAAGTCGCGCGGCGAGACGATTCGCGTCTTCCCGCTGTCCAACTGGACCGAGCTCGACGTCTGGCAATATATCCATGCCGAGAGCATCCCGATCGTACCGCTCTATCTCGCCGCGCCGCGGCCGACCGTCGAGCGGGACGGGATGATCCTGATGGTCGACGACGAGCGCTTCCGCCTGCGAGAGGGCGAGGTGCCGGTGCGGCGCTCGATCCGCTTCCGAACCCTGGGCTGCTACCCGCTGACCGGCGCTGTCGAGAGCCGGGCGACGACCCTTCCGCAGGTCATCCAGGAGATGCTGCTCGCCACCACCTCCGAGCGCCAGAACCGCGCCATCGACCATGACGGCGGCGCCAGCATGGAGCGCAAGAAGCAGGAAGGCTATTTCTAGATGGCGACGGCTCACGTCATCCCGGCGGAAGCCGGGACCTCGGGACAAGAGGTCTCCGCGGGTCGCCCCGGGGCCCCGGCTTTCGCCGGGGTGACGGAGAAGAGCCTGCTCCGGCTGCTGACCTGCGGCTCGGTCGACGACGGCAAGTCGACGCTGCTCGGGCGGCTGCTCTACGACAGCAAGATGGTCCTCGACGACCAGCTCGCGACGCTGGAGGCCGACAGCCGCAAGTCGGGAACTCAGGGCGAGAAGCTCGATTTCGCCTTGCTCGTCGACGGCCTCAGCGCCGAGCGCGAGCAGGGCATCACCATCGACGTCGCCTACCGCTTCTTCGCGACCGACAGGCGCAAGTTCATCGTCGCCGACACTCCGGGCCACGAGCAATATACGCGCAACATGGTGACCGGCGCCTCGACCGCCGACCTCGCCATCATCCTCGTCGACGCGCGCAAGGGCGTGCTCACCCAGACCCGGCGGCACAGCCACCTCGTCCACCTGCTCGGAATCCGCCACGTCGTGCTGGCGGTCAACAAGATGGACCTCGTCGGCTACGGTCAGGAGCGATTCCTGGCGATTGTCGACGATTATCGGGCTTTCGCGGACGAGATCGGGATCGGCGCCTTCACCGCCATCCCCATCGCCGCCCTCGCCGGCGACAACATCGCCGCCCGGAGCCGCGCCACCCCCTGGTATGAAGGCCCCTCCCTGCTCGAGCATCTGGAGACGGTCCCGATCGCCGCTGCGCGGCCCGATTCCAACCATTTCCACCTCGCCGTCCAGTGGGTCAACCGCCCCCACAGCGGCTTTCGCGGCTATGCCGGCCGGATCGCCGGCGGAACCGTCCGGCCGGGCGACGAGATCGTCATCCTGCCGTCCGGGGGGCGCTCGCGGGTCGAGCGGATCGTCACTTTCGACGGCGACCTCGACCGAGCCGTCGAAGGCCAGTCCGTCACTCTCACGCTCGCCGACGAGGTGGATTGCTCGCGCGGGCAGGTCATCGCCTCCGCCTCGGCGCCGCCCGAAATGGCCGACAGCCTTGCCGCCAATCTGGTCTGGATGGCGGACGAACCCCTCGCTCCGGGCCGCTCCTATTGGCTGAAGATCGGCTCCAGCACCGTCTCCGCCACCGTCAGCTCCGTCGACCATATCGTCGAGGTCGACACCGGCCGTCCGGCCGCCGCCCGGCTGCTGGCGCTCAACGACATCGGCCATTGCGAGCTCAGCCTCGACCGCGCCGTCGCGGCCGTCCCTTATTCGCGCGGCCGCGAGCTCGGTGCGTTCATCCTGATCGACAAGCTCAGCCATGCGACCGCGGCGGCCGGAATGATCGACGGCTTCCCGCGCGGCACCGCCCCCGGCCGCGCTGCCGGGGAGGCGGACCGGATCGTCTGGCTCACCGGGATCGCGCCCGAAGCGCGCCCCGAGATCGCGAAGAGGGCCCGGCAAAGGCTGCAGGCCATGGGCCGGATGAGCTTCATCCTCGACGAGGCGGCGCTGAGGGAAGGCCTGAGCAGCGACCTTTCCGACGGCCCCGCCGATGCCCAGGAGCATATCCGCCGGGCCCGCGCGGTCGCCGCGCTGATGAGCCGGGCCGGCCTCCACGTCCTCGTCGCGCTGGACCTGCCGGCCGCCGAGGCCTGGCCGGGGCGGCAGATCACGCCGGCGGATCTCGAGCAGGAGGGAGGCGCGGAATGGGTCATCTGATCACTCGCGAGGGGCGGCCATGACCGCGCGCGCTTTGTTCCCGGCCGACACTCTCAGTCTCGATCAGCGCCGGCAGGTGGAGGCTCTGAGCAGCTCGGTGACTCCCGAGCAGGCACGTTGGATCAGCGGCTATTTCGCCGGCCTCGAAGCCGGCATCGCCCGGCTGGCGGGCGAGGGAGCGCTGCCGGCCTCCTCCGCTTCCGCCACGCGTACCCTGACCGTGCTTCACGGCGGCGAGACCGGCAATTGCGCGGCGCTGGCGAAGAGCTTCGCCGCGGCCGCGCAGGAGCGGGGCCTGACCGCGGAAGTCGCGGACATGGCGCGCTACAAGCCGCGGCGGCTGAAGGAGGAGCAGGACCTGCTGCTCATCGTCAGCACCCATGGCGAGGGCGATCCGCCGCAGCCGGCCCTGGACTTCTTCGAATATGTGGAAGGGCCCAAGGCGCCGAAGCTTCCCGAGCTGCGCTATTCCGTGCTGGCGCTCGGCGATTCCAGCTACGAGCATTATTGCGAGGCCGGCAAGCGGCTGGACCGGCGGCTGGAGGCGCTCGGCGCGACCCGGCTGGCCCCCCGCACCGAATGCGATGTCGATTATGACGAGACGGCAGCACAGTGGAGCGCCGAGGCGCTGGCCCTGCTTGTTGCCCAGGCCGGGGCGGGCGGCGAGGTGTCCGCCCCGGCTGACCCCGCCTTCCCGGCGGCGACCGCTCACGACAAGCGCAATCCTTTCCCCGCGCGGATCATCGAGAACATCCCCATCGTGGGCCGGGATTCCAGCAAGGAGACCCGGCATATCGAACTCGACATCGCGGAATCGGGGCTGGTCTACGAGCCGGGCGACGCGCTCGGAGTCGTCGCGCGCAACGATCCCCGCCTGGTCGCCGACCTGATCGAGGCGGCCGGGCTCGCGGCCGACGCCCCGCTGGCGGTGAAGGGCGACTCCACCACCCTGGCCGAGGCGCTCGAAAGCCATTTCGAGATCGCGCTGACTCCGCCGCGCTTCCTCGACCACTGGGCCGGGCTGACCGGCGCCGCGCCGCTGCTTCGGCTGAGCGGGGAGGAAGGCAAGGCCGAGCGGCTGCCCTGGCTTCGCGCCCATCATATCATCGACATCGTTCGCCGATTTCCGCTCAAGGGGCTGGATGCCGAGACTTTCGTGGCCGGGCTGAGGCCGCTTCAGCCGCGCCTCTATTCGATCGCCTCCAGCCTGTCGGCGATGCCCGACGAAGCGCACATCACTCTGGCGCCGGTCCGCTACGAGCTTCACGGCGAGGCCCGGCACGGCGTGGCTTCCGCCCATCTCGCCGACCGTGGCGCGGTCGGCGGCACGCTGCCGGTCTATGTTCAGCCCAACGAGCAGTTCCGGCTGCCCGAGGACGACAAGCCGATCATCATGATCGGGGCCGGCACCGGCATCGCCCCCTATCGCGCCTTCCTCCAGGAGCGCGAGGCCCGCGGCGCGAGCGGCCGCTCGTGGCTGTTCTTCGGCGAGCGCAATTTCCGGAGCGACTTCCTCTACCAGACCGAATGGCAGGCCTGGCTGAAGGACGGAGTGCTCGGCCGGATGGACGTCGCCTTCTCGCGTGACCGGGGCGGCAGGACCTATGTCCAACACCGCATGCTGGAGCGCTCGGCGGAGCTTTACGCCTGGCTCGAGGAGGGGGCGCACCTCTATTTGTGCGGCGACGCCGCCCGGATGGCGCCGGACGTGCACGAGACGCTGACCGCCATCGTCGCCGAGGAGGGCGGTCTCGAGCGGGAGCGGGCGGAGGATTATGTGCGCGATCTCCAGCGCGGCCGGCGCTACCAGCGCGACGTCTACTGAGATGGCGGAGACCCGGACCCTGGTGGATCGCGGCAAGGACATCTCGCAGCCGCTCGACCGCCTCAGCCCGGACGAGAGGCTGAAGAAGGCCAGCAATTACCTGCGCGGCACGATCGCCACCGGGCTTCTCGACCGCATCACGGGCGCCGTCGCCACCAACGATACGCGGCTGATGAAGATCCACGGCATGTACCAGCAGGACGACCGCGACCTGCGCGACGAAAGGCGGCGACAGAAGCTGGAGCCGGCCTATCGCTTCATGATCAGGGTCCGCCTGCCCGGCGGAGTCTGCACGCCGGAGCAATGGCTGAAGCTCGATTCGCTGGCCCGGGCGCATGGCGGCGAGACGCTGCGCCTCACCAGCCGCCAGACCTTCCAGTTCCACTGGGTGCTGAAGGAGGACGTGCGCTCGACGATCCAGGGCCTGCACGAGGCTTTGCTCGATACGATCGCGGCCTGCGGCGACGTCTCCCGCAACGTCATGTGCGCTTCCGACCCCGAGGATTCGGCGCTTCACGCCGAAGTGGTCGCCGCCGCCCAGGAGGTCAGCGGCCACTATCTGCCGAAGACCCGCGCCTATCACGAAATCTGGTACGGCGAGGAGAAGGTCGCCGGGTCCGAGGAGGAGGAGCCCTTCTACGGCGCGACCTATCTGCCGCGTAAGTTCAAGATCGGCTTCGTCGTTCCGCCGTCCAACGACATCGACGTCTACACCCAGGATCTGGGCTTCATCGCCATCGGCGGCCCGGACGGCCTGGAAGGTTTCAACGTCGCCATCGGCGGCGGCATGGGCCGCACCGAGAACGAGCCGACCACCTATCCCCGCCTCGCCGACGTGATCGGCTTCATAGCCAAGGACCGGCTGGTCGCCGCCACCGGAGCGGTGATGTCGGTCCAGCGCGATTACGGCAACCGCGCCGAGCGCAACCGGGCCCGCTTCAAATATACGGTCGACGACAAGGGGCTGGGCTGGATCAAGGCTCAGATCGAGGAGCGGCTCGGAGCGCCGCTGGAGCCGGCCCGGCCGTTCCATTTCACCTCCAACGGCGATGTGTTCGGCTGGCGCGAAACCGAGGGCGGCCGCTTCAACTGCACCTTGTTCGTCGAGAGCGGGCGCCTCGCCAACCGGCCCGGGCGCGCCTGGCTCGACGGCATGCGCGCGATCGCCCGAGTGCATCGCGGCCAGATCCGGGTCACTCCCAACCAGAATCTGGTCCTGGCGGGCGTCGAGGCTCAGGACCGGCCGGCGGTCGAGGCCCTGCTGGCGGAGCACGGGCTGGCCGGCGCCGGGGAGAGCGCGATACGGCTCAATTCGATCGCCTGCGTGGCGCTTCCGACCTGCGGCCTCGCAATGGCCGAGGCCGAGCGCTACCTGCCCGACATCCTCACCCGGATCGAGGCGATCCTGGCGGCGAACGGCCTGCTCGGAGAGCCGATCACCTTCCGGATCAGCGGCTGCCCCAACGGCTGCTCGCGGCCCTATGTGGCCGAGATCGCTCTGACCGGCCGCGCCCCCGGCAAGTACAACCTGTATCTCGGCGGCGGCTTCCACGGCGAGCGGCTCAACCGGATGGTCCGGGAGAATGTCGGCGAGGCCGAGATATTGAGCGTGCTCGAGGACCTGCTCGGCCGCTACGCCGGTGAGCGCCGGCCGGGCGAACGGCTCGGCGATTTCGTTGAGCGGGTCTCCTATCTGGAGAGCGCGTCCCAAATCCCCGGGCGGATCAGCCCGATTATCTGAGGAGCGGCTTTAGTGGCGGTCGGCCTACCGCCTGAGAAAGCGCGGATCAATTTCCACTAAAAAGAAGTGCGCCCAAATTAGCTAAATAATTCCCAAGGCTTGACTTTTTGTGCTAGGGGCGCCGCAATTTCGGGTGCCGCGGGACGGTGTGGTCCTCTCCGGCAGGGGTGGTGAGAGCGAAATGGCGGATATTCAAGGCACCGCCGCGAGCGAATGGCTCGTGGGCACCGGCGGCGACGACACGATCACCGGCGGCGGCGGCGGCGACCGCATCGACGGCGGTCCGGGCGGCGACTCGCTGAACGGCGGCGAAGATTCCGATACCCTCTTCGGCGAATCGGGCAATGACGTCCTGGCAGGCGCCGGCGGCGGCGACACGCTCCACGACGGCGCGGGCGACGACGTCGTCCATGGCGATGGCGGCAACGACGTCATCCAGCATTGGGGGCCGGGCGTCGACCAGCTGTTCGGCGACGATGGCGACGACGTCATCAACATCCTCAACCGCACCACCGTCAGCACGGTTACGGCCTTCGGCGGCTCCGGCAACGACCGCTTCTTCATCGAGGCCGGTGCCGGCGCCAACGTCGCCGTCGACCTCGGCGAGGGCGACGACATCGTCCAGTTCCAGCATATCGGCAGCAACATCTCCGCGACCCTGGGCGCGGGGCGCGACATCGTCGAGCAGCATTCGAACTTCCCCTCCTCCACCGGCACGAACAAGGTCTACTTCACCGATTTCGCGGCCGGCGCCGCGGGCGACATCTTCGACGTCACCTTGTGGGCTTTCCAGTCGACCGGGTGGAACGGCGCCGGCAACCCGTTCACAGGCGGTTATGTCCAGCTGAGGCAATCGGGGGCGGACGTCGTCCTTTCCTTCCGGAACGCTTTCAGCGGCGTGATGAAGGACGTCGCCGTGTTCCAGGGCACGACCGTCGGCGCCTTCAGCGCCGCCAATTTCGGCGGCTACAGCCGCGATGGAAGCGTCGAAGCGTCGGTCGCCATAACCGGCACGGACGAGCGCGAGGTGCTGTCCGGAGGCAGCGGCTACGATTCGATCGAGGGAATGGGCGGCGCGGACACGATCTTCGGCGGCGACGGGATCGACTGGATAAGCGGCGGCGACGGGGACGACATCCTCAACGGCGGCGGCGGAATCGACTTCATCGAGGGCGGCGCCGGGACCGACCGGATCGAAAGC
Source organism: Allosphingosinicella sp. (assembly GCA_035628835.1). Lineage (GTDB taxonomy): Bacteria > Pseudomonadota > Alphaproteobacteria > Sphingomonadales > Sphingomonadaceae > Allosphingosinicella. Next base: position 14,129 of record DASPJA010000062.1, read on the forward strand.
GGCTTCGGCGACGACGAGGTCCATGGCGGCGAGGGCGACGACTGGCTGTACGATGAGCTGGGCGGCGCCGACTGGCTCCACGGCGACGCCGGCAACGACACGATCGAATTCTACCGCAGCCGGGTCGCCTCGGCCGACGCCTTCCTGTCGGGCGGCGACGGCAACGATTCGATCTTCGTCACTTCCAGCGCGGCATCGGTGACCATAGACGGCGGCACAGGCGACGACGCTATCTTCATCAGCCAGCTCGGGTCGACCGGCTTCGGCGCCCGAACCGCGACCGTGACGCTCGGGGCGGGGGTCGATTCGCTCTATGTCTCCGCGAACGGCATCGGCGGCGGCAGCATCGTCACCGTCACCGATTTCCAGACCGGCGATGCCGGCGACCGGATCGACACCGTCTCCCTCCTCAACGGCCTCGGCGGCGTCAGCGGCTTCGCGTTCGGGTCCAACCCCTTTCAGTCGGGGTGGCTGCGGCTGGTGCAGGAGGGCGCGAACGTCGTCCTGCAGAGCGATCGGAACGGCGGCGGCGATTCCTACGTCTCCCTCGCGGTTTTCCAGAACACCAGCGTCGCCGATTTCACCGCCTATAATCTTGGCGGCTTCGCGGCCGACGGAACGATCCCCGCGGGGCTGACCCTGACCGGCGCCGACGGCGGCGAGACCGCGCGCGGCGGCGAGGGCGACGATTCGATCACCGGCGGCGCCGGCGCCGACCTCCTCTACGGCTACAATGGCGACGACGTCGTCGACGGCGGCGGCGAGGCCGACAGTCTCTTCGGCGGCTTGGGCAACGACCATATCGTCGGCGGCGACGGCGACGACTATATCAGCGGCTCCCACGGCGACGATCTCATCGAAGGCGGCGAAGGCGCGGACGAGATCTACGCGGGCCGCGGCACCGACGTCATATCGGGCGGCGCCGGCAACGACTACATCGAAGAGGGGAATCCCGACGGATCGGACACGATCCACGGCGATGACGGAGACGACGTCATCGTCCTGGACCGCGCCGGCTCGGCGGGGGTCCTGGTCACCGTCACCGGCGATGCCGGCGACGACGAGATCTCCATCTCCGTCGGCTCCTTCGGCACCTCGGTCGTGGTGGACGGAGGCACCGGCAACGACCGGATCCGTCTGGAGAGCGGGTCGAACGTCGCCATCACGCTCGGCGCGGGCGCCGACGCGATCGACTTCACCGGCTTCACGACTCCGGGCGCCGCGGTGACGGTCGCCGACTTCCAGGCCGGCGCGGGCGGCGACACCCTCGATCTCGATCGATGGCTCGCGACCTATGCGATCGGCGATGCTTCGGCCAACCCGTTCGGCAGCGGCCACCTGCAGCTCGTCCAGAGCGGCGCCGACACGATCGTCCAGTTCGACCGCGACGGCACCGGCACCGCCCACGCCTGGGTCAGCCTGATCACTCTTCGCAATGTCGACCTGACGACCCTGCTGGCGGCGAACATGGACAATCACCAGCAGGCGCTCCAGTACGGCACCGAAGCCGGCGACACCCTCTACGGATCCACCGGCGACGACACGCTGCACGGCCTCGGCGGCGACGACGCTCTCCATGGCCTGGCCGGCGCCGACAAGCTTTACGGCGGCGACGGCGCGGACCAGGCCGACGCCGGCGGCGGCGCCGACACCGTCGAGGGCGGGGCGGGCGACGATATCCTCGCCGGCGGCGCCGACTCGGACATGATCTCCGGCGGCGACGGCGCGGACCAGATCGACGGCGGCACCGAAGCCGACGTCATCCACGGCGATTCCGGAACCGACACTATCGGCGGCGGCGAGGGTAATGACGACGTCTTCGGCGACGATGGCGACGACATTCTCACCGGAGGCGCAGGCCTCGACATATTGGTGGGCGGCGCCGGCGACGACGAGCTGGACGGCGGCGAAGGCAATGACAGCCTCTATTACGAGCCGCTCGGAACCGCGCCGGACCACGACGTCGGCGCGGGCGGTGCAGGCGCCGACCTGCTCCACGCCGATTTCGGCGGAATTCCGGGCGGCGCCGGAATCACGATGACGATCGCGGGCGATCTCGCCGGCGGCTATTCCGGCACCATCGCTTCGGGAGCCGGTCACAGCGTCGCGTTCAGCGGCATCGAATTGTTCATCATCGGAGGAACGAACGCCGGCGACAGCGTCACCACCGGCGATGCTCCGGACATGATCGTCACGTCCGAGGGCGGCGACACGATCGTGTCGGGCGGCGCGGGCGATTGGCTGGTCGGCGGCGCCGGCGCCGACTCGATGACCGGCGGCACCGGCAACGACCGCTATGAAGTCGACGATGCGGGCGACGTCCTCATCGAGAATGCGAACGAGGGCAGCGACCTCGTCGAGACGACGCTGGCGAGCTACACCCTCCTCGCCAATTTCGAGAACCTCACCGGCCTCCTCTCGACCGGCCAGGCGCTGACCGGCAACGATTCCGCCAACGTCATCCAGGGCGGCGCCGGCAACGACGTGATCGACGGCGGCGCGGGTGCCGACGACATGGCGGGTGGCGGCGGCAACGACATCTTCCATGTCGACGATGCGGCCGATGCCGTCAGCGATAGCGGCGGCAGCGACGAAATCCGGACGGCCCTTGCGACCTACAGCATCGTCCCCAGGACCACGATCGAGAACCTCACCGGCACCGCCGATACGGGGCAGGCCCTCACCGGCAACACGCTCGCCAACACCATCCGCGGCGGCGCCGGCGACGACCAGCTCGGCGGCGGCGCCGGCAACGACATCCTGTTCGGAGGCGCCGGGCACGACCAGCTCGACGGCGGCACCCAGAGCGACACGATGCGCGGCGAGCTGGGCGACGACACCTACACCGTCGACACCAGCCTCGACTCGGCCATCGAGAATGCCGGCGAAGGCACCGACAAGGTGCTGACCGCCCTCGCTTCCTATACGCTCGCCGGGAATATCGAGAATCTGACCGGAACGGCCGCGACGGCGCAGAATTTGCGGGGCAATTCGCTCGACAATGTCGTCCACGGCGGTTCGGCCGGCGACACGATCCGGCTGCTCGACGGCGGCGCCGACAAGGCGTTCGGCAACGGCGGCAACGATTTCCTCTATTTCGGAGCGGCGCTGACCTCGGCCGACGAGGCGGACGGCGGCGCCGGCACGGACACGCTCGTCCTGCAGGGCGATTATTCCGCGGGCCTGACCCTCGGCGCCAACGCGCTGGCCGGGATCGAGACTCTTCAGCTGCTGACGCGCACCAACACGGTCTATGGCGGCTCCGGCCTCACCGCGAACAATTACGCCATCACCACCGTCGAGGCGGCCGTCGCGGCGGGAATGCTTTTCGTCGTCGACGCGGCGCTGCTCTCCACCAGCGAGAGCCTCGTCTTCAACGGCGCGGCGGAGCATGACGGCCGTTTCCAGATCAGCGCCGGCGCCGGCGCCGACACGCTCACGGGCGGCTTCGGCAACGACCTGATCTCGGGCGGATCCGGCAACGACCTGATCGATGGCGGCGCCGGCGCGGACGTCATGACCGGGGGCCAGGGCAACGACGTCTACGTCGTCGACAATGCCGGCGACCTTGCCCAGGAAGTGTCCGCCGGGGGCGTCGACGAGGTGCGCACCGCGCTTGCCGCCTTCACCCTCGCCGGCGCGAATATCGAGACCCTGCGCGGCACTTCCAATGCCGGCCAGACGCTGATGGGGAGCGGCGCCGCCGGGCTCACCATCCTCGCCGGCACCGGCAACGACACGCTCGACGACGGCGGCGGCGCTGCGAGCCTGAACGGCGGTCTCGGCGACGACACCTATATCGCCCGCGCCTCGGGAACCTCCGTGGTTGAGAATTCGGGCGAGGGCACGGACACGGTCCGCTCCTACGCGGCATCCTACACGCTCGGCGCCAATGTCGAACAACTCCACGGCATGCTCGCGACCGGGCAGACGCTGACCGGCAATTCCGCGTCGAACGTGATCCAGGGCGGCAGCGGCAACGACGTCCTGGCCAGCGGCGGCGGCAACGACACCCTGCACGGCAATGACGGCAACGACCGCTTCCTGATCACGAGGGTCGGCGGCACGGCGACGGCCGTCGGCGGCTCGGGCACCAACACTCTGGTGGTGGATTTCGGGACCACCACGGGCGCCGTGACGGCGGCGCCGCCCATGGGCCCGCACCTGGTCGGCGACAACGGCTCCTTTTACGACGGGGTCTCGACCGGGGTCCATTATTCCGGAATCTCCCGGATCGAGATCACGACCGGCAGCCAGAACGACGACATCGCCACCACCGACGGCGACGACAGGGTCGTTCTGAACGGCGGCGACGATTTCCTCGCCAGCGGCCGCGGCAACGACACCGCGGACGGCGGCGCGGGCTTCGACGGGGTCACCGCCGACCTCTCGCAGGCCACCGGGGCGATCGTCTGGAACCTCCAGACGAACAGCTATTCGGGTGCGATCGGAGCCTTCGCCAACTTCGAATATCTCGGCCGGCTCTGGACCGGATCCGGCAACGACAGCATCGTCACCGCGGGAAGCGGCCGCGACGAGGGCATCTTCCTCGGCGGCGGCGACGACAGCGTCACCGTGGTCGACGGCGTCGACCAGGTTGGCGGCGGTGCCGGTATCGACACGCTGGTGGTCGATTATTCCTCCGCCACCGTCCACGTCCGCGGCTCCATCTACTCTCAGACCGGCGGCGCTTTCCTCGGCGACGTCTCGGCCGGAGAGGGCCGCGAGGTCAGCTTCATGGACGTCGAGCGGTTCGTCGTCACCGGAGGCTCGGCCGGCGATTACCTGCAGGGCGGCGACGGCGACGATATCCTCGATGGACGCGGCGGCGCCGACGATCTCATGGGCTGGCTCGGCAACGACGTCTACGTCGTCGACTCGGACGATCGGGTCAGCGAGGGCGGCAACCAGGGCGTCGACGAGATTCGGACGGCGGCGGCTACTTACGTTCTGGGCGCGAACTTCGAGAAGCTGACCGGCCTCGCGGCGACAGGCCAGGATCTGCGCGGAAACTCGGCCGACAATGTCGTCACCGGCGGCGGCGGCAATGACGTGCTTCGCCTGCAGGACGGCGGCGCCGACTCGGCGAACGGCGGCGGCGGCGACGACATCGTCTATTTCGGCGCCTCGCTGGGGGCAGGGGACGACGCCGCCGGCGGCGCGGGCGCCGACCAGCTCGTTCTGAAGGGCAATTATTCCGGACTGGCGCTCGCCGCGACGGGGTTCGAGACCCTCATCCTGCTTTCAGCGTCGGAAACCTCGTACGGCCCCGCCGGCACGGGCCCCTTCAGCTATTCGATCACGGCCGTCAACACGGCCGTGAACACGAGGCTGACGGTGGACGCTGCCGGACTCGGCGCGGGCGAGGCCCTCGTCTTCGATGGCAGCGCGGCAACTTCGAGCTCGTTCGGGATGGTCGGCGGCGCCGGCGCGGACCGGCTCACCGGCGGGGCGTACAGTGACGAACTGAAGGGCGGCGCAGGAGCGGACGTGCTCTTGGGCGGCGGCGGCGGCGACATAGTGTCCGGCGGCGCGGGCGACGACCGGATGGAAGGCGGCAGCGGGGACGATTACCTTTACGATTGGGGCTGGGCGACCGGCGGGTCGGGCAATGACAGCCTCTTCGGCGGCGACGGCAACGACATTATCACCTTCTACCGCTATTCCGGCGACGTCTGGGAGACGGCGCTGCTCGGCGGCGGGGCCGGCGACGATCGCATCTACGTGTCCACCGACGGCGCCGGCGGGCCCATCACCATCGATTCGGGCGAGGGCCAGGATTTCCTCCACCTGAGCGGCTCCTATATCGACGCAAGGATTACCCTCGGCGCGGGCCGCGACCATATTTTCCTGAGCAACCTCGCCGGCCTGACGGCGCCGGACGGCGGGGTCGTCGTCACCGACTTCACCGCCGGCGCCGGCGGCGACGAGCTCGACTTCCAGACCGCGCTGGCGGGGGCAGCGCTCCTTGGGGCAGGCAATTGGTCGCCGGACTCCAACCCGTTCGCGACCGGCCATGCGCGGCTGGTGCAGAGCGGCGCGGATACGTTGTTCCAGGTGGACCTGGACGGCGGCGGCGACGGCTACCAGACCCTCGTCACCTTCCAGAACACGCAGGCTTCCGCCTTCGGCGGGGACAATCTGGTGGGCTATGCTCCGGACGGCGGCCCGCAATCCGCGGGACCCGACATTATCGGTACCGACGGCTACGATTACCTCCCCGGCACCGCCAGGCCGGAGCTGATCGACGGCCTCGGCGGCCATGACACGATCGAGGGCAAAGGCGGCGCCGACACCCTTCGCGGCGGCGGCGGCGACGATTATATCGAAGGCGGGCTGGGCGGCGACCTGGTCGAGGGCGGCGACGGCAACGACTCGCTGGTCGGCGGCGAGGGGGACGACGTCGTCCGCGGCGGCGCGGGCAATGACACCCTCAGGGCCGAGAACAGCTCGGACCGTCTCCATGGCGAAGCGGGCGACGATACGCTCGAATATAGGAGCTACCGTCCCAGCCCGGCTTCGGCCCTGCTCGATGGCGGGGAGGGCAACGACCATTTCTTCCTGACCATGTTCGAGGCGGGCCATGTCGACATTCTCGGCGGATCCGGAAACGACATCGTGCAGCTCGATGCCATGGAAGCCGGCTCGGCGGATGTCACGCTCGGCGCCGGAGCCGACGTTTTGACGTTCAAGTGGGACACCTGGAAACCCGTCGTCGCGAACGACAGCGTGCGAGTACTCGATTTCGAAGCGAACGACCGCGTCGATTTCAGTGAGTATCTGGCGAACTTCACCAATTATACGAGCGGCACCAACCCCTTCGCCGACGGCCATGCCCGGCTTGTCCAGAGCGGCGCGGACACTCTGCTCCAGATCAGCCGGTCGGCGGACGGAGTCTTCACCACCTTCGCGCGCTTCGAGAACAAGATGACGTCCAGCTTCACCGCCGCCAGTTTCAGCGGCTGGGCGCCGGTGTCGGTGACCGGCGGTTCCGGAGCGGACCTGATCGTCGGCACGGCCTCGTCGGACATGCTGTCCGGCGAGGGCGGCAACGACGTGTTCCACCTGCAGGCCGGAGGCGACGACATCGTCCACGGCGGCGACGGGCTCGACAATTTCTTCTTCATCGGCGCGCTGACTTCCGCTGACGTGGTCAATGGCGGCTCGGGCGTGGACACTGTGATCGTGCAGGGCCCTTACGGCGCTCTGACGCTGAGCGCCAACCTCACCCAGATCGAGAACGTCTCCATCCTCGCCGGAAGCAACACGGCCTTCGGTGAGCCGGGCACGAACCGCCACGACTACGTGCTGACCACGAACAACGCGAACTTCGCGGCGGGCGTTCAGGCCCGGATCAACGCCGCGGCTCTGCTCGAAGGCGAGGATTTCACCTTCGACGGCAGCGCTGAGACCGATGCCAGCTACGTCGTCTATGGCGGCAAGGGCAAGGACACGCTGCTCGGAGGCCTCGGCAACGACATCTTCTTCTATGCCGAGGAGCGGTTCGCGAGCGGCGACACCGTCAACGGCGGCGCCGGCTATGACGGC
>DASPJA010000063.1:0-5570 GCA_035628835.1 Allosphingosinicella sp.
CCTCATCGAATGCTGCTTCTCAAGGCTCAAGCAGTTCCGGCGCGTCGCTACCCGATTCGAGAAGACCGCGCGCAACTACCTCGCCGTCGTCACGCTCGCCGCAACTATCCTATGGCTGCGATAAGTGTCCACACTACCTAGAGGTCATCGCTCCCTAGAGCCTTCGAAGTTCGATCGACAGAGTCGAGCGAGGCCGGCAATTGGGCCAATGGTACCAGCGCGGCGCTTCGGCATCGGCCAGGACGAGCTCATGGCCGTCGAGGAGCGTTCGAAGCAAGGCGCGGATCTGCAGATAAGTCGCATTGGCGCCCAGGCAGGCATGAGCGCCGCCGCCGAAGGGTACGAATGCGTAGCGATGGCGGTCGCGGGCCTGGGCCGGGGAAAAGCGCGCCGGATCGAACCTTTGCGGATCCGGCCAGATTTCCGGAAGCAAATGGGTGAGCATCGGATTGACTCCGGTGAACGTCCCGGCCGGAAAGTCATGGCCTCCGAACCGGAACGCCTTCACCGCCCGCCGCCACAGCACCGGCGAGGCGGCGTTGAGGCGAAGGGACTCCTTGATCGCCCATTCCGAGATTTCGCAGCGCATCAGATCGGGAAGGGCGATCGAGCGCCGGTCTGCGACCTCGTCGCGCAGCTCGTCGCGGACCGTCGATTGCCAGGCGGGATTGGCGGCCAGGTAATAAAGCGTCGAGAGGGTCCCGGAAGATAGCGGGTCGAACGAGGCGGCGACGACGAAGGTGAGGTGGGCGACGATCTCCTCGTCATCGAGCAGCTCCGCATCGCGCATCCGGCATAAGGTCGCGAGCAGGTCGGTGCGCTCGGGGGCGACCGGCTCGGCCAGCATGGGCCGGATCAACGTCTCGATATGGCGCTTGGCCCAGACGCCGCGGGCTTCCGCCGTGCCGGGCAGCGGTGCGGTGAGAACCGCCGTCGACGAGCGCGTCAGGTGGCGGAAAGCGAGCATGTCGTCGCGGGTGGCGAGCGCGGGATCCCGGCCGAGGAACGCAGCGTAGCCGTTGGCGAAGGAGATTTGCTGGGCCGTCTCGTAGACGTCCAGGGTTCGGCCGGACCAGCCCGCCAGCAGCGTCTCGTTGTTGCGCGCGAAAATGTCGAGATAGGATTGCAGCTGGTCGGCCTTGAAAGCCGTTGCGATCAGCTTGCGGTGCCATGCGTGGTGGGCGCCGTCGCGGAGCAGCAGGCCGCCTTCGAAATGACGGCCGATGACCGGCCTCCAGCCGCCTTCGGCGGAGAAATTCCCGGCCTTGTCGAACAGGACGAATTCATTGGCTTCGGGTCCGATCAGCTGGACGTTCCAACTGCCGCAGGCGCGGAAGCGATGGATCGGCCCGTAGCGCCGGTGCATCCGCCGAACGAAGGCGAGGGGGTTCAGTACCGCTTCGGGCAGCACTCCCAGCAACGGCAGCCCCCGGCGGCCCGGCACCGATGCCAGCTCGCGCCCCTTCACCCGAGGGAATTCGTGCCGGACCGTCGGCGGTTTCTCCCGGACGGCGATGGGCGGCAAGAAGTGGGCGGTCACCGGCGGCTCCTTTGCGGGCAGTCGGAACGATCCCTACGCGACGCCGGCGCGCGCCCGTACCCGGTAACTACCGGGGTCCCAAACCCGTCCGGGAAAGCCGATGCAGCGAGGGCTGGAGGCGTAAAGATGATTGATTTGGTTCTCCCGGAAAGCCGCCTCGGCTTCGCTTCGGCGCTCATGGAGATGCACCATGACCGGAAGAAGGTGTTCGTAGATCGGTTCGGATGGCGTCTGCCGGCGAAGGGTAGCTGGCTTGAGGTCGATCAGTTCGATGACGATTACGCGATCTACCTGCTCGCCAGATCGGCCGAAGGCCGCCATCAGGGGTCCGTGAGGCTTCTCCCGTCCTCACGGCCCCACATGCTGAGTACTCTCTTCAGTCAACTCTGCCCGGCCGGGGTACCGAGCGGAGACGATTGCTGGGAGATCTCGCGCTTGGTCACCAACCCGGCCGACGCCTCCGGCACCACAATCCTTCGAGTCCACCGCCTGCTCGCTCTCGCCCTCGTCGAGTTCGCCCATTCCAACGGAATCGGCCGCTACACTTTGGTCGCCGAGGCGCACCGGGTTCCGGCGCTGCTTTCGGTCGGCTGGCCCGTGACTCCGCTCGGATTGCCCACATGGATTGGGGGCGAACAGCTTCAGGCCTTGCAGATCGACCTTGCACCGGGCACTCTGGCGGAAATGCGGAGCCGGCTGCGTATCGAACAGCCGGTACTGCGCATCGTGGAAGCTACGCGGAGAGCCGCATAATGGTCGCACAGCCGACGGGTAGGCCGGGACCTGAAGAGGCGAGTAACCTCGCCACCGAGACCGAGCGGATCATTCTGGAGATCGAGTCGCGTCTGCACCGCCTGATCGAGACGTCGCGGCGCGAGTCGGGCCCGGCCGCGCAATCCTCGGTTCTGGCCGCCGCGGCGGAAGCCTGCGCCGCCCGCCGGAGGCTCTACGCCCTGTTCGGGCGGCGTCTCTTCTGCGATCCTTCGTGGGACATATTGCTCGAATTGTTCGTCAGCACGCTCGAGGGCCGGAAGGTCACCGTCTCCACCGCCTGCATGGCCGCCTGCGCTCCGACGACCACGGCGCTCCGCCACATCGCCTATCTCGTCCAGGAGGGGCTGGTGGTCCGCCGCCCGCACCCGGCGGACGCTCGAAGCACCTATCTCGAGCTCACTCCGCAGGCGATCGCCCGGCTCACCCAATATTTCAGCGAGTCTCGCTGAGTTCGGGATAGTCGCGCTGGATGAAGTCGAGCGCCATCGAGACATAGGCGGCCGCGCCGTGCAGCTCGGCCTCGTCCAGCGAGCGGAGCAGATCGTTGAGCCGCGCGTGCAAGTCCTTGAGCTGCCGCTGCGACACGCTCGCTTCCGAGAGCTTGGAATCCATCCATGGGCCTCCCCTGCGGTGCGCGGCCCCCGCGGCCAGGCCTGGGGGAGCGCCACATTCGCCCGAGTCGCGTCCCATAGCGTCCCAGGCCAGAAAGCCCCTGCCGGCCTCTTTACGCGAACGTAAGCCGCGCGGGAAGGGGGCAGCGCAGATTACTCGATCCGTTTTGAACGAAAAGCGCGGAGCCTATCCCGTTCCGGCGGATACCTCGTCCAGCCGCTCCAGCTGCGCCGGATCAAGCTCCAGACTCATCGCCCCGAGCAGCTCCTCGAGCTGCTCCGGGGTCCTCGCGCTGGCGATGGGGGCGGCGACGCCCGGCTGGGCGGCGACCCAGGCGAGGGCGATCTGCGCCGGCGTCGCCCCGGTTTCCGCGCCGATTTCGTCCAGCACGGCGAGCACCGCCGGACCGCGCCCCTCGACATATTTCGCCATCCGGTCGCCCCGGACGCTTTTGCCGTAATCCGCCTCGCTCCGATATTTGCCGGTGAGGTAGCCCGAGGCGAGGCCGTAATAAGGCAGGATTCCGACTTGCTCGGCCAGGCAGAGCGGCTGAAGCGCCTGCTCTAACTCCGCCCGGGCGAGGAGATGATATTCGTTCTGAAGCACCTCGTAGCGGGCGAGGCCGAGCCGCTCCGAAACCGCCAGCGCCTCGCCGAGCCGCTCGGCGGTGAAATTGGAAGCGCCCAGCGTTCGCACCTTGCCCTCGCGGACCAGCCGGCCGAACGCCTCCAGCACCTCCTCCATCGGCGTGTCAGGATCGTCCCGGTGCGCGTAATAGAGGTCGATCGTCTCCACGCCGAGCCGCCGCAGCGAGGCTTCGGCGGCCCTGGCGATCCGCCACGGCTCGAGCCTGCCGCCGCCGTGGCGGTGGAGCATCCCGACCTTGGTGGCGATCTGGACGCCTTCCCGCGATCCGCGGCGTTTCAGCCACTCGCCGATCAGGGTCTCCGATTCCCCGCCCTGATGACCAGGCGCCCAGACCGAATAGACGTCGGCGGTGTCGATCATCGTTCCGCCGGCGTCGAGGAAGCGGTCGAGGATCCGGAACGCCTCCGCGCCGGTCGCCGTCCAGCCGAGGACGTTGCCGCCGAGGACGAGGCGCGGGGTCTCCATCCCGCTTCGGCCGAGTCGGCGCCGCTCAGTCATCCGCAAGCTCCTTCACCTGTCCTTGTGCCGCGCCTCGAGCGCCTCGATCGCCTCGCGGACCCGCTGGGTCTCGCCGCGCGGCACCACCAGCACCGCGCGTTCGGTGGCGACGATGACGAGATCCTCGACTCCGAGCGCCACCACCACCGGGCCGTCCGAGCGGACGAGGCAGTTGCGGCTGCCGGGAGCGACGACGTCGCCGGTCAGCAGATTGCCGTCGCCGTCGAGCGGCCCGAGCGCGTGAAGCGCCTCCCAGCTGCCGATGTCGGACCAGCCCATCGCCGCCGGCACCACCGCCACCTGGTCCGCTTTCTCCATCACCGCCTCGTCGATGGAGGCGGACGGTCCGGCCGCGAAATCCCCCTCCACCGCCGCCAGCACCGCCGGCGCATGCCGCCGCAGCGCCTCCAGCAGAGCCTCCCGGCCGAACAGGAAGATGCCGGCATTCCAGTCCCACCCGCCCTCGGCGAGCCAGCTTTCCGCGGTGGCCCGGTCCGGCTTCTCCGCGAACCGCGCCGCGCGCCAGGCTCCCGCCGCCAGCGGCTCGCCGCGCCTGATGTAGCCGTAGCCTGTCTCGGCCCGGTCGGGCGCGATCCCGAACGTGACCAGCCACCCCTCCGCCGCCAGCGGCGCCGCCGTCGCCACCGCGGCTCGGAACTCCGCCTCGTCCTCGATATGATGGTCGCTGGGCATGACCAGCAGAAGCTCGCCCGCCGCCGCCGCCAGCGCCGCCAGCGCCACCGCCGCGGCCGTGCCTCGCGCCGCCGGCTCGAGCACCAGCCGGGCGTCCGGGACCTCGGCCCGGACCGCCAGCGCCTGCTCGCGCCCCGCCACCACGATCGGCGCCCCCCAGGCCGCCGCCCGCCGGGCCGTCGCCTTGAGCAGGCTCTCCGCGCCGCCGGTCAGGGCCAGGAACTGCTTGGGCCGCCCCGCCCGCGACAGCGGCCAGAGCCGGGTCCCGGCGCCGCCGGAGAGGATGACGGGCCTGATCTTGGGGGAGGTCATGAAGGGCGGTGTAGCAGAGGTGGGACGCAGCGCCAGCCGTGCCGGGCCGTCATGCTGAACTTGTTCCGGAATCCGGGGCCGAGCCGCCTCGCGGGTGGAGAACCGGACCCCGAAACGAGTTCAGGGCGACGCTTCTCAGGTCCTGACGATCGACTCGCCCATCTGCAGCCTCTTGCCGCGGGTGACGATGACGATGTCGCCGAGCTTCGCGGCTTCGAACAGTTTCTTGGCGAAGGCGGTCGGCACGGCGACGCAGCCGTGGGTGGCGAAGCCCGGAGCGACGCTGTCGCTGCCGTGGATGGAGATGCCGTCATTGGTCATCCGCATCATGTAGGGCATGGGCGAGCCGTAGAGGTTGGAGACGTGCTTCGCCTTTTTCTGGGTGATCGGAAAGGCGCCGAGCGGAGTCGGCTTGTCGTCGCGCCCGTAAAGCACCGCCGCCGCCCCGATCTCATAGCCGCCGCGGAAGATGGACAGGACCTGAGCCTCGAGG
>DASPJA010000064.1:0-12670 GCA_035628835.1 Allosphingosinicella sp.
GCCGCGAGGCCGAGGCGGAGGCCATCTTCCACAAGTGGGAGCTCGATTTCGCCGTCATCGGCCGGGTCACCGAAGCCGGTCCGGACGGGGGCCACCTGGTGCTGAAATGGAACGGCGACACCGCCGCCGACATCCCGCTCGCCCCGCTCGCCGACGATGCCCCCTGCTACGAGCGGCCGTGGGTGCCGACGCCGAAGCCGGCGCCGCTGGCCGATGCGCCGTCATGCACCGACGTCGCCGCCGACCTGCTCGCGCTGATGGCGTCTCCGGACCTGGCGAGCCGCCGCTGGATCTGGGAGCAATATGACCACATGGTCGGCGCGAACACGGTCCAGCGCCCGGGCGGCGATTCGGCGGTGGTTCGAGTCCACGGCACCGGCAAGGCGCTCGCGATCACCACCGACGTCACGCCCCGCTATTGCTTCGCCGATCCCCGTGAAGGCGGCAAGCAGGCGATCGCCGAAGCCTGGCGCAACCTGTGCGCGGTCGGCGCGACTCCGCTCGCCGCCACCGACTGCATGAACTTCGGCAACCCGCAGCGTCCGGAGATCATGGGCCAGTTCGTCGGCTGCATCGATGGCATGGCCGAGGCGTGCCGCGCCCTCGACTTCCCGATCGTGAGCGGCAACGTCTCCCTCTACAACGAGACCAAGGGGGAAGACGGCACCGGCAGCGCCATCCTGCCCACCCCCGCGATCGGCGGTGTCGGGCTGCTCAGGGACTGGCGCAAGGCGGTGGGCATCGGCTTCAAGGGCTCGGGCGACGTCATCGTCCTGATCGGAACCCGCCGCGGCCATCTCGGCCAGTCGCTGTGGCTGCGCGAGCTGCATGGCCGCGAGGACGGGCCGCCGCCGCCCGTCGACCTCGCCGCCGAGCGTGCCGCCGGCGAGTTCGTCCGCGCCGCCATCGCGGGCGGAGCCATCACCGCCTGCCACGACGTCGCCGACGGCGGCATCGCCGTCGCCGTCGCGGAAATGGCGCTGGCGGGCAATGTCGGAGCGATGATCAACAAGCTGAGGCCCGACGGCAACGCCGCCCTCTTCGCCGAGGACCAGGGCCTCTACGTCGCCACCATCTGCGACAATTGCCTGCTCACCTTCCTCGCGCGCGCCCATGCCGCCGGAGTCGAGGTCGAGGCGATCGGCCGCACCTGCGGCACCCGGCTGATCTTCGAGCTTCCGGAAGGCGATCACGCCATCCCCCTGGCCGACCTGCGCAGGGCCCACGAAGGCTTCTTCCCCCGGCTGATGGGAAGCGACGCCGCTCTGGCCTGATCCCCGCGGACGACGTCATTCCCGCGAAAGCGGGAATCCCGCTTCTTTCCCCAACCTTTTGCGAGCATGCACGACGTGCCAAAGCGCCACATGCTATAGGAAGAAGCGGGATTCCCGCTTTCGCGGGAATGACGGGAGGGGCTCATGGCATCGTCAGGCTATTCAGGCACTCCCCTCGCCCGAAAGCTGTCCCTCAAGGACGGGCAGCGCGTCTGGTGGGACGGCGTGCCGGAGAGCGTCGCAGCCGAGATCGGGCGCGAAGGCCTTACCCTCGACCTCCTCGCCGCCCCCGAGGCGCCGATCGACGCCGCCCACATCTTCGTGACGGAATATGCCGACATGGAAGCGAAGCTCGCGGACTTGCGCCCGCTTCTGGCGCCCGGCGGGTTCATCTGGGTGAGCTGGCCCAAAAAGGCCGCGAGGGTTCCGACCGACATCACCGAGGACCGCATCCGTGACGCCATTCTGCCGGCGACCGACCTTGTCGACGTCAAGGTCTGCGCCGTCGACGCTGTCTGGTCCGGCCTGAAGCTGATGGTTCGAAGGCGATGAACGCGAGAGGCTATTGCGAACGCTTCGCATTATCGCTACATCGGCCTCATGATCGTATGCGTCTGCAACGCGATTCGCGAAACCGACGTCCGCCAGGCGGCCCGCGAAGGCGCGTCCTGCCCGAGCAGCGCCTATGGCCGTTTCGGCTGCAAGCCGCGCTGCGGACAATGCTTCCCCTTCGCGCGCGAGGTCATTGCCGCCACGCTGGCCGCGGGCTGACCACGGTCCGCGCGCGCCTCAGCGCTATGCTGACAATGCCTCGCAATCGCCGTCCGGCGGCGCGTTTTCCAAGTCGCGACTAAGTCGCAAACGCAACGACTTTTTCGCAGTTTTCCGCCGTTTTTAGATGCTTTTCCACCCAGGAGGCGCTACAGGTGCGCCGTTGAAGGGAGAGCCGCAATGAAGGGCGACGCGAGGGTGATCGAGCTGCTCAACGAGGCGCTCAGGAACGAGCTCACCGCTACCAACCAATATTGGCTCCATTACCGCCTGCTCGACAATTGGGGGGTGAAGCGCCTCGCCGCCTTCGAGCGCGGCGAGTCGATCGACGAGATGAAGCATGCCGACCGGCTCGCCGAGCGCATCCTCTTCCTCGACGGCCTTCCCAATTTCCAGCTGCTCGGCCGGCTCCGGATCGGCGAGACGGTGGAGGAAGTGCTCCGCTCGGACCTCGCGCTCGAGCTCGAGGCGCTCGAGCAGCTCAAGGGCGCCATCCAGCATTGCGAGACGGTCCGCGACTATGTCAGCCGCGACCTCTTCGCCGAGATCCTCGAAAACGAGGAAGCCCATGTCGACTCGCTCGAGACCCAGTTCGAGATGATCGCCCGGATGGGCCTCGAAAACTATATCCAGCTCCAGTCCAAGCCGGCCGAGGAGTAAGCCCTTAGAGCGGCTGGCCGTCTTCGACCAGTTCCGTGAATCGCGGATAGGCCCAGCCCCTCTTCACGATCTCTTGGAGGGCCGCGACGACTATCGCTGCGCCAAAGTTGGTTGCATCCAAATACCTTCCGACGGCACGGCCCACCCGCCGATCCAAGCCGTCGTCAATCATCGGATGAGTTACCTCCAGACCGCCATGGACGATGGCGCTCCTAAGGTCGTATAATTCCCTCAGGTTCCTCCTCAGCGAGGCCGCATCGCGCGGCTGAGTAGCTAGCAGGATCGAAATTCTGTCCCTGATCATTCGGAAATTCTCGCCCGCCTTGCTGTCGAAAAGCGTCTCGAGTGCATAGAAGACCCATATGACTGAAACCGGCGAGACATCGATCTTGGCCAGGTGCAGCAATCCAAAAAGTGCCTTCTCAGCGCGGTTTCCGGGAGTCTGCGCAAAGCCGGACCGGACTCTCCAATACCATTGCGCCACTTGCTGAAGATCCAGCACTTGGAGGCGCGGCCAGCCGCCTTCGAAGGAGGCCAGGTAGGCGCTTTCGAACGGCCCGTTTAGCAGGCCCAGTACGGCGGCTCTTTTTCGCGAGCCTAAGTCGAGCATGCTGGAGTAGAAGTCGCAGCTCCCAGGAGCGGCGAGGTTCATCACCAGAAAGATATCATGCAAAGCTGAAACGGCGCAGCTCTCTGCCTGGTATTCTGCCAGCCGCTCTTCCTCTCCGAACTCGCCTTGAACGGTAATCGGTATCGTCACCGGCTGCTGGTAGAATTCGCCGATTGTCGGAGTCGCCTCGGCCTGACGGCGCAGCTCCAGGTCCTTCATAACGCAGTGATTGTGCTCAAGCCCGCTTATGATCTCGGAAAAATCGAATGTTATCCGGATGCTACCGGAGGCGGTGACGATCTCGCGGCGCCCCAGTACGCGCTGAGCTTCGCGCCAAGTACGAATGTCGTCCGGGCCCATTGTCTCCCAACCGAAGTCGCTGATAGCACGGCCCTGACCGGCGCCCGTCAGTCGGAACTCGAATATCTTTTCCATACCGTCTCCCCGCGGCCTGACCCCGGGTTGGCAAAGCAACCCGTCGAACAAGCGCTACGCTCCGATCTCAAGCCGGAATCCAGGCGGTTGAGCAACCGGATGCCTAGATCAATCGCTCGCTCAGCCGACCGGCCAAAACCGGTAGCGCATGAACTCGGAGGAAAAGCGCGTAATGGACCGGCGTCGAAATCCGGTGTCTGACGCCGAATTTTGCCCTACAATCGAAACTCTTGCCGCCGCCAAGCTTCAAACCCTTGATTCCACTCCGAAATCCGCGCCTTCCAAAAAACCATTCTCCTATTTGTTCTTTTTGTGTTCCATAATAGGGATGGACCAGATCGAGTCGCGCCACGCGCATCCGCCCGAGCCGTCGTCCGATGACGTCGCCCTGCCCTTCAGCCTTCAGCCGCAGCGGGACGCTCGGCCTCGCTCCGCCGACAGCGGCGGCGAGCTGATCTCGGATCAGCTCGGCGGCTACGTCCCCGTCACCCGCGACGCGCTCGGCCGCCGGCGGCGATGCGACGGGCTGACGCCCGAGCGGCAGGTCGTCTTCCTCGATGCCCTGGCGCGATGCGGAGTCGCCGCCGATGCGGCCCGCGCTGCCGGAGTCAGCCGCGACACCGTGTACAATCTGCGCAACCGCGCCGAGGGCCGGGCCTTTTCGCTCGGCTGGGACGCCGCGATGCTGATGTCGCGCGGCCGGGTTAGCGACGAGCTTCATTCGCGCGCCCTCAACGGAGTCGTCGACAAGATCTACCGCAACGGCGAGCTTTGGGGCGAGCGCCACCGTTACGACAACAGGCTAACCATGGCCGTCCTCACTCGCCTCGACCGGGTGGCCGACGGCCTCGGCGAGGGAGCGGCCACCGCCCGGATCGTCGCCCAGGAGTGGGATCAGTTTCTCGACATCCTCGAATTCGGCGGCGACGGCGCCGGGGATTTCCTCGCCTCGCGGGCCGCGAAGGTCCGGATCCATGCGGAGGAGGCGGAGCCGGCGGCCGGCGAAGCCTGGGCGCGGGTGGCGGAGGACGTCTCTCGGTCCCTCGAGAAATTCGAGCGGCTCTTCGCTTATTCGATGTTCGGCGGCGGACTCGATGGCGAGGCCGACATGACCGGTCTCGACCTGGCCGCCATGGAAGATTGGACGGAGAATGAGTGGGACCGTGCCGAGCGCGGCGGCCTGCTGGATTCGCTTCGGGCTCATGAATGGCCCGAGGCGGTGCGCGAGCCGGACGGGGACGATACGGATGGCACCTGTCGGAGTCGTCAGGATATCCCGGCGCCGAGGCCCGGCGCGTGGGCAAGAGCGGGGCTCGCCCGCGCCCGACGCGAATATGCGAGGCGCTTTCCGCCGGCGGCGCCCTCGGCATTTGAACAATCGGGCGGATGGGATAACACTCACCGCCAATCCAGTTCGGAAGGGGGAGCCGAATGACCGCCGCAACCGAGCCGCCGCCGCGCATCGCTACCCTGGACATTGTCCGCGGAGTCGCGGTGATGGGCATATTGGCGATGAACATCGTCGCCTTCGCCATGCCCTTCCAGGCCTATATGAACCCGCTCGCCTACGGGTGGGAAAGCGGGGCGGACTTCGTGTCCTGGGTGGTCAGCTTCATCTTCGTCGACGGCAAGATGCGCGGCCTCTTCTCCTTCCTGTTCGGCGCCAGCATGCTGCTGGTCATCGAGCGGGCGGAGGCGGCCGGGCTGCCGGCGGCATCGATCCACTACCGGCGCATGTTCTGGCTGCTCGTCTTCGGCCTCATCCATCTCTATCTGATCTGGTTCGGCGACATCCTCGTCGGCTACGCGCTGATCGGGATGATCGCCTGGTTCTTCCGGCACAAGGAGCCGGCGGCGCTGATCCGCTGGGGAATCGCCCTGGCGACCGTCCAGCTGATGGTCTTCGCCGGCCTCGCCGCCGGCGCCTTCTACCTGCAGGATGCGGCGGCGGTGCCGGGCGCCCCCGCCGAGGTGCTGACGGAATGGCGGAGCCTGGAGACGAAGTTCGGGGTGCTCTCCGGCCAGCCGCTCGCCGGCAAGCTGGCGATGTTCCAGGGCGATTACGGCCCGCTCGTCGCCTACCGGCTCGACGCGCATGCCACGGCGCCGATCGAGGGCCTGATCTTCTTCGGCTGGGAGACCCTCGCTTATTTCCTGTTCGGAATGGTCGCGCTCAGGAACGGCTTCCTGACCGGGGGCTGGAGCGACTCAGCCTATCGCCGGGCGGCCCTCATCGGCTTCGGAATCGGCATCCCGGCCTATGCCCTGCTCGCGTGGATCCTCACCCGCGACGGCTTTTCGGTGCCGATGGTGCTCGCCATCGTGATGGGCGCGACGGTGCCGTTCCGGCCGCTGATGGTGGTGGGGACGGCGGCCCTGATCATCCTCCTCACCCGCCGCGGCGGCGCTCTGACGGAGCGGATCGCCGCGGCCGGCCGGGCCGCCTTCACCAATTATCTCGGCACCAGCCTCGTCATGACGACCTTGTTCTACGGCTATGGCGGCGGCCTCTTCGGCCAGCTCAGCCGGGCCGAATTGTGGCTTCCGGTACTGGCGACATGGGCCCTGATCCTGCTCTGGTCCAAGCCCTGGCTGGACCGCTTCCAATATGGCCCGCTCGAATGGCTGTGGCGCTCCCTCGCGCGCTGGTCGTGGCAGCCGATGCGGCGGCCCGCCGCCGCCTAGGGGTTCGCGGCGCGCCTCTGGACGAGCGGATTGGCCTCCGCCTCGAGCTGCGCCATCGTCTCGAGGTAGAGCGGCCGAAGGCGCGCGACTGCGGGGATGAGCTCGTCGGGAAAGGCGCGGATCTCGATCGCCCGGCGGGCGGTGAATTCGATTTCCTCGGCGAGCGCGCCGAGCGGCTCGGCGCCGAACTGGCGGGCTTCGGATTTCATCGTATGCGCCGGAAGCACGAGGCCCGCGGTATCGCGCCCCTGCATCGCGGCTTCGATCCGGCTCACCGCCTTCTCGCCATCCTCGCGGAAATAGCTGAGGATGCGCGCGAAGCCGGCGCCGAGCTCGCTGCGCGCCGCACAAAAGACCATCCAGTCGACGACCTCGCCGTCGTTCCCGCTATTCCCGTCCACGACGCCAGCCTAGGCCCGAGGGAGTAAAGGACCCGTTGACGAGTCAGGCTTTGGAGTCGAACGGATTCTTGCCGCCGCGCAGGGCGAGCCGGATCGGCACCGCGCCGAAGCCGAGCTCGCGCCGCATGCCGTTCATCAGATAGCGCCGGTAGCTTTCCGGAAGCGCCTCGAGCCGGCTTCCGAAGACGACGAAGCTCGGCGGCCGGGCGCCGATTTGGGTGATGTAGCGAAGCTTGATCCGGCGGCCGCTGACCGACGGCGGCGGGTTCTTCTCCACCGCCTCCTCGAACCAGCGGTTGAGCTGGCCGGTCGAGACCCTCTTCGACCAGGTTTCGCGTACTTCGAAGGCGGCGCCGAGCAGGGTATCGAGGCCCTTGCCGGTCCTGGCCGAGACGGTGAGCAGGGGCACGCCCGGCGCCTGGGCGAGGCCTTCCCCCAGAGCCGCCTTGATCCCCTGGAAGAGGCTGCTCTGATCGTGGGCGACGTCCCATTTGTTGATCGCGATGACGAGCGCGCGCCCTTCCTGCAGCACTCGGTCGGCGATCTTGAGATCCTGGGCCTCGAGCCCGAGCGTGCCGTCGAGCAGCAATACCACCACCTCGGCGAAATCGACCGCCCTCAGCCCGTCCGCGACCGCCAGCTTCTCGAGCTTGTCCTGGACCTTGGCCTTCTTGCGCATCCCCGCGGTGTCGATCAGCCGGACCGGCCTCGCCTCGCCGCCGGGCGCCCGCCACAGCCAGTCGATCGCGATCGAATCGCGGGTGATTCCGGCCTCGGGGCCGGTGATCAGCCGCTCCTCCTGGAGGATCCGGTTGATGAGGGTCGACTTGCCGGCATTGGGGCGGCCGACGACGGCCAGCTTGAGCGGCCCTTCCCCGAGCCGCTCCTCGCCTTCCGCCGCCTCGCGCTCGATATGCGGCCGCAGATGCTCGAACAGGTCGACCACGCCCTCGCCATGCTCGGCGCTCATGGCGATCGGCTCCCCGAAGCCCAGCGACCAGGCTTCCATGACTCCGCTTTCGCCGGCGCGCCCCTCGGCCTTGTTGGCGGCGAGGATGACCGGTGTCGTCTCGCTCCTCAGCCAGCGGCCGATCTCCTCGTCGAGCGGGGTGAGGCCGGCGCGGGCGTCGATCAGGAAGAGCGCGGCGTCGGCCTCGCGGACCGCCGCGACGGTCTGCGCCCGCATCCGGCCCGGCAGGGTGTCGGGATCCTCGTCCTCGTAGCCGGCGGTGTCGATGACCCGGAAGTCGAGCCCGAGCAGGCTTGCCTCGCCCTCGCGGCGGTCGCGGGTGACCCCGGGCCGGTCGTCGACGAGCGCGAGCTTGCGGCCGACGAGCCGGTTGAACAGGGTCGACTTGCCGACATTGGGCCGGCCGACGATCGCGACGGTGGGAAGCTTCGCCATGGCGGTGGCGTTGCAGCTAATGGGCGGACGGGTCAACCGTCGCCCCAGCGGCTGGGGCCGCCGGTCCTTCGATACGGGCCTTCGCCTTCGCTCAGTTCCTACTCAGGAGGAGCGGGAGGAGATTCTCAACCGCCATCCTGAGTAGCCGCTGAGCGAAGTCGAAGCGCCGTATCGAAGGACCGCCGGCGAGCTACCGCCAGGCGGTCAGCTGGCCGTTGTCGTGGAGGACGTACAGCGTGTTGTTGGCGATGATCGGCGACAGCGACACCGGCATCCTCGTGTCTTGGGACCCAAGGACGCGGCCGTCGGTGGGCGAGACGTAGACGAGCTGCCCCGCCGAATTGGCGAGCACGAGCCGGTCGCCGGCGAGGAGCGGGCCGACCCAGTCGATCCTGCCCTTCTTGTCCTTGGCGTCGCGGTAGCGGGTGAGCTGGGTCATCCAGCGAATGCCTCCGGTCGTCCGCGACAGGGCGAGCAGGCGGGCGTCGTCGGTGACGACGAACACCCAGTCGCCGGCGACCCAGGGGGTCGAGATGCCGGCGACGTTGATCTCCCAGATGCGCTGGCCGGTGATCAGCTCGATGGCGACCATCCGGCCGCCCTGGCCGACGGCATAGACCCGGCCGGAATCGATCACCGGATCGGCGTCGATGTCGGAAAGCTGGGTCACGCTGGTCGAGATGCTGGTGCGCGCGAGCGCGTCCTGCCACAGATTCTGGCCGTTCTCGTAGCGATAGGCGTTGAGCTCGCCGGTCGAGAAACCGGCGACGACCGTGCCCTGCGCGGCCGCCGGCGAGGAGGCCCCGAGGATGCCGGCGATCTCGACCGCGCCGGAGCCGGTCCAGCGCACCGCGCCGTTGGCGGGGTTGAGAGCGAACAGCTGGTTGTCCTGGGTGACGACATAGACGTTGTCGTTGGCGACCGTCGGCGCACCGCGCAGCGGCGCGCCCGGACGCACCCGCCAGACGAGGGCGCCGGTCTTGGCGTCGATCGCCGCCGCGTCGCCCGCGCCGTTGGTGGCGTAGATCCGGCCATTGTCGTAGGCGACTCCGCCGCCGAACAGCGCGCCTTCAGGGGCGTTGGCGCCGCGGACCTGGGTCTGCCAGATGGTGGCGCCGTTTTCCGGGCTGATCGCGCGCACCACCGCCCGGGTGTCGATGGTGTAGATCCGGCCGTCGGCGAGCACGGGCGACGAGGCCAGCTGGCCCTGGTTGCTGCTGCCCTGGCCGGTGCTCACCCGCCACGCCAAAGCGGGCGCCGGGCCGAGGCCGAGATGGCCCATCGACTTGGCCGCGTTGCCGCCCGACTGGGTCCATTCCGAGTTGGTCTGCGCCGGCGGCAGGGTGATGGCGATGCCGCTCAGGGCCGGGTCGACCTCGAGCACCCTCTCCTGGGAAAGCACCGAGATGCGCTCGCCGACCGTCGGAGTCACGTTCTTCTTGCCTTTGCCGCCGAGCCCGAGGCTGCCGCAGCCGCCGAGCAGGCTGGCGGCCGCGAGGGCGAGTAGAATAGGCTTCATCTGGTACCTTCCTGTGTTGCGTCCGCCGCCTCCTGGATGGCGTCGACCCCGAGCGAGCCGGCCATCTGCGTGGCGCGGGAACGCAGGGTGTCGGGGAGCTTCTTGTCCTTGGCCATGGCGGCGAAGATGCCGGCGGCCTGCTGCGGCTTGTTGAGCCTGAGGTAGGAGAGCGCGACCATTTCCCCGGCGCTTCCGAACCAGGGATTGCCGGCGACGCCGAGGCCCTTGAGGCGGTCGACCACCGCCTGCGGCGGCAGCGTATCGAACTCGACGGCCGTCATCCTCACCAGCGCGAGGTCGCGATAGGGTTGGGCGAGGCCGCTATCGTCGGCGACCTGCTTGAAGATCGCGGCCGCGCCTTTCAGGTCCTTGCTTTCTATGGCCATGTCCGCCTTGGTCAGCAGGGCCGCGGCGCGGTGGCCGTCGCCGCCGGATTTGACCAGCCCGTCCAGCTTCGGAATCGCCGCGCTCTTCCGGCCGGCGGCGACGTCGTCAAAGGCGGAGACCAGAGTCTCGCTGCGCTCCCCGGCTTTCACTTCCTTCTGGTTCTGCCACCAGATGAAGCCGCCGATCGCGGCCAGCACCAGCACGATTCCGGCGATGACGAGCTTGCCGAAACGCTCCCAGTAGGACTTCATCTGGTCGCGGCGCAGCTCTTCATCGACCTCGCGGTAAAAGGTCTCGTTGTCGGTTGGCTTCAGCGCCAAAGAAAGTCTCCAAATGCTGCCCGGCCGGCCCCGTCCGCCCATGCCTCTTCGCCGATGAAAGCGATACGGAGGATGAACGAAAGGCGCAGGGCCGGCATCTGCCCCGGGCGCTTCTCTACCGGCGCCCGCCGCGCAACGGAAGCCTCACTTTTTAGAGCGCTGGATTTGGCCTTCGCCGGGAAAGACGCGGCTGCGCACCTCGCCGGCATAAGCGGCGGCCGCCGCCTCGATTCGGCCGGCGAGATCGTCATAGCGTTTCACGAAGCGCGGAGTGCGCTCGAACAGGCCGAGCATGTCCTCGGTCACCAGCACCTGGCCGTCGCAGCTCGGCGAGGCGCCGATGCCGATAGTCGGGCAGGAGACGAGGCCGGTAATCTCGGCCGCGAGTTCCTCCATCACCCCTTCGAGGACGAGCAGGAAGCAGCCGGCGCTGTCGATCGCCCGGGCGTCGGCGACGATCTTCCTCGCTTCGGCCTCGCCGCGGCCGCGTGTGCCGTAGCCGCCCAGGGCATTGACCGCCTGCGGGGTGAGGCCGACATGGCCGATGACGGGGATTCCGCGCTGGCTGAGGAAGGCGACGGTCTCGGCCATCGCCTCGCCCCCTTCGAGCTTCACCGCCGCGGCGCCCGTCTCCTTGAGGATCCGCGAGGCGCTGGCGAAGGCCTGCTGCGGGCTCGCTTCATAAGCCCCGAACGGCATATCCACGGCGACGACCGCGTGCCACGACCCGCGCACGACCGCCGCGCCGTGCGCGCACATCATCTCGAGCGTCACCGGGACCGTGGAAGGCAGGCCGTAGATCACCTGCCCGAGGCTGTCGCCGACGAGCAGGATGTCGCAGTGCGGATCGAGCAGCTGAGCCCAGCGCGCCGTGTAAGCGGTCAGCATGACGATCGGCTCGCCGCCTTTCATCGCCTTGAGCTTCGGCACGGTCAGCCGCTTCATCGGGCTCGGCACGGGGTTCGCGCGGCTGGTCGCCGTATCGAGCGAATGGGTCACGGACATATCCGCTCCTTAGCCGCCGAACTGCATCGCGACCAGCCCGGCGGCCAGGGCGAGCGCCGCGGCCACCCGTCGCCCTCCAAACCCTTCCCGCAGGAAAACAGCGCCCATCAGGGCGGCGAACACCACCGACGTCTCCCGCAAGGCCGAGACCCTCGCCGTCTCCACGAGGCTGAAGGCATATACCGCCGACCCGTAGGAGAGGATCGAGAGGAAACCCGCGGCCACACCGAAGCGCCATTTCGAGGCGATGACCCGGCCGAGCTTGCCCCGCCGGCGCAGGAGAGCCGTGCCGGTGATGCAGACCGCGTCGAGCAGGAAGATCCAGACGATGTAGGTGAAAGGCTCCGGCGCGCCGCGCACCCCGCGCGCATCGGCGACGTTGTAGAGCGCCACCCCGACCGCGGTGGCCAGCGCCCAGGCGAGGACGATGCCGTCGGGATGGTGGCGCAGCAGCGTGCCACGCGGCGGCGCCGCGAAGACGAAGACCGCGCCCGTCGCCACCACCAGCCCAGCCAGCGCCAGTGGCGGCAGCGACTCGTCGAGGAAGAGGAAGGCGGCGGCGGCAGTGAGCAGCGGGGCCGCTCCGCGCATCACCGGGAAAACCAGCGAGAGGTCGCCCCGCTGCAGGGCGCGGATAAGGCAGAGCTGATAGAAATAATGGGCCGGTACGGCGAGCAACAGCGCGCCCCAGGTCCAGGCGTCCGGCAGCGGCACGAACAAGGCGGCCGGCGCGATCATGAGGGCGGCGCTGGCGGAGAGCAGCGCCCGCCCGACGAGGATGTCGCTCCCCATCTTCACCGACATGTTGGCGGCGGCGAGAGTGACCGCCGAAAATAATCCGAGGCAAATGGCGAGCAAGGCCGCGCTCACGCCCGAGTCGCCATTGCCCGGGTCGCCCCTCCCGAAATTGCCGCCAGCGCGGAATCGCCCGCGTGGTGAACGTCGCGGACGCCGTCTAAGTCCATGTGCGGCATAATCATTTTTCGGATAAATTGTTCGGGTGGATCAAGCGGATCCGTGGTATTTATTTTGCCTTCATTCAATCCGAAATGGGGGAAATCAAAATGATTGGAACGAGAAATCGTGCTCTGTTGGTCGCGCTAGCCACCGCCGGAATGACCCTGGGCTATGCCACTCCGGCCGCCGCCCAGGCGACGCGCACCTGGGTGTCGGGCACGGGCGATGACGGCTTTCCGTG
>DASPJA010000065.1:0-7591 GCA_035628835.1 Allosphingosinicella sp.
GATGCTTCTGGCGATCGCGCACGATCTCACCGGCAAGCGGCGATACGGCGACGGAGTTGTCGACGCCCTGGACTTCATCCTCGGCCGCAATCCGCTCGATCGCTCCTTCGTCACCGGCTACGGCGCCCGGCCGATGCTCAACCCCCACCACCGCTTCTGGGCCCGGCAGGCCGATCCGCGCTACCCCCCGCCGCCGCCCGGGGCGCTCTCCGGCGGCCCCAACAACAGCATGATGACGGACGAGGTCGCGCCCTCGATCAAGGGCAAATGCGCTCCGCAGACCTGCTGGCTCGACGATTACCGCGCCTTCAGCCTCAACGAGGTCGCGATCAACTGGAACGCCCCGCTGGTGTGGGTGTCGGCCTGGGCGGCCGACCGCGGCGGCCGCCCGGCCCCGCGATAAATTCAGCGTGCTTCGACGGTCAGCTTCGCGCTCTTGAGGTCGACCGAGTTCGGACCGGCGGAGATGGTGAAGGTGCCCGGCTCCACCACCTTCTTCATCTCCATGTTCCACAAGGCGAGATCGTCGGGCCGAAGTTCGAAGGTGACGGTCCGGCGCTCGCCCGGTCTCAGGGTAACGCGCTGGAACCGCTTGAGCTCGAGCACGGGCCGGGTCACCGAGGCCTCGTCGTCGCGAACGTAGAGCTGGACCACTTCGTCGCCGGTCCTGCGGCCGGTGTTGACCACGTCGACGCTCACCCGCGCACTCTCCTCCACGCCGATTGAGGAGTCGGCGAGCTTCGGCGCGGAGACGTCGAAGCTGGTGTAGCTGAGGCCGAAGCCGAACGGGTAGAGCGGCGCGGTCGTATCGAACAGGTAGCCGCGCCGCGCCGTCGGCTTGCGGTTGTAGAAGACCGGCAGCTGGCCGACGGAGCGGGGAATCGTGACCGGGAGCTTTCCGCCGGGATTGGCCTTTCCGAACAGGACGTCGGCGACGGCGTTCCCGGTCTCCTGGCCGAGATACCAGCCTTCGATCAGGGCCGGGGCGTTCCCGGCGAGATAGTTGACCGACAACGGGCGCCCGTTGAGCAGCACCACCACGGTGGGCTTGCCCAGCGCCAGGACGGCCCGGGCGAGCTCCTCCTGCTGCCCGACCAGGTCCAGCGATGAGCGGTCGCCGAGATGCTGGTCCGCCCAGGCCTCGCGGCTGAGCTGCTCGTTGTCGCCCAGAACCATCACCACGACATCGGCCTTGCGCGCGGTTTCGACGGCCTCGGCGATCAGCGGGCGATTCTCCTCGGCCGGCACCAGATCGACCGGATCGGCGGACCAGGAGCGGCTGCGCGTGAGGCGCACGGCCTCCGCGTAATCGACCTCGAACCGCCCCTTCGCGGCGCTGCGAATGCCCTCCAGAACGCTCACCACATGGCGCGGCTCGTCGCTGTAGCCGCCGATCGGCGTGTCGCGGGCGTGGGTTCCGAGGACGGCGAGGCGCTTGATCCGGCCTTCGTCGAGGGGAAGCAGATTGCCCTCGTTCCTCAGAAGGACGATCGATCGGCGCGCCGCTTCGCGGGCGAGCGCGACGGCGTCGGGAGTCGCCGTCCTGCGCTCGGCCCGGCGGGCATCGGCATAGGGATTCTCGAACAGCCCCGCCTCGAACTTGAGGCGCAGCACCCGGCGGACGGCCTGATCGACCAGCGCCTGCGGCACCCGGCCGGCGCGGACGAGCTCGGGAAGGTGGACATAGCCTTCGCCGTCGGGAGTCTCGGCGTCGACTCCCGAGTGGATGGCGCGGACCGCCGCGTCCTTGATGTCGCTGAACATGCGGTGGCGAGTCACCATCTCGCGGATCGCGAAATAGTCGCTGACCACCGCGCCCCTGAAGCCCCACTCGCCGCGAAGCACGTCGTTGAGCAGCCACGGATTGCCGTGGGAGGGAATGCCGTCGATCTCGTTGTACGAGGCCATCACGGACCGCACCGGAAGCTCCTTCACCGCCCGCTCGAACGGCGGGAAGAAATTCTCGCGAAGCGTTCGCTCGGAAATCTGCGCCGGGCCGACATTGGTGCCGTTCTCGGGTTGGCCGTGACCGGTCATGTGCTTGAGGGTCACCAGCACCTTGTCGGGCTTCAGCGGCAGGGTCCTTCCCTGGAACCCACGGATCGCCGCGAGGCCCATCTCGCTGACGAGGTAGGGATCCTCGCCATAAGTCTCCTCGATCCTGCCCCAGCGGGGATCCCGGGCGACGTCGACGACCGGCGCCAGGGCGAGGTTGGTCCCGCGCGCCCGCATCTCGCGCGCGGCCACCGCGAAGACCCGCTCGACCAGCTCGGTATCCCAGGAGCTGGCAAGTCCGATCGATTGCGGGAAGCTGGTCGCGCCGCGCGCGACATAGCCGTGCAGCGCCTCCTCGTGCATGATTATGGGGATGCCGAGGCGGGTCCGCTCCATCGCCCACCGCTGGGCGGCGTTGACATATTCGGCGGTATCGCGAGCGTCGCGATTGGCGCCGGCGGTCGCGCCCGCGGCGGCGTTGGAGACGGTCACTCCGCGCTTGTCGGAGGGCCGCGCGATCTGGCCGAGGCCGTGCGGAAAGGCCTGCGAAGCCTTTTCCGGCGAGAAAGCGCCCTCGGGCGTCTGGATGTTGCCCTTATGCTCCCAGACGGTAACGAGCTGCGCGGCTTTCTCCTCGAGCGTCATGCGGGCGAGCAGATCCTCGACCCGCCGCTCCACCGGCTGCGAGTGGTCCTTGTAGAGCGGCCGCTCCGAGGCCCCCTGCGCGGCCGCCGGCATCGCTCCCGGCAGAGCGGCGAACGTTACCGAAAGGGAAAGGGCGGCGGCGGCGAACGCCCCGCGCGGAGCGGAGCGCCGAGGATGAGGCATCATATTCTTCTCCCGATCGCCCTAACGGGTCTCTGTGATAGCGCTACCATAAAGCCGCGCATCTGCGCATTGCAATGGGGTAGCGGCCCTCCTAGGCTGGCTTTGGAGGGCAGGAATGGCGAGGCCGAGCCGCCGCAGTCGCGGCAGTGTTACCATCGAGGACGTCGCGCGAGCCGCCGGTGTTTCGGCGATGACGGTGTCGCGGGTCATGAACGGCGAGAAAAACGTCCGCGACAGCACGCGCGAGGCCGTGCGTGAAGCGATCGAGCGGCTCAAATATACTCCAAACACGGCCGCGCGCAGCCTCGCCGCGGGCCAGGCGACCCATATCGGCCTTCTCTACGCGAACCCCAGCGACGCCTATCTCAGCCAGTTCCTGGTCGGGGCTCTGGAGGGCGCCCGCCGCGCCGGCTGCCACCTTGTCATCGAAGCCTGCGAATATGAGCATGAGGCCGAGCAGGCCGAGGCGGCGCGCCGTTTCGCGACCACGCAGGTCGAGGGTGTGATCCTGCCGCCGCCGCTGTCGGAATCGGTTCCGATCCTTACCGAGCTCGCCGCCGCCGAGATGCCCGTGGTGACCGTCGCCATGGGCCATCTCTACGAGAATGCGCTCAACATCCGGATCGACGACTTCGCCGCCGCCGCCGAGATGACTCATTACCTGCTCAGCCTGGGACATCGCCGGATCGGCCTGATCAAGGGCTTCCCGACCCATATCGCGTCCATCGAGCGCGAGCGCGGCTTCAAGGCGGCGCTCGAGGCCGAGGGGGTCGACCCGTCCGAGGCGCCGATCGAGCAGGGCTATTTCACCTTCCGGTCTGGCCTGGCCGCCGCCGAACGTCTGCTCGACCTGCCCGACCCGCCGACGGCGATCTTCGCCAGCAACGACGACATGGCGGCGGCGGCGGTCAGCGTCGCCCACCGGCGCGGCCTCGCCGTGCCGGACGATATCAGCATCGTCGGCTTCGACGACACGGCGCCGGCCACGACGGTCTGGCCGGAGCTTACCACGGTCCGCCAGCCGGTATCGGCGATGGCCGAGGCGGCGCTGGACCTGCTGCTCGCCGATCTGCGCGGCCGCCGCTCGGGCATGGCGACCGGCCCGGCCGAACAGGTGCTCGAGCACGAGCTCGTCATTCGCGAATCCTCGGGTCCGGCCTCGATCGTGCCGAAGGCCCGGAGAACGGCGTAAATTACTGGACGGGGAGCTCCAAATCAGAGCGTGATCATCAGCGAAGTTAACGCTAACATCGACGGCGAGAGCCGCCCGTACGAGTCGGCCCGCATCTTGGGAGGAGGATCGTAAATGACCGAGGCAAGCCCGCAACGGGCGAACATGGGCTTTATCGGCGCGATCGTCGCCGTGGCGACGATCGGCGGCTTTCTGTTCGGCTATGACAGCGGGGCGGTCAACGGCACCCAGGAGGGACTGAAGAGCGCCTTCGGCCTCAGCGAGGGCGGCCTCGGCTTCACCGTCGGCTCCCTTCTGATCGGCTGCTTCATCGGCGCCTTCCTCGCCGGCCGACTCGCCGATCTGCTCGGCCGGCGCAACGTGATGATGCTCGCCGCCGTCCTCTTCCTGGTCGGGGCGCTCGTCCAGGGCTTCGCCTCCTCACAGACGATCTTCGTCATCGCCCGCCTGCTGGGCGGAATGGCGGTCGGAGCGGCCAGCGTTCTCTCCCCCGCCTACATTTCCGAAGTGGCGCCGGCCAGCATCCGGGGCCGGATGACGACGATCCAGCAGATCATGATCATCACCGGCCTCACCGCCGCCTTCGTCGTCAACTGGTACCTTGCGAGGGTGGCCGGCGATTCGACCGCAACCTACTGGGCGGGGCTGGAGGCCTGGCGCTGGATGTACCTGATGCAGGCCCTCCCCGCCGCCATCTTCCTGGTCGCCCTGCTCTTCATTCCGGAGAGCCCGCGCTACCTCGTCTCGAAAGGACGCAACGAGAAAGCGCACGGCGTGCTCACCAGCCTTTTCGGCGAAGACGTGGCCCGCTCCAAGCTCGAGGAGATCCGCGCCAGCTTCAGCGAGGACCACCGGCCGCGCCTCAGCGACCTGAAGCGCCCCGGCGGCGGCATCCGTCCCATCGTCTGGGCCGGGATCCTGCTCGCCGTGTTCCAGCAGCTCGTCGGGATCAACGTCATCTTCTACTACGGCGCGACCCTGTGGCAGCTGGCCGGCTTCACCGAGGACCAGTCGCTGCAGATCAACATCGTCTCCGGCGCTGTCTCGATCGCCGCCTGCTTCCTCACCATCGCCCTGATCGACAGGATCGGCCGCAAGCCGCTGCTCCTGATCGGCTCGGCCGGAATGGCGGCGACCCTGTTCGCGATGGTCTACGCCTTCGCCAACGGCACGCTCGACCCCGCCGGGAACCTGCAGCTCTCCAGCGGCCTCGGCACCCTCGCACTGATCGCCGCCAACCTCTACGTCATCTTCTTCAACGTCAGCTGGGGCCCGGTGATGTGGGTGATGCTGGGCGAGATGTTCCCGAACCAGATCCGCGGGTCCGCGCTGGCGGTGGCCGGCTTCGCGCAGTGGTTCTCCAACTATCTGATCGCCCAGAGCTTCCCGATCATGGCCGCGACCCTCGGGCTGGCGCTCAGCTACAGCTTCTACGCCGTCTCCGCGGTGATCAGCTTCTTCCTCGTTCAGAAGTTCATCCACGAGACCAAGGGCAAGGAGCTGGAGGAAATGCCGGGATGACGATGATCCTCCCCGTCGAAGATGGGGAGGGGGACCAGGCGAAGCCTGGTGGAGGGGTAGCTGACCAGGCCTGCTCCATCTGCCCCTCCACCACCCTTCGGGTGGTCCCCCTCCCCGCCGGCGGCGCCGGCAGGGAGGATGAGTGAGGACTCCCGTTCGCCCCTTCCGCTCCCGCGACTGGTTCGCCGCGCCGGGGCGGAGCGACATGGCCGCGCTCTATCTCGAGCGGTTCATGAACTACGGCATCACTCCGGACGAGCTGCGCTGCGGCAAGCCGATCATCGGCATCGCCCAGTCCGGCTCGGACCTGACGCCGTGCAACCGGATCCATCTCGAGCTCGCCCACCGGGTCCGCGCCGGAATCCGCGACGCCGGCGGAATCCCGATGGAGTTCCCCACCCACCCGATCTTCGAGAATTGCCGGCGTCCGACCGCGGCCCTCGACCGCAACCTCTCCTATCTCGGCCTGGTGGAGATATTGAACGGCTATCCGATCGACGCCGTCGTCATCACCACCGGCTGCGACAAGACGACTCCGGCCGGGATCATGGCCGCCTCCACCGTCGATATTCCGGCCATCACCCTGTCGGGCGGGCCGATGCTCGACGGCTGGCACGAAGGAGAGCTGGTCGGCTCGGGAACCGTGATCTGGCGTTCGCGCCGGCTGCTCGGCGCCGGCGAGATAGACGAGGAGGAGTTCCTGCGCCGGGCTGCGGACTCGGCCCCCTCGGCGGGCCATTGCAACACGATGGGCACGGCCTCGACGATGAACGCCATCTCCGAGGCGCTGGGAATGTCGCTGCCCGGCAACGCCGCCATTCCCGCGCCCTATCGGGAGCGCGGCCAGATGGCCTACGAGACCGGCCGCCGCGCCGTCGAGCTCGCCTATGAGGACCTTCGGCCGTCGCGGATCCTGACCCGCGATTCCTTCCTCAACGCGATCCGGGTCAACGCCGCGATCGGCGGGTCGAGCAACGCTCAGCCGCACATCGTCGCCATGGCGCGCCACGCCGGGATCGAGATCGGCCCGCAGGACTGGATGGCGCACGGCTACGACGTGCCCCTTCTCGTCAACATGCAGCCGGCCGGGAAATATCTCAGCGAGCGCTTCCACCGCGCCGGCGGCGTGCCCGCCGTCATGTGGGAACTGCTTCAGGCGGGCCGGCTCGCCGGCGACTCGATGTCGGTGACCGGGCGGACCCTGGCCGAGACGCTCGAGGGCCGACGGGCGACGGACCGGGAGGTGATCTGCCCCTACGACCGGCCGCTCAAGGAACGGGCCGGATTTCTGGTCCTCCGGGGCAACCTGTTCGACTTCGCGATCATGAAGACCAGCGTGATCTCGGACGAGTTCCGGCGCCGCTACCTCGCCACTCCCGGCGCCGAGGGGGTGTTCGAGGCGCGGGCGGTGGTCTTCGACGGATCCGACGACTACCACCACCGGATCAACGACCCGGGCCTCGACGTGGACGAGAATTCGATCCTCGTCATCCGCGGCGCCGGCCCGCTCGGCTGGCCCGGTTCGGCCGAGGTGGTCAACATGCAGCCCCCGGACCGGCTCCTGCAGCGCGGAATAACCAGCCTGCCGACGCTCGGCGACGGCCGCCAGTCGGGCACGTCCGACAGCCCCTCGATCCTCAACGCCTCGCCGGAAAGCGCCGCCGGCGGCGGGCTTTCATGGCTTCGCAGCGGCGACGTGATCCGGATCGATCTCAACGCCGGCACCTGCGACGCCTTGGTGGACGAGGCCGAGATCGCGAGACGGAAGGACGAGACGCCTCCCGAAATTCCGCCAAGCCAGACGCCCTGGGAGGAGCTCTACCGCGAGAAGACGGGACAGCTCTCCGAAGGCGGAGTCCTGGAATTCGCGGTGAAGTATCGCCGCACCTCGGCGAAGACGCCCCGGCACAATCACTAGAGCATGATCGCGCTTGAGTGAATCGGAAGGGATTCACATTGGGCTGATTTTCTGATTCAACCTGTTGGCTGGGGCTGGAGGCCAGCAGGGATGAGCCGAGCCTATTCGATCGATCTTCGGGAGCGGGTGGTGGCGGC
>DASPJA010000066.1:0-47848 GCA_035628835.1 Allosphingosinicella sp.
GCCGACGAATATGTGATGAAGCCGTTCGACCGCGAGACGCTCGAGAGCAAGCTGCAGATCGTCGGCGTCGCGTGACCCGCCCCGCCGCCCGAGCGGCGGGAGAGAGAGCCCCCGCCGCGCCTCGCCTGAGGCTGATGATCGTCGACGATTCGCAGGTCGCGAGGGCGGTGCTGTCGCGGATGCTCGGCGCCTTCGCCGACTTCGAGATCGTTGCCACCGCCGGCGACGCCGCCGAGGCGATCCGGCTGCTTCCGCGCACCGCCGTCGATGTCGTCCTGCTCGACGTCGAGATGCCCGGCGAGAGCGGCCTCGACGCCCTTCCCGAAATCGTCAGGCTCGGCCGCGGCGCCCGGGTCCTCATCGTCTCCTCCTTCTGCGACGGCGCCGCCGACGCGGCGGTTCGGGCGCTCGCGCCCGGCGCCGCGGAAACCCTGTCCAAGCCCGGCGCGGAAGCCTTTAGCGGCCGCTTCTCCGACGTGCTCGCCGAACGGCTTCGCCGCATCGGCCGCCGCGAGGCCGCCGCTCCGGCCGAGCGCGGCGAAGCCAGGCTCGGCTGTCTCGCGGTCGGCGCCTCGACCGGCGGGCTCCACGCCGTCTCCGCCCTGCTCGCCGCGCTTCCGGCCAGGATCGGCGCCCCGATCCTGATCACCCAGCATCTCCCCGCCGTCTTCGTCCCCTTCTTCGCCGGCCAGGTCGAGGCCGCCTCCGGCCGGACCACCCGGATCGCCGAGGACGGGCTCGAGCTTCGCGCCGAGGAAATCGTCCTCGCCCCCGGCGACGCCCATATCCGCCTGGAGCAGAAGGGGGCGAGGGTGTTCGTCCGGCTCGATCGCGGCCCCGCTCCGGGGGGCTGCCTCCCGTCGGTCGACGTCATGCTGGATTCCGTCGCCGGGACGTACGGCCGAGCCGCCCTGGGCGTGATGCTGAGCGGGATGGGCCGCGACGGCCTCGCCGGAAGCCGCGAGGTGGTCGCCCGCGGCGGCACCATGATCGCCCAGGACCGGCAGAGCTGCGCCGTCTGGGGGATGCCCCGGGTGGTGGTCGAAGCCGGGCTCGCCAGCGCGGTGCTTCCGCCGGCCGAGCTCGCCGCCGAGGTCGCGGGGCGAGTCGAGGCCGCCTCGTGCAGGTGAGCGACGCCTCAAGCCGCATCCTCGCCGGCCTGCTCGAAGCCCGCACCGGCCAGCAGCTGACGATGAGCCGGCGCTGGCGGATCGAGACGGCGCTTCAGCCGGTGATGCGGGAGCGCGACATCGGCTCGCTGGACGGCCTCGTCGCCGCCCTCGTCGCCCGCTGCGACGAGCGCCTCGCCGACGCCGTGGTCGAGGCCCTGCTCAACAACGAAACCTTCTTCTTCCGCGACCGCCAGTCGTTCGATCTGCTGCTCGGCCCGGCCCTGAGCCGCCTCGAGGAGGGCCGCCGCCGGACGCGCCGCCTCGCCATCTGGTGCGCCGGCTGCTCCACCGGCCAGGAAGCCTATTCCATCGCCATGCATTTCGCCGAGCAGAAGGCGCGGTGGGCGGGCTGGACGATCGACATCGTCGGCACCGACGTCTCCCGTTCCGCCATCGAGCAGGCGAGGAGCGGCGTCTATTCGCAGTTCGAGGTGCAGCGAGGCCTCGCCGTCCTGCAGATGATGCGCTGGTTCGAGGAGCTTCCCGGCGCCGCCTGGCGGATCGCGGCGGACCTCAGGCGGGCGGTCCGGTTCGAAGTGTCGAGCCTCGTCGCCCCCTCCGCGCCGGCGGACAAGTTCGACATCATCCTGTGCCGCAACGTGCTCCTCTATTTCTCGCCGCAGATGCGGCGAGCGGCCTTCGAGCGGCTCGCCGGGGGCGCCGCCGCCGATGCCGCCTTGATGCTCGGCGCGGGCGAGACGGTGATCGGCCAGACCGACGCCTTCGTCTCGGATCCTGAGTGCCGCGGACTCTACCTGCGCGCTCCGGCCCGCCCGGAGCGGCGGCGGGCCGCCTCTTGACGCCGAGCGGATTTTAGAGCGGGAAGAGCCGATGGACGGCATCGTCGACGCTCCCTCGCCCAATTTCGATGAGCGCGCGCTGCCCGTCTCGATGCTCGTTCTCCATTACACCGGAATGGCGGACGCGGAGTCGGCGATCGCCCGGCTGAGGGACCCCGAGGCGAAGGTCTCCTGCCACTATCTCGTCGACGAGGACGGGCGGGTGCTGCGCATGGTCGACGAGGAGAAACGCGCCTGGCACGCCGGCCGCGGCTTCTGGCGGGGCGCCGTCGACATCAATTCCGCCAGCATCGGTATCGAGATCGTCAATCCCGGCCACGAATTCGGCTACCGGCCCTTCCCGGAAGCGCAGATGGAGGCGCTCGTTCCTCTCGTCGCCGACATCGTCGGCCGCCACCGCATCCGGCCGCCTTACGTCGTCGGCCATTCCGACGTCGCCCCGGCCAGAAAGCAGGATCCGGGCGAGCTGTTCGACTGGGCGCGCCTGGCCAGGCTCGGCCTCGCAATGCCCCGTCCGACGAAGAATCTGATGGACCCGCACTGGACCGACGGCGGCTTCCTGCTGGCGCTCGAACGCTACGGCTATGACGTCCACAAGCCGAAGGAAGCGGTCGAAGCGTTCCAGCGCCGCTTCCGCCCCGAGCTTATCGACGGAGTCATCGACGGCGAGACCCGGGCCATCCTGCTCGGTTTGCTCTTGGATAGCCGGAGCGCACCGCCTAGATAGCCGCTGTCAGAGGATCGGGCGGCCGCGTCTCGCGCAAGCGGGCCGAGGAAAGTCCGGGCTCCACGCAGCGACGGTGCCGGATAACGTCCGGCGGGGGCGACCCCAGGGAAAGTGCCACAGAAAGCAGGTCGCAAAGGTTTCGGCCCTGCGACAGTGAAAGGGTGGGGTAAGAGCCCACCGCGGCCCCGGCAACGGCGGACGGCACGGCAAACCCCACCGGGAGCAAGACCGAATAGGGACGGTGGCCCGCTGCGGCCCGAGCCGTCCGGGTTGGTTGCTTGAGGGGCGGAGCGATCCGTCTCCCAGACGAATGGCCGCACATCCGCCGTCCCCGGATCAAGTCCGGGGTATGGCGGAGGACAGAACCCGGCTTATAGATCCTCTGGCACTTTTTCCCGGGGCGTGGATTAGAAAGCGAATATGGCTCGACAGACGCGTTCCAACGACTGGGGATTTCCGCGCTGGCGCGGCTACGGCACCCGGCGCGAGGCGACCCAGGTGCGCCTGTGCGACCGCGAGGGCTGCGGCGAGCCCGGCGACCGCCCGGCCCCCAAGTCGCCGCACAGCCCCGACCGCTGGTATTTCTGCGAGGCCCATGCGGCCGAGTACAACCGCAACTGGAATTATTTCGAGGGCCTGAGCGCCGAAGACGCGGCCGCCCGCGAGGCCGACGAGCGGCGCGGCGCCAACGGCTTCAGGCAGGCCAATCATTATGGATGGGGCGGCCCCGGCGACGGCAGCCGGAGCCGCGAGGAGATGCGGGCGCTCGACCTGCTCGAGGTCGAGGCCGACGCCCCGTTCGAGACGGTCAAGGCCGCCTATCGCCGACTCGCCAAGGCCAACCACCCCGATGCGGCGCCGGGCGACTCCGAAGCGGCCAAGCGCTTCCAGGCCGTTCAGGCCGCCTACGAGGTGCTGAGGAAGGCCGAGGAGCGGCGAGGCTGACTCCCCTCCCCGGAAGGGAGGGGAGAATCTGCGGCGAAACTGGAGATATCACGATGACCGCCCGCGACCGCTCACCGCGGCTTCGTTTCGCGATCCTCGCCTTCGCCGCTCTTTCCGCCTGCGGCAATGAAGCCGAGGCGAGCCCCGATCCGGCCGGCGCCTCGAACCCGCTGGCCTGGACGATCGGTCCCATCATCCGGGGCCGCAATTACTCGGTGAACGCGCCTCTTCACCCGACCCCGCGCCGCGGTGGCGGCTGGCAGATGGACATTCCGACCCTGCCCGGAAGCATTCATTACGTGACCTTCCGCCACGGCCCGCTCGCCGGCAAGCGCCGGATCGTCATGCGCTACCGGATCGAAACCGCCCGCGGAGTCCGCCTGCTGGCGTCGAGCGACGGCCGCTCGCCGGCCATGATCACCCTCTATTTCCAGCGCCGGGGCGATAATTGGAGCGGGCGCGGGCGCTTCGAGACCTACCGCTGGTATGCGACCTTCGCCACCCGCTCGCCGGTCACCGCGGGCGACCATGTCATGGTCGCGCCGCTCGACGGGCCGTGGACCGCCGTCGAACGGAGCCGGGCGGTCACCAGCCCCGCCGCCTTCCGTCAGGCGGTTGCCGAAGCCGACCGGGTCGGCTTCGTCATGGGCGGCGGCGACGGCTACGGCCACGGAGTCTCCGCAACCGGCCCCGCCCGGCTGATCGTCACGGATTTCCGGGTGGAGTGACCTTGCCGCTCCCCTCCCTGGAAGGGAGGGGAGATTAGGCCGTGAACATGAAGGTGCCGGTGACGTGAGCGACCGGATCGGCGGAGTCGCCGTCATGCGCCAGCCCCCGGACGAAGCCGACGCTCCTCGTCACGCCGTAGCATTCGCCGCGCCCGACGATCCGCTTGCCCGGCGCCGCCGGCCTCAGATAGTCGACCCGAAGGTCGAGAGTCGCCTGGGGGCGGAAGCGGCCGAGCTTGACCCAGATCGCCATGCTGGTCGCCATGTCCATCAGGCTGATGATCGGCCCCGAGGCGAGCACGCCCGTCTCCGGCACCCCGACCAGCTTCTCCCGCCAGTCAAGCCCGAGCTCCACCCAATCCTCGCCATGGCCGACATAAAGGATGCCGAGCGCTCCGCCATGCCCGACCTTGCGCGCATATCGGGTGAACAGCTCGGGATCGAAGCCGCCGTCGGTTCCGGGCCGGATCATGCCGCGAGCCGGGCCGCGGTTTCGCGCACCAGGGCGATCATGTTGGGAATGCCCTGCGTCCGGTTGGAGCTGAGCTGGTTGCCGAGATCGAACGGCTCGAGCGCGCCCTCGATGTCCGTCGCGAGTATCTCGCCCGGGGTCCGGTCCTGCACGGCGAGCAGGACGAGCGCGACGATGCCCTTGGTGATCGCCGCGTTGCTGTCGGCGAGGAAGTGAAGGCGGCCGTCCCCGCCCGGCACCGGATAGACCCACACCGACGCCGAGCAGCCGCGCACCAGAGTGGCCTCGGTCTTCAGGGCGTCCGGCATCGGCTCCAGCGCCCGGCCGAGGTCGATCAGCAGCCGGTAGCGGTCGTCGGGCTCGAGCAGCTCGTAATCGGCATGGACGTCGGCGAGGGAAGGGGAGGGCATGGGGTGGCCGCTATCAGAGCGGAGGGGCGCAGCAAAGAGCGGACGAAGGTGACTCCCCTCCTGGAAGGGAGGGGCCGGAGGCGGCCTAACTCCGACTCAGCAGAAAGTCTCGCTTCGCTCGCCTACCCACCCCTCGCCCCTCCCTTCGGGGAGGGAATGGCGCTAGACGTCCCCGCCGTTCGCGATCGCTTCGAGGCGCCGTATCCTGTTGCGCAGCTCCGATACTTCGCCCGAAGCGCCGGAGCGAGAGCGCCCGCCGCCGGGCTTCGTTACTTCCAGCCGACGCAGCTCGAGCCACCCGTGCCAGGCCTTGAGCAGTGCGGCGCTGGTCAGGCCGATCGCCAGCAATCCGGATCCGGACAAGGCGGCGAGGCTGGCGGGGTCGGTCATCGTTCCTCTCCTAGCGGTCGCGCAGCTGCTCGATCTCCTCGGCGACTCCGAGGCCCTTCGAGGTGGCGATCCGCTCCAGCACCCGCACCCGCTCCTCGAGCCGCTCGGTCTGGGCGGCATAGCGCTCCGCCCGCTCGACCGCGGTCCGGCTGATCGCTTCCATCTGCCGTTCCTTGACGTCCAGCCAGCGCTTGATGACCCCGGCGAAGATCGCCGCGAGCGGGATCAGCACCCAAATCCAGGTCGCCATTTCTCTCTCACCCCTTTACGTTCGAGCGCGTTCAGTTCCTGGGCAGCCGAAGGGCTTCGATCTCCTGAGTCAGCCGGTGGCCGTCGTCGGTGACGATCCGTTCGACCGTCGCGAGCCGGTCCTTGATCGAGCCCAGCTCGGCGCGAAGCTGGGCATTCTCCGAGGAGATGAGCTTGATCCGCTCCAGCGCCTCGTCGCCGGTCTTGGGGTAGACCGCCTGGCCCCAGGCCCCGTCGAGGGGATAGCCGTGCTTGATACGAAGCCAGGTCGTCAGGATCCAGCCGCCGATGGCGAGCACGCCGAGGATGACGATCACCGGTGCCAGCTGGCCGAAAGGAATGTCCATCTTCTAAACCCCTTTTGTCTTTGGACTTAACGAAGCGCCTCGATTTCGCGCGCCGTGCGCTCGGCGGGATCGGTCGCGATCCGCTCGAGCACCGCCATCCGCTCCTCGAGCCGGCCGACGGTGCGCCGAAGCGCCTCATTCTCCTCAAGGAGCCGCGCATTCTCCCGAGCACCGGACGCGCTTCCCGCCAGCCGCTCGCGCGCTTCGTGCCTGGCCTGCATATATTTGAGGACGTGGACGATCACTCCGGCGGTCGCGAGAATGGCGACGATCGGGATCAGGACGGCGAAATTCATGTTCATTCCCCTTCGCTGCCGCGCCTAGCGCAGCTGCTCGATTTCCCGGGCGAGGCGGCTGTTCGAGCTCGTGACATAGGTCTCGACCTCGGCGAGGCGGCGGTCGATCTCGCGGAAGCGGGATCGCACGTCGCGCACCGTCCGCGCCGGCGAGGCCCGCACGCCCTGCCAGAACTTGGTCTGCTCGGGCGTCTCGTTGACCATCGCCTGCGGCTTGACCGGCGCCATCCACGCGGTGAGCAGGTAGGCGATGAGGGTCCAGGGAAATCCGCCCACGAAGGTCAGGATGACCAGCCCGATTCGGATGATGGTGACGTCGACGCCGGTATAATCGGCGATCCCCGAGCAGACGCCCTTCCACTTCCTGTTCTGCTTATCGAGATAGAATTTGGTGTGCGGAGTGGTCATCGGCCGATCCTTTCGGCGGCTCGGCCGGCGACGGCGCGGTCCTCGATTCCGGTGGTGGCGGGGTCGCAGGCGATCTGCCGCCAGTTCGGATTCTCGGCCGTCATGATCCGCTCGATCGAGCACATACGTTCGTCGAGCCGCCGGGCGAGATCGTAAAGCTCTTCCATCAGCTTCTCGTCGTCGGTGGTCAGGGTCGCCGCGGTTTTCCAGCGCGTGATGTAGTGGAAGATCAGCCACGGCAGGCCGATCACCACCATCGGCACGATCACCAGCGGGAGGATAACGTCACCCATGGCCTCAGCCCTCCTTCCTGGCGCTGAGGCGAGCCTTCAGCGCTTCCAGCTCCGCATCGACCTTCTCGGCGTTGCGCAGCTCGGCGATTTCCTCGTCGAGAGTCTTGGGCGGAGCGCCCAGGGCCAGGGCGTCGGCGCGGCCCTCGGCCTGATCGGCCCGACGCTCGAGCACGTCGAAGCGCGAGAAGGCCTCGTCGACCTTGGGCCCGGCATAGGCTTCGCGGAGCCGGGCGCGCTGGTTGGCGCTTTCGAGCCGGCTCTGGATGGCATTCTGGCGGGTGCGCGCCTCGCGCAGCTTGCCCTGAAGCTTGGCGATGTCGGCTTCCGACGCGCGCAGGGCATCGTCGAGCACCTCGATCTCGCTCTTCAGGCTGTCGGCCATGTCGGCCGCTTTCTGCTTCTCGACCAGGGCCGCCTTGGCGAGATCCTCGCGATCCTTGCTGAGCGCCAGCTCCGCTTTCTCGGTCCAGCTCTCCTGGAGCTTGTCGAGGCGGGCGATCTGGCGGCGCATTTCCTTCTGATCGGCGATGGTGCGCGCGGCGCTGGCGCGGACCTCGACCAGGGTCTCCTCCATCTCGAGGATGATCATCCGGATCATCTTCGCCGGATCCTCGGCCTTGTCGAGGAGATCGGCGAAGTTGGCGGCGACGATGTCGCGGGTTCGGGAGAATATACCCATTCAATCACTCCTTACGCATTGGATTGAGGCGGCGGCCGGGAAGGAAAGGGGGCGAACCCTCCCGAACCGCCGCCCGCGGGTCAGGCCTGAGCCTGGCCCGAAACCGAAGCCGCTACAAGGCTGATCGGCGCGGTCTCGATCGCCCGGGCCGGGCCGACCGCGGCGCCCACCGCCGTCGCGGTCAGAACCATCGCTCCGAGCGTCGCCAGGATCGTCTGCCCCAATTTACCCATGTCGACCATTTCTTCCTCCCTGAAAAATCCGTTCCGCCCAGCGGCGCTATGTCCCCTTCTCTACAAGGGGCGTGCCAATTGCGAAAAGTGGCGGAAAACCGCGGCTTTTGAGCTTGAAGCCGCTTTCCGTCGCATCTTTTTCTTGCCAAAGCATGGGAATCCGTCCCAATCTTTGGTGGTGGAACGCAACACCCAACTGGTCGGCCAATCCTCCTCCTTCCTCGACGCGGTCGAGCGGGCGAGCCGCGCCGCGCCGCTCGACCGGCCGGTGCTGGTGATCGGCGAGCGCGGCACCGGCAAGGAGCTGATCGCCGAGCGCCTCC
This sequence comes from Allosphingosinicella sp., assembly GCA_035628835.1. Lineage (GTDB taxonomy): Bacteria > Pseudomonadota > Alphaproteobacteria > Sphingomonadales > Sphingomonadaceae > Allosphingosinicella. The sequence continues at coordinate 8,473 of DASPJA010000066.1, forward strand.
ACCATCTCTCCTCGCGCTGGGACGGCCCGCTGGTCGCGATGAACTGCGCCGCCCTGCCCGAGACCCTGATCGAGGCCGAATTGTTCGGCCACGAGGCCGGCGCCTTCACCGGCGCCACCAAGGCCCGCGCCGGCCGCTTCGAGGAGGCGGACGGCGGCACCCTGTTCCTCGACGAGCTGGCCACCCTCTCGCAGGCGGCTCAGGAGCGGCTGCTCCGGGTCGTCGAATATGGCGAGGTGAGCCGGATCGGCGCCTCGCGTCCGGTGAGGGTGGACGTCCGCATCGTCGCCGCCACCAACGAGGACCTGCCCCGCCTGGCCGAGCGCAACCGTTTCCGCGCCGATCTTCTCGACCGGCTGTCCTTCGAGGTCGTCACCCTGCCGCCGCTGCGCCATCGGAGCAGCGACATTCCGGTCCTCACCGATCATTTCGCCCGCCGCATGGCGCTCGAGCTCGAATGGCCAAGCTGGCCGGGCTTCAGCAACGGGGCGATGGACAAGCTCCTCAACTATACCTGGCCGGGCAATGTCCGCGAGCTGAGGAACGTCGTCGAACGCGCCGTCTACCGCTGGGAGGATCATGAGCGGCCGATCGACCGGATCCAGTTCGATCCGTTCGAATCGCCCTGGCGACCGCAGCCCGCCGGCCAGACCGTGACGATGGAGGTGCTGCCGCCAGCGGCGTCGGCGCCCGGCACGCCGCCGGTCAACGCCTGGGACCCGGAGAGCTGCGCCGATTTCCGGCTCGCCGTCGCCGAATATGAGAAGGCGATTCTCGCCGCCGCGCTCGAGAAATGCCGGTGGAACCAGCGCGCCGCCGCCGCCGCCCTCAGCCTCAGCTACGACCAGCTCCGCCACGCCCTGAAGCGCCACCAGCTCCAGGGCTGAGGACTTCCTTCGATACGCCGCTTCGACTTCGCTCAGCGGCTGCTCAGGATGAGCGGGCAAGTACCAGCCGCTCATCCTGACTAGGGGCTGAGCCTGGCGAAGACCCGTATCCAAGGACGCCGATGGCACGGCGCGTACGATTCTGTTATGGTCCGCCTCTCATGCCAGGAGGACTCGCTATGCGCAGTAAATTCCTCTTCGCCGCCGCGGCCCTGCTCGCGGCAAGTCCGGCCACCGGCGCGGTCAGCGTCATCGGCAATTCCTATGCCCGAATGTGCTACGAGGCGGCCGAAGCCCGGACGCCGAGCATCGCGGCGATGCGCAATTGCGATCAGGCGCTCCGGGAGGACACGCTCAGCCATTCCGACGTGGTCGCGACCTTCGTCAACCGCGGAATCCTCAAGGCGCGGGTCGGCAATGTCGAGCAGGCGATCGCCGATTATGACGAGGCGCTGAGCCGCGATCCCGACCAGCCCGAGGCCTATCTCAACAAGGGTTTTGCCCTTCTTCACCTCCCAGAGGCGGAGCAGCGGGCCAAGCCGATGTTCGACAGCGCCCTGGCCAAGAAGACCCGGCGGCCGGAACTCGCTTATTACGGCCGCGCCGTCGCCAACGAGCTCGCCGGCCAGGTCCGCGCCGCCTATCACGACTATCGCGAGGCGAGCCGGATCAGCCCCAAGTGGCGCGACCCCAAGGTCGAGCTGGCCCGCTTCAAGGTCAACTGAGCCGAGGATTTCCCCTCCCTGCAAGGGAGGGGTCAGGGGTGGGTGCGACTGAAGCGGCTCGATGCCGCTGAAGGCGCTTGCCTGGGGAAGGGGCTCGCTGCGCTCGCACCCGCCCCCAGCCCCTCCCTCGCAGGGAGGGGAGGCCCTTACGTCTGGATCAGCTCTTCAGCCGGTACCCCGTTCGGAAGATCCAGGCGACGACGCCGAGGCAGACCAGAAGGAACCCCAGCGTCGCCGCGAGGCTGATCCCGACCGGCACGTCGCCGACTCCGTAGAAGCTCCAGCGGAAGCCGCTGATCAGATAGACGATCGGGTTGAACAAAGTCGCCGTCCGCCACGGCTCGGGCAGCATGTCGACCGAGTAGAAGGCCCCGCCGAGGAAGGTCAAAGGGGTGACGATCAGCATCGGCACGAACTGGATCTGCTCGAAATTCTTGCCCCAGATGCCGATGATGAAACCGAACAGGCTGAAGGTCGTCGCGATCAGAACCAGGAAGCCGATCATCCAGACGGGATGGAGGATCTGCAGCGGCACGAAAAAGGCGGCGGTGGCGAGGATGACGAGGCCGAGGGCCACCGATTTGGTCGCCGCGGCGCCGACATAGCCGAGCACGATCTCCAGCGGCGAGATCGGCGCGGAGAGGATCTCGTAGATCGTGCCGGTGAACTTGGGGAAGAAGATCCCGAACGAGGCGTTGAAGATGCTCTGCGTGAACAGCGACAGCATGATCAGCCCCGGCACGATGAAGGCGCCGTACTGGACGCCCTGCACCTCGGTCATTCGCGAGCCGATGGCCGCTCCGAACACCACGAAATAGAGCGAGGTGGTGATGACCGGGGTGACCAGGCTCTGCCACAAGGTGCGAAGCGCCCGCGCCATCTCGAAGCGGTAGATCGCCCAGACGCCGTGGCGGTTGAAGCCGGTGGGAGTCATCCGGCGTCTCCGCAGACACGACCCGAACCCCAGCCGCGTTCGGCCTGAGCTCGTCGAAGGCCTCCCTTCCTTTCTCCAACTCCCCGGGAAGGCGGAAAGGAAGTGCCTTCGACAAGCTCAGGCCGAACGGTGGAGGGGGAGGTGAGGCGCGTCCCGCTCATGCGCGGGGCTCGTGGACGAGGCTGACGAAGATATCCTCCAGCGAGCTTTGCCTCGTATTGAGGTCCTTGAAGGCGATGCCGATGTCGCGCATCCGCCCGAGCAGCGAGGGGATTCCGGTCCGCTCGGCCGCGCCGTCGAAGACGTAGAGCAGTTCATGGCCGTCGGCGCGAAGCTCGAGCCGCCATTCGGCCAGCTCGGCCGGGACGGCGTCGAGCGGCTCGGCGAGCTGAAGCGTCAGCTCCTTCTTGCCGAGCTTCTTCATCAGCTCGGCCTTGCCCTCGACGAGGATCAGCTCGCCGCGCGAGATCACTCCGACCCGGTCCGCCATCTCCTCCGCCTCCTCGATATAATGGGTGGTGAGGATGATGGTCACTCCGGTGTCCCTGAGCCGCCGGACCAGCGCCCACATGTCGCGCCGCAACTCGACGTCGACTCCGGCCGTCGGCTCGTCGAGGAACAGGATGTCGGGCTCGTGGCTGAGCGCCTTGGCGATCATCACCCGGCGCTTCATTCCGCCCGACAGCTCCATGATCCTCGCCTTGCGCTTGTCCCACAGCGACAGGTCCTTGAGCACCTTCTCGACATGGGCGGGACTGGGCGGCTTGCCGAACAGGCCGCGGCTGAAGCTGACCGTGGAAAGTACGCTTTCGAACGCGTCGGTGTGGAGCTCCTGCGGCACCAGCCCGATCTTGGTCCGGGCCGCCCGATAATCGCGCACGATGTCGTGGCCGCCGACCTCGACCTCGCCCGACGTCGCGGTGACGATGCCGCAGACGATGCTGATCAGGGTCGTCTTGCCGGCGCCGTTGGGGCCGAGCAAGGCGAAGATCTCGCCCTTGGCGATATCGAGGCTGACATGCTTGAGCGCCTCATGGCCGCCCTCGTAGCGCTTGGACAGACGGCGGACGGAGACGACGGGGCGGGCCGGATCAGGCATCATGCTCCCTCCCCGGCCGTGCGCGCTTCGTCATTCCGGCCTTCGCCGCAATGACGGGTAAGGACCGAGGAAGTCCTCATTGGACCGGCGGCACCGGCGGCTCTTCCTTGCCCGGCTCGAGCTGCATGCCGTGCTTCATCAGCATCGGCACGTTGGCGATCGCGAACAGGAAGGTGGCGGGCAGGAAGCCCCAGAGCTTGAAGCCGATCCAGAAGCTGGTGTCGGTGTTGCGCCACACCGCCTCGTTGACGACGGCCATGACCGCGAAGAAGATCGCCCAGTTGCGGGTGAGCAGCTGCCAGCCGCGCTCCGAGAGGCCCGGATAGGCCGCGCCCAGCACCATCTTGAGGAGGTTGCGGCCGGTCGACAGCCCGAACACGAGCAGGCTCGCGATCAGCAGGTAATAAACGGTCGGCTTCATCTTGATGAAGACGTCGTTGTGAAGCCAGATCGTCACTCCGCCCAGGATCACCACCATGATCCCCGAGAACCACAGCAGCGGCGAGATGTGCTTGTAGCGCAAATAGGAGACCATCATCGCGACGATCATCGCCGCCATGAAAGCCCCGGTCGCGTAGAAGATCTTCAGCACGTCCGGGACGGGCGCGAAGAAGTTCACAAGGAAGAAGACGAGCAACGGCCCGAGGTCGATCATCAGCCGTCCGGCGACCGAGGGCTCTCTTTTTTCCGCCGTCACGCTCACTCTCTTCCCAGTCCCGCGATCGCCCGCGCCGTCTCCCGAGCGTCGAACGGCCGCAAGTCGTTAATGCCCTCGCCGATTCCGATCGCGTGGATCGGCAGCCCGAACTGCTCCGCCGCCGCCACCAATACGCCGCCGCGGGCGGTCCCGTCCAACTTGGTCATGACCAGCCCGGTGACCCCGGCGACCTCCCTGAACACCTCGATCTGGCTCAGCGCGTTCTGCCCGGTCGTCGCGTCGAGCACCAGCACCACGTTGTGCGGCGCCTCCGGGTTGAGCCGACCGAGCACCCGCCGGATCTTGGCGAGCTCGTCCATCAGCACCTTCTTGTTCTGGAGCCGCCCGGCGGTGTCGACGATGAGCGTGTCGATGCCCTCGGCGGTGCCCTTCTTGACGCCGTCGAAGACGATCGCCGAGCTGTCCCCGCCCTCGGGGCCGGCGATGACGGGCACTCCGATCCGCTCCGCCCAGATTTTGAGCTGCTCGATCGCCGCCGCCCGGAAGGTGTCGCCGGCGGCGAACAGGACGCCGTAATCCTGCTCGAGCAGGAGGTGGCCGAGCTTGGCGATGGTCGTCGTCTTGCCCGAGCCGTTGACCCCGACGATCAGGATCACCTGAGGCCTCGGAAAGGCATCGATCTGGAGCGGCACCGCCACCGGGGCGAGGATCTTCTCGAGCTCCTCGGCGACGATCTCGCGCACCGCATATTCGGAGAGGCCGCGCTCGAAGCGCTCCGCCGCCAGCCTATTCCTGATTTTCGCCGCCGTCGCGGGGCCGAGGTCGGAAGCGATCAGCGCTTCCTCGATCTCTTCCAGAGTCTCCTCGTCGAGCGCCGCCTTGGTGAACAGGCCGGTGAGGTTGTCGCCGAGCCGCTCCGAAGTCTTCCTGAACCCGGATTGCAGCCGGTCGAGCCACGTCGCCTCGCTCATGCCGGGATCCCGACGAGAGAACCCTCTTCCACCGAGACAATCCTGACCGGCACGATCTCGCCAGATCGGTTCGTGTCGAGCGAGGTCGAGACACCCTGCCGAGCGAAGCCGAGGCCCTTCTCGCAGTCAGTATCTCGGCTTCGCTCGATGGGGTCCCTCGACTTCGCTCGGGACGAACGGATTATGACCGGCGCGAAATTTTCCGCGTGGCCGCTTCCGTCGCGCTCCACCAGCACCCGCTGCCTCGTCCCGACCAGCCCGGCGAGCCACCTCGCCCTCCGTTCGGCGCAGGCCGCCCTCAGCCGGCGCGCCCGTTCCTTCACCACCGGCACCGGCACGAGCGGCATCCGCGCCGCCGGAGTCCCGCGCTTCGGCGAGAACGGAAAGATGTGGCCCATGACGATGTCGCACTCGTCGACGAGCTTCAGGCTGTTCTCGTGCATCTCGTCCGTCTCGGTCGGGAATCCGGCGATGAGGTCGGCGCCGATCGCCAGCTCCGGACGCTTCGCCTTCAGCCGCTGCACCGTCGCCACCGCCTGAGCGCGGCTGTGGCGCCGCTTCATCCGCTTCAGCACCATGTCGTCGCCGGCCTGGAAGCTCATATGGAGGTGCGGCATGAAGCGCGGCTCGTGGGCGATGATCTCCTCGAGCCGATCGTCAATCTCGATGCAGTCGAGCGAGGACAGGCGAAGCCGCGGCAGATCCGGCACGTGCCTCAATATCCGCTCGACCAGCAGGCCGAGCGTCGGCGTCCCCGGCAGATCCGGCCCGTAGCTGGTGACGTCGACCCCGGTCAGCACCACCTCCGCGAAGCCTTGCGCGGCAAGCGCCTTCACCCGCTCGACGACCAGCCCCGCCGGCACGCTCCGGCTGTTCCCGCGGCCGTAGGGGATGATGCAGAAGGTGCAGCGGTGGTCACAGCCATTCTGGACCTCGACGAAGGCCCTGGAGCGTTCGGCGAAGCCGGCGAGCAGGTGAGGCGCGATCTCGCGGACGGCGAAGATATCGGAGACCCGTATTTCCCCCATTGGGGTAACAAGCCCAACCCGTTCGGCCTGAGCTTGTCGAAGGCCTTCTTGTTCATCACGTCCAGCCTCCGCCGCAAAGGGGAGGGCTTCGACAGGCTCAGCCCGAACGGTGGTGGTCCGGGCGAAGGCGGCGAGATCGAATTTCTCGCCATTGCCCACCACCCGGTCGACCTCGGGCATGGCCGCGAACGTCTCCGGCTCGATCTGGGCCGCGCAGCCGGTCACCACCAGCCGGGCCTCCGGGCGCGCCCTCTTCGCCCGGCGGATGGCCTGGCGGGTCTGCCGCACCGCCTCGTTGGTGACGGCGCAGCTGTTGACGATGACGAGATCGTCCTCGCCGCCCGCCATGAGCCGAATCGCCTCGCTCTCGGCGGCATTGAGGCGGCAGCCGAGCGTGATCACCTCCGCCCCGCTCACAGCGCCACCTCGCCTTCGAAGACGGCGGTGGCGGGACCGCTCATCGCGATCGTGGTGCCGGGCGTCCAGGCGATGGTCAGCGACCCGCCGGGGAGCCGGACCTGGACCGGGCTCGCCGCCAGCCCGCGGCTCACGGCCGCCACCGCGGTCGCGCAGGCGCCGGTGCCGCAGGCCTGGGTCAGACCGGCGCCCCGCTCCCAGACGCGCAGCCGGATGCCGCCCTCCTCGATCGAGGCGATGTTGACGTTGACCCGTTGTGGGAAGAGCGGGTCGTGCTCGATCAGCGGGCCGAGCCGCTCGATCTCGACGGCGTTAGCGTCCTCGACGAAGAAGACGATATGCGGGTTGCCGACATTGACGGCGTAGGGATCGCGAAGATCCTCCCAGCCGACCGGCATCTCCGCCGTGTCCATCGGGTAGGCGAGCGGAATCTCGTCCCAGCCGAAGCGCGGCTCGCCCATGTCGACCGTCGCGGACGAGCCCTTGGCGGAGGCGGCGATGAGCCCGCCCGCGGTCTCGATCCAGGCCGGACCGCCGAGCAGAAGCGCGACGCAGCGCGCGGCATTGCCGCAGGATTCGGCCTCGCCGCCGTCCGAATTCCAGATCCGCATCCTGACGTCCGCCTCGTCCGACGGCTCGAGCACGATCAGCTGGTCGCAGCCTATCCCGGTCCGCCGGTCGGCGAGCGCGCGGGCGCGCTCCTCCGTCATCTCCACCGGCGCCTCGCGCGCGTCGAAGATGACGAAGTCGTTGCCCAGCCCATGCATCTTCCGGAACCGCCGCTTCATCGCGCCGTGCATCTAGGGAGGGGAGGGGGCCAAGTCCACCGTGCGGCTGCCCACATCGAGGAGCGACCCCCCGAAACCCTTCTCCCGCGAAAAACGGCGGAGGAGTGTCAGCCCTCCGTCAGCGGGCCCTCGGTCTCGAGCCGGACCCAGGGGCATTGCCGCTCGAAATACCAGGAAAGGCTCGGCTCGCCGAAGCCGGGATCGCCGAAATTTCCGGCCGGGATGGTGACCATGCCCGGCCGCGCCTCGATCCGGTACCAGGCGGTGGAGCCGCATTCGGGGCAGAAGCTGTCGGTGCACCAGCGCCCTTCCTCGACGGTGCGGGTCCAGCTGCGCGGCTCGCCTTCCGTCTCGAGCTGGGCCTCGAGCCAGGTCGAGTTCCAGGAGAAGGCGCTGCCGGTGCGCGCCTTGCAGGCGAGGCAGTGGCAGACCGACACCACCGCCGGCTCGCCCCGTGCCCGGGCCTTGAGCGCGCCGCAGCGGCAGCTCGCCGTCCTGACCTCCATCTCCCTCTCCCCAATCGCGGCGGAAAGGGATATCATAGCAGCCGGAAAGGAGACGTCATGCGCCTTGCACTCGTCGCTCTCGCTTTGGCACTGCCGGCGGCATCGTCCGCCGAGGCGCCCGCATCCCAGGCCCGGCCGGCCGCACCCTCGGCCGCGGGGCCGGCCTCGCCCCGCCCCGCCGGTGACTTCGTCCCGTCCCGGATCTGCCCCCACCAGATGGGCCCCCACCTCGCCCGCCCCGCGGACCCCCCGAGGCTCAGGCGCCTCGACGAGCTGCCGCCGGGCGACCTGACCCTGGCCGTCGTCAACCAGGTCGGCGGCTGTATGGAGCCGGTGATCGTCCGGCAGGGCGTGGGCGGATTCGGCGGCGGGCCGGGGCGCTGAGCCCGCGCGGGCGCCGCTGAGCGCCCGGCGGATGCTCCGCGTCCTGATCCTGACCAGCCGCTTTCCAGACCGCCTTCGCCCCAATCTGGGCAACTTCATCGAGCGGCAGACGCTCGAGCTCTCGGCTCGGTCAGAGGTCGAAGTGGAGGTGGTCGCGCCTATTGGACACGCCCCCTTTCCGCTATCGCTGGTCGCATCGAGGGCGCTCGCTGGGCTACCGGAACAGGAGGCATGGAAGGGCGTCACCGTCCACCGCCTGGCTTTCCCCCAGCTCCGCTATTTCCCCTCGCTTCGCCCGCGGGCGCTGGCGCGGCGGCTGCTGCCCCTGGCGGCGGGGCTGCGCGAGCGATTCTCCTTCGACGTCATCTCGGCGGAATTCTCCTGGCCGGACGGGCCCGCCGCCATCGCCGTTGGGCGAGCGCTCGGAGTGCCCGTGGCGATCAAGGCGCGCGGCATGGAGTTCGAGCGGCGCACCGCGAATGCCCGCATGCGCCGCCAGCTCCTCGCTTCCGGCCTCGCGGCGCAGCGGCTGCTGGCGGTGAGCGGGAGCGTCAAGCAGGCGATGGCGGCGATCGGCCTCCCACCCGACCGGATCGCCATCCATTACCCCGCCGTCGACGCCGGGCACTTCCGGCCTGGCGACCGTGCCGCCGCCAAGGCGCGGCTCGGAATAACCGGCCCGTTGCTTCTCGCCGTCGGCAACCTCATCCCCGAAAAGGGGCACTGGCTTGCGGTCGAGGCGCTGGCGAGGATCGAGGGAGCCACGCTCCTCATCGCGGGCAGTGGCCCCGAGCGCGGGGCGCTGGTCGCCCGGGCGCGAGAGCTTGGCGTGGCCGACCGGATCCGCCTCCCGGGGTCGCTGCCGCATGCCGTGCTGCCGCAACTCTACGCCGCCGCCGACGTCACGATCCATCCGTCGCTGGTCGAGGGGTTCGGCAACGCGAGGCTCGAATCCCTCGCCTGCGGCACCCCGCTCGTCACCACCGCGGTCGGCGACGCCGCCCTGATCGTCGATCGGCCAGCGGCCGGGAGGATCGTCGAGGCCGATCCGGAAGCCATTGCGGCGGCGGTGAAGGATCTGCTGACCGAAGCCCCGGCGGCCGAGGCCGTGCGGGCGCGGGCCCTCGACTTCAGCTGGGAGCGCCAGGCCGCGGAGCTGGAAGGGCATCTGGCGGCGGCGGCCGCGGAAAGAGTCTAGGAGAAGGTCCCGCTGCCGTCGACGCTGGTGGACGAGTTCAGCTCCGCCGATCCGCCGGCCATCCGCCGGACCGCCGGTTTCGCCCACATTTTCAGTGCAGTGCTTGTCTCAGGCCTGGACATGGAGCCCCCCTCGGTCGTTACGGAGACGTCCATCTACCCTATGCAAGCGCCGGCGTCACCTCCCGGACAGCTTTCGCGCCGCCGCGGATGATCTTTATAGTCGGGAGATGCTCCGCCTCCTTTCCCTCACCAGCGCCTATCCGGACCAGGAATGGAGGGGCGTCGGAAGCTTCGTCGAGCACCAGCTGCGCGCTCTGGCCGCCCGCCCCGGCATCGAGGTGGAGGTGGTGGCACCGGTCGGCCTGCCACCCTTTCCACTGTCGCTCGCTCGGAGGCACGGGCGCGATCGGGCGCTTCCAACCAGCGAGGTCTTGAACGGAATCACGGTTCACCGTCCGCGCTTCGAAGAGCCCCTTCCTGGGGGGCGGGGGCGTGTGGAAGCCATCGTCCGTGCCGTGCATCCCACGTTCGAGGCCATCCGCCGGCGCTTCCCTTTCGACATCATCCAGGCCGAATTCTTCTGGCCGGACGGACCCGCCGCGAGCCGGCTCGCGGAGGCCTTCGCCGTTCCCTGCTCGATCAAGGCCCGCGGCGGGGACTTCGAGCGTCCGGCCACCGGTCATGATTGGGCGCGAAGCCAGGTGATGGAAGCCGGAAGGAACGCGGCTTGCCTGCTGGCGGTAAGCGAAACCCTGCGCTCGGCTATGATAGAAAGGGGCCTGCCCGCGGAACGGATCGCCGTTCACCGGACGGGTCTCGACCGCACCCGGTTTCGGCTCGGCGACGGCGCGGCGCGCAAGGCCGCGCTCAAGGTCGACGGCCCGCTGCTCTTGAACGTGGGCAACTTGCTGCCGCGAAAGCGCCAGCATCTGGCGATCGAGGCCCTCGCGCAGCTCGGCGAGGCGACCCTGATCCTAATCGGGGGAGGGCCCGATCGATCCGCGCTCGAGCAACAGGTCCGCGACATCGGAGTCGAAGACCGCGTTCGGTTCCTCGGCGCGATCCCCCAGCCGCTCATGCCTTCCTTCTACGCCGCGGCGGACGTGACGGTCCACACGGCCGAGCTGGAAGGGCTGTCCAATGTCTGGGTCGAATCGCTGGCGTGCGGAACGCCCGTCGTGACGACCGAAAGCGGTGGTTCGAGGGAGCTGGTCGACCGCCCCGAGGCCGGCCGGGTGGTCGCTTCGGAGCCTTCCTCGATCGCTGCCGCGATTCGCGATCTGCTCGAACGGCCGCCGGCGCCGCACGACGTCGCGGCCTGCGTCGCCGGGTACAGTTGGGAACGCAACGCCGCCGAGCTGGAGGCCTGTCTGAAGGCGGCGCTCAGGACCGCCTGATCCGCACCAGCGCCTCGTCCAGCGCCGACAGGAAGCGCGAGCGATCCGCCTTGGCGAACGGCGCCGGGCCGCCGCCTGGCCCGTCCATTCCGGCGCGCAGATCGGCCATGATCGCGCGGGTCGCCACCGCCGCTCCGATGGAGGCCGCCGTGAACGGCTTGCCGTTCGGGCCGATCACCGCGGCTCCGGCCTTGAGGCAACGGTCGGCGAGCAGGATGTCGCCCGTGACCACCACGGTCCCGCGCCCCGCCCGCTCCGCGATCCAGTCGTCGGCCGCGTCGAAGCCGGCGCCGACGACGATCCGCTCGATAAGGGGATGGGCCGGCACCCGCAGATGCGCGTTGCTGACGATCTTCACCCCGGCGCCATGGCGGAAGGCGACCTTGTAGATCTCCTCCTTGACCGGGCAGGCGTCGGCATCGACCAGGATGAGGGGCGGCTCGCTCATCGCGGCTCCGGCATCAGTCCCTGACCGGCTCGTAGCGCAGTTGCGCGCCCTCGCGGTGGACGACCAGCGCCTTGCCCGCCAGTTCCACCTTCACGCCGTCGAAGTCGAAAACGCCGATGTCGTTGGGAGTGAAGGTGAAAGCGAGCGCGTTCCCGGCTTCCAGGTCGATCGGGAAGCGAGGCGAGCGGGCGCCGTGCATCGGCACGGCGAGCTCGATCCAGAGCGGTTTGCGCCCCTCCACCTCCGAAAGGCTCCAGCCGTCCTCCTGGGTATAGTCGTCGAGCACCACGCCGTCGTCGAGACCGACGCGCAGGTCCACACCCGCAATCCCGCGCCCCCCGGGCCAGCTGACCTTAATGGTGAGTGGAGCGGCCTTGGTCTTCGCCGAAGCTCCCTGGGTGAAGACCGGGGGCACCGGTTTGGGCTCGGTCGTCAGAGTGACGATTCGGCCGGCGACGCTCCACCGCCCCTCGGCGCCCTCGTCGAGAGCGCCGGCGATCAGGAAATATTGAAATCGCCCGTCGGGCCGCAGCCTCAGGCCGGAGGCGACGTCCTGCTCGCCGACGAGCCGGTAATCCCCCGCCGGTCCCGCCGCCGCCGCGGTGCCGCCCGGCGCCGGCATCAGAATCGCGGCCGCGGCAAGCGCCGCCCGGCCCAGCCTCCCTGTCGAGTGCTTTCCCATCGCCGCGGTTTCTCACGCCTTCGGCCGCAGCTCAAGCGCCGCCCGCCGCGACGCCCGTCGAAGCGCCGCGCCGCTTGGTCGGTCCGCAGACTTCTGCGCCCCCTCGATCGAGCGGCCGTGGAGTCCCTGGGGCGAAGGCTGCCATTGCGGATCGGCAGAAGGGGCAGGCGCCCCGGAACGGGAGACATGAAATGAACGCTCGGCCGACACGCTTTTTCATCGCATCCGCCGCCCTCCTGCTGGCGGGGGGGATCGCCGGCACGGCCTCGGCGGCGACGCCCTCGCTGTGCAACGCCGACGGCAAGGTGGAAGTGCTCGCCCACACCTCGGCAATTACCTGCGATTCCAGCCCGGAAGGCGAGGCGCGCGCGCTTCTCAAGGCGAGGACCCGCTACGAAGGCGACAGCAGGCTCGACTGGAAGGAGCGGGCGATCGTCACCGCCCGGATCGATCGCCGGGTCCGCGAGCTTCGCCGGGAGATGCGCAGGGCTCGCGGCTGAAGCCTGTCCGCCGCCCGCGGCGCCCGCCGCGGCCGGCGGCCGCAAGAAGCGGCCCAATCCAAGCATTGCAAAAACAGGGCCCTATCCGGATTTCTGTTTACTCCTCCTAAAACAACCCCATGATAGCCAAGGCTTGAGGGGCGGGCCGGGGGGATTGCATGCCATATTACGCGGCCGTCGGGCCTCAGTTTCGAGTCAACGGCGTTCGCACCGGAAGCCAGAACATCTCCTCGGCGACCGCGCTCGAGGACGGCGGCTACCTCCTCGTCTGGGGCTCGGTGACCGGCACCGTCTATTCGCTCAAGGCCCAGCGCTTCGATTCGAGCGGCGGCCCGGCGAGCCAGGAATTCACGGTCGCCACCCTGGGCAACAGCTATCAGAGCCTGCAAACCGGATCGGCGGGGCTTGGCGACGGCGGGTTCGTCATCGTCTTCGAAAGCACGGACCCGGCCCGGGACGGCAGCGGCTCCGCCATCGTGGCGCAGCGCTACGACGCGGCGGGCCAGGCCGCGGGCGCGGCTTTCGTCGTCAACGACCAGACGTCCGGCAACCAGTCAGAGGCCGCCGTCACCGCCCTCGCCGACGGCCGCTTCGTCATCAGCTGGACGACGGCGCAACCCGCTTCGGGGGGAACGCTGACCGAAGTGAAGGCGCGGATATTCGACTCCGCGGGCGCGCCGGCGGGGGCGGAGTTCCTCGTCAACACGACCACGACCGGCGCTCAGGCCAAATCCAGCCTGACGGCGACCGCGTCGGGCGGCTTCATCCTGACCTGGGTGTCGGGCACCAGCGTGGATTCGGTGCTCAACGGCCAGATCTTCGACTCCGCCGGGAGCAAGGTGGGAGGCGAGATCGCCATTGCCGGCGCGGGCGCCGGCTATCCGACCGAAGCGGACGTCCTCGCTCTGCCGGACGGGCGCTTCGTGGTCGCCTGGCGGAACTACCCCGACACCGGATTCATCAACCAGGCCATCAGGGGCCAGATGTTCGACGCTTCGGGGACGAAGATCGGCGGCGACTTCCTGATCAGCGCCGCCTCCGGGCAAGTCGGCTCGCCGCAGCTAGAGGCCCTGCCCGACGGCGGCTTCGTCGCGACCTGGTCGGCCCCGAGCACGAGCTTCAGCTCGGGCGAGGTTTTCGGCCGCCGCTACGATTCCTCCGGCGCGCCCGGCGCCAGCTTCCTCATCAATACGACGTTCAATCAAAGCCCGGGGTCGTCGAAGACCCTCGTCACCGCCGGGGGAGATATCGTCACCGCCTGGTCGTCCTCCCAGGATTTCGGCGGCGCCGACGTCAGCGCCCGGATCTTCGCCCTGAACAAGGCGCCGGTCATCCAGTCCGACGGCGGCGGCGCCGCGGCGGCCTTCACCGTGGCCGGCGGCCAGTCGGTGGTCACCCAGATCGTGGCCACCGACCGGGTCGGCCCGGCCCCGATCGGCTACGCCATCACCGGCGGCGCGGATTCGGCCCTGTTCGCGATCGATTCCACCGGCCACCTGACCTTCCTCGTCGCGCCCGATCCCGGCGCCCCGTCGGATTCCGATCTCGACAATGTCTATGAAGTCGTCGTCTCCGCCAGCGACGGCGAGCTGAGCGACAGCCAGGCGCTTTCGGTCACCGTCGGCGAGGCCGGCCGCGGCCTGCTGATCACGTCGAGCGCTGAGGTCGCGGCCCCGGAGAACACGCTGGCCGTGACCCGGGTGACGGCGACCGACGCCGCCGCGACCTTCGCCATCACCGGCGGCGCCGACGCCGAGCGCTTCACCGTCGACGCGACCACCGGAGTGCTCAGCTTCGTCCTGACTCCCGATTTCGAGAGTCCGGCCGATGCCGGCGCGAACAACGTCTACGACGTCGAAGTGACCGCGAGCGCCGCCGGCCAGAGCGTCGCCCAGGCGCTTGCAGTCGCCCTTCGCAACGTCAACGAAGGCACCGCCTTCACCTCCCCGGCGGTGCTTGCCGTCTGGGAGAACAGCAATTCGGTGGCGGTGGCGGCCGTCGACACGGAAGGCGATCCGGTCAGCTACCGGATCGACGGCGGCGCCGATGCCGGCAAATTCTTCATCAGCTCGACCACCGGCGTGCTCAGCTTCTATACCGCCCCCAATTATGAGGTTCCGGACGACGTCGGCGGCGATCGAGTCTACGACGTGGTCATCCGGGCGAGCGACGGCGACATCGTCACCACGCAGGCCTTCCAGATCGCGATCGGCAATGTCGGCGAAGGACCCGCGATCCACTCCAACGGCGGCGGCCCCACCGCCTCCTTGTCGCTGGCGGAGAACCAGACCGTGGCGACCACCGTCGTCGCCGGCGACCCTCCCGCCGGAACCAGCATCGTCTATTCCATCGCCGGCGGCTGGGATTCGTCGAAGTTCACGATCGATGCGACGACCGGCGTTCTGAGCTTCATCACCGCGCCGAATTTCGAGGCCCCGACCGATCATGGCCTGAACAAGATCTACGAGGTCACGGTCAAGGCCACCGCCGGGGGCGTCAGCGATACCCAGGATCTGAGCATCGCCATCACCAACGTGAATGAGCCTTTCTCGATCACCGGGTTCGGCGGCAGCGTCGGGACGCTGAACGTGCAGGAGAATTCCAACAGCAATTGGATCATCTCGACCGATGAGCAGGACGCCGGAACGCTCACCTTCACCATCGTCGGGGGCGAGGACGCCGCCCGGTTCAAGCTCGGTCCGGTGTTCGGCAATCAGAGCTCGATCACATGGCTGACCTCACCCAATTTCGAAAACCCGACCGATGCCGATGGCGACAACGTCTATTACGTCACCGTCCAGGCGACCGACGGCACGTACAGCGACGTGAAGACCATCGCCGTCAAGGTCGCCGACGTCCAGGAGCCGGTGAGGATCACGTCGCTCTTCGGACACACTTTCGCCTCCACGTCGATGGCCGAGAACGAGCTTCTCGCGACCACCGTCGTCGCCGTCGATCCGGACAATGGCGCCATCGCCTACAGCATCTCCGGCGGCGCCGATGCCGCGAAGTTCAGCATCGATTCCACGACCGGAGCGCTGAGCTTCGTCGCGGCGCCGGATTTCGAAATCCGTTCCGACAGCGGCGCCGACAACGTCTACGACGTCATCGTCCGGGCGAGCGACGGCGTGACCAGCGCGACCCAGTCGATCGCCGTCCGGGTCAACAACGTCATAGAGCCCTTCTCAATCACCTCCCATGGCGGCGGCGACAGCGCTTCGCTGTCGATGATCGAGAACGGCAGCGGCTTCATGATCGAGAGCAACAAGGACTTCACCGTCAAGATCAGCGACGGCGGAGTCTTGACCTACAGCATCGTCGGCGGCGCCGACGCGGCCCGGTTCAAGATCGGTACCGTGATCGGCGGAAGCGGCACGATCAGCTTCGTCGCGGCGCCCAATTTCGAGGCTCCGGCCGACAGCAACGGCGACAATGTCTACCAGCTGATCGTCCAGGTCGCCGGCGGCGGCTACACCGACACGCAGACCATCTCCGTCACCGTCACCAACCTCGACGAATCGCCGGTGATTACCTCCTTCTTCGGCGGCACCAGCGCGGTCACCTCGGTCAACGAGAACACCAAGGTCGTGACGACGGTCGCCGCCGCCGATCCCGAGAAGGCCGCGATCACCTACAGCATTTCCGGCGGCGCGGACGCGGCCAAGTTCACGATCGACGCCGCTACGGGAATCCTCTCCTTCGTCGCCGCGCCCAATTTCGAGACCCGCACCGACGCGGGGCTCAACAACGTCTACGACGTCATCGTTCGGGCCAGTGACGGCTTCCTGACCGACACCCAGGCGATCGCGGTCTCGGTGCTGAACGTGAACGAGGCGCCGGTCATCACGTCCAACGGCGGCGGCGACGGCGTGTCGCTGTCCGTCAGCGAGAATACGGGCGTCGTCACCACGGTGACGTCGACCGATCCGGAGAACACCGCCCGCACCTATTCGATCGCCGGCGGCGCCGACTCGGCCCGGTTCGCGATCAACTCCTCGACGGGCGTCCTGAGCTTCCTCGCCGCGCCCGATTACGACAATCCCGGCGATGCCGGCGCCGACAATGTCTACGACGTAATCGTGCGCGCGAGCGACGGTCTGCTCGCCGATACCCAGACGATCTCCGTCGCCGTGACTGGAATCGAGGAAGCGCCCGTCATCACCTCGAACGGCGGCGGCGCCGCCGCCAGCCTCAGCGTCGGAGAGAATGGCACAGCCGTCACCACCGTCGTGGCGACGGACCCGGAAAAGGCGACCAGGACCTATTCGATTTCCGGCGGCGCCGATGCCGCCTTCTTCGCCATCGATTCCGCGAGCGGAGTGCTGACCTTCGTCGCGGCGCGCGATTTCGAAAGCCCCGCCGATGCCGGCGGCAACAACGTCTACGATGTCGTCGTCCAGGCCAGCGACGGCGCTCTGAGCGATAGCCAGGCGCTCGCCGTCAGGGTTGTCAACGTCAACGAGAGCCCGGTCATCACCTCCGGCGGTGGCGGGGCGAGCCTCGCGCTTTCGCTCGACGAGAACATGCTCGCGGTGATGACGGTGACCTCGTCCGATCCGGACAATAATGCGCGCAGCTACTCGATCGCCGGCGGAGCCGACGCGGCCAGGTTCAGGATCGATGCCGTCACCGGCGTCCTGAGCTTCGTCACCGCTCCCGATTTCGACAATCCGGGCGATGCCGGCGGCGACAATGTCTACGACGTGCTCGTCCGGGCGAGCGACGGGTCGCTCAGCGACACCCAGGCGATCGCGGTGACGGTGGCGGGCGTCGAGGAAGCCCCGGTCATCGCCTCCAACGGCGGCGGCGCCTGGGCGTGGGCGGGTGTCAGCGAGGGCGATACCCTGGTCACGACCGTCGCGGCGACCGACGCGGAAGGCGCCGCACGCACTTACTCCATCGCCGGCGGCGCCGATGCCGCCGACTTCACGATCGATCCGGTGACCGGCGCCCTCAGCTTCGTGGAAGCGCCCGATTTCGAAGCCCCGGGCGACGCTGACGGCGACAATTATTACGAGGTCGTCGTCGAGGCCAGCGACGGTGCCCTCGCCGACACCCAGGCGCTGACCGTCGACCTCTATAACGTCAACGAAGCCGTCGCCATCGTCTCGGACGGGGGTGGCGCCTCCGCCGCCGTCGAGGTCGAGGAGGACAGCTCCGCGGTCACGATTGTCCAGGCCACGGACGTCGACGGCGACACCTTGACCTTTGAGATATCCGGCGGCGCCGACTCCGTGCTGTTCACCATCGACGCCGAGACCGGCGCTTTGAGCTTCCTCGCCGCCCCGGATTTCGAGGCGCCGGAGGACTCGGACGGGGACAATGTCTACGAGGTCGTGGTCAGGACGAGCGACGGCCTGCTGGACGACGTCCAGGCGATCGCCGTCACGGTGACCGACGCCAACGAGGCGCCGGTGATCGCCTCGAACGACGGCGGCGACACCGCTCTGGTGGCGGCGACCGAGACCCACACGTTCGTCACCACGGTGGCCGCCGCCGATCCGGAGGGGACGGCGCGCACCTATTCCATCGCGGGCGGCGCCGATGCCACTGCCTTCACGATCGATCCGGTGACCGGCGCCCTCAGCTTCGCCGAGGCGCCCGATTTCGAGACGCCGGGCGACGCCTCGGGCGACAATGTCTACGAGGTCGTCGTCTCGGCCAGCGACGGCAGTCTCACCGACACCCAGGCGCTGACCGTGGGCGTCGCCAACGTCAATGAAGGCGTCGCCATCGTCTCGAACGGCGGCGGAGTCTTCGCCGCCCTCGCGGTCGCGGAGGCGGGGGTCGCGGTGACGACCGTCCAGGCCGACGACGTCGACGGCGACGCCCCGACATACGAGATTTTCGGCGGTGCCGACGCGGCCCTGTTCACCATCGACTCCGAAACCGGCGCGCTGAGCTTCCTCCAGGCCCCGGATTTCGAGGCTCCCGGCGATTCCGACGGAGACAATATCTACGAAGTCACCGTCCTCGCCGGCGACGGGCACTACGCCGACCTGCAGGTCCTCTGGGTTTCGGTCACCGGCGGCTAGGGGAAGGGCGCGCCCGGCCTTGCCATATCTTCCCCTCGCGGCTATGCGCCCCCACATCCCTTTGGGATAAGAACAGCGCCCCCGGGGGGCGCGCGCTGGCCGGCGAGGTTTCGCCCGCCGGCGTTTTTCGCGTTCGGCACCTGAGGCCGGTGGAAGGAAGAGCATGTTCGACAGTCTGAGCGACCGCCTCGGCGCCGTCTTCGACCGGCTGCGCGGCCGCGGCGCCCTCACCGAGGCGGACGTGCGCGCGGCGATGCGCGAGGTCCGGATCGCCCTGCTCGAAGCCGACGTCGCTCTCCCGGTGGTCCGCGAGTTCGTCGACAGGGCGACCGAGCAGGCGGTCGGCCAGCAGGTGCTCCGCTCGGTCACGCCCGGCCAGCAGGTCGTCAAGATCGTCCACGACGCGCTCGTCGACATGCTCGGCGCCGAGGCTTCCGAGCTCAACGTCGACGTCACCCCGCCCGCGGTCGTGATGATGGTCGGCCTTCAGGGCTCGGGAAAGACCACCAGCACCGCCAAGATCGCCCGGCGCCTTCGCGACAAGGGCGGCAAGAAGGTGATGATGGCGTCGCTGGACGTCGCCCGTCCCGCCGCCCAGGAGCAGCTCCGGGTGCTCGGCGAGAAGGCCGAGGTCGCCACCCTGCCCGTCGTCGCGGGCCAGCAGCCGGTCGACATCGCCCGCCGCGCCCTCCAGGCCGCCCGCCTCCAGGGCTTCGACGTCCTTCTCCTCGACACCGCCGGCCGGCTCCACGTCGACCAGGCGCTGATGGACGAGATGAAGGCGGTCGCCGACGTCTCCGGCCCGGCCGAGATCCTGCTCGTCGTCGACGCCCTGACCGGCCAGGACGCCGTCAACGTCGCCACCAGCTTTTCCGGCCAGGTCGAACTGACCGGTATCGTCCTCACCCGCCTCGACGGCGATGCCCGCGGCGGCGCCGCGCTCTCGATGCGCGCGGTTACCGGCAAGCCGATCAAGTTCGCCGGCGTCGGCGAGGCGATCGATGCGCTCGAGGCCTTCCATCCGGAGCGGGTCGCCGGGCGGATCCTCGGCATGGGCGACGTCGTCAGCCTCGTCGAGCGCGCCCAGGAGACGATCCAGGTCGAAGAAGCCGAGGCGATGGCCCGGAAGATGGCCAAGGGCCAGTTCGACCTCGACGACCTGCGCGCCCAGCTCGCCCAGATGCAGCGCATGGGCGGCATTAGCGGGCTCGCCGCGATGCTCCCGGGGATGAAGAAGATTTCCGGAGCGATGGAAGCGAGCGGCGTCGACAACAAGGTGCTCGTCCACCTCGACGCGATCATCTCGTCGATGACCCCCAAGGAGCGCAGGCGCCCGGAGTTGCTCAACGCCAAGCGCAAGATCCGGGTGGCCAAGGGCTCGGGACGGACGGTGCAGGAGGTCAACAAGCTCCTCAAGATGCACCAGGACATGGCCGGGATGATGAAGAAGCTCCGCAAGATGGGCGGACTCGGCAAGCTCGGCGCGATGTTCGGAGGCGGCGGGGGCCTCGGCGGCCTGGGCGGCCTGGGCGGGATGCCCGGCCTTCCCGGCGGCGGAGCGGGCGGAATGCCCGGCCTTCCCGGCCCGGGCGGAGCGCCGATGAACCTCCCGCCCGGCTTCGAGAAGTTCATGAAGAAGAAGTGATTCACAACCTCTGGCCGTCATGCCGGCGAAAGCCGGCACCTCGGCGAGAGCTTTCCCTGAGATCCCGGCTTTCGCCGGGATGACGACAAGATCAGAAGAGAAGGACTATAAAATGGCAGTTTCAATCCGGCTTTCCCGGGGCGGCGCGAAGAAGCGTCCCTATTACAAGATCGTCGTCGCCGACGCCCGCACCGCCCGCGACGGCAAGTTCATCGAGCGGATCGGAAGCTACAATCCGCTCCTCCCCAAGGACAGCCCGGACCGGGTGAAGCTCGACGCCGATCGCGCCCGCCACTGGCTCTCGGTCGGGGCCCAGCCCAGCGACCGGGTCGCCCGCTTCCTCGACGCCGCCGGCGTTCGCGAGCGCGCCGCCCGCAACAATCCGAACAAGGGCGTCCCCGGCGAGAAGGCCAAGGAGCGCGCCGAGGAGCGCGCCGCCCGCGAAGCCGAGGCGGCCGCCGCTCCGGCCGAGGAGGAGGCCGCCCCGGCCGAGGAAGCTCCCGCCGCCGACGAGATCGTCGCCGAGGAAGCCGCCGCCGAAGCGCCCGCCGCCGAAGAGGCCCCGGTCGCGGAGGAAGCTCCGGCCGCCGAGGAGGCTCCCGCCGCCGAGGAGGCTCCCGCCGCCGAGGAAGCTCCCGCCGCCGGGGGCGAGGCGACGCCCGCCGACGAGGCGTCCAATGAGGGCGTCTCGACCAGCGAGCCCGCCGAGGGTTCGGACGAAGCCGCTCCCGCCGAGGGCGCCGAAAAGGCGGAGTAGGCCTTGCCGGACGATCAGGTCGCCCTCGCCGCCATTGCCGGAGCGCACGGCATCAGCGGCGAGGTGCGCCTGAAATTGTTCGCCGAGAGCGCGGAAAGCCTGAAGCGCCACAGGCAGGTGAGGGTAGGGGAGCGCCTCCTCACCCTGGCCGCGCTAAAAGGGGATCGTACCCCAATCGCCCGCTTCGCCGAAGTCGGCGACCGTAGCGCCGCCGAGGCGCTTCGCGGCCAGCTCGTTACAATCCCCCGCTCGGCGCTGCCGCCTCTCGACGAGGGCGAATATTATCACGCCGACCTGATCGGCCTTCCCTGCGAGACCGACTCCGGCGATCCGCTGGGACGCGTCGTGGCGGTCGAGGACTTCGGAGCGGGCGACATCCTCGAGATCGAGAAGCCGGACGGCCGGCGCACGATGGTGCCGTTCCGGCCCGGTGTGGCGGACCTGCGCGGCGGCCGGATCGTGGCGGACCCGATATTTCTGGCCTGAAAGCTTCGTTCGCGCTATGTTCTTAGCGGCTCTTTGAACCGTGAAAACGATGATGGCTGGCGGAATGACGATCCCACGGAAGTTTTTCCTGGTTCATGGAAGCCGAACTTTCCGAAACTTATGAAACTTCCGTCGAGCCTTTCGCTCGAATCGATCCGCTCAGAGCCTCTCGCTTGATCGGCCGCTCCCGGGCCAGATCGTTGCGTATGGTCGTCGCCGCGACCCCGCCTTCGCCCATGGCGTGGCTGATCTGGTCGAGGCCGAGGACGACGTCGCCTGCGGCGTAGAGGCCGGGCACGCTGGTGCGCTGATGGTCGTCGACGACGATGCAGCCGGTATCGCTCGAAAGATCCGCCCCGACCTGCTCGGCGAGCTCGGTATGGGTGTCGGAGCCGAGCGCCGGATAGACGCTGTCGAACGTATAATGGCCCTCGGCGGTGTCGACGACGATGCAGTCCGACTGCGCCGCGACCGCCTGGCAGGGGCCGTCCACAGTGCGGATTCCATATTCCTCGAGCTTCGAGCGATCCGCCTCGCTGAGATCGTGGCTGTCGTGGGGAGCGATGAGGGTGATGTCCTGAGTGAAGCCGCGAAGGAACACCGCTTCGGCGACGCCGTGCGATCCGTCGCCGATCACCCCGACGGCCTTGTCGGTCACCTCGTAGCCGTCGCAGATCGGGCAGTAGCGGATGAGGCCGCGGGCGAGGGCCTCGTCGTGAAGCTCCTCGTCCATCGGCGGCCGGCGGTTCGTGACTCCGGTGGCGAGCAGAACCTTGCGGGCGACCACCGATCCCTCGCCCCATTCGGCCTTGAAGCCCTCCTCGGTGCGGTCGAGCCGGGTGACACGGCCGGCGACGATCGAGGCGCCGTATTTCTGAGCCTGTGCCTTCATCCGCTCGATCAGCTCCTTGCCGGAAATTCCGTCGGGATAGCCGGCATGGTTGTGGGTACACGGGATCCAGCTCGCCCGGCTGTTGCCGGCGTCGACCAGCTTGATCGAGAGGTGGAAGCGGGTGAGGTAGATGGCCGCGGTCAGCCCGGCGGGGCCGCCGCCGACGATCAGGCAGTCATAGGTGGGCTCGGTCATGGCGGGCGAAGCGCGCCGGATTGCGGGAGGTTCCTTGCACGACCGCGACAATAAGTGTATACATTATGTATATACGGAGATCCGATATGGGCAAAGTGAAGGAAGAGCAGGAAGAATATCGCAGGCGCATTGGACGGCTCTACGGATCGATGCCGTGGCTCAAGACCAAGGAGGTCCGAACGTTCAGGGCCAAGGTGTTCAAGTCCGGCAACTCCCTCGCCTTGCGTCTGCCTGCCGGAGTCGGGCTGACCGCCGGCATGGAGATGGAGCTGCGCGTCGAGGACGGCGTACATTTCTCGTTCGAGCCCGTTGACCGCCCCAAGCGCAAATTCAACGTCGAGAAAGTGTGGGGATCTGCCACCGGGCTTGAGCTGATCAAACCAGAGGACCGGGTTTTCGAAGAACGAGCGCTGTCTTGGAATGACCCTGATCGCGACGAGTTGGGGAAGTGAAATATCTTTTCGATAGCAACATCATCATTTTGACGGTGATGGCGATGAACGATGCGCTTCGGCAGCGGCTGGCCAACTGCGACGAAGGTGACATTGCAACGTCTGCCGTCGCTTATGCCGAGGTGGCCTACGGCACCGCCGCCGGCAGGCCTCCGAAGGCCGATCAGCTCCGCGCGTTTATCGAGGAAGTCCCAGTTCTCAGTTTCGACCTCAAGGCGGCCCAAGCCTACGCGACATTGCCGTTCAAGCGGGCAAGCTTCGATCGGTTGATCGCGGCTCATGCGCTTTCGCATGATCTCATCGTCGTGACGGACAACGAAGCTGATTTCGCCGATATTCCCGACTTGAAGGTCGAGAATTGGGCGAAACCGTGAGCTGGTCCGCGACCGTCCTGACGCTCTATCCGGAAATGTTTCCGGGGCCATTGGGACTGAGCCTGGCCGGGCGCGCGCTTTCCGAGGGCATTTGGTCGCTCGAGACCACTCACATCCGCGACTTCGCGACGGACAAGCACCGTTCCGTCGACGACACGCCGGCCGGCGGCGGGGCCGGTATGGTGATGCGGGCCGATGTGCTCGCCGCCGCTGTCGACCATGTCCTGGCGCGGCACCCCGATGCCCCACTGATCGCCATGACCCCCCGCGGCCGCCCGCTCACTCAGGCCTTCGTTCGCGAGTTCGCCGCCGGGCCGGGAGTGTCCATCCTGTGCGGCCGTTTCGAGGGCATGGACGAGCGGCTGTTCGAGGCCCGGCCGATCGTTCCCGTCTCCGTCGGCGACTATGTCCTCTCCGGCGGTGAGATCGGTGCTCTCGTCCTCCTCGACGCTTGCGTTCGGCTGCTCCCCGGGGTAATGGGCGCGGCCTCCAGCGGAGAGGAAGAGAGCTTCGAGAACGGGCTTCTCGAATATCCGCATTATACCCGACCTGTCGAATGGGAAGGGCGCAGGATCCCTGAAGTGCTGCGATCGGGGGATCATGCGAGGATCGCCGCTTGGCGCCAAGCCAAGGCGGCGGCCGACACACGGTCAAGGCGGCCGGACCTGGTCGAGCGTCATCGGGACGCGCGAAGGCCACCGCCCTCTGGCGCGCAGCGCGAAGAAGAGAGCGACTAGACATGAACCTCATCCAGCAGCTCGAGGCCGAGGCCATCGAGCAGGCCGTCCAGGGCCGTCCCATTCCCGAATTCCGCCCCGGCGACACCGTCCGAGTCGGAGTCAAGGTCGTCGAAGGCGAGCGCACCCGAATCCAGAATTTCGAGGGCGTCTGCATTGCCCGCGCCAATCGCGGCCTCGGCTCCTCCTTCACCGTGCGCAAGATCAGCTTCGGCGAGGGCGTCGAGCGCGTCTTCCCGCTTTATTCGCCGAACATCGAGACGATCGAGGTCGTCCGCCGCGGCGCCGTCCGCCGCGCCAAGCTCTATTATCTGCGCGGCCGCACCGGCAAGGCGGCCCGAATCGCCGAGCGCCGCGACACGCGCCCGGACAAGGCCGCCGCGGCCGCGGCGGCGGCCAAGACGGCGACTCCGGAAACCGAGACCGCCGAGGGCTGAGCCTTCGGGCTTCGCGTTCGAAAAGGGCGGGGAGGGCAGGCGCTCTCCCCGCCCTTTTTCATCAGACGCCGCCCTCCGTCATTCCGGCGAACGGCGGAATCCATGAACACGGAAGGTGGGAGACGTCGCACGGCGGTGTTCATTTATCCCCGATCAAGTCCGGGATGACGGACCCGGCGGCGGCTAGAGCCGCACCCGCCCCACCGCCACGGTGGTGTCCGGGACATATTGCGGCTGGGCCGTCGCCGCCCTCGCGCGAGCCAAAGCCGCCCCCTCTGCCGGCAGCCCGCTTCGGGTGCCGATTATCGTCGCGTCGAGCGGCGCCGTGCCGGCGAGGAGCAAGGTCACCTCCAGCCCGTCGCAACTGCGCCCGTGGCAGCGGAAGACCGGCCCCTCCCTCGCCTCGGCCTTGCCGAAGCGCCGGAACGAGCCGCCGGCTATCACAGCCAGGAAGCGGGCGTCCTTGGGGCCGACGAGCCGGACCACGTCCGATCCGCGAGTACGGAGCCGGAAAGAAAGCAGACGGTTGCCGCCGACCACCCGCTCTCCTTGCCGTTCCAGCGCAGGCGGCGCCACCGCCGGGCCCCGCGCGTCCATCGCCCAGCGCTTGTAGCTCGACCAGGGGACTTCGACCCCGCGCTCGACACTCATCTCTTGCATCGGGACAGGCAAGGGGCCCCAGTCGTGATAGGCCATCCAGCGCGCCTTGCCCCGTGCCTCGTCCCAGACATATTCGAGGCTCAGCCGCTGCTTGCGCTCGGTCGAATAAGCCGGCGCCAGCGCGGCCGGCAGCCAGGCGAACGCCGCCAGCGCGGCGATGACCGCCGTCACCCGCTCCCGTCCGAGGCGCGCCAGCGCCGGCTTCGCCTCGATCAGGAAGGGGAAGAGGATCAGCACCGAGACCGGGGCGAACACCCAGCCGGAATCGAAATCGAGCAGCACCTGGCTGAGATGGAGGAGCGGCAGCCAGTGGACCGCCAGTGCCAGGAGCGCGAGGGCCGTCGCGGCCCGCTCGATTCGCGGCCATATCAGCCCCATCCCCGCCACCAGCGGCGGCAGCAGGAAGTAGATCGCGGCGCCCGGCGCCACCAGGCAGATGGCCGCGCCGAGGATCAGGAAGACCAGCCAGAAGGCGAGCCGGAGCCGGTCGCGCGCCACCGGCCGGGCAATCCAGAGCAGGGCCACGGCCGCCGACGCCATCGCCGTCGCGTCGATCGCCAGCGAGATCCATTCGGGATGGGCCCGCCAATATTCGCCCGGCCGAAGCCAGCCGATCAGCCAGTGGAGCAGGAAGGCGGTGAGCGCCGCGTCCACCATGGCGAGGACGAGGGCTGCGGCGCCGCGGCCCACGCCGCCGCGGCGCGACCAGGCAAGCCAGGCGAAGCCGAGCAGAAGCGCCCCGAGCAGCGCCAGCCCGAACCAGAGGGGCAGGGTGACCAGGCCGATGGCGAGGACGTCGCCGTAGAGCAGTTCCCCGTCCGCGGGCGGGGCCCCGCCGCCGGCAAGGTCGGCGGTCGCCTGCAGGGCCTGGTCGCCCATGTGGCGAAGGCTTCGAGGATCGAGATTGGCGAGATTGTCGTCGGGGCTGTGGTAGCGGGTCTCGTTGCCGATGACCGCGAAGTTGAGGATCGTCCAGGGCCGCTCCTTGAGTACCGCGACGTCGGTCTGGTTCGGGATCAGGCGGGAAAAGTCCGTGGTCAGCGAATTCCCCGCCGGCCCCGCCACCGAGCGGGCGTAATGGCGGATCGCCCGCCCGTTGGGACGGCTGGTCTCGAACATGATCGCGGGGCCCGTGGTGCCGCGCGCTTCGAGGTTCACCAGGCTGTCGACCCGCGCCGCCAGCGGATCCCCGCCGAGGAAGGCGCGGGCGCCGATCAGCCCGGTCTCCTCGCCTTCGTTGAAAAGAAAGCTCACCGGGCGCTTCAGCGGCCGGTCCCTCAGCAGGGCGGCGACCTCCAGCATCGCGGCGATGCCGATCCCGTCGTCGGCGGCGCCGGGGCCGGCGGGTGTCGAATCGTAATGCGAGACGAGCAGCACATGCCGGCCTTCCACCGGTCCGAGGGTGGCGACGACGTTTCGGACGCGCGCGCAGGAGACGGTCTGAGCGGTAGCGGAACCGTTGCAGGTGAAGCTGTCGGCGATGCGGGGCGTCAGCCCGAGCGCCCGCAGCTCCGCGACCAGCCGGGCTCGGACCTCG
The DNA here is from genome assembly GCA_035628835.1 of Allosphingosinicella sp. Taxonomy (GTDB): domain Bacteria; phylum Pseudomonadota; class Alphaproteobacteria; order Sphingomonadales; family Sphingomonadaceae; genus Allosphingosinicella. The sequence goes on from DASPJA010000066.1 coordinate 35,304, forward strand.
TCATTGGCGGCGCTGTCCACCGGGTGGGGGCTCTGGTCGCCCAGCACCCGCCGCAGCCGCTCCAGCGCCCTGGCGGTGTTGAAATCGCCGACGCCGACGGTCCCGATCGGCGGCTCGGGGATCGGCACCAGAGCGCTCTTCGCGCCCGTCACCGCGAGCAGCGCCAGCAGCAGCAGGGCGATCAGGCCGGTCCGTTTCATCGCTCTCCCTTGCGGCGCCCGGCACTCCTGATAACAGACGTCCCGAGGGTGGCAACGGGCGGGAGGAATGACGGCGATGTGGCAGTGGCTCGCGGCTCTGGCGGCGGGAGCGGGAGCGGCGCAGATGGCGGTCGAGGTCTCTTCCCCTCTGAACGATTACAATCTGAGCTACGACCGGGCCGAGCGGATCCGCGTCTTCGCCCGTTCCCAGGCCGACTTCGCCAACGCGATGATCTATGTTTCCGGGAGGAAGAGCGGGCGCTGGTCGCTTCCCGAGCCGATCGGCTTCTCGGACCCGCGCTACAGCGATACCGACCCCTGGCTGACTCCCGACGGCAGGACCCTCTATTTCGCCTCGAACCGCCCCACCGCGGACCGGCCCGACAAAAAGGACCTGGATCTCTGGCGCTCCCGCCAGAGCCGCGACGGCCGCTGGTCGGCGCCCGAGCATCTGGGCCGGGCGGTCAATGGGCCGGGGCCGGAACTCGGCCCCGAATATCATGGCGGAATCCTCTATTTCGGTTCAGCCCGGAAGAACGGCCGGGGCGGCCTCGACATCTACGCCGCCCGGGCCCGCGACGGCGGCTTCCCCGATGCTCCGGAGCTGCTTTCCGGACCCTTCAATACGGTCGCGAGCGAAAGCGATTTCACCCTCTCCCCCGACGGCCGTAGAGCGGTCTTCTGGCGGATGATCGGGGACAGAGGCGTCCTTCACATCGCCTCTCGAACGGGCACGGACTGGTCGCTTCCGGTTCCGCTCCCCGAGGACGTCAATATCGGCCCGTTCAACTTCACGCCGTCTTTCTCCCGCGACGGCGCAAGCCTGCGCTTCGCGAGCACCCGTCCCCGCCCCGGGCAGGCGGAAGGAATGGCCGACATCTACGTTGTAAAGCTCGGCAGGATGCCTAACTGAGGCCCTTGCCTTCAGGAGTAGCGAGCATGGGTTATCGGGTGGTCGTCGTCGGAGCGACCGGCAATGTCGGGCGCGAGATGCTGAACATCCTCGCCGAGCGCGAATTCCCGCTCGACGAGATCGCCGCCGTCGCCTCGCCGCGCTCGACCGGCGACATCATCGATTTCGGCGACAGCGGCACCGAGCTCAAGGTCCGCAACATCGAGCATTTCGATTTCGCCGGCTGGGACATCGCCTTGTTCGCCGCCGGCTCCGCCGTGTCGAGGGAATATGCGCCGAGGGCGGCCGCCGCGGGCTGCACCGTCATCGACAACAGCTCGCTCTACCGGATGGACCCGGACGTGCCGCTGATCGTCCCGGAGGTGAACGCCCACGCCATCGACGGCTACCGCCGCAAGAACATCATCGCCAACCCCAATTGCTCGACCGCGCAGATGGTGGTGGCCCTGAAGCCGCTTCACGACGCGGCCGGAATCCGCCGTGTCGTCGTCTCCACCTACCAGTCCGTCTCCGGCGCCGGGAAGAAGGGGATGGACGAGCTGTTCGAGCAGAGCCGCAACATCTTCGTCGGCGACACCAACGAGGCCGCGGTGTTCACGAAGCAGATCGCCTTCAACGTCATCCCCCATATCGACGAGTTCCTCGACGACGGCTCGACCAAGGAGGAATGGAAGATGGTGGTCGAGACCAAGAAGATCCTCGACCCCAAGATCAAGGTGACGGCGACCTGCGTCCGGGTGCCGGTCTTCGTCGGCCATTCGGAAGCGATCAACATCGAGTTCGAGCGCGAGATCTCCGCCGAGGAGGCGCAGAAGATCCTGCGCGAGGCGCCCGGCGTGATGCTCGTCGACAAGCGCGAGGACGGCGGCTACGTCACCCCCGTCGAGGCTGTCGGCGAATATGCCACCTACATCAGCCGCGTGCGCGAGGACCCGACGGTGGAGAATGGCCTCAACCTCTGGTGCGTCTCCGACAATCTGCGCAAGGGCGCGGCCCTGAACGCCGTCCAGATCGCCGAGCTGCTCGGCCGCAAGCATCTCAAGAAGGCGGCGTGACGCTGAGGCTGGTGCCGATTTCGAAGGACTCGGATGCCGCCAGCCTCGCCCGGCAGCTTGCCCCGGCGATCGATCCGGAGGACGGGCTGGTCTGGCGATGGGAGCGGCGGTGCGGGCAATGATCGCCGCCTGGCGGGCGTTGCCCGCGCGGCAGCGCCTGATGCTGGCCGGCCTCGGAGTCCTGCTCCTTCTGGTCCAGGTGAAGCAGCCTTACCCGCAGACCGCGCCGCTCCACCATCTGCCCACTCTGGTGCTGCTCGTCGCGGCGCCCTTCCTGCTCCGGCGCCGGCCGCTGTCAAACGCGGCGCTCGCGTGCGTCGTCCTGTTCCTCGTCCTGCACACGATCGGCGGCCGCTGGACTTATACGAACGTGCCCTACGACTCCCTCGCCAGCGCGATTACCGGCCACAGCGTCAGCGAGGCGTTCGGCTTCGCCCGCAACCATTACGACCGGCTGGTCCACTTCGCCTACGGCGCGCTGGCGGTGCTGCCGGTTCGCGAGGCGCTGGAGCGCCACCTGCGCGTGCCGCCGCGAACGGCCGTCTACATCGCCGTCGAGAGCGTGCTGGCGGTCAGCGCGGCGTACGAGATCTTCGAATGGTTGCTGACCCTGACCATGGCGGGCGCCGTCGCCAACGCCTATAACGGCCAGCAGGGCGACATGTGGGACGCGCAAAAGGACATGGCGCTGGCGGCCCTGGGCGCGTTCCTCGCCGCCGCGGCGCTGAAGCTGGGGAGACGAGCATGACCGAAGAGATGAAGGGCGGCTGCGCCTGCGGGCGGATCCGCTACAGCGCGCGCGTCGAGAATGACGAGGCCTATCTCTGCCACTGCCGGATGTGCCAGCGCGCCATCGGCACCGTCTCGATCGCCTTCAAGAACATCAAGAAGGGCGACGTCACCTGGGAGACGGAGCCCGATTATTACGTCTCCTCGCCAATCGCCCGCCGGCCTTATTGCCGCGAATGCGGCACCTCGCTCGGCTTCGCCTTCCCGGACAGCGAGAATATGGACCTCACCGTCGGCTCTTTCGACGATCCTTCGCGTTTCAGGCCCAAGCACCATTTCGGCGCGGAGAGCCTGCACCGCGCCTGGCTCAACACCGAAGGACTGCCGGAATATCGAACCGATGAGTACAAGCCCCTTGTCGACCGCTGGGTTGAAGCCACCGGGAAGGTGCCGGATTGAGCAACATCGTCATGCCGGACTGATCCGGCATCCATGAACACGGTCTTTGGCAGCTTCGTGCGGCAGTATTCATGGACCCCGGATCAAGTCCGGGGCGACGGTTGTTGGGATGACGAATGACTAAGCCCACCACCCACCGCTTCACCGCCTCCGACGGCGCCCAGCTCGCCTGGCACGAGCTGGGCGAGGGGAGGGCGGTGGTGCTTCTCCACGGTCTCTTCTCGAACGCGGAGACGAACTGGATCCGCTTCGGCCACGCCGCCGCGATCGCGTCGCGCGGCTTTCGAATCATCATGCCGGACCTGCGCGCGCACGGGCACAGCGCGGCGCCGCACGACGAGGCCTCCTATCCGCCCGACGTGCTCGCCCGCGACGGGATGGAGCTGATCGCCCGTCTCGGCCTCGCCGACTACGATCTCGGCGGCTATTCGCTCGGCGGCCGAACCTCCGCCCGGATGGCGATCCTCGGCGCCCGGCCGCGCCGGCTGGTCATCGCCGGAATGGGGCTTCGCGGAATGCTCGAGACCGGCCGCCGCTCGGCCCATTTCCGAAAGGTCCTGACCGGCATGGGAACGCACGAGCGCGGCTCCAACGAATGGATGGCGGAAGCCTTTCTCAAGACAACCGGCGGCGACCCGGCGGCGCTGCTGCCCCTGCTCGGAAGCTTCGTCGATTCGAGCGAGGAGGAGCTTCGCTCGATCGCCATTCCAACCCTCGTCCTGTCGGGCGCCGAGGACCAGGACAACGGTCCCGCCGAGGAGCTGGCCGACCTTCTCCCCGACGGGCGCTTCGTCGAGGTTCCGGGCAATCACATGAACGCGGTCACGAAGCCCGAGCTGGGCCGGGCCATCGCCGATTTCCTCTCGCTTGATTCAGCCTCTCCCGCGGAGCAATAGCCGCCCGACCAGACCAGAAACGAGGATGCTTACCCGATGAAAGCCACCGTATCCGCTCTCGCCCTCGCCATCTGCCTCGCCGCCTGCACCAATGCCTCGGCCGACACCTCCGTCGACACCGCCTCCGCCACCCCGGCGGAAGCGCCCGCCGCCGCCGAGCAGGCCGCCCCGACGATCGAGGAGGCCCGAGCCTTCGTCGCCCGGGCCGAGAAGGAGCTGTCCGAGTTCGCGGTGCTCAACAGCCGCGCCCAGTGGGTGAACTCCACCTACATCACCGAGGATACGGACGCGCTGGCCGCGCATTTCGGGACCATCGGCACCGAGATGTCGGTCCGCTTCGCCAACGAGGCGGCGAAATATGCCGGCCTTGAGGGCCTCGACTACGACACCAAGCGCAAGCTCGACCTCTTGCGGAGAGCGCTGGTCCTGCCGGCGCCGACCACTCCGGGCGCGGCCGCCGAACTGAACACCATCGCCACCCGGCTCCAGTCGACCTACGGCAAGGGCCGCGGGACCCTCGACGGCAAGGAGATGACCGGCAACGATCTCGAGGAGAAGATGGGCACGGTCCGCAATCCCGCCCAGCTTCAGGAGATGTGGACGAGCTGGCACACCAATGTCGGCCGTCCGATGCGCCCCGATTACATCCGCCTGACCGAGATCGCCAATCAGGGCGCCAAGGAGCTCGGCTTCAGCGACACCGGGGCGATGTGGCGCTCGCGCTACGACATGCCGCCGGACGAGTTCGCGGCGATGACCGACCGGCTGTGGAACGAGGTCAAGCCGCTCTACGACGAGCTCCATTGCTACACCCGCGCCAAATTGAACGACAAATATGGCGACTCGGTGCAGCCGGAGACCGGTCCGATCCGCGCCGATCTGCTCGGCAACATGTGGGCCCAGGAATGGGGCAATATCTACGACGTCGTCGCGCCCAAGGGGGCGGGGGACGTCGGCTACGACCTGACCGACCTGCTCGTCCGCAACAAATATACGCCCGAGAAGATCGTCCGCACCGGCGAGGCCTTCTTCACCTCGCTGGGCTTCGCCCCGCTTCCGCAGACCTTCTGGACCCGCTCGATGATCACCGCGCCGAGGGATCGCGAGGTGATCTGCCACGCCTCCGCCTGGGACGTCGACAATGTCGAGGATCTGCGCATCAAGATGTGCACCAAGGTCAATGCCGACGACTTCGTCACGGTGCATCACGAGCTCGGCCACAATTTCTACCAGCGCGCCTACAACAAGCAGCCTTTGCTCTATCTCGACAGCGCCAATGACGGCTTCCACGAGGCGATCGGCGACATGATCGCCTTGTCGGTGACTCCCGAATACCTCGTCCAGGTCGGCCTTCTGCCGCGCAACAAGGTGCCGTCCGCGGACAAGGATATCGGCCTGCTCCTCAGGCAGGCGATGGACAAGGTCGCCTTCCTGCCGTTCGGCCTGCTCGTCGACAAATGGCGCTGGAAGGTGTTCAGCGGCGAGATCGCGCCCACCGCCTACAACCAGGGCTGGAACGACCTTCGCCTGCAATATCAGGGCATCGTGCCGCCGACCCAGCGCAGCGAGCAGGATTTCGATCCCGGCGCCAAATATCACGTCCCGGCGAGCGTGCCCTATACGCGCTACTTCCTCGCCCGAATCCTCCAGTTCCAATTCTACGAGGCCGCCTGCAAGCAGACCGGCTGGACCGGCCCGCTCCACCGCTGCTCCTTCTACGGCAACAAGGAGGTCGGCCGCCGCTTGAACGAGATGCTGGCGATGGGCGCCTCACGGCCCTGGCCGGACGCGCTCGAGGCCTTCACCGGCACCCGCGAGATGTCGGGCCAGCCGATGCTCGAATATTTCCGCCCGCTGATGGGCTGGCTCCAGCAGCAGAACCGGGGACGCAAGTGCGGCTGGCAGGCCTAGCCGCCGCGCTGGCGCTGGCGGGAGGGATTCCGGCGTCCGTCGCGGCGCAGGATCCCGTGATCAGCCTCGCTCCTGGCGAGGTTCTCCTCAAGGTCGACGCCGAAGGCGAATATCTCATCAGGCCGGACATGATGGGCGTTTCCGCGGGCGTCGTAACCACGGGGCGAACGGCCAAGGAGGCACTCGACGCCAATGCGGCGCTTGCGAACCGTCTCCTCGCGGCCGTCCGAGCCAATGGCGTCGAGCCGAGGGACGTCCAGACATCGGAGCTGACGGTGAACCCGCAATTCGCCAGGACCGACGGCGCGAGGGACGGCGATGAGGACTCGATCCGGCGGATTACCGGTTATGTCGCGCGGAACCGGCTGTCGCTTCGCCTGCGCGATCTCAGTGCCGCCGCGAACATCGTCAACGCGCTGTTCGAAGCCGGGGCGAACGAGGTGCACGGGCCGAGCTTCGGGCTTCAGGATCCCGCACCGGCCCTCAAGGGAGCAAGGCGATCGGCGATCGCCCAGGCGAGGGTTCAGGCGGAGACCTATGCCGAGGCGCTGGGAATGCGCATCGCGCGGGTCCTTCGAGTGAGCGAGCGGGACAACAGCATCCGCGATGACGGCACGATCGTCGTGACCGGCAGCCGGGTCCGGCCGACGCCGATCGAGCCGGGTGAAATCACCGTCGAAACGCGGGTCTGGGTCGACTACGCCCTGGTCCCCCGCTGACCCTGCGTCATGCTGAACCCGTTTCAGCATCCAGGGTCGAGCCGCCGCGCGGACGGAAAACAGGACCTGAAACAAGTTCAGGGTGACGGCCTCACTCAGCTCGGATGACCCTCGGCCTCCCCCGCGCCGGGCTCCGGCGCCGTGGCGGGGTCCGGCGGCTGCTGGCAGGCCGCGGCGGCTTCGGTGGCGGTGATCGCGGCCGCCAGGACCTGGTTGACCGGCTTGCCGTCGCGGGCGCCGTTGCGGCGGGCGAGGGCTCTCGCGCCCAGCACCGCCCCGGCCGCGGCAGCCGCGGCGCCGCCGGCGATGGCGGCTGCCGTCAGCGGGCTTCGCTTGATGTCCTCGGCCAGCTTCAACGCCGCCGATTTGCCGCCCTCCTTCCTGGGCGGGTCATTTTTGGCAGGCATGTGAAACTCCCCACGTTCGCCGTTGCAGCAAGGGCTTAGAACGCGCCGGGGCGGCGGCCGTTGCGTCCTTTCTACAGCCGCTCGATCAGATAATCGGCGCTGCTGACGTTGAAGGCTCCGGGCTCCTCGATGTTGAGCTGCTCGACGACGCCGTCGTTGACGATCGCCGACCAGCGCGAGCCGCGCTCGCCCAGGCCGAACTTCGAGCCGTCCATGGTGAGGCCCATCGCCCGTGCATAATCGCCATTGCCGTCGGCCAGCATCGTCACCTTGCCGACCGCGCCGGCCGATTCCGCCCAGGCCTGAAGCACGAAGGCGTCGTTGACGGCGATGCAGGCGACCTCGTCGACGCCCTTCGCCTTCAGCTCGTCGGCGCGCTCGACGAAGCCGGGCAGGTGGCGGGCGGAGCAGGTCGGGGTGAAGGCGCCCGGCACCGAGAACAAGGCGATGCGGCGGCCGCGGAAATAATCCTCGCTGTCGATCGGCTGCGGCCCCTGCGCGTCCGCCTTGACCAGATTGCCCTTGGGGAGGCGGTCGCCCACGCTGATGCTCATCTCGGGTTCCTTTCGTTTCGTCGGTAAGATTTCCGCCGCCCTAGCAGCGGCTCCGCTCCCCGCCTATAGCTTCCCACGATGAACCAGCCGCCTTTCCTCTCCGGTCAGCTTCTTCTGGCCATGCCCGGCATCGGCGACCCGCGCTTCGAGAAAGCCGTGATCGCCATGTGCGTCCATGACGAAAATGGCGCCCTCGGCATCGGGCTGGGCCGCATCGTTCCGCGCATCAGCTTCCACGAGCTGCTCCGCCAGCTCGAGATCGAGCCCGGCGTAGCCCCCGACGTGCCGATCCATGCCGGCGGGCCGGTGCAGCCGCAACGCGGCTTCATCCTCCACTCGACCGACTGGGGCGGGCAGGAGTCGATCGAGGTCGCCGGCCGCTGGGCGCTCACCGCCACCCTCGACATCCTTCGCGCCATCGCCGAGGGCCGAGGACCCAGCCGCTGGCTCGCGGCGCTCGGCTATGCCGGGTGGGGACAAGGCCAGCTCGAGGAGGAATTGCGCGGCAACGGCTGGTTCGCCACCCTTGGCAGCGACGACCTCCTCTACGATTGCGACGTCGACAACCGCTGGTGCGCCGCCTTCCGAAGCGCCGGAGTCGACACGCGCATGCTGACGGCGGATTTCGGGACCGCGTAGTCCGGCGTAGAGCGTTGCGACGGCGGCATTAACCAGCTCCCGTCATCCTTCGCCAAGGGGTCCGTGAAACCTTCTCCTTCCGGGCGACTCGCATCCGGCGGGCACCAGCGCGGAAGGGGACGGATCATGAGGAATCGAGCTTTGAGAGGAGCGCTCGGCCTGGCGGCCGCGGCGCTGGTCCATGCGCAGCCGGCGGCGGCAGCGATGTCGTGCTGGAACGAGCATGAGACGGCGGCGGCGAAGATACGCGACCTTCAGTCGCGGCTGATGGTGGCGACCCTGCGCTGCCGGGCGATGGGGATCGACGTGCTGACCGCCTATAACGATTTCGTCCGCATCAACCGCTCGACGCTGCAGGAGGCGAACGGAGTCATCAAGGCGCAGTTCGACCGCGGCTACGGGCGCGACGGCCAGCGCTTCTACGACAGCTTCACCACCGCCATGGCCAATCAATATGGCGCCGACGAGACCAGCGGCCAGGTTTGCGAGGACACGGCCGCGATCGCCTCGGAGGCGGTGGCGGCGGACGGCGACGTCGCGCGGCTGGTGGAGCTGGCCGACCGAACCGGCGGCTCGCCCGATCTGCCCGGCGGCATCTGCCCGGTCACTCTGACGGCGCGATAGGGCGAGGGGTCCGTCATTGCGAGGAGCGTAGCGACGGAGCAATCAGTCTCCGGCTCCGGCGCGGCTGGATTGCCTCCCCCGGCCTTCGTCCGGGGCCGCAACGACGGCTGCGCCGTCACATATAAAGATATCTTTATATTTGCATTTGGGCCGGGTTGCGGCTAGAGCGACGCCGCGACCGCCCCCCTTTTGCCGGCGGTCTTTTCTTTGCGACAGGAGACCGTACGTGGCGACCCAGGCCCAGACCCGTTTTGACGATTATGTGATCCGCGACATCGGCCTCGCCGACTATGGCCGCAAGGAAATCGAGATCGCGGAGACCGAGATGCCGGGCCTGATGGCGCTGCGCGAGGAGTTCGGCCCGTCGCAGCCGCTCAAGGGCGCGCGCATCACCGGCTCGCTCCACATGACCATCCAGACCGCGGTGCTGATCGAAACGCTGACCGCGCTCGGAGCGCAGGTCCGCTGGGCCTCGTGCAACATCTTCTCGACCCAGGACCATGCCGCCGCCGCCATCGCCGCTTCGGGAGTCCCCGTCTTCGCCGTCAAGGGCGAGACGCTCGAGGAATATTGGGACTATGTCGAGCGCATCTTCGACTGGGGCCCAGATGGAAATGGGGGGGTCGAGACCTGCAACATGATCCTCGACGACGGCGGCGACGCCACCATGTTCGCGCTGTGGGGGGCGCGAATCGAGGCGGGCGAGGAATTCCCGGCCCCGACCAACGAGGAGGAGGAGGTCTTCCAGGCCACCGTCCGCCGTGTCATCGCCAACTCGCCCGGCTTTCTCACCAAGACGGTCCAGAACATCAAGGGCGTCTCCGAGGAGACCACCACCGGAGTCCACCGCCTCTACGAGCTCAGCAAGCAGGGCAAGCTTCCCTTCCCGGCGATCAACGTCAACGACAGCGTCACCAAGTCGAAGTTCGACAATCTCTACGGCTGCAAGGAGTCGCTGGTCGACGCCATCCGCCGCGGCACCGACGTCATGCTCGCCGGCAAGGTCGCGACCGTCGCGGGCTTCGGCGATGTCGGCAAGGGCTCGGCCGCCTCGCTTCGCAACGGCGGCGCCCGGGTCCTCGTCACCGAGGTCGACCCGATCTGCGCCCTTCAGGCCGCGATGGAGGGCTATGAGGTCGTGACGATGGAGGAGGCCGTGAAGCGCGCCGACATCTTCGTCACCGCCACCGGCAATGCCGACGTCATCACGCTCGACCATATGCGCGAGATGAAGAACATGGCGATCGTCTGCAACATCGGCCATTTCGACAGCGAGATCCAGATCGGCGCTCTCCAGAACATGAAGTGGACCGAGATCAAGCCGCAGGTCGACGAGGTCGAGTTCCCGGACGGCAAGAAGATCATCGTCCTGTCGAAGGGCCGCCTGGTCAACCTCGGCAACGCCACCGGCCATCCGAGCTTCGTCATGTCGGCCAGCTTCACCAACCAGACGCTGGCCCAGATCGAGCTTTGGACCAAGGCCGAGCAGTACAAGAACGACGTCTACGTCCTCCCCAAGCATCTCGACGAGAAGGTCGCCGCGCTCCACCTCGACAAGCTCGGAGTCAAGCTGACCAAGCTGACCGAGAAGCAGGCCAGCTACATCGGCGTCCCGACCGAAGGCCCGTTCAAGCCGGACCATTACCGCTACTGACCCGGGGCTTCCAGCCGCCGCACCGCACGGCTGGTCGCCGCCCCGCCGCTCGAGACGCGGCGGCCGGCGCCGTCATAGGCGAAGTCGACGATCGGATCGCCGCCATTCTCGCGGATGCGGAGCGGCCGCCCCAGCCCACCGGGTTGCCGTACATGTCGGCGACCTGGACGATCGAGCCCTGGTGGTCCGTGAGCAGCGCCCGGCGCCAGCCGCTGTTCCAGTTGTCGTACCAGATCAGCGGATCGTCCGCCTTCGCATCGTTGCCGTGGATGTAGCGGTTGAACATGTAGCCGCCGGGCTCGTACTCGGCGACGAGCGCGTCGCCGTCATAGACCAGCCGCCGGGTCCAGCCCCCGCTCGACACCGCGGCGAGGCGCCCGAGCGGGTCGTAGGTGAGGGCCGCGTTGTGCGAGCCCGAGGCGGAGACCAGCCGGTTCTCGATGTCGTAGACGAAGCTGGACGCGAATCATGGAAGCCTGACCCGCAATTGAGAAGTTATCTAAAGCTGTAAAAGGCTTATGCGATCGTTTTTCGAGAGCGCCAGAAATTTTTCAAACGGCATATTCAACTTGGTAAATTGGTGAATCTTGAGCGGCACATAAACATTCTTGTTGGAATGCGGCATTCGCTCTGTCTCAGCCCTGAAATAGTATAGTTCACTACCGGAGGAAGGTACGGGTTGGTCCGTGCGAAGGTTATTGGAAATTAGCATCTTCGGCAGAATGCGCTGGAGCGTTCCTCGCGAGTCCACCAGACGGATCGTGTTGAGGTGGTGTAAAACTGCCTCACCCTGACTGCTATAATCACCCTCTATCATGCACCGAGCGGAAATAAGATATGGGACTCTCATGTTCCCTTCCTCGGCCAACACCAGGAATGCCGAGATCTCCCCATTCTGATCGATCCAGCACTTATTCGAAGAATAAGCTTCCGGCGTGACAAGCTGTATAGTATCTGTATTGGCTGAGCAGGCCAAGGTCATCATGGCGCACAGCACGGCCACGCTAGAACGGTTTATATAATTGTTCATTTATCACCCTATTGACAGCTGGAGTGCAATACTTGGTCGGCAGCCGGCAATAATCTTTACTCAAACGCCCTCGAACGTAATCCCTCCCTCCAATTCCACGAATTGTGCCAGTCGGAGCAGATCCAATCAAATATTCCGCAACGAGCGGGCGCGCTTCCTCGGCGAGGGGGCTAAGATTTTCATCCTTTTGACGGTAGTGTTGAAGCTCATGCCCCAACACCTCTCCAATCGTGTCGCCATATTTACGAGTTTGCTCCGTATCCAATGTAATGGTGTTGGCAGCCTCATCGAACTGGCCGGATCTGGCGCCTGGCAAATCTCCAACTGCGATGTTGACGCCGCCATCGCCCTTCGTGCCCGCGGCCGACAGTATCTTGTTTAGTACGCCCACCGCTGCAGCGTTCCTCGGCACCAGGCTGCCATGGCTGGCCGAGCGATAAAAGTTCCGGGCCGCTCTGATCTCGGCGAGTCCTTTAGCTGCAGCATCGCAACCTTTGTTCTTGCATTCATATTCTCCGGTTGGGTCGCTCCCATTCACCGGGTCATTTCCGACATAAGCGTAAAGGTTCATCTGGTCCTTATACCCCACCGGATCCACCTGCAGGAACCGCCCCAGCGTCGGCGAGTAGAACCGGGCCTTGTAGTACCACAGGCCTAGCTCCGGCACCCAGGTCTGGCCGGTATAGCCGAACCTTCCGACAGGGGCGGCGCCTGGGATGCCCCACGGATCGTACGTGTTGGTGCCCACCGGATTG
>DASPJA010000067.1:0-81130 GCA_035628835.1 Allosphingosinicella sp.
GGTCGCCCTCGCCGGCACCGTCGACGATCGTGGTGTTGTCCTTGTCGATGGTGACGCGCTTGGCCTGGCCGAGCATGTTGATCGTGACGTTCTCGAGCTTGATGCCGAGATCCTCGCTGATCATCTCGCCGTTGGTGAGGATCGCGATGTCCTCGAGCATCGCCTTGCGGCGATCGCCGAAGCCCGGAGCCTTGACCGCCGCGACCTTGAGTCCGCCGCGAAGCTTGTTGACGACGAGCGTGGCCAGGGCCTCGCCCTCGATGTCCTCGGCGATGATCAGCAGCGGGCGGCCCGACTGCACGACCGCCTCGAGGATCGGAAGCATCGCCTGGAGGTTGGAGAGCTTCTTCTCGTGGATGAGGATGTAGGGGTCGCTAAGCTCGACCTGCATCTTCTCGGGGTTGGTGATGAAGTAGGGCGAGAGGTAGCCGCGGTCGAACTGCATGCCTTCGACGACGTCGAGCTCGAACTCGAGGCCCTTGGCCTCCTCGACGGTGATCACGCCTTCCTTGCCCACCTTGTCCATCGCCTCGGCGATCTTCTCGCCGACGACGGTGTCGCCGTTGGCCGAGATGATCCCGACCTGGGCGATCTCGTTGCTGCCGCTGACCGGCTTGGAGCGGGCCTTGAGGTCCTCGACGACGCGGGTGACGGCGAGGTCGATGCCGCGCTTCAGGTCCATCGGGTTCATGCCCGCGGCGACCGACTTCATGCCCTCGCGGACGATCGACTGGGCGAGAACGGTGGCGGTGGTGGTGCCGTCGCCGGCCAGGTCGTTGGTCTTCGACGCGACCTCGCGCAGCATCTGCGCACCCATATTCTCGAACTTGTCCTTGAGCTCGATCTCCTTGGCGACGGTGACGCCGTCCTTGGTGATTCGGGGGCTGCCGAAGCTCTTGTCGAGGACGACGTTGCGGCCCTTGGGGCCGAGGGTCACCTTCACCGCGTCGGCGAGGATGTCGACGCCGCGCATGATGCGCTCGCGGGCGTCACGCGAAAAGCGAACGTCTTTCGCTGCCATGTCTTCTCTTCCTTCTCATCTTGCCCGCGGTCGCGGGTCTAAGGTCAGTAAAGTCAGTGGGTATCGCGCGCGTGCGCGCGAGGAACCCGGATCAGCCGACGATCCCGAGGATGTCGCTTTCCTTCATGATCAGCAGGTCCTCGCCGTTGAGGCGAACCTCGGTGCCGGACCATTTGCCGAACAGGATCTTGTCGCCGGCCTTGACGTCGAGCGGAGTGATCGTTCCGTCCTCGCCGCGGCTGCCGGTGCCGGCGGCGACGACCTCGCCCTCCTGCGGCTTCTCCTTGGCCGTGTCGGGGATGATGATGCCGCCGGCCGTCTTCTCCTCGGCCTCGACGCGGCGGACGAGCACCCTGTCATGGAGCGGACGAAAATTCATGCGCGTCACCTCTTCTTCGCTTTTGCGGCCGCAATCCCATATGGGCTTCGCGGCCGCCTGGTTGAATTTGTTAGCACTCACCCCTCGCGAGTGCCAGCACGGCTCATCTAGGACTTGTTCATCGCCGGTCAAGGGTCGGATGCGCGGAATTTGCTCCGTCATTCCGGCGAAGGGCGGAAATCCATGAACACCGCCGGTGCCGACTGGATCGTGATCCGTGTTCATGGATCCCGGACAGGTCCGGGATGAGGGTTTGTCGATTCGTCGCTTTGTCGGCGGAGGAATTTACAGTGGGACGGCGCTGGTCTAGCCCAGGGTCCAGGGAAGGAGTGCAAGGCAATGAGGTTCGCGGGCAAGGTCTGGAAGCTGCTCGTCGGCATCAAGGACGGGCTCGTCCTCCTGTTCATGCTGCTCTTCTTCGCTCTCCTCTACGCGGCGATGACCGCCAGGCCGACGCTCGGCGCCGGCGACCGGGGCGCCTTGCTGCTCCAGCTCGACGGTCCGATCGTCGAGCAACCCGCCCAGGCGACGGCGAGCGAGGTGTTCAGCGGCGGCGGCCCGCGCGAATACCGGCTGCGCGACGTCGTCCACTCGCTCCAGGTCGCGGCGACCGACGATCGCGTCAAGGCGGTCGCGCTCGATCTCGACATCTTCTCGGGCGGCGGCCAGGCGACCCTGTCGTCGGTGGGCGAGGCGCTCGACGCCGTCCGCAAGGCGGGCAAGCCTGTCCTCGCCTACGCCACCGCCTATGACGACGATTCCTACCTGCTCGCGAGCCACGCCAGCGAGGTCTGGGTCAACCCGATGGGCGGAGTGCTGGTCACCGGGCCGGGAGGCGCCAACCTCTATCTGAAGGGCCTGCTCGACAAGCTGGGAGTCACAGCCAACGTCTACAAGGCCGGCACCTACAAGGCGGCGACGGAGCCGCTCACCCGGACCGACATGTCGCCCGAGGCGCGGCAGGCGCTGAGCGCGGTCTACGGCGTCATGTGGGAGAACTGGCAGCAGGAGGTGCGGCAGGCGCGTCCGAAGGCCCAGCTCGCGCCCTATGTCGCCGACCTGCCGGGCCGGGTCGCCGCGGCCAACGGCGACATGGCCCGCGCCGCGCTCGAGTCCGGGATGGTCGACCGGATCGGCGAGCGTCACGCGTTCGACCTCCGGGTCGCCGAGATCGCCGGCACGCGCTACGACGAGATTCCCGGCAGCTTCCACCGAATCGACTATCGCAAATGGATCGAGGCCAACCCGGCCAGCGACACCGGCGGGCAGATCGGAATCGTCACGGTCGCCGGCGACATCGTCGACGGCGAGGCAAATCTCGGAACCGCCGGCGCCGAGACGATCGTCCGGGCGCTCGAGAAGGGCCTTCGCGAGCGCGACCTGAAGGCGCTGGTGGTCCGGGTCGATTCCGGCGGCGGCTCCGCCCTCGCTTCCGAGCGAATCCGCCAGGCGGTGCTCGCCGCGAAGGCGAAGGGCCTTCCCGTGGTCGTTTCGATGGGCAGCGTCGCCGCGTCCGGCGGCTATTGGGTGGCGACCGCCGGCGACAGGATCTTCGCGGAGCCTTCCACCATCACCGGCTCGATCGGAGTGTTCGGGGTGCTGCCGAGCTTCGAAGGAGCGATGGCCAAGCTCGGCCTCGGCGCCGACGGCGTCAAGACGACGCCCTTGTCGGGCGAGCCCGATCTGCTCCGCGGCCCCTCGCCCGAGGCCGACCGGCTGCTCCAGATGGGGGTCGACGGCACCTACCGGCGCTTCCTCGCTCTGGTCTCGGCGGCCCGGAAGATACCGGTCGCTCAGGTGGACCAGATCGCCCAGGGCCGGATCTGGGCCGGCGGCACCGCTCATCAGCTTCGTCTCGTCGACGCTTTCGGCGGCCTCGACGATGCCGTGCGCGAAGCGGCGCGCCGGGCCCAGCTCGATCCCGCCGAGGCCAGGGCCGTGTGGCTCGAACGTGAGCCGGGCTTCGGCGACCAGCTGCTGATGTCGCTGGCGGGCGACGGCGAGGAGGAAGCTTCGCCGGATGCGTTCAGCCGGCTCGCCGCCAAGCCGCGGCTCAGGATGCTCGCGGCCATGAGCGAGGCGGAGCGGCTGGTTTCGGGCGCCGCGATCCAGGCCCGCTGCCTCGAGTGCGCCGGCCATTCGGCACGCGCCCGGACGCCTCTGGCCTCCGGACTGACCGGCTGGCTCTGGCGCCTGCTCGGCGCATGAAGCTGAGGGCCGCGACGCCCGACGACGCCGCGGCCATCGCCGACATCTACGCCCCCTTCGTCAGGGCGAGCGCGGTCTCGTTCGAGACGGAACCGCCGGGGGCGGAGGCGATGCGGGCGCGGATCGAGGCTGGTGGCACGTTCTACCCATGGCTCGCCGGCGAGGCCGGGGACGGAACCCTGCTCGGCTACGCCTACGCGGCGCGCTTCCGTGACCGCCCTGCTTACCGCTTCACCGTCGAGACCAGCGTCTACCTCCGCGCCGAAGCGGGCGGGAGAGGGCTCGGGCGGCAGCTCTACGAACCCTTGCTCGCCACCCTCGAGGCGCAGGGCTTCACCCAGGCGATCGCCGCCATCACCCTGCCCAACGCGGCCAGCGTCCGACTCCACGAACGGCTCGGCTTCGCGCCCGCCGGCATCTACCGGCAGGTCGGCTGGAAGCTGGGCGGCTGGCACGATGTCGGGCTGTGGCAGCGGGCGCTGGCGAGGCCGGCGAACCCGCCCGAAGAGCCGCGGCCGCACCGCGTCGCCGATTTCATTTGATTCCTCCCCGCAAGTGCGGGGGGAAGACTCATTCTCAGTCCACCCGCTTATACCGAACGACCCGGCTGCCGGTGGGATCGGCAGCGGAAGTGCTGACCGTCTCGTAGGCGTCGGCGCCGACCTTCCGCCACTTGGTCGAAATCGTCATCCTGCGCCCGTCCGCGCCGGTATAGGTCTCGTTGCCGAAGTCGAGGGCTTCGGCCCCGGCCGTCATCGTCCCCCGGCTGACTCCGCCCGACGAGTTCCAATAGGTGTAGGCGACCCGTTTCGCCGCGCCGTCCCAGCTGTACAGGGTCTCCCCCCGATAGGGCGCCCCGGATCCCGTCACCTCGTGCCGGTCGCGCACATGCTGGCCGCCATAGACGCTCTCGAAGCAATGGACGTCGACCGAGCCGTTCCTGAACTCGCCGCGCCAGCAATGGCCAAGGAGGAAGCGCAAAGGCTCCAGCTCCGCGCGCAGTGGCGCGGGCGGAGTCCCGGCCTTGGCGAAATGGGCTTTCAAAGCGTCGAGCGAGACCTGATTGCCCTTCTCGAAGAATGCGAGCAGACGTCGCCCCGCCTCGGTGTCGGCATAGCCGGCCCCGGTGAGGCGAATCCTGGTCCGCCCGTCCCCGGCCGCCTCAAGCTCGAACGCGCTGACCACCTTCGCATAGGTATCGAAGTCCGGAAAACGGTCCGGGGCCTTCACCGTCCGGAACACCATCAGCCGCCCCGGCACCCGGAGCAGCACCTGCTGCCGGATCGTCGACGGGTCTCCGGGCCCGGCCGTGGGCGTGTAGCTGGTCTCGATCATGTCGGGGGCCGCAGCCCAGGCGACCGGCACCGCCCAGCGCTTCCACCCGTCCGCCGTCGAGACCGCCGCCCACACCTCCGCCGGCGCCGCGTCGATCACCGCCTCGTTGACCAGCAGGTAGGTACCGTCGGGAGCCCGCTCCTTCGTCGCCGCCGCCGCCGGCGCCGCCGCCAGCCCGAGCAACAGGGCCGCGATCATCCTCTTCATGCCGCCTCCTCTTCCTTCACGACCAGCATGTCGAAATAGGCGCGAAGCTGCGCCACCGACCGGTCGAAATGGCCGACGTCGCGGTGGGTCCGCGCCTGCATCACTCCGCCTTCCATGACGGTGAGCGCGAGCTCCGCCAGCGCCCGCAAATCGGTGCCCGGCGGGAATCGCTCCCGCGCCTCTTCCAGGCACGAGGCGACCGCTTGAACCCACCCTTCGAAATTCTCGGCGAGCAGCCGCCGCACCGCCGGATCCGCCTCGTGAAGCTCCAGCGCCAGGCTTCCGATCGGGCAGCCATAGCCGCATTCCGTCTCGACGATCAGCGACCGGTATTTGCCGAGCAGCGCGAAGACCCGCTCGACCGGATCGGCGACTCCCGCCCAGGCCGGCTCGAGCAGCATCGGGCCGATGCCCTCGCGATAGGCTTCGAGGACGGCGATGAGCAGGTCCTGCTTGCCCGGGAAGAAATGGTAGAGGCTGCCGCTGTTGACCTGGCTCCGGCTCAATATGTCGGCGATCGAGGTCGAGCCGTAGCCCTTCAGCCAGAACAGCTCCATCGCCGACTCGACGATCCGCCCGCGTGTGTCCTTGCCGGCCATGGCTCCTTGTTGATTGATCGTTCAATCAAGTCAACCCTCATGTCATCACGGCGGAGGCCGGATCCCTGAACACGGTGGCCGGGGATTGTTCGCGAAAAGGTCGAGTTCACGGATTCCGGCCTTCGCCGGAATGGCGGGCTTCGCGGTTGTAGGCCGGCAGCTTCCAACCGAAATGAATCGCTCCCGCCCGCAGGGCGAAGCCGGCGCCGGCCGCGACCACGCCGGCGAGCGCGGCCGGAACGTCCGCCAGCAGGAGCCCCACCATCAAGGCCGCCGACAAAGCGGCGGCGGTGACGTACAGCTCCGGCCGGATCAGGATGGACGGTTCGCCGGCGAGCACGTCGCGGACGATCCCGCCGAGGCAGGCGGTGAGCACCCCCATCGCCATGGCTGGAATCGGCGCCAGACCGAAGGCGAGGCCCTTGGCGGCGCCGTAGGTGGCGTAGGCGGCGATCCCCGCCGCGTCGAGCCACGGCAGCGCCCGTCCCTTCCACAAGGTGCCGGGGGAGAACCAGGCGGCGAGTGCCGCCGCCAGGCAGATGAGGAGGATCGCGTTTTCGTGAACCCAGAAGACGGGAGCGCCGATCAGCAGGTCCCGCGCCGTGCCGCCGCCGATGCCGGTGATCACGGCGAAGAAGATGAAGGTGACCAAGGTCAGCCGCTTGGCCGCCGCCACAAGGGCCCCCGAAAAGGCGAAGACCGCGACTCCCGCCCAGTCGAGATAGGGCAGGGCCGTGCCCAGCAAGGCGGCGGGGCCGGTCACCGGCCGCGGCGGCGCTTCAGGGTCAGCGGAAGCAGCGCCAGCGCCAGCAGCACGGTCGCCAGCGAGACGCACGCGAAGCCGATGAGAAGCGGGTTGTGGGCGTCGGTGCGGGTCTCAAGGTCCATGATGTGTATGCCCCACATCAGGTCGTAGAAACGCCACCAGCGGGTCCGTCTCGCGAGCACCTCGCCGGTGGCGGCGTCGAGGTAGAAGCGGGTGCCGTCGCTCATCGTCACCCGCCAGGCGGCGACCTTGCGGCGAAGCTCGAGCGGCGGCGCCTCCGCCGAGGTGCGATCGACCGCGGCGATCCGGGCCGCCCCCTTGTAGCTCGCCTCAACGATCCGGGCCGCGTCGGCGGCCGCCAGCGGCGGCAGCAGCCGGCCGGTGGCGGCGTCGGCGAGGCGGGTGCCGCCGTCGGCATATTTGAGCAGCCACCTCGCCCCGTCGCCGCGCGCCTCCAGCCGAAGCGAGGCGAGCGGCCGCGGGCCGATCGCGGGGACGACGGGCGCGAGCCCGGACGGGAGCGCCGGCGCCTCGGCGAGCAGCCCCTCGCCGCGCACCGTCTCGATCGGCCGAGCCACCATGACGAGGCCGGACACGGTCCAGGCCAGGAAGGGCAGGCCGACGATCCAGCCCAGCCAGATATGCCATCGCCTGAGCCGCTGCCGAGCCTTCATCCCCTCCCCCGTTACCTGAATCGCCCCATGCACGCGTCGAGGACCGGAATCGGCGAGCCGAGCTGCGCCGCCGTCGCGAGGGCGCGGTTGCGTTCGCGGCTCTGCGCCTCGGCGTCGGTTCCGGCCCGGGCGCGAAGGCCCGGCGCGAGGGCGTCGTTGAGGTCGCTACGCATGCGCCGGTAGGCGGCGAGCTCGTTGCCGTAATCCCTCTCCGCGCCCTCGAGCGCGACGTCGGCGAAATCCGCCAGCTCCTCGCAGGCGAGCTGTGCGTTGAGACGGATGGCGGGGAGCTTGACGTCGGTCTTGCCCGCCGCCGGGAAGGCCGAGTCGCAGGCCGGAACGAGGTCGCGCCATTTGCCGCCGGTAATGCCCGCCTCCAGCTCGCGCATGCGCTTGTTGACCCGGTTCGCGATCTCCGCCCCGAACTCCCCGCCCTCGGACGCGGCGAGCAAAGCATAATGGAAGATCTTGCCCTGCGCCGCGAGCGGCAGCGGCGCCTGCACGTTCGTCTCGGCCGTGCGCGCGGCGGCGGCGGCGACGACTCCGCAGGTCGCGGCGCGGTCGACCGGATCGGCGGGCAGCTCCAGCGATTTCGGGCCGCAGCCCGCGAGCGCGAGCGCGCAGGCCAGCGGTGCGGAAGCAAGTCTCAACGGCCGAGCTCCATCGTTTCGGGTCGGGAACGCAGGAGACGCCTGTCACGTCCGCCAGTCAAGCAGGCGCGGCCGTCAGACGTGGATCGGCTTGCCCGTCACCGCCATCGCCGCTTCCTTGACCGCTTCCGAATGGGTCGGGTGGGCGTGGCAGGTATAGGCGATGTCCTCGCTGGTCGCCCCGAACTCCATCGCCTGGGCGGCCTGGGCGATCATCGTGCCCGCGACGGAGGCGATGATGTGGACCCCGAGCACCCGGTCGCTGCGGGCGTCGGCGACGACCTTGACGAAGCCGTCCGTCTCGCGGTTGGTCTTGGCGCGGCTGTTGCCCAGCATCGGGAACTTGCCGGTCCTGATCTCGATTCCCGCTTCCTTGAGCTCCTCCTCGGTCCTGCCCACCGAGGCGATCTCCGGGAAGGTGTAGACGACGCTCGGGATGACCTCGTGATTGACGATCCCGACCTGCCCCGCGAGGATCTCGGCGACCGCGATCCCCTCGTCCTCCGCCTTGTGGGCGAGCATCGGGCCCGGAGTGACGTCGCCGATCGCATAGACGCCCTCGACTCCGGTGCGGAAATCGTGGTCCACCTCGATCTGGCCGCGCTTGTTGAGCTGGACTCCGGCGGCTTCGAGGTTGAGTCCCTCGGTGTTCGGCCGCCGGCCGATCGAGACGAGGACGACGTCCGCCTCGATCGTCTGAGCTTCGCCGCCCTGGGCCGGCTCGACGGTGAGGACGACGCCCTCGCCGGTTTTCTCGGCCCTGGTGACCTTGGTCGAGGTGCGCATCTCGAAGCCCTGCTTCTTGAAGATCTTCGCCGCCTCCTTGCGGACCTCGGCGTCCATTCCGGGCAGAATCTGGTCGAGATATTCGACCACCGTCACCCTGGCGCCGAGCCGCCGCCAGACCGAGCCGAGCTCGAGCCCGATGACCCCGCCGCCGATCACCACGAGATGGCCGGGCACCCTGGCCAGCTCGAGAGCGCCGGTGGAATCGACGATCCGCTCCTGGTCGATCTCGACCCCGGGAAGCGGCGTGACGGAGGAGCCGGTGGCGATGACGATGTTCTTCGCGGTGTATCCCTGGCCGGCGACGTCGATCGCGCCCGGCGCGGTGAACCTGGCGTGGCCCTTGAGCCAGGTCACCTTGTTCTTCTTGAACAGGAACTCGACGCCCCCGGTCAGCCCCTTCACGGCCTCCTTGCGGCCGGCGTGCATCGCGTCGAGGTCGAGCTCGACCCCGGTCGCCTTGATCCCCCATTTCGCCATCGTTCCGTGGGCGGCTTCCTCGAACAGCTCCGAGGCGTGGAGCAGGGCCTTGGAGGGAATGCAGCCGACGTTGAGGCACGTCCCGCCGAGCGTCTCCCGGCTCTCGACGCAGGCGGTCTTCAGCCCGAGCTGCGCGGCCCGGATGGCGGCGACATAGCCGCCCGGCCCGGCCCCGATCACGATCACGTCGAAATTGGTGTCAGTCATTCCAAAACTCCGTTCGCCCTGAGCTTGTCGAAGGGCTTTCCTTTCTTCCTCCTTCCGCGGAAGGAGAGGGCTTCGACAAGCTCAGCCCGAACGGGTCAAAGGTCGATGAGCAATCTCGTCGGGTCTTCCAGAGCTTCCTTCATCCGCACGAGGAAGGTCACCGCCTCGCGGCCGTCGACCAGCCGATGGTCGTAGGACAAGGCCAGGTACATCATCGGCCGCACCACCACCTGCCCGCCGCGGACCACCGGCCTTTCCTCGATCCGGTGCATTCCGAGCACCGCCGACTGGGGCGGGTTGATGATCGGGGTGGAGAGGAGCGAGCCGAACACGCCGCCATTGGAGATGGTGAAGGTGCCGCCTTCCATGTCGGCCATGGTCAGCGAGCCTTCCTTGGCCCGCTTGCCGAAGTCGGCGATGGTCTTCTCGACCTCGGCGAAGCTCAGCGCCTGGGCGTCGCGGATGACCGGCACGACCAGCCCGTTCGGGGCGGAGACCGCGACCGAGACGTCGACATAATCATGATAGACGATTTCCTCGCCTTCTATGTAGGCGTTGACCGACGGCACGTCGCGCGCCGCCAGCACCGCCGCCTTCACGAAGAAGCTCATGAAGCCCAGCCGGATGCCGTGCTTCTTCTCGAACAGGTCCTTGTAGCGGCCCCTCGCCTCCATCACCGCCGTCATGTCGACGTCGTTGAAGGTGGTCAGCAAAGCCGCCGTATTCTGCGCTTCCTTGAGCCGCCGGGCGATGGTCTGCCGGAGGCGCGTCATCCTTACCCTCTCCTCGCGTCGCTCGCCCGGGACGGCGCGCGGCGCGGGCGGAGGCGGAGGAGCGGCGGCGGCGGGCGGCGGCGGCGGAGGCGCGGCCTCCCTGGCCCTGGCGGCGGCCGCGAGCACGTCGTCCTTGGTCAGCCGGCCGTCCTTGCCGGTGCCCTTGATCCGCGACGGATCGAGATGGTGCTCGAGCACGATCCGCCGGACCGCCGGGGACAGGGTCAGGTGCGGAGAATCGTCTTCGGCGGCCTCCTCGTCCTGCTCGGAGCGAAGCTCGACATTCTCGCCGGCGCCCTCCGGATTGACCGGGACGGCGGCCGGAACCGCCTGCTCGGACGGGGCCGCGGCCGGCATTCCCGAGCCGCTCTCGATTCGCGCGATGATCCCGCCGACCGCGACGGTGTCGCCGACCGCGACGAGCTGGTCGCCCATCACTCCGTCGACCGGCGAGGGCACCTCGATCGCGACCTTGTCGGTCTCCAGGCTGGCGACCGGCTCGTCGGCCTTGACCGCGTCGCCGGGCATCTTGAGCCACTGGCCGAGAGTCGCCTCGGTGATCGATTCCCCCAAGGTGGGGACTTTGACTTCAGTCGCCATGTCGTTCCTTTATCCGGCCTTGCGCTGCGCCGGCGCGTGGGTGCTATGGCCGAGCGCGTCGGCGATCAAGGCCGCCTGCTCCGCGGCGTGGCGCCTGGCGAGGCCGGTGGCCGGCGACGCCGAGGCCGGGCGGCCGGCATAGAGCGCCCGCCGCGGCTTCACCCCGGATTCCTCGAGGCAGCGCTCGATCCGCCAGTCGAGGAAGTTCCAGTAACCCTGGTTCTGCGGCTCCTCCTGCGCCCACACCACCTCCTCGAGACCGGTCATGCGCCTGAGGCGGGTCGTCAGCGGCTCGGACGGGAAGGGATAGAGCTGCTCTAGCCTGACGATCGAAGTGTGGGCGTCGCCGGCCTTGTCGCGCGCCTCCATCAGCTCGTAGGCGACCTTGCCGGTGCACAATACCAGCCGCTTCACATCGGCGTCGGCGGGCCCGCCGAGGTCGGACAGGATGCGCTTGAAATGGCTCTCGCCCGCGAAGTCGCCGAGGGCCGAGACCGCCTGCTTGTGCCTGAGCAGCGACTTGGGGGTCATCACGATCAGCGGCTTCCTGAAGTCGCGCTTCATCTGCCGCCGGAGCAGGTGGAAATAATTGGCCGGGGTCGTGCAATAGGCGACCTGGATATTGTCCTCGCCGCACAATTGCAGGAACCGCTCGGGCCGCGCCGAGCTGTGCTCCGGCCCCTGCCCTTCGTAACCGTGCGGCAGAAGCATGACGAGGCCGCTGGCGCGGAGCCACTTGGCCTCGCCGGCGGCGATGAACTGGTCGATGATCACCTGCGCGCCGTTGGCGAAGTCGCCGAACTGCGCTTCCCAAAGCACCAGGGTGCGCGGGTCGGCGATCGAGAAGCCATATTCGTAGCCGAGCACCCCGAACTCGGAGAGCGGCGAATCCCGAACCTCGAAGCGGGCGCCCTCGACGGTCGTCAGGGGGATATATTTGCGGCCGTCGGTCTGGTCGATCCAGGCGGCGTGGCGGTGGCTGAACGTGCCGCGCGCGCTGTCCTGGCCTGAGAGCCGGACTCCGCAGCCTTCCCTGAGCAGGGTCCCGAAAGCGAGCGCTTCGGCGGTCGCCCAGTCGAAGCCCTGGCCGCCGGCGAACATCTCGCGCTTCGCGTCGATGATCCGCTGCAGCGTCTTGTGGACGGTGAGGCCCTCCGGGATCGTGGTCAGTATTGCACCCACCTCATGCAGGACATTTTCCTCGACCGCGGTGGAAACGTTGCGGCGCTCGGTCTCCGGAGTCTCCGGCCGGCCGAGGCCGGACCAGCGGCCTTCGAACCAGTCGGCCTTGTTGGGCAGATAGGATTTGGCGGCCTCGAACTCGTTCTCGAGCAGGGCGGTGAACTCGCTCACCCGCGCCTCGGCCCAGGCGGAGTCGATCACGCCTTCCTGGCGCAGCCGGGCTCCGTAAAGCTCGGAGACCGGCGGGTGCTTGCGGATCTCGGCATACATGAGCGGCTGGGTGAAGCTCGGCTCGTCGCCCTCGTTATGGCCGAAGCGCCGGTAGCACCACATGTCGATGACGATGTCGCGGGCGAACTTCTGGCGATATTCGATGGCGAGCTTGCAGGCGAAGGTCACCGCCTCGGGATCGTCCCCGTTGACGTGCAGGATCGGCGCCTGGACCGACTTGGCGATGTCAGACGGATAGGGTGACGATCTGGCGAATTGCGGGCTCGTCGTGAAACCCACCTGGTTATTGATCACATAATGGATCGTGCCGCCGGTGCCGTAGCCCGGAATGCCCGAGAAGGCGAAGCATTCGGCGACGATGCCCTGGCCGGCGAAGGCCGCGTCGCCGTGCAGGAGCACCGGCAGGACCTCGCCCACCGCCTTGCTTCCGCCGCGGCCGACCTGAAGGGCTCGCGCCTTGCCGAGCACGACCGGATCGACCGCTTCGAGATGGCTGGGATTGGGGACCAGCGACATATGAACCTGGATGCCGTCGAACTCGCGGTCCGACGAGGTGCCGAGATGATATTTGACGTCGCCCGAGCCGCCGACGTCCTCCGGATTCGCGGAGCCGCCGGCGAACTCGCTGAAGATCGCCCGGTAGGGCTTGGCCATGACATTGGCGAGGACGTTCAGGCGCCCGCGATGGGCCATTCCGAAGACGATCTCGCGAACGCCGTACTGGCCGCCATATTTGATCACCGCCTCGAGCGCGGGGACCATAGATTCGCCGCCGTCGAGCCCGAAGCGCTTGGTGCCGACATATTTGCGGGCGAGGAACTTCTCCCACTGCTCGGCCTCGATCACCTTCTGGAGGATCGACTGCTTGCCCTCGGGGGTGAAGCGGATCTCGGCGTCGCGGCCCTCCATCCGCTCCTGAAGGAAGCGGCGCTCGGCGACGTCGTTGATGTGCATA
The DNA here is from genome assembly GCA_035628835.1 of Allosphingosinicella sp. Lineage (GTDB taxonomy): Bacteria > Pseudomonadota > Alphaproteobacteria > Sphingomonadales > Sphingomonadaceae > Allosphingosinicella. Next base: position 13,054 of record DASPJA010000067.1, read on the forward strand.
TATTCGAGGCCGACATTGCCGCAATAATTGCGCCTGAGGATTTCGACGACCTCGCGAACCGTCCCCTGCTTCAGGCCCAGGGCCCCGCCAAGCCAGACCTGGCGGTCGAGCGCGGCGCCGGTGAAGCCGTGATATTCGGGGGTCAGATCCTCGGGCATCTCGCGCTTGGCGAGGCCGAGCGGATCGAGGTTGGCGGCGAGGTGGCCGCGCACCCGGTAGGTCCGGATCAGCATCATCGCGCAGATGCTGTCGTTGGCGGCCTGCTCGACGTCCGCCGTCGATTTGCCGCTCGCGAGCGCCGCTTCCTTCGCCTTGGCCGCGACCTTCTCGATCGTCATTTGCGTGGGGTCGAGCCCAGCGTTGAGCTCGTCGAGCTCGGCCACGGGCCAGTTGGCGCGCGCCCAGCTCGGTCCCTGCTCGCGTTCGCTGCCGATGCTGTCCAAGTCCAATCTGCCTTCCAAATCGCACCGGGGAAACGCGCCCGGCCTCCAGCATATCCATACCCGCCATCCCCGCGAAGGCCGGGATCCATGAACACGGCAGCGCGGGTTCCCGAACCGCGGTGTTCATGGGCCCCGGACCAGGTCCGGGGTGACGTGGCCCCCCGCCTAGCCCTTCAAAAGCGCGGCGAGGGTCGATCCAAGCTCAGATGGGCTCGGGCTGACCGTAATTCCAGCCGCCTCCATCGCCTCGATCTTGTCCTCGGCGCCGCCCTTGCCGCCGGAGACGATGGCGCCGGCGTGGCCCATTCGGCGCCCGGGAGGGGCGGTGCGGCCGGCGATGAAGCCGACGGTGGGCTTGCCGCGGCCGGCCCGCGCCTCGTCCCTGAGGAACTGGGCGGCATCTTCCTCCGCCGCTCCGCCGATTTCCCCGATCATGATGATCGACTGGGTCTCGGGGTCGGCGAGGAACAGCTCGAGCACGTCGACGAAATTGGTGCCGTTGACCGGATCGCCGCCGATGCCGACGGCCGTCGACTGGCCGAGGCCCGCATTGGAGGTCTGGAACACGGCTTCGTAGGTGAGCGTCCCCGAGCGGCTGACCACGCCCACGCTGCCCTTCTTGAAGATGCTTCCGGGCATGATCCCGATCTTGCACTCGCCGGGCGTCAGCACGCCCGGGCAGTTCGGCCCGATCAGCCGCGACTTCGAGCCCGACAGAGCGCGTTTCACCCGGACCATGTCGAGCACCGGAATGCCCTCGGTGATGCAGACGATCAGCGGTACCTCGGCGTCGATCGCCTCGAGGATCGAATCGGCGGCAAAGGGCGGCGGGACGTAGACGACGCTGGCGTCGGCCCCCGTCTCGCGCACCGCTTCCCGCACCGTGTCGTAGACTGGAAGGCCGAGATGGGTCTGGCCGCCTTTGCCCGGGGTGACCCCCGCGACCATCTTCGTCCCGTAGGCGAGCGCCTGCTCGGTATGGAAGGTGCCGGTCTCGCCGGTCATCCCCTGGGTGATGACCTTGGTCGAGCTGTTGACGAGGATCGACATTCAAAAGCCTCCAATGGCCTGGGCGGTGAGGATGTTGCCGCTTAGGCCGTATTGTTTTCCGAGCGGGTGGTTCTGGGGAACGTGGCTGACCTCGACGGTGACGCCGTAGCTCCAGCCCGCGGGCTCCCACAGGCGTTTCGAAAGGCCCGGCGCCGGTTCCTGGACCCCGGTCGGCGGCTTGCCCATCCAGCGTTCGAGAAGCTTGGCTTCGAGCGGGGCCGTCGCTTCAAAATCGTAGAGGCGGCAGCCGGAGCCCCAGAAGCCGGTCTTGTCCTCGTAGCGCGAGACGATCAGGAAGATGTCGCGATTACCGAATGTTCGGCGAAAGTTGGCGCCTGTCGAGGTGCCGTCCCTTTCGGTCGCCTCGCGCCCCAGCTTGACCAGCCGGCCGATGCGGGGGTCGCCGTCGTCCCCCATCGCCGTCCATCCCGCGCTGACGGCGTCGGCCTTCGTCGGCTCGATATCGTTGCCGATGCGCGAGCAGGCGGCCTTGAACGAGTCGAGCATCTCCCGCTCGGGCGAAGGCGCCGGCGGGGCTGCAAGGGCGAGCAGGAGGGCGCCGGCGATCATCCTTGCTTCGCCGGCTTCTTCGAGGCCCGGACGGAAAGCTGCACCTGGGTCTCCGGCACATTTATGCCCTTTATCACCATCGCCGTGACGATCAGGGGCCCCGACGGCCCGGCCATCGTCCATTCCGGCGCGTAATTGCTCTTCGGCTTGCCCTTCTTGTCCGTGGCGGCGGAGAGATTGGAGGGCTGGACGCCGAGGACTTCCGACAGTGCGCCCGTCACGGCCGACTTATCGGGAGGAGTGGGGACGTAGAAGGTGGCGCTGCACTGGGCTTCGCCAACCCCAAGGAAGCCGTCGGTCCGGGCCGCCGCCAGCCCGTCTCCGGTCCAGACGACGACCGGGACGGTCTCGTTCATGTTCACCCGGCTGTTCAGGACGGCGAAGGGTTTTCCGGTCAGCCCGGCCGCCGCGGCCGCCTGGGCCAGGCCCTCCTCGCCTCCGCCGCTATCGAGGCAGAGGCGCTTGAACAGCGCCGCCATCTCCGCCGGGGGCCGGTCGGCCGGCGCCGGAGCCTCGCCGCTGCCGGCGAAAGCAACGGAAACCATCCGGCCGCGGGCGTCGATCCAAGTAGCGCCGTTCTGCGCCCCCGCGGGGACCGCGAGCCCGATCAAGGCCAAAGCGGCACTGCCAACCCCTAGACGCTTCATCGCGCTCTCCCTTCGGCCCCGAGGCTTAACCCAGGCTGCCGTCGATCTTCCTGCAAGCCTCGAGCAGTTCCTTCACCGCGTCCACCGAGACCTGGAAATTGGCCTTGGCGCCCTCGTCCAGCTCGATCTCGACGATCCGCTCGACCCCGCCGGCGCCGATCACCACCGGCACTCCGACATAGAGGTCGTCGACTCCATACTGGCCCTGAAGATAGGCGGCGGCCGGAAGGAGGCGCTTCTTGTCCTTGAGATAGCTCTCCGCCATCGCCAGCGCCGACGTCGCCGGAGCGTAAAAAGCCGAGCCGGTCTTGAGCAGGCCGACGATCTCGCCGCCGCCCGAGCGGGTGCGCTGGACGATGGCGTCGATCCGCTCCTGGGTCGACCAGCCCATCCGGATCAGGTCGGGCACGGGGATGCCCGCCACCGCCGAATAAGCGGGCACCGGCACCATCGTGTCGCCGTGGCCGCCGAGCACGAAGGCGGTGACGTCCTCGACCGAGACCTTGAACTCCTCGGCGAGGAAATGCCGGAAGCGGGCGCTGTCGAGCACGCCCGCCATTCCGACCACCCGCTGGTGCGGAAGGCCGGAAAATTCGCGAAGCGCCCACACCATCGCGTCGAGCGGGTTGGTGACGCAGATGACGAAGCTGTCCGGCGCGTGCGCCTTGATTCCCTCGCCGACCGCCTTCATCACCTTGAGGTTGATGCCGAGCAGGTCGTCGCGGCTCATGCCCGGCTTGCGGGCCACTCCCGCGGTGACGATGCAGACGTCGGCGCCCTTGATGTCGGCATAATCCTGGGTGCCGGTGAGCCGGACGTCATAACCCTCGACGGGCGCCGCCTGGGCGAGGTCGAGCGCCTTGCCCTGCGGAATGCCCTCCGCCACGTCGACGAGGACGATATCGCCCATCTCGCGGATCGCCGCGAGGTGGGCCAGGGTGCCGCCGATCATGCCGGCGCCGATGAGCGCGATTTTCGTGCGAGCCATATGGGCTGCTCCAGCCTTTCTAAGTCAGTCAGTGCAAGGCAGGCGGCAGGACGCCGCCAATGTGGCGCCCGCTTAGACCCCAAGGCCGGAGGGGGCAACCGGGTGGGGCGGGAAAATGCGTCCGGAGACGGGGAGCGGGGCGGGTCTGCGGAGACGGTGCGGATGATCGATTATCCTGCTGCCGGCCGAGCCCGGAGGCGCCGGAGCGGTAGCGGCCGCGCTCAGGGCCGCTCGCGCCCGCGCAGGCCGCCAGAGCCTCGAGACGAGGCCGTCGATGAAATCGTCGCCGGAAGGTTCGGCGAAGGCGCTCCCCGCCAGCGGCGCTTCGTCGGCGGTCACCGCTTTGAGGAAGTCCGAGGCGGGTTGATCGCGCTCGGCCGTCAGGGGACGTCGCACGGCTCCAGCCTTTCCGGCAATGGGGAGGCACCCAGGCGGCCCGAACCCACGCTCCGCCCGACGCCCTCGCCGCCGCTCAAGCTTGCATGTGCCCGCTCGAAGCCTAAAAGCGCCGCAAAAGCCTTCCAGCCGAGAGCAATTTCAATGGCCACCACGCCCACCGCCTACAAGATCGTCGACCACAGCTACGACGTCGTCGTCGTCGGCGCCGGCGGGTCGGGGCTCCGGGCGACGATGGGGTCGGCCGGCAAGGGGCTGAAGACGGCGTGCATCACCAAGGTGTTCCCGACCCGCTCTCACACCGTCGCCGCGCAGGGCGGGATCGCGGCTTCGCTCGGGAACATGGGGCCGGATCACTGGACTTGGCACATGTACGACACGGTCAAGGGCTCCGACTGGCTGGGGGACCAGGACGCGATCGAATATCTGTGCCGGGAGGCTCCGGCGGCGGTCTATGAGCTGGAGCATGCGGGGGTGCCGTTCTCGCGCACGGCGGAAGGGAAGATCTACCAGCGCGCCTTCGGGGGCATGATGCAGAATATGGGGGCGGGGCCGCCGGCGCAGCGGACGGCGGCGGCGGCGGACCGGACCGGCCACGCCATGCTCCATTCGCTCTACCAGCAGTCGCTCAAATATGACGCCGACTTCTTCATCGAATATTTCGCCATCGACCTGGTCATGGAGGGCGGCGAGTGCCGGGGGGTGATCGCGCTCTGCCTCGAGGACGGGTCGATCCACCGCTTCTCCAGCCACGCGGTCGTGCTTGCGACGGGGGGCTATGGCCGGGTCTATTTCACCGCCACCTCGGCCCATACCTGCACCGGCGACGGCAATGCGATGGTGCTTCGCGCCGGGCTGCCCCTGCAGGACATGGAGTTCGTCCAGTTCCACCCGACCGGCATTTACGGGGCGGGGGTGCTGATCACCGAAGGGGCGCGGGGCGAGGGCGGCTATCTGACCAATTCGGAAGGGGAGCGCTTCATGGAGCGCTATGCCCCCTCGGCCAAGGACCTGGCCTCGCGCGACGTCGTCTCACGCTCGATGGCGATGGAGATCCGGGAAGGGCGCGGAGTCGGCAAGGACAAGGACCATATCTACCTCCACCTCGACCATATCGATTCGAAGATCCTCGCCGAGCGGCTGCCGGGAATCACCGAGACCGGGAAGGTGTTCGCCGGGGTCGACCTGACCCGCCAGCCGCTGCCGGTGCTTCCGACGGTCCATTACAACATGGGCGGAATCCCGACCAACTTCCACGGCGAGGTGGTGACCCTTCGCGACGGCAATCCGGACAGCGTCGTGCCGGGGCTTTTCGCGGTGGGCGAGGCGGCCTGCGTCTCGGTGCACGGCGCGAACCGGCTGGGCTCGAACAGCCTGATCGACCTCGTCGTCTTCGGGCGCGCGGTCGGCCACCGGGTCGGCGAGATCATCAAGCCGAACAGCGCTCACCGGCCCTTGCCCAAGGGCTCGGAGGAGATGGCGCTGGGGCGGCTCGACAGGTTCCGCTTCGCTTCGGGGGGAAGCCCGACCGCGCAGATCCGCAACCGGATGCAGCGGGTGATGCAGGCCGATTGCGCGGTCTTCCGGGCCGAGGCGACTCTGGCGGAGGGCATCAGCCGGATCGACGAGGTCTACAAGCAGATGGCGGACGTCCGGGTCACCGACCGGAGCCTCATCTGGAACACCGACCTGGTCGAGACCCTGGAGCTCGACAACCTCATCGCCCAGGCGGTGGTGACGATGCATTCGGCCGCCAACCGCAAGGAAAGCCGCGGCGCCCACATGCACGAGGATTATCCGCAGCGCGACGACGCCAACTGGATGAAGCACACGGTGAGCTGGTTCGACGGCTGGGGCGGCTCTGGCGGCGGGGTGCGGCTCGATTACCGGCCGGTCCACGAATATACGCTGACCGACGAGATCCAGTATATCCAGCCCAAGGCGCGGGTTTACTGAGGCGCTGGAGGGTCATCCCGGACCTGATCCGCGCCCTATGAACACCGCGGCAGGACGTTTCGGCCGTCCCTGTTCATGGGTTCCGGCCTTCGCCGGAATGACGGGGGTGGCGGGCTTGCCGGAAGTTGCGGGATTGGCGCCCGGCCATTGCCGCGGGCGCGACGGCGCTGCACAAAGCGCCCATGCGGCGGCTTCTCCCACTGCTCGCGCTCGCCGTTGCAGGCGCGGCGCCCTCGCCGGACTGGCACCTCGTCCCCGGCACGTTCGAGCCGGGCCGCGGGCCGGACGGGAACAGCGTCTTCCTCGACGCGCCCGAAGGGCTGATCCTCATCGATACCGGGCGGCATCCGGCGCATCAGGAGAAATTGCTGGCTTATGCGCGGTCGCGGGGGAAGCCCGTCGCGGCGATCGTCAACACCCACTGGCACCTCGATCATACCGGCGGCAATGCCGAAATCCGCGCCGCCTATCCGAAGGCGCCGGTCTATGGGAGCAACGCGGTCGAAGGGGCGCTGACCGGGTTCTTTCCGCAGAGCCGCAAGTCGGCCGAGGAGTTCCTCGCCTCCGGACAGGCCGGCGCGGAGCTGGAGGCGGAGATAAAGCGCGACTTCGCGGCGATGGAGGATGTGGCGGCGCTTCGGGCGACGCGGCCGGTGACCCGCTCCGGCAAGGTCCGGATCGCCGGGCGGAGGCTCACCGTGAACCTCGCGCCGTTCGCGGCGACGGAAGCCGATGTCTGGGTCTATGACGAGCGGGCCAGGCTGCTGATCGCGGGCGACCTGGTGGTGGGGCTGGTGCCGTTCTTCGACACGGGCTGCCCCGAAGGCTGGCGCAAGGCTCTGGACCGGCTCGCCGCCACGCCGTTCACGACCCTGATCCCCGGCCATGGCGAGCCGATGAGCCGCGAGCGTTTCGGAGAGTGGCGCGCCGCCTTCAACAATCTTCTCGACTGCGCGGCGTCGAGCCGGTCGAAGGAGGCCTGCGTCGCCGGCTGGAAGCGGGACGCCGCGGCGTTCATCCCGGCGGGGGAGCGGCGAGTCGAGTCCATGGTCGGCTATTATCTCGACACCAGGCTCCGCGCGGCTCCGGAGCAGCGCGACCGTTTCTGCAGTCCGCTGCGTTGAGCGGGCCGGCGATCGACTGGCGGGTCCATTTCGCCGCTTCGCCCGAGGCAGTGTGGCAGGCCTGGACGACCGACGCGGGGCGCCAGCTTTTCTGGGCGGAAACGTCGAGAGGCGACGAGGGAGGGTTCGAGCTGTCCTTCCTCAACGGCGAGGCGCTGCGGGTGGAGATCGTCGAGGCGCGGCCGCCGGAGCTTCTGGCCTTCCGCTATTTCGGAGGCTCGACCGTCACGCTCGACCTGTCGCCGGACGGGAGAGGCGGCTGCGACCTCAGGCTGCGCGAGGAAGGGGCGCCCGATCCGGTCGGGAATCATGCCGGCTGGGTGAGCGTGCTCCTCGCCTGCAAGGCGGCCGTGGATTTCGGAGTCGACCTGAGGTCGCACGATCCGGGGCGGAGCTGGGACGAGGGGTTCGTGGACGTCTAGGCCGTCAGGTCGCGACCGCCTCCAGGGCCTCGCGTATCCGGGCCATGTCGCTGGCGAAGGCGAGCCGCAGCGCCTCGTCCCCCAGCGCCGCCCGTTCGACCACCATCGGCATGGAGAGGCCGATGCGCAGGGTGGCGCCCCATCCGCCGTCGGCCAGCTTCACGCATTTGACCGGCTGGCCGAGACGGACCGAGTGGGCGAGCATGGCCTGGTGCCAGCGGGTCGAATCCTCGAACGTCGCGCCGCCGCCGGCCAGCTCGCTCAGGTCGAGCGTGGAGAGGGTGCGCATCTCGATCGGGTGGGTGTCGGCCGTCTCCTTCTCGCCCGGTGGATAGGGGGCGACACGGTGGGCGGGGGTCGAGTCTATGATCTCGTCGCGAACCGCCTGATGGAAGCTCAATATGACGCGGGTCACCACCCCGCCGGGGAGGCGCTGGAAGCGTTCGAGCTCGAAGATCGAGGCTTCGAGCCGAAGCAGCAGGCCGGGATTCGCGCTGTCCTCGAGCGACTCGGCGCCGGGCCACCCCGCCGGCCATTCGCCGCGGCGGAAGATCGTCGCAAGACCGTGGGCGAGCCGGCTCGCCTCACGGCGGAAGCGGCGCGGGACGAGGGCGAAGCCGCTGAACGGCGGGCCGCCCATGAACTTGGAGCCGGTGACGAAGACGATCGCGCCCCGTTGGAGATAATCGGCGATGGCGGGACTGGTGATCCGGGCCTGGCAGGCGTCGACGACGAAGGTGACGGCGTCGCCATGCGTCTCGGCGAGTCGATCGAGATCGCTGAGGTCGGGCAGGATGAGGCCGGTCTTCGAGCCGTGGACGGCGTGGACGAGGACGTGCCGCCCCTCCGCCCCGGCGCCCTTCACCGCGCCGTCCATCCTGGCGGCAATCTCGGCGGAGGGGCGGGCGCGGCCGTGGCCGTCGCGGACCGGCACGTCGATCATCTCGACATGCATCTCGCCGACGCCCGGGACGGGCTCGCCGGGGACGGTGGGAAATCCGAGCGCCGTCTCGCGCGCGAAATACCGGCCGAAGGCGGAGTGGATGCAGCCGCTGCCGACCTCGTCGGCGCCGAGCAGGATATTGTGGGTGCCGCCGCGCCCGCGCCCGGCGGCGCAGGCCAGGGCGACATATTCGAGATCGGTGCCGGAGGGGGCGAAGACGATGTCGACCTCGTCCGCGAGCGAATAAGCACTCCGGATCCGGGCGCGAAGGGCTTCGAGGCGGACGGCATAATCGGCGCCGGAAAGCGCCTCGCCCGTCTCCTCCAGAAGCGCCTCGACATGGGCGAAGGCCTCCGCGGAGATGTCGTTGGCGGTGGAGGAAGCGTAAGCGAGCACTCCGCTCGGCCGCGGCGCCGAATGGTAGCGGTTGAGGCCGGTCTCCGGGCGAAGGACGATCCGGGCGTCGCCGCCCGTCGTCATCAGCCGGGTGGCCGCGCTTGAAGCTGGGTTGGGCTCGGTCACAAAGGTTACGCTCTTGGCCTTCGGCTGTGGCGGCCCTATGTCCGCCGCGCCCCTCCCTGAAAGGCGAAGTTACGCGTGTCAAACATCCGTCCGCTCACCATCCCGCCCGAAGCCAAAGAGCGGCTGCGCATAATGTTCATCGCCAAGCACGCTTTATGGCAGGGCGGGCTTCACCCGGAGGACGGCAACCACGCTTTGTACCATGTCGAGGTGCGGGAGATTCTGAAGGCGCTCGGGCTCAACCTCGAGCTGGCCAACCGGTACGAGGCTTTGTTCGACCGGCCCGACATCCACTTCGTCTTCCCCCTGCTCAATCGCGGCGGCTTCCTCAACTCCGAGATGATGCTGCCCCTGCTGTGCACCCGGCACTCCATCCCCTTCCTCGGCGCCAGCCCGATCCTTCGCGGCATGTCCGACGACAAGCATCTGACCAAGATGGCGGTGGCGGCGCGTGGAATCCCGACCGCGCCCTGGGCGATCTACCGCCGCGGCGCGCCGGTCGAGCGCTCGCGCTGCCCCGATGGGGAGCGGATGGTGATCAAGCCCAACGCCTCCTCGGCCAGCTGGGGGGTGCAGGACGCCTACGACTGGGCGGGCGTCGAGGCGGCCATCGCGAGCATCCATTCCGAAGGCCATGACGCCATCGTCGAGCCCTTCCTCAACGGCAGCGACGTCGAGGTGCCGGTGATCACGGTGGACGGCGAGCCGGTGATCATGCCGATGATGCTGTTCGAGCAGGCCGATCCCTCGCACCTGCGCACCTATTACGAGAAGCGCGATCTCGTCGACCGGAGCCAGAAATACCAGCTGGTCGAGTTCGACGACGAGGAATGGATGCCCGTCATCGCCGACTACACCCGGCGGATCGCCGAGGAATTCCGTCCCTTCGATTACGGCCGCTACGAATTCCGCTTCGACCGCGAGGGCGGCAAGGTCCAGTTCCTCGAGGTCAATCTCAACGCCAACCTCTGGTCCCAGAAGGTCTACGGCCGCTCGGCGGCGCTGGCCGGGCTCAGCCAGGAGCAGCTGATCGAGACGATCCTGGCGGAGAGCCTGAGGCGGCACGGGCTGTCCTAGCTTCCCGGGAGGGAGTGTCCCCCTACGTCATTGCGAGCGCAGCGAAGCAATCCAGCGCTGCGTTCGTCGCGGGCGCCGCGCTGGATTGCTTCGTCGCTTCGCTCCTCGCAATGACGGGGGCTGAGCCGCTGATTTCATCGTATTGCGAGGAACGGTGCCGCGGTGCAGGCTGGGCGGATGAAGCAGCCTGCGGTCTACATCATGGCCAGCCAACGCAACGGCACCATCTATACCGGGGGTCACCTCCGATCTAGCCAAGCGGATCTGGCAGCATAAGAATGGCACGACCGGCTTCACCGCCCGCTACGATTGCAAGCTTCTGGTTTGGTACGAGCTGCACGGCGAAATGCTGCCGGCGATCGCTCGCGAGAAGCAGCTGAAGGGCGGGTCTCGAAAGCGAAAGCTGGCCCTGATCGAGGCGATGAACCCGCAATGGGACGATCTCTACGAGAGCATCGTCTGGTGACCACCCCCGTCATTGCGAGCGCAGCGAAGCAATCCAGCGCTGCGTTCGTCGCGGGCGCCGCGCTGGATTGCTTCGTCGCTTCGCTCCTCGCAATGACGGGTCGGGGACGACGGGGGTGGTTGAGCCGGCCTTCGCTAATCGCTATCGCCGCGCCAGCAAAGGATTGAGAATGGCCGAGTTCACCCTTCCGAAGAACAGCGTCATCAAGGGCAAGGGGCGTTCGTTTACCGACCCCGCGGGGCCGGGGCGGATCCGGAAGTTCAGGATCTACCGCTACGATCCCGACGCGGGAGAGAATCCGCGCTACGACACGTACGAGCTCAACCTCGACGCTACGGGTCCTATGGTGCTCGACGCTTTGCTCAGGATCAAGAACGACATCGATCCGACGCTGACCTTCCGCCGCTCGTGCCGCGAGGGGATTTGCGGATCCTGCTCGATGAACATGAACGGCCGCAACGGCCTCGCCTGCACCACCGCGATCGAGGATTACAAGGGCGAGATCAGGATCACGCCGCTGCCGCACATGGAAGTGATCAAGGATCTGGTCCCCGACTTCACCCATTTCTTCGCGCAATATGCCGCCATCGAGCCGTGGCTGCAGACGAAGACGCCCGACCCGTCGGGCAAGGAAAGGCTTCAGTCGCCGGAGGACCGCGCCAGGCTGGACGGCCTCTACGAGTGCATCCTGTGCGCCTGCTGCTCCTCCTCCTGCCCCAGCTATTGGTGGAATTCGGACCGCTTCCTCGGCCCCGCCATCCTGCTCCAGGCCTATCGCTGGCTCGCCGACAGCCGCGACGAGATGATGGGCGAGCGGCTCGACGAGCTGGAGGACCCGTTCCGCCTCTACCGCTGCCATACCATCATGAACTGCGCCAACGTCTGCCCCAAGGGCCTCAACCCGGCCAAGGCGATCGCCGAGACCAAGAAGCTGCTGGTCGAGCGCGCGGTCTGATCGGGCGCCGAGGCTTTAGATCACGAAGAAGTCGGACGCCTGCAGCGACGGCACGCTGGTGAAGGTCGCCACCAGCACCGCCGCTCCGCTTCCGGTCCCGTCCGAGTCCCAATAGAGGGAGCCGTCGTCGGTGTCGTAGAGGAACTGGCCGCGCGCCTGGGTGGCGGCGGGGCTCGGCCCCGAAACCAGCGAAACCGGGCCGCCGCCGACCAGGCCGCCGCCGAAGCCGCTCTCCCAGATCCGGATGCGGTCGGATCCGCCGGCGAAGTCGGTGATCTCGTCCGGCCCGTGCGAGGCCGCCTCGAAGTCGAATATGTCGCCGTCGGCGCCGCCGGTCATGACGTCGAAGCCCGCTCCGCCGGCCAGGAAATCGCGGCCGGTGCCTCCGGCGAGCGTGTCGTCGCCCTGAGCGCCGTCGAGGCTGTCGCCGCCGTCCCCGCCGGCCAGCGAGTCGTCGCCATTCTCGCCGAACAGGATGTCGTTCCCTGAATCGCCCGACAAATGGTCGCCGCCATTGCCTGCCCAGAGGTAATCGTCGCCGTTGCCGCCCTCGAGGAGGTCGGCCCCGGAATCGCCGTACAGGAAGTCGAGGCCGTCGCCGCCGTCGACGAGGTCGTCGCCGATCCGGCCGAAGACGACGTCGTCGCCGCCGAGCGCGTAGATCGAGTCGCCGCCGAGCGTGCCCTTGAGCGTCTCGCCCTCGCCGGTGCCGACGATCTTCTGGCCGCGCGCAACGAAGCCGCCCGGATGGTAGCCGGGCAGGAAATTGGCGTCGGTGAACTTGCCGGCGTCGGCATATTCGAAGATTATCAGGGTCTCCCAGTCCCAGTCCTTGGCCTCGCCGTCGCGGTCCCACTGGAGCAAGGTGTGGGCTCCCTCCTGCTGAAGGCGAAGGAAGCCGGTGGCGAACGGGTTGGAGCTTCCGTCCCAGCCCGAGAGCAGGCTCAGCAGCGCCCCCTCCTCTCCCGAGAGGCGGACCATGTCGCCCTCGGCGCCGGGCGTGAAATCGGTGACGACGATTGCCGCCCTGCCGATATCGGCGCGGACGAGATCGATCGAGTCCCGGCCGAGGCCGGTCGTGATCGTGCTCGCCGAGGAGCGGTAGGAGAGCCGGATCGAGTCGCTGCCGTCGCCGCCGTCGATCCACTGGGCGCCGTCGGTCGAATCGGCGACGATCGTGTCGTTGCCCAGGCCGCCCTTCAGGCTGTTGAGGCCGAGGCCGCCGGACAGGAAGTCCCCGCCGCCGCCGCCGGAGAGCGAATCGTCGCCGTCGCCGCCGTCGAGACTGTCGTCGCCCTCGCCGCCGGACATCTTGTCGTCGCCGGCCTCGCCGAACAGGATGTCGTTGCCGGAATCGCCCGCCAGCTGGTCGCCGCCTTCCCCGCCCGACAGATAGTCGTCGTCATTGCCGCCCCTCAGGGAATCGCCGCCGGAGTGGCCGTACAGGAAGTCGAGGCCGTCGCCGCCGTCGATGACGTCGGCGCCGACCAGGCCGGAGACGACGTCGTCGCCGCCGAGCGCGTCGATCGTGTCGTCGCCGAAGGTTCCGGCCAGGCTTTCGCCCTCGTCCGTGCCCTTGATCGACCGGCCCAGCGGGACGGAGCCGTCGGGATGGTAGCCGGGGAGGAAATTGGCGTCGGTGAAGGCGCGGGCGTCGCTATTCGCGAAGACGATCAGAGTCTCCCAGTCCGAATCCTTGCCCTCGCCGTCGCGGTCCCACAGGAGCAGGGTGTCGGAGCCCTCCTGCTGAAGCCGGAGGAAGCCGGAGCGGAACGGGTTGGAGCCGCCGTCCCAGCCCGAGAGCAGGCTCAGCAGCGATCCCTCGTCGCCCGCGAGGCGGAGAATGTCGCCATCGGCGCCGGGCGTGAAGTCGGTGACGACGATCGCCGCCTTGCCGAGGTTCGCGTAGAGAAGCTCGATCGAATCGCGGCCGCCTCCGGTCGCGATCTCGCTGGCATTATAGCGGGAATAATGGCGGATCGTGTCGTCGCCGTCGCCGCCGTCGATCCGCTGAGCGCCGTCGACGGCGCCGGCGAAGATGTGATCCTGGCCGGTGCCTCCGGAAAAGGCGTTGCTCCCGGCGAAGTCGGACAGGAAATCGTCGCCGTCGTCGCCCAGCAGCGTGTCGTCGCCCTCGCCGCCCTCGAGGCTGTCATTGCCCTTGCCGCCCGACAGCTCGTCATTGCCGGTCTCGCCGGAGAGATGATCATTGTCGGCCTGGCCGAACAGACGGTCGTCGCCGTCGCCGCCCGACAGAGCGTCGTCGTGATCGCCGCCGTCGACGACGTCGTTGTCGGCTCCGCCGCTAAGCATGTCGCTGCCTTCGTCGCCGCTGATCCCGTCGGCGCCGGGGCCGCCGTCGACGAGATCGTTGCCGCCGAGCGCGTAGATCAGGTCGTCGCCGATCGTGCCGGCCAAAGCGTCGTCTTCCTTGGTGCCGACGATCTTGCCGCCCGCCGGGGCGGAGCCGTCGGGATGGTAGGCGGGCAGGAAATTGGCGTCGGTGAAGGCGCCGGCATCGGCGTTCTCGAAGATGACGAGGGTCTCCCACTCCCAGTCCTTCGCCTGCCCGTCACGGTCCCACAGGAGCAAGGTGTGAGCGCCTTCCTGCTGAAGGCGAAGGAAGCCGGCGCCGAACGGGTTGGAGCTTCCGTCCCACCCCGACAGCAGGCTCAGCAGCGACCCCTCCTCGCCGCCCAGCCGGAACGTGTCGCCTTCGGCGCCCGGCTTGAAGTCGGTGACGACGATCGCCGACTTGCCCGAGTCGGCATGGAGGAGCTCGATCGAATCCCTGCCTGCGCCGGTCGCGATCACGCTCGAATGATGGCGGTAATAGTGGCGGATCGAGTCGTCGCCGTCGCCGCCGTCGATGCGCTGGGCGCCGTCGGCGGAGCCGGCCGTGATCCGGTCGTGGCCGATGCCGCCGGAAAGGCTGTTGATCCCGGCGAAATCGGCCAGGCTGTCGTCGCCTTCGCCGCCGGAAAGCTTGTCGTCGCCGCCGCCGCCGTCGAGGCCGTCGTCGCCGGCATGGCCGAGCAGCCGATCGTCGCCAGTGTCGCCGAACAGGCTGTCGTTGCCGTCGCGGCCGAACAGCTGGTCATGGCCGTCGTCGCCGGCCATCATGTCGTCGTGAGCGCCGCCGTCGATCACGTCATTGTCGTCGCCGCCGCTGAGGAAATCGTTGCCATCCCCGCCCAGGATGAGATCGTCTCCGGCGATCCCGTAGACGGCGTCGTCGCCGCCGAGCGCGTCGATCGAGTCGCCGTCCGGCGTTCCGATCAGCAATTCGCCCTCGTCCGTCGGGGGCCTGGGGTCGATCTGGCCGCGGCCCTGCACCTCGACGATCAGGGTCGCGGAGGACCGGGCTCCATATTCGTCCTCTATCGTATATTCGAGGATCACGGCCGCGCTCTCGCCGTCCCCGAGATGGTCGAAATCGGACCCCGGATCGAACAGGAGCCTGTTCTCCACGATCGCGACCTTGCCCTGGCCGCGCGGGCCGGAGGCGGCGACAAGGGTGAGAACCGCCTTGCTGTCGGGATCGTAGTCGTTGGCGAGGACGTCGACGATGACGGCCGAGCTCTCGCTCGTCATTTCCCAGTCGGGATTGGCGACGGGTGCGTCGTTAACCCCGACCACGGTCACGGTGAGGGTCGAACGCCCCGTCGCGCCATGCTCGTCCGTGATCTCGTAGGCGATCGGCACGTCGACGCTCTCGCCCTCGACGAGGCTGTCGAAATAGGTGTTCGGGTCGAACTGGACCTGGTTCTTGACGAGGGAAACATCGCCCTGGCCGAACGGCGCGGAGGCGGCGATGACGGTGAGGACGGCGCCTTCGTCGGGGTCGTAATCGTTGCCGAGGACGTCGACCAGGACGGCTTCATTCTCCCCCGCCCTGACCGCATCGGGCTTGGCGGTCGGGGCTTGGTTGGAGAGGGTGCTGTATAGCTCCAGCGTGCCGGAATCGCCGCGATCGGCGCCGGAGGCCGAAGGGCCGGATCTGTCCTGGACCTCCGGTTCGGTAACCGGCGATGGCCCCGCATCGGCCGGAACCCGCTTCTCGGTCCCGTCCGGATCGGGCTTCGACCGGCTTGTGCCGTCCGTCCGGGTGCCGGCTGAATGCAGGGCGTGCAGGTAGCCGGCGCCGTCAGCGAGCTTATAGTCCTCGACCGG
Organism: Allosphingosinicella sp.; assembly: GCA_035628835.1. Taxonomy (GTDB): domain Bacteria; phylum Pseudomonadota; class Alphaproteobacteria; order Sphingomonadales; family Sphingomonadaceae; genus Allosphingosinicella. Next base: position 28,786 of record DASPJA010000067.1, read on the forward strand.
TCCCGAATAATAAGCGTTGTCGAAGCCGTAACCGCGGTCGCTCGCCTTCTTGCCGCTGGTGCCTTTATGGGTCCCCACGTTGAATTCCTCGCCCTTCGACGACCAGGCGCAGCGACACCTTCATTTCCCGCGAGCAATGCTAGTCGATTCGCAATGATGCAGGCGTGGCCGCTCCCGATCTAATCCTGCTGTACAGAATCGAATGGACCGAAAGAGTGGATTCGGCGTGCCCGTCTCCGACGTTTCCGCGAAACGACTCGTCCCTTCGACGCTGCCTGGGCGGCCAGAGTGACTCAGCGCGATTCAACTGTCCAGTATGGAGGGGGGACTTGCCGGGCGAGTTCTTTTTCTCGCGGATTAAGCCCGGCCGGAGTCCGGGCGGGCGTCGAGATCCTTCAGGTCCAGCGGAATGGCGAAGGTTTCGGCCACCTTGTGCGCCCATTGGGACACCATCTCGATTTCCTCGCGGTGCGCCTCCAGCGTGCGTTCGTGCTCGTCGGCGCGCTGTTCCGGGCCGAAGCGCTCCGCCGATTTGCTGTGCGTTCCGAAAACCTCCCCCGTGGCGATGGCGGCAACCGCGGCGTCGTCCCAGTTCAGCTGGAACAGCCCCGAGACGAGCCGGAGCGCGCCCGCGGGGTCGGCCAGGAGATCGTCGCTGTGGAGCAGGAGCAGCCGCTCCTTCCCGTACCGGGCCGCGAGGTGGCGGAAATGACGGGCCTGGAGGATCCAGCAAAGCGCCGCGACCTGAAGATCGCTCAGGATGAATCGTTCGGCCTCCCCGAAGCCGAGCCGCAGGTCGGTCCAGCCGGTCAGCTGCAGGTAGAGCTTGCGGCACCAGATGCGGCCCCACATGCCCTTCTTGGCCACCGCCCGAAGGAATGCGCCGAGGTCGGAATGGATCAGCACCGCCCGGGAGCCGGGGCGCGACTGCAGCAGCTTTTCCGTCAGGTTGTTCGCGAAATTGGAGGGCTTGATCACGGCGGCGCTGTCGCCGGGCCGGGAGGGGCGGGCGAGGAACCGCAACGCGACTTCCAGCCGCTGGACGTTGGCGGCGCCCGGGTCGCGCAGGATCCGCTGGGCGACGTTCATCAATATGTCCGGCTCGCGCAGGACCGAGAGGCCGCCGCCCGCGGCCAGTGCGGACGCGAGAAGCGTCGAGCAGCAGAAGCCCGAATGAAAGATGAAGTGGACGGGCAGCGCGTCCTCGGCCGGCGCCGCCGCCAGGACCTCCCGGTAGGGCAGGATCTGATGGGCGAAGCCGCGGCCGACATATTCTTCGGCGAGAAACGGAAGGGAATCCCGTTCGGCGGCGGCAAGCCGGACGAAATCCAGCCGCTCGCCAGGGTGGTCGAACGTGTGCGGGATCCAGTCCGGATCGGCGAGGAGGCTGGCGGCGTCGGTCATCGCGCCAGACTAACGGGATCGGCGTCCGTTGACGAGGCCGGCGGCGGCCGGCGCGCCGTCGGTTCGATCCGCGCGGCTCGACCGTCATTGCGAGGAGCACAGCGGCGAAGCAATCCAGCTACGGCGCCTCGCCCGGCCTCGGCACCGGGTTGCTTCGCTTCGCTCGCAATGACGACGTAACCGCAATGAACGGGCGAACGGCGGCGTCGATCAGATCACGAAGAAGTCCGAAGCATCGAGCGCCGGAACGCTGGTGAGCGTCGCGACCAGCACCGCCTCGCCGCTCCCGGTTCCGTCCGCGTCCCAATAGAGCGAGCCGTCGTCGGTGTCGTAGAGGAACTGTCCGTTCGCCTCCGAAGCGGCAGGGGCGGAGCCGGAGACCAGCGAGACGCGGCCGCCGGATTCCAGTCCGCCGCCGAAGCCGCTCTCCCAGACCCGGATCTTGTCGGCTCCCGAGGCGAAGTCGGTAATCTCGTCCGGTCCGTGCGAGGCGGACTGAAGGTCGAAAATGTCGCTGTCGCCGCCGCCGGTCATCACGTCGGAGCCCGCGCCGCCGGCCAGGAAATCCGTGCCGAGGCCGCCGGCGAGGGTGTCGTCCCCGTCAGCGCCGTCGAGGCTGTCGCCGCCGTCGCCGCCGGTCAGCGAGTCGTCGCCATTCTCGCCGAACAGGATGTCGTCGCCGGCCGCGCCCGCCAATTGGTCGCCGCCGTCGCCGCCCCAGGCATAATCGTCGCCGTTGCCGCCGGTGATGACGTCGTCGCCGGCATCGCCGTTCAGGAAGTCCAGGCCGTCGCCGCCGTCGATCGTGTCGGCCCCGATCCGCCCGGAGACGACGTCGTCGCCGCCGAGCGCGTTGATCGTGTCGTCGCCGATGGTGCCGTTCAGAGTCTCGCCCTCCTCGGTGCCGGTGATCGTCCGGCCCCCCGGAGGGGTGCCGCCGGGATGATAGCCGGGGACGAAATTGGCGTCGGTGAAGGCGCCGGGAGCGGTGTTCTGGAAGACCACGACCGTCTCCCAGTCCGATTCCTCGGAGGCTCCGTCCCGATCCCATTGCAGCAAGGTGTCGGCGCCGCTTTGCTGAAGGCGAAGGAAGCCCGCTCCGAACGGATTGGAGCTGCCGTCCCAGCCGGACAGCAGGCTCAGGATCGAGCCCTCGTCGCCCGCCAGCCGGAAGACGTCGCCGCCGGCGCCGGCCGTGAAGTCGCTGACGACGACCGCCGCCGCCCCGAGGTTCGCGAGGACGAGCTCGATCGAGTCGCTGCCCGCGCCGGTCGCGATCGTGCTTGCCGAAGACCGGGAGGAGAGGCGGATCGTGTCGTTGCCGTCGCCGCCGTCGATGGTCTGCGCTCCGTCGCTGGCGTCGGCGGCGATCCGGTCGTGGCCGAGGCCGCCGTTCAGGACGTTGGCGCCGAGTCCGCCGGCCAGGAAATCCTCGCCGGCGCCGCCCGCCAGCGTGTCGTTGCCGTCGGCGCCCTCAAGGCTGTCATTGCCGTCGCCTCCGGACAGATCGTCGTCGCCGGCCTCGCCGACCAGGATGTCGTTGCCCGCCTGGCCCAGCAGCTGATCGTTGCCGTCCGCGCCGGACAGATAATCGTCGTCATTGCCGCCGTCGATCTGATCGGCGCCGGCGTCGCCGTAGAGGAAGTCGAGGCCGTCGCCGCCGGTGATGACGTCCGCCCCCACCAGGCCGGAGATGACGTCGTCCCCGCCGAGCCCGTGGATCGTGTCGGCGCCGAACGTTCCCGTGAGGCTCTCGCCCTCCTCGGTGCCGGTGATCGTCTGGCCCGCCGGCTCGGAGCCGTCGGGATGGTAGTTGGGCACGAAATTGGCGTCGGTGAAGTCGCCGGAATCGGCGTTCTCGAAGACAATGAGCGTTTCCCAGGAAGAATCCTCGCCGGCACCGTCCCGGTCCCACTGGAGCAGGGTGTCGGCGCCGCTCTGCTCGAGCCTCAGGAAGCCCGAAGCGAACGGGTTGGAGCTTCCGTCCCAGCCCGAAAGCAGGCTCAGGATCGAGCCGTCGTCGCCGGCGAGCCGGAGGATGTCGCCGCCCGCGCCGGGGGTGAAGTCGGAGACGGTTACCGCCGCCGAGCCGACATCGGCCTGGACCAGCTCGATCGAATCCCTGCCGAGGCCGGTCGCGATCGTGCTCGCCGAGGAGCGGGAGGAGAGTCGGATCGAGTCGTTGCCCTCGCCGCCGTCGATCGTCTGGCCGCCATCGGTGGCGTTGGCGTGGATCTGGTCGTGGCCGCCGCCGCCGTTCAGGACGTTGGTGCCGCCTCCGCCCGACAGGAAATCATCGCCGCCACCGCCCTGGAGCGTGTCGTCGCCGTCGCTTCCATCGAGGCTGTCATTCCCGTCTCCGCCCGAGAGATCGTCATTGCCGGCATCGCCGAAAAGGAGGTCGTTGCCCGACTCGCCGGACAGCTGGTCATTACCCTCCTCGCCGAACAGGAAATCGTCGTCGGCGCCGCCTTCGACCACGTCCTCGCCGGCCCCGCCCATCAGCGAGTCGACGCCCGCGCCGCCCGACAGCTGGTCGTCGCCGGCCTCGCCCGCGACGGTGTCGCTGCCGGTCTGGCCGAGCAGCTGGTCGTTGCCGTCGCCGCCCGCCAGGAAATCGTCGCCGTCGCCGCCGTCGGCGACGTCATTGTCCTCCTCGCCGCTCAGGAAGTCGGAGCCGCTGCCGCCGAGCAGAAGGTCGTCGCCGGCGAGGCCGAAAACCGTATCGTCGCCGCCGAGCGCGTCGATCGTGTCGTCGCCCGGCGTTCCGGTCAGGGTCTCGCCGTCCTCGGTCCCGGTATTGACCGCGCCCTGGTCGCGGCCCTGGACGGTGACCGTTACGGTCGACTCGGAAGACGCGCCATGTTCGTCCACGACCGTGTAGCTCAGCACGACCTCTTCGCTCTCGCCGCCGGCGAGATGGTCGAAATCGCCGCCCGGATCGAACCGCACCTCGTTCTCGACGATCGTCACGCTGCCCCGCCCCGCCGGCCCGGAGGCGGCGGTGACGGTGAGGACGGCGCCGTTGTCGACGTCGACATCGTTGGCGAGAACGTCGATGACGACGGCCGAATTCTCGCTCGTCGTCCGAGCATCGGCATTGGCGACCGGGCCGTCATTGGCGCCGGTGACCGTGATCGTGACCGTCGAGGAGGCGGAAGCGCCATGCTCGTCCTCGACCGTATAGTCGACGACCACGACCTCGCTTTCGCCGACGGCGAGACGGTCGAAGTCGGTGCCGGGGTCGAACTGGAGCTGGTTGCCGGCGCCGGAGGCACTGCCCTTGCCGGCCGGAGCGGAGGCGGCGCTGACGGTCAGGACCGCTCCGTTGTCGACGTCGGTATCGTTGGCGGCGACGTCGATCAGCAGGGTCTCGTTCTCGCCCCCCGCGGCGGTGTCGGGATTGGCCGCCGGAGCGTCATTGGCCCCGGTCACGGTCACGGTAACGGTCGAGGAGGCGGTCGCGCCATGCTCGTCCGTGACGTCGTAGTTGACGACGACGTCGACGCTCTCCCCGGCCGCGAGCGCCTCGAAATCGCCGCCCGGATCGAACTGGACCTGGTTGTCGACGACCGAGGCGCTGCCCTGGCCGGACGGAGCCGCCGCGGCGGTGACGGTGAGCACCGCGCCGTTGTCCACGTCGGTATCGTTGCCGATGACGTCGATCAGGACGGTTTCGTTCTCGCCGGCCGAGCCCGAGTCGGGATTGGCGTCCGGAGCGTCGTTGAGGCCGACGAGGTGGAAGACGAGGGTGCCGGTGTCGCTGCCGTCATTGTCGGAGACGGTATAGGCGAAGCTGTCCTCGGCGGTCTCCCCCGCGGCGAGCGCCTGCGCCGCGGCGGACACGGTATAGCCGTAGGTGCCGCTGGAATTGAGGGTCAGGGTGCCGTAGGCGCCGGCAAGAGTGGCGCCGGTGACCGTCAGGGCGTCGCCGTCGAAGTCGAAATCATTGTCGCGCACGCTTGCCGAGCCGCTGCTGTAGGCGCCGGAATCCTCGTTGATGGAGACATGGTCGTCATAGGCGATCGGCACGTTGGTGCCGCTGCCGATGTTGATGACCCGATCGGCGAAGACCAGCCGCTCGACCCGGGTCACCTGATCGTGACCGTCCGATCCGGCGCCGCCCTGATGGATGATGTGCAGATAGCCGGCGCTGGCGATGAACGTGTATTCCTCGATCAGCGCGGAATAATAAGCGATGTCGAAGCCGTTATTGCCGTCGATGAGGTCGTTGCCGGCGCCGCCGGTGATATTCTCGTTGCCGTTCTGGCCGTAAATCTGGTCGTTGCCGGCGCCGCCGTCGAGGATGTCGCCGCCATTGCCGCCGAGGAGGATGTCGTCGCCATCGAGGCCGTAAATGTCGTCCGTGCCGTTGCCGCCGTCGATCACGTCATTGCCGTTGGTGCCGTAATGCGCCGTCACGTGGAATTCCTTCCCTCATCGACGACCAGGCGCAGCGCACACCGCATTTCCCGCGAGACAGACTGTCAAAACTGCAATGATGCCGGCGCGGCCGCTCCCGATCTATTCCGTTCTGCAGAGACCGATGGACTCGGAAAAAGCGGAACCACGCGTGCCCGTTCTCTGGCGGTCTTCGCGAAGCGACTCGTCCCCCCGGCGGCTGCTACTGCAGGCAGAGTGACTCGCCGCGAGGCGCCTGTCCAGATCGGAAAGATGGATATCGGAATTTTAGACTGTGAGGGGCGGCAACCTCCCCTTCCGAGCACCGTCCGGCACCTCTTGCCCGCTCCGCCTTTTCCCGCCACGCACGCCGCCATGTCCCTCCACCCGAAAATCCGCCATGAGCCCGATCCCGCCCATCCCGGCTGGATGACCTGGGACCTGCGCAGCGACGAGCCGCGCTTCAATGCGACGCTAGGCAAGCTGCTGGTGCGCGGCGAGGGAGAGGGGAAAGCGCGGTGCCGGATGTTCCCGGACGTGGGGCAGAGCAATCTCGGCGACATCGTCCATGGCGGGGCGATCCTGACCTTCATCGACATGGCGATGTTCGCGGGCGGCTACGCGGCCGGAGCCAGCCTGGGACCGTCGGTCACTCTCGACCTGTCGGCCCAGTTCCTTTCCGGAGCGAAGCTCGGCCGTCCGCTCGACTGCTCGGTCGAGCTTCTGCGCGAGAGCAGGCGGCTTGCGGTCATGCGCGGCCTGGTCGAGCAGGAGGGGGAGATCGTCGCCGCCTGGTCGGGGACGCTCAGGAAGCTGTCGCGGTGAGCGAGGTCGCCGAGCGTTACCGGGCGCTGATCGGCGCCGGGGAGCTTCGGCCGGACCCAGACCAGGAGCGAGCGGTGGCGGTGCTCGACCGGATCGCCGGCGAGCTTCGGACGGCGCCGAGGAAGACATCCTGGGCGAGGCTGTTCGGCAAATCGCCGCCGGCCCCGCGCGGCGCCTATCTGTGGGGCGGGGTCGGGCGCGGCAAATCGATGCTGATGGACCTCGCCTTCGAGGCGATCCCGGCGGAACCGAAGCGGCGGGTCCATTTTCACGAGTTCATGCTCGAGGTGCACGAGCGGCTGCGCGCGGAGCGGGTGAAGGAGGAGGGCGACCCGATCCCGCCGGTGGCGCGGGCGATCGCGGTTGAGGCGCGCCTCCTCGCCTTCGACGAGATGGTGATCAACAACGCCGCCGACGCGATGATCCTGTCCCGCCTGTTCGGGCAGCTGCTGGAGAATGGAGTAACCGTGGTCACGACCTCGAACCGGCCGCCGCGCGACCTCTATCTCGGCGGACTCAACCGCGAGCTCTTCCTGCCGTTCATCGACCTCATCGAGCGGGAGCTCGACGTGGTGCCGCTGAACGGCCCCACGGATTACCGGCTCGAGCGGCTCGGCGGCTTCCCGACCTGGTATGTGCCCAACGGCCCGGAGGCGACCCGGGCGCTGAGCGACGCCTTCTTCCGGCTCACCGATTTTTCCGTCGAGGACCGGGCGAAGGTGCCCGGCGAGGACATAATGGTGCAGGGCGGCCGAGTTCTGCATGTGCCCAAGAGCCTCAAGGGCGTCGCCGTCTTCTCGTTCAGGCGGCTGTGCGGAGAGGCGCGGGGCGCCGCCGACTATCTCGCCGTCGCCCGCCGCTTCCACACCGTCATCCTGGTCGGGATCCCGGTGATGGGCCCGGACCGGCGCAACGAGGCGGCGCGCTTCGTCACCCTGATCGACGCCCTGTACGAGCACAAGGTGAAGTTGCTCGCCGCCGCCGACGCTCCGCCGGACGGGCTCTACCCGGCCGGCGACGGCGCCTTCGAGTTCCAGCGGACGGCGTCTCGGCTGGCGGAGATGCAGTCGCGGGAGTATCTGGCGGCCGGGCATGGGGAAGAAGGTTGAGCTTTGGCCCCTCCCGGGAAGGGAGGGGTGGGGCCGACCCACCCCCAGCCCCTCCCTTCCAGGGAGGGGAGTTTTGGCATCAGTTGACCGAGCGCTGAAGGCGGTTCAGCTTCTGCCCGCCTCATGCAGCGGGAGCCTCCTTCATGCGCCTTGCCGTCCTTGCCGCCTGCCTCCTCTCCTCCACGGCCTTCGCCGCCGATCCGGCGCCGGATAAATGGGACTTGAAGGCACGCGAGATATTCGCCCGCTCGATCGAGATCCCGACGGTTCCCGGGCGCGGGCAGATGCCGGCTCAGGCGCGCTACCTCGCCGACCAGTTCAAGGCGGGCGGCTTTCCCGAGAGCGACATCAGGATCATGCCCTATCAGGCCCGGCCGGGCGACGACACGGCGGCTTTGATCGTTCGCTGGCGGGCGGCGCAGCCGTCGGGGAAGAAGCCGATCCTGCTGTTGGCGCATATGGACGTGGTCGAGGCGCTGGCCGCCGACTGGTCGGCCGACCCGTTCAAGTTCCGCGAGGAAGGCGGCTATTTCTACGGCCGCGGCGCGATGGACAACAAGGCGGGCATGGTGGCGATCACCACCGCTCTGCTTCGCCTCCGCTCCGAAGGCTTCAGGCCCACGCGCGACCTGATCGTCTTCTTCACCGGCGACGAGGAGACCGAGGGGAAGGGCGCCTCGCTCGGCGCGAAGGAATGGCGCGAGTGGACCGACGCCGAGTTCGCGCTCAACTCCGATGCCGGCGGCGGCGCCTTCACCAGGGACGGGCGATCGCTCGGCTTCGGCATCCAGACCGCCGAGAAGACCTATCAGACCTTCACCTTCTCGGCGCGGAACAAGGGCGGCCACAGCTCGCGGCCGCGGCCCGACAACGCCATTTACGACCTGGCCGCGGCCCTGAAGCGCCTCGAGGCGCACCGGTTCACGCCGGTTCTGAACGAGACCACCCGCGCCTATTTCACCGAACGGGCGAAGATGGAGAAGGGGCCGCTGGGCGACGCGATGCGCCGCTGGGTGGCCGATCCCGACGACGGGGCGGCCGCCGACGCGATCGAGGCGAGCGAGCTCGAAGTGGGCACGACTCGCACCCGCTGCGTGGCCACCCGGCTGGAGGGCGGCCACGCCGACAACGCCTTGCCGCAGCTCGCGCGCGCCACGATCAACTGCCGGATCATGCCGGGCGTAGACCCGAAGGAGGTGGAGGCGGAGCTGAAGCGGGTCGCCGGCGCGGGCGTGGAGGTGGCGGTGAGCGACCCCGGCGTGCCCACGCCCGCCTCGCCGCTCAGGGCGGACGTGGTGCGGGCCTATACGGAGGCCGTCCACAAGCGCCACCCCGGAGTGGCGATCATCCCCACCATGTCGACCGGCGCCACCGACGGCCTCTATTTCCGGGCCGCGGGCATTCCGGTCTACGGAGTCGACGGCAGCTGGGGAGTCTCGCCCGACGACGAGCGCGCCCACGGCCGCGACGAGAGGCTTCCGGTCAAGGCCCTGTACGACGATGTCGACCATTGGGTGGACATGCTGAAGGCGCTGGCGGGGAAATAGGCCCCCGTCACAGCATCGCCCGAGCCAGGCGCTGGCCGCGGGTAGTGAGGCCGTAGAGGGGCCTCGGGGGGAAGCACTCCTCGAGCCGGCGCTCGGCAAGCCCGACGTCCAGCAATTGCTTCAGGGTGAGCGAGAGGGAGCGGGGGCTGATCGGGCTGAGCTGCTCCTCGAGCCAGGAGAATCGCTCCCAGCGGCGGTCGAGCCGGGCCAGCACGGGCAAGGACCAGCGGCCCAGGGCTTTGCGGTCCAGGCCGAGAGCGAGCCTTTCCGCCATCACCCGCTCGCACCAGGCGGCGACCGGTCGGCCGCTCTCGGTCAGCACATATTCCGGCCGCAGCGGGTGGCCGTGGCCCGGGTTGCGCATCAGCCAGCCCTTGCGGATCAGCTGGTCGAGCACGCCTGTCAGCATCGAGCGCGAGATTGCGAGGCGGGCGGCCAGCGCGGCGAAGCGCACCCCGTCCTCGCTCCCGGCGAGAGCGAGCAGAGGCACGAACCAGCGGCTGCCGACCAGCCAGCGAAGATCGTCCGCGCGAATCATGGCTTGACCCTAGCCGACTAAAATCAATAGTAGCTATAAAAATAGTACATACCACGGGAGGATCGCATGGCCATTCGGTATGACGGCGGGCTGACCTGCGCCCTCGGCGTGACCCAACTCGACCGCTCGATCGCCTGGTATCGCGACATCCTCGGCTTCGAACTTCTCTACCGGTCGGAGGATATTGCCTGGTGCGAGCTGAAGACCGGCGTGGAGCGGGTCAATGTCGGCCTCTCCCAGGTCGAGGAGGCCGGCGGCAAGGGCGGAGCGACCCTCACCTTCGGAGTCGAGGATATCGAGGCGGCGAAGGCGGAGCTCGACTCCCGCGGCGTGCGCCAGGACGGACCGATCCGCGACATTCCGGACCTGGTGCGGCTGCTCACCTTCTACGATCCCGACGACAATGCCCTGATGCTGTATCAGGAGGCCAGGCGGTGAGGGCGCGGCTGATCCGTCATTCCGGCGAAGGCTGGAATTCATGGGCACGGTCCTGCCGGAGGCCTCCGCCGGCGGTGCTCATGGATGCCGGGTCCAGCCCGGAATGACGGGATCGGGGTGAGGCGCGGTCAATCCGCGCGACGCCCGGCCGCGCCCGCTCGAAGTATAAACCTCGGCACCTCGCGGCCGTCGGGCAGCCCGCGAAGCCCGGGCGCCTGAGCGACGCCGCCGCTTCAGCGCGGCATCCCCGCCGCGGCGAAGGCGATCTTCAGAACCGCGAAGATCGCGAAGGCCGCCGCCCCGACAGCGGCGAAATTGAGCAGCAGGATCGAGAGGAACTTGTTGCCCTCGTCATGAACATAATCCTCGATGATCACCTGCAGGCCCATCTTCAAGTGCCAGAAGGTGGCGAGGATGAGGAGCAGCATCGGCACCGCCGCGAGCGGATCGCGAAGCCATTCGGTCACTGCCCGGTGGTCGAGCGACGGCAGCCGAAGCAGCGACACGATGAGCCACACGAACAGCAAAAGGGCCGCGACCGAGCTCAGCCGCTCGTGCCACCAATGCTCCGCCCCCTCGCGTGCCGAGCCGAGCCCGCGCACCCGCGCCAGCGGGGTCTCCGCCACCGGCCCCGCCGCCGGGCTCGCTCCGGGCTCGCCGGTCCGGGTCGTTTCCACGCTCATGCTCCCCTCACCATCACGATATAGGCCCACAAGGCGGCGGTGAGCAGGAGCGCCCCCGCCAGGGTCATCACCGCCCAGAATTTGTTGCGCTCGATCTCGAAGCCGGCGCCGATGTCCATGACCAGGTGCCTGAGTCCGGACAGGGTGTGCTGGAAGAAGGCCCAGCTCAGCCCGACGCCGATGACGATGCCGGGCCAGGACGTCGCCCAGCCGGCGAAGCTCTCATAGGCCTCCTCGCCCGAGGCGGCCGCGACCAGCCACCAGACCAGCGCCGCCGCGCCCACGACGGCGAGCCCCGCCCCGGTCACCCGGTGAAGGATCGAGACCAGCATGTGCGGCCCCCATTTGTAGACGGAGAGATGGGGCGAGAGCGGCCGGTCGGGGTTGCGGGACATGAAGCGCCTTCCTGTTCGTCCGCGCTTTTACGGGCAAAGCGGAGCGATGCAAGGGCAGCAGCCGCCGCCGGCAATTCCAAGGCCGGGCTGCGGGGCGGCGCTGGCGCCCCCGTCCGGCCCCTCGGCGCCAATTTTCAAAGAGAAGGCACGAAGGCACAAGAAAGGGGAGCTGCGCCGCCTCGCCCGCCCGAATGCTGAAACGAATTAGGCACGACGGCACAGCCGATCCGCCTCCTACCCGGCGATCGCCCGTATCTCCCGGCGGGTCAGCCTCCGCCGCAGCTCCTCGAGGCTGATCCGCTCCGCCGCCGCCTCCTTGTCGGCCGCGGCGACCACTCCGGCGAGATGGCGCAGATTCTGGTTGATGAGGTCGAGCGCCTGCAGAGTCGCGGCGTGGCGGTGGAGGAAGGCGGGGTCGCCGACCAGGGCGTCGCCGACCTGCTCGATATGGCGGGCGGCCAACTCCACCTCCTCGGCGACCCGAAGGTCGATCGCCCGCTCGGAGGGCGCCGGCCGGACCGGCGGGGGCCGGAACAGGCCGGGACGCCGCTGCGGCCCCTCCGCGCGGATCGCCGCCTGGACGGCATCGACCCGCGCCTGGTGCGGGGGCGCAACGTAATCGCGGCTCGCCGCGCCGGCATCGGGAGTCATGGCCCGTCCTCCTGGTTCACCCCAAACGCTAAGCCATTGGTTTTGGTTCACTTATTAACCATCTTCTTGCACATCGGGAGGGGCGGGGCGCGCGGATGATCGTCAGAACGCCGCCGGTTGGCCGAGGCGGGGCTGCGGCGCGGGCCGACGTGGATCATCGTTCGGGCTCCCGGATCTCGAGGCGGCGCACGCCACCCCTCGCCCAGGAAGATCCGCGGGAGGATTCAGGGGCGGCAATCCACCTTGCCTAACGCGATGTTAAGCCTTTGCGGCCAGAAATGCCGGTCCAGGTCGGAGCGGCGGGAAGGCAATATTCGATGAGCGCGCAATTCACGCAGGTCATGGTGGCGGAACGGATCGGACTGTTCGATTGCGACGGCAGCCTCGAATCCAATTGCCGGGAGGTCGCGGCCCTGCTCGCCAACGATTCGGTTCGGGTCGCCCGCCGCTTCTGGAGCCACCTCGCCGCGGCGCCGGAGGTCAACGCCGCCTTCACCGACGCCGAGATGGACGAGAATGTCCGCAAGATCCTCCCCTACCTCGCCGCCAAATATACCGACGTCCGAGGCCAGGCCTGGGCCGACATGGTCGGCGGCTATGTGCTCGAGGCGCAGTCGACCCAAGTCTCGCTGACCACCCTCATCTCCTCGATCAGCGCCGCCGCCGAGGAAGGCCACGATATCCTCGCCGAGAAGCTGAGCGGCGAGCCGGAGCGGCTCGGCCGGCTCGCCCGCTGCCTCACCCAGGCCACTTTGCTGGAGGCGGACATGTTCGCCGCCCATTTCAGCCTGCTCCAGGACCGCGCCGAACGCGAGAGCCGCCGCGCCCACGGCAAGGTCTTCGCCGAGGACGTGGTCAGCGCCGTCGAGCGCACCGCCTCGGACAGCCGAATGCTCCGGGCCCAGGCTTCCGAAGCCTCGGCCTCGGCCCGCGGGATGCTCGGCAAAACGTCGGAAGTGGCCGCCGCGGCCGAGCAGTCGGCGCTCGCCATGCGTGACGCCGCCGAGACCGCCGCCGGCCTGATACGCGCGATCGAGGACGCCCGCCGCGAGGTGGAACTGGCCGGCGAGGTCGCCACCCGTGCCGGCGGCCAGGCCGCCGACGCCGCGCGGGTCAGCCAGGCGCTCTCCGCCCATGTCCAGGCGATCGAATCGATCCTCGGCCTCATCCGCGACATTGCCGGCCAGACCAATTTGCTCGCTCTGAACGCCACCATCGAGGCCGCCCGGGCCGGCGACGCCGGCCGCGGCTTCGCGGTCGTCGCCCAGGAAGTGAAGTCGCTGGCCAGCCAGACGGCTCGCGCCACCGACGATATCACCCTCAAGATCTCGGCCATTCAGCAGGCCACCCGCCAGACCGTCGAGGCCAATGGCTCGATCCAGAAGACCGTCGAGGACGTCCAGACCTCGGCGGACCGAATCCGCGAGGCGATGGAGGTGCAGGCGCAGACCGTCACCATGATCACCGCCGCCGTCGACGAGACCGCGCTCGCGGCGGACAGCATGTCGGCGACCATCGCGGCGATCCGCGAGGACACCGAGAATGTCGCCCGCGAGATCGACGGAGTGACGAGCAATTTCGGTCACGTCGACGAGGAGATGGCCCGCTTCAAGGCCGCCGCCGCCGAGTTCGTCAAGCGCTTCGCCGCCTGAGCCGTCATGTGAGGAGCGAAGCGGCGAAGCAATCCACCGGGCTTCCAAGGCCGCTCTGGATTGCTTCGCTTCGCCCGCGATGACGGGAGGGGCGACAAGCCTTCCTTTACCCTGCCGATGCTAATCGAGCCGCCGGGGCAAAGGAGCTTCGGAGCCGGGACATGGCCGACGCCTTCCACGACGGGAACGGACAAATCTTGCAGAAGCTGACCGACGCGCAGGTCGCGCACCGCCTCGCCGCCTACAATGGCGACGGAGGCTTCGAGCGCGAGCTCGGCTGGCTTTGGGCCGGGGCCGGCGACCTCATCGAGGGCGCGGTGCTGGCCAGCGGCGGCGAGGCCGCCGTGCGTCGCACCCGCGACAGCTTCACCCGGCCGGTCGACACCGCCTGGATCCACTCCGTCGCCGGGCTGGGGTTCGACATCTACACGAAGGGCATTTCGGTCCCGGAGGAGATGGACCGCCGGGCGAGGCTGGTCGCCTCCCTCTGTGCCGCCTTTCGCGAGCGATTCGCCGACGAGGCCGGCTTCCGCCGGGCGCTCGAGGCGCTGCAGCGGCTGGCCGCCTATGAAAGCGACATCATCCTCGCCCAGCTTGCCCTGCTCGAGGCCAACGAGGCCGCGGCGGCGCGCGGGCGGAGCAGCGAGCAGTTCGAGCGCGACGTCGCCGGGCTGGTCGAGGCGACGACGGGCGAATCGGCGCGGCTGCGCGAGAAGACCGGGCAGACCGCCGCTTCGGCGCGCGGAATGCTCGGCAAGACCGCGGAGGTGGCCGAGGCCGCCGAGCAGTCGGCGCTCGCGATGCGGGACGCCGCCGAGACCGCCGCCGGCCTGATCCGGGCGATCGAGGAGGCGCGCCGCGAGGTGGAAGTGGCCGCCGAGGTCGCGACCCGGGCTGGAGAGGAGGCCAGCGGGGCGATGCAGGCGAGCCGGGCGCTTTCGGGCCATGTCGGGGCGATCGAATCGATCCTGGGCCTCATCCGCGACATTGCCGGCCAGACCAATTTGCTGGCGCTCAACGCCACCATCGAGGCGGCGCGGGCCGGCGACGCCGGGCGAGGCTTCGCCGTCGTCGCCCAGGAAGTGAAGTCGCTGGCCAGCCAGACCGCCCGCGCCACGGACGATATCACCGCCAAGATCACCGCAATCCAGCAATCCACCCGCCAGACCGTCGACGCCAACGGCTCGATCCAGAAGACGGTTGAGGAGGTCCAGACCTCGGCCGAGCGGATCCGCGAGGCGATGGAGGTTCAGGCCCGGACCGTCACCATGATCACCGCCGCCGTCGACGAGACCGCGATGGCCGCCGACAGCATGTCGGGCACCATCGCCGCCATCCGGCGCGAGACGGAGAGCGTCGCCACCGAGATCGACGCGGTCGAGAGCGGCTTCGCCAATGTCGACGACCGGCTGACCCGCTTCCGCGCCGCCACCGCGGAGTTCGTGACCGGGTTCGCGGCCTAGCTCGGCCGCAGAAACCAAGCGGCTCGCGGTTCGCTGGCTGTCCTTGAATTGCGGGCTCTCCCTGCCCCATTGTGCAGAAGCCCATCCTAAGCGATAATCCCATCCTGCCATGGACCCAAAACGCATCTCCAGGCTGACGGAGCAACAGCGTGCCTGCCTCAGGTATGTCTACGCGCACCTGACGTCCAAGGAGATCGCGCCGCTGATGGGAATCGAGCCCGGCTCGGTCGACCAGCACATCAAGGCGGCGATGAAGACCCTCGGAGTCGGTGACCGCCGAACGGCTGCCCGGATCCTTGCCGAGCATGAGGGGCGGGAGGATGCGCCGGTCGTAGCCTATCCGCCGCAGAATCCCCAGTCGCCGACCGACCCTTATAATTTTGTACCGCCGATCGTCAGCGGCTGGCAGCCGCAGGAGCCGGCCGGCGGATCGATGCGCGAGGAGCAGGCCTTCTTTCGGGTGGCCACCCCCAGCGGCTCTCCGACATTCCCGCTCCCGATCGGTTCTTCGAAGCCCGGCGACCTCAATTGGGTGACGAGGCTGGTCTGGATCGCGGTGATCGCCATCGGCGTCGCATTGGCCTTCGGAGCGCTGGTCTCGGCGATCGAGGCGCTGGGCAGACTCACCCAAGCCTGACCAGAATAATCAAGCTGCCCTGCGGACCAGCGAGCCCTCCGCTTCCAGCTTCTCGCGCAGACCTGTGAGCGGAAAATTCCAGCCCGTTGGGCCAGGCCAAGGATCCCGCGTCGATAAACGCCTTTCGAAAATAAGCGGGATCCTGGAGCGGACGCGTCAGGATCGTGTCGCGAAGGATTGCGGACTCCGCAGACCAACGTCCAGTGGACCCGTCCGAGAAGACCAGATCGAGCATTCGATCTTCTGCGGCCCTGATTCGGACCAGTTCAACCATCGACATCCGCTCCCGGAATCAATTCCATGGGCTCCAACGCCTCACCCCGGGCCCCAGGCAGTGGCCCATCCCGTGCAATAGATCAGCTACCAACGTCTCGCCGCTACCTACCAGCCGTTGGTATACCAACCATTGGACATTGCCACGGCACCCCACTCCCGACCATTTCGGGCCGACCGATCGAGAGCGGACAGCGCCATGCGGGTGTCCGGCAGACGATGCGGAGGAGCAAGCCTCCTCCAGTCGCGACGCCGGGAGGGGCTCCCAAGCTAACCGCTCTCGACCGGCACTACAGGACCTGGCGACCTTGCGTGGTTGACGAGGCTGGCGTGGAGACCGTGCCTTGGGCGGCATCGGCCTTCAACACCCTGGGTCCTGGATAACAGCCGGCGAAGTAGGCCGGCACCTACAGAACCGAGTTCATAGCCGCGGGGCTGCGTCCCGCGAACAGGGAGATATCATGCTCAAAGCACGCCGGGACGCGGCCGTTAAGGTCGTGCAAAGCCTTTACGCAGCTGAGGACGCTATCGATGCGGCCTTCGCCCGTACTGCCGAACTTAACAGCACCATCGTTACTGCTCGGCGTGAAGCCGGGTTTTCGGCACTCATCGGACAAGAAGCGATTGAAATGGCCGCGTCGGCGTTCGCGGCCCTCGCCCAGGCGCGCTCCGACATTGTCGAAGCGCATAAAAAGCTTAGCGAGACGAAGGTTCAGGTGGGGCTGCGCACGGTCGCCATTGGCGATGGCGTCCCGAAGCCACAGGTCGCTGGCTCCGCCGAGCCTCGCCATCTTCACGCGGTCGCCTAGGTTCAGATGCAAGCTCGCTTGACTGATATGCAACCGCATGGTCCCCCGGGGGGATGCTTCAGAGCGCAATCTATTTTTCTCTCGTCATTGCGTGCTGGACGTACGCGATGCTGCGGGGCGGAGCACCGGAGCGGATTGGCAGCACGATCTTGGCAGTCGGATCGGTCCTCACGGTTGTCGCCGTATCTGCCGCGCCTATGCGATTTGGATCAGTCGAAATCGGCATATTTCTCGTGGATGTTGCCGCACTTGTCGGTTTCCTCATCCTCGCTTTGCGCGCCGAAAGATGGTGGCCGCTATGGGTGACCTCGCTCCAAGTCATTGGAACAACCGCTCACGCGGTGAAACTTGTGAATCCAGAGGTAATCCGATGGGCTTACGCGTTTGCGCTGGCCTTCTGGAGCTACCCCATGCTGGCGCTGCTGGTGTTGGGCACCTGGAATCACCAGAGGCGCCTGGCCAAGTTCGGTGTCGACAAATCCTGGTCGAGCTCCTCCGGCCGCTCGGAGCCGCGGCCTCGGACTGGGCCGATCGTCTAGTCTCCGAATTCGGGTCGCTGGCGGGGACGCTGGCGGCGGCGCCGGCGGCTCAGGCGCGGGCCCTGGGCGACGGGGCGGCGGCGGTTCGGCACCTCGGCATCGTTCGGGACGCCATGCTGCATTCGCTCCGGACCGAAGCCTTTGCCCGGCCGACGCTGGACGATTCGCAAAAGCTCATCGACTATCTCTCCCTCGACATGGCCCTGCTGCCGACGGAGCGGCTGCGGGTCCTGTTTCTCAACAGCAGCAACCGCCTGCTCCATGACGAGACCCACACGCACGGCTCGGTCAGCGAGACCCCGGTCTATCCCCGCGAGATCATGCGCCGGGCGCTCGAGGTCGGCGCCACCGCCTTGATCCTCGCCCACAACCACCCGTCGGGCGACCCCACGCCAAGCAGGGGGGACGTCGAGGCGACCAGGCGCATCGCCGAGGCGGGCCGGGCGCTCGATATCTGCATTCACGATCATGTGATCGTCGCTCGATCGGGCTGGTCGAGCTTCCGGGCCCTCGGCCTGCTCCAGCCCGCGAGGAGGAATTGATGAGCCACGAAATAAGGCACTATGCAGCGCGCCGGAATTCGATATTGTGCCGGCGGGGAAGAATACGTGGTGCAAGAAATCCATACGGCAAGATTAGAACGAGCGCTGGCGATAGTCCGCCAGGCGTCGGCGCGACTCGCCGTCCTGTCGGATCCGGGCTCGGCCGAAGCCGGCCAGTCGTTGCGCACCGTGGCTGAGCGCCTCTACGCCGAGCGCCGGCGGCGCGACGAATATTTCCCGCTGGGGCTGTTCGGCGAGCCGGCCTGGGATCTGCTCCTTTCGCTGTTCATCGCCGGCGACGACGGCCGCGAGGTTCCGGTCGAGGAGGCCTACAGGGCCGCCAAGGTCGATCCGGAAGACGGGCCGGCGCTGATCGACAGGCTCATCGACAAGAAACTCGTGGCGCGCAGCCGCACGAGGCGCGACTCGATCGTGCTCACCGACAACGGCATGGATCGCCTCAGCGACTATCTCGCCGACATGATCTAAACGGTCGCCGTCACCCGGAAGCCGGAAGCCGGCCCTGCCTCTTCCGCCGGCTCAACCTCGATTCGCTCGACCCGCGCCGCCGGCGGCCCCTCGCGGCAGGCGTCGATCAGCGCCTCCACCGCCCCGTCTTCGCCATAAGCGGCGAGCTCGACGCTGCCGTCACTGCGATTCCTCACCCAACCGCGCACGCCGAGGGCGCCCGCCCGGTCCGCGGTCCAGTTGCGGAAGAAGACGCCCTGGACCCGGCCGTAGATGCGGACCCGGCGGCCGATCATCCGCACTGCGCCCGGTGCAGCAATTTATGATCGGCGAGGACCAGGGCGACCATCGCCTCGACGACCGGAGCGCCGCGTATGCC
Source organism: Allosphingosinicella sp. (assembly GCA_035628835.1). Taxonomy (GTDB): domain Bacteria; phylum Pseudomonadota; class Alphaproteobacteria; order Sphingomonadales; family Sphingomonadaceae; genus Allosphingosinicella. The sequence continues at coordinate 47,539 of DASPJA010000067.1, forward strand.
GACGCAGGGGTCATGACGTCCCAGCACCCCCAAGGCCGCCACCGAGGAGGTCGGCTTGAAGGCGGCGCGGACGGCGATCGCCTCGCCGGTGGAGATGCCGCCGGTAATGCCGCCGGCCAGCGCGGGATCGGCATTATCCTCGCCGCGCAGCCGGGCCGCCTGGAAGCCGGCGCCGATCTCGACCGCCTTCACCGCGTTGATCGACATGAGGGCGCCGGCGAGCTCGGCATCGAGCTTGGCGTGAACGGGCGCCCCCCAGCCGGCGGGGACCCCGGTCGCGGTGCATTCGATCAGTGCGCCCAGCGAGCTTCCGGCCGAGCGCGCCTCGTCGAGAAGGGATTTCCACCGCTTTTCGTCCGGCGAGTCGCCGATCCGGAGGATTCTCGCGGCGATCGTCACCTCGGGGATGACGAGCCGCGCCACCGCCCCCGCGGCCACGCGCGCGGCCGTCTCGCGGGCGGAGGCGCGACCGCCGCCGCGAGGATCGCGAAGGCCGTATTTGGCCTGATAGGCGGCGTCGGCATGACCCGCGCGCGGGGGCATGCCTTCATAATCCTTCGGCCGCGCGTCGACATTGTCGATGACGAGGCTGATCGGGGTGCCGGTGGTGCGGCCCTCGAAGGTGCCGGAGAGGATCCGGACCCGGTCCGGCTCCCGGCGCGGCGAGGTGTCCGCCGAGAGGCCGGGACGGCGGCGGTCCAGCCAAAGCTGGATGTCCTCCTCGGCCAGGGCGAGGCCGGGCGGGCAGCCGTCGACGACGGCGCCGATGGCCGGGCCATGGCTTTCGCCCCAGGTGGTGAACCGGAAGACCCGGCCGAAGCTGTTCCAGCTCATGCCGCGCCGCCGAGCGCGCCGAAGGCCGGGGCGTAGGCCGCCGACCCCGCGGCCGGCGCTTCAGAGGGGGGCCGGAGCCACAGCGCCATGAAAAAAGGTCCCGCATAAGGGGAAGCGAAAGGTGCCGCCGCCTCCGCCGAGAAGCCGAAGCGCGCATAATAATCGGGCTCGCCAAGGACGAAAACCACCTCCTCGCCCAATGCCTCGGCGATGCCGAGGGCGGAGCGGATCAGCTCAGAGCCCAGCCCCTGGCCCTGCGCACCGGGCAGCACCCCGACCGGACCGAGCCCCAGCGCCCGGAAAGCCCGGCTCCCCGCGGACACGCTCATGCGGCTGAGCATGACATGGCCGACGATTTCACCGCCCTGCTCCGCGACCAGCGAGATTTCGGAATCGTAATCCTCGTGGAGGCGGGTGACGAGATCGGCCTCGGCGGGTGTGGGAAAGGCCGCGAGATGGACCGCCCGGACCCGTTGGGCGTCGCCGCCGGTCTCCGGCCTGATCGCCGCGGTCACGTGGTGGCGATGTCCGGGGCGTCCTCCGCCTTCATTCCGACGACGTTGTAGCCGGCGTCGACGTGGTGGATTTCGCCGGTCACGCCCGAGGCGAGGTCGGAGAGCAGGTACAGGCCGGCGCCGCCGACATCCTCGATGGTGACGTTGCGGCGAAGCGGGCTGTTATATTCGTTCCATTTGAGGATGTAGCGGAAGTCGCCGATGCCGCTCGCCGCGAGCGTCTTGATCGGGCCGGCGGAGATGGCGTTGACCCGGATATTCTCCGGGCCGAGGTCCATGGCGAGATATTTGACGCTGGCCTCGAGCGCCGCCTTGGCGAGGCCCATGACGTTGTAATGCGGGATGACCTTCTCGGCGCCGTAATAAGAGAGCGTCAGAAGCGCGCCGCCGTCCGGCATCATGTCGCGGGCGCGGCGGGCGACGGCGGTGAAGCTGTAGGCGGAAATGTTCATCGACATCAGGAAGTTGTCGAGGCTGGTGTCGACATATTTGCCCCTGAGCTCGTTCTTGTCCGAAAAGCCGATGGCGTGGACGACGAAGTCGATCGTCTCCCAGCGGGCCTTGAGCGTCTCGAACAAGCGGTCGAGATCGGCCATGTCGGAAACGTCGCATGCGATCAGGAAATCGGAGCCCACCTGCTGCGCGAGCGGGCCGACCCGCTTCTGCAGAGCCTCGCCCTGATAGGAGAAAGCGAGCTCGGCCCCCTGCTCCGCCAGCCGTTTCGAAATCCCCCAAGCCAGCGACTTGTCGTTGGCGAGGCCCATGATGAGGCCCCGCTTTCCGCTCATCAATCCGGTCATCCGATGCTTTTCCTGTGATGGACCTCTGCGCCCTCCTTTAGGGCTTCTTCGGGTACCTCCGCCAGCGCCGCGTTCAGCTCGGCGCCGATCACCACGCCGAGGCCGACGATGAAGAAGAAGGTGAGGCCGATAATCACTCCGGCGAGGCTGCCGTAGGTGAGGTCGTAGCCGCCCAGGCTCGACAGGACGACGGGGAGCAAGGCCGTCGTCGCGAGCCACCAGGCGGTGACGAAGGCGGGGCCAGGCCATTTCGGGCAGCCCGAGCTTCGGTAGCGCTTGGGCGTGAGCGAATAGAAGATGACGTAGAGCGCACCGAACAGCATCAAGGCCGGCACCACCCGGAACAGGGTCACGATCCCGACCAGCTCCTCCCCCCGGGGGATCAGCGAGACGATGAACTCCTGGACGCCCGAGAGCAGCACCGAGACGCTGAAGGCGAGCATCGCCAGGATGACCGCGGCGATGATCATCCCGACCGAGCCCAGCCGGTATTCCCAGAACGGGCGGCTGAAGGTGACCCCATAGGCCCGGCGGATGATGTCGCGGATGGTCTCGATGAAGCTGCCCGTGGTCCACAGGCCGACTAGGGCGCCGAGCCAGAGCAGGCTGCCCGAGCGGGCGCTGATCACGTCGCTGATCGGCTTCTTGAGAACGTCGGCGACGTCCGGGGGCATGGTCTGGAGAATGCCGACCACCGCGGCCAGCCCTTCCTCGGTCTGGCCGAACAGCCGGGCGATCGCCGCGGCGACGATCACGAAGGGGAAGAGCGACATCAAGGCGAGGTAGGCGAGGTTGCCCGCGTGGATGAAGCCGTCATTATAGACTCCGACCGCGACCCTCTTGACGACCTCGAACGGATATTGGCCGGGCTTCATCTTGGCCCGCATGTTGCCAAGCCGCGCCCTGGTCCTGGCGAGCCGCTTGCGCCTTGCTTCCGGTGATTCGGGCGAGATTTCCTGCAAGGGGCTAGAGTCCCATCATTCGAGCACAATGCTCATTGCGGGGACCGAAGCGACGAGGCAACCGGTCCGCCGCCCAAGGCCGCATCGGATTGCTTCGATTCGCTCGCAATGACGGTCCATGAAGGGGCTAGACGCCCAGCCCGCCCCTCGGGTTTCCTTTGCCCTTGCGGCTCCAGCCCTCGACGAAGCGGGCGAGCTCGGCGTCGTCGGCGGGGACGTCGATCATCAGGGTGACCAGCTGGTCGCCGCGCTGACCGCCCTTGCCGGTGAAGCCCTTGCCCTTGAGGCGCAGCACCTTGCCCGAGCTGGTGCCGGCGGGGACGCTCAGCATCACCGGCCCGTCGACGGTCGGCACCTTGACCTTCGCGCCGAGCACCGCCTCGTCGAGCGAGATCGGCAGATCGAGCCGGATATTGTCGCCGTCGCGGGTGAAGAAGCGGTGCGGCTTTATCGAGATGGTGATGATCGCGTCGCCATTGCCGCCGGGACCGGGCTGGCCTTGCCCGCCGAGGCGAATCCGGGTGCCCTCCTCGACTCCCGCCGGCAGCTTGATCGACACGGTCTTGCCGCCGGCGAGGGTGACCCTCTGCTCCTTCAGCGCCGCCGCGTCCTCGAAGCTGATCGGCAGCCGATAGGCGGTGTCGGCCCCTTTCTGCGGCGCCGCCGCCGGCCGTCGGGTGCCGAAGCCGCCGAAACCGCCAAAGCCGCCGCCGCCAGGCGCGCCGCGGCGCTGGCCGGCATTGCCGCCGAACAGGCCGTCGAACAGGTCGGACAGGTCGATCTCCTCGCCGCCGCCGAAATCGGGGCCGGGGTTGCGGCCGAAGCCGGCCGGCCCGCCGCCGGGCCGGGCGCCGCCGGCGCCTCCGCCGCCAAACCCGAAGGGCGAGCGCGGATTGCCGTCGTCGTCGAGCTCCCCGCGGTCGTAGCGCGCACGTTTGTCCTTGTCGGTCAGGATGTCATAGGCCTGGGTAACCTTGGAGAAGCGCTCCGAGGCCTTGGGGTTGCCCTTGTTCTTGTCGGGATGCAGCTCCTTGGCGAGCTTCCGGTAGGCCTTCTTGATCTCGGCCTCGCCCGCGTCGCGCTTCACGCCCAGCTGTGAATAGAGATCCGCCATCTTTGTGCTTCGTTCTCCAGACCGCCGCAAATGTCCACTGTTGCGTTGTGACTACGCTGTGTCAGATGGGTAACGCACTTCGTGGGCGCAAGCGTCATTGCGAGGAGCGAAGCGACGAAGCAATCCAGCCGGCGCAGGAGGCAGCACTGGATTGCTTCGCTTCGCTCGCAATGACGGGCGTGGTGCTTGTGTCAAACATCACGGAACGGCAAGAGGCCGCCATGACGGACCCCCACGCCCTCTTCGAGGAATGGCTGGCCGAGGCGCGGCTGGCCGAGCCGAACGACCCGACCGCGATGGCGCTCGCGACGGCCGACAGCGCCGGGAGGCCCTCGGTGCGCATGGTGCTGATGAAGGGCCATGACGATCGCGGCTTCGTCTTCTACACCAACCTCGACAGCCGCAAGGGCGGGGAGCTCGCCGCCAACCCGGTGGCCGCCCTGCTCTTCCACTGGAAGTCGCTGCGCCGCCAGGTGCGCATCGAGGGGCCCGTCGAGGCGGTCAGCGCCGCCGAGGCGGACACCTACTTCGCCACCCGATCGCGCGATTCGCAGCTTGGCGCCTGGGCCTCCGACCAGTCGCGCCCGCTCGACGCCCGGGCCACTTTCGAAGGCCGTTATGAGGAGATGCGCCGCCGCTTCGAGGGCGGCGAAGTGCCGCGGCCGGCCCGCTGGTCGGGCTGGCGGGTCAAGCCGGAGCGGATCGAATTCTGGAGCGACCGGGCTCATCGCCTGCACGAACGCCGGCTCTTCACCCGTGGCGGCGGGGGCTGGAGCGAGGGACTACTCTACCCGTGAGCCACGCTCATCCCCGTCACGAGGCGCACGGCATGCTGACCCGCCGGGCGGCGCTGGCCGGCGTCTGCGTCGCGCTGTTCCTGCTGCTGCTCAAAACCTATGCCGCCTGGGCGACCGGCTCGGTGGCGATGCTCGGCTCGCTCGCCGATACCGGACTCGACGTGCTCGCCTCCTTGATCACCCTCTACGGAGTCCGGATCGCTTCGGAGCCGGCGGACCGTGAGCATCGCTTCGGCCACGGCAAGGCGGAGGCGCTGGCGGCGCTCGCCCAGGTCGGAATCATCGCATTCTCCGCGCTCGGCATCGGCTGGCGAGCGGTGGACCGGCTGGTCGGCCGGGAAGAGACCGCCAATGCCGAATATGGCATCGGGGTGTCGATCCTCGCCATCGTCGCCACCCTGGCCCTGCTGGCCTATCAGCGCCGGGTGATCGCACGCACCGGCTCGGTCGCGATCGAGACCGACCACGTCCATTACCAGAGCGACTTGCTGCTCAATGTGGCGGTCATCGCCGCCCTCGTTCTCGACCAGTATCTCGGCCTCACCGGCGCCGATCCTCTGTTCGGAATCCTCATCGCCTTATGGCTGCTGTGGGGCGCGTGGCGCGCTTCGAGCCGCGCGGTCGACCAGTTGATGGATCGCGAATGGCCGGAGGAGAAACGCCGCCGCTTCGTCGGGGTCGCCGCCCTCCACCCTGCGCTCAAGGGCCTGCACGACCTCAGGACCCGGACCAGCGGCGCTCACGATTTCGTCCAGTTCCACGTCTGGGTCGACCCGCACATGAGCGTCGCCGAAGCGCATCGAGTGATGGACGAAGTCGAGCACAAGCTCGAAGCCGAGTTTCCCGGGGTCGAGATCCTCATCCACATCGACCCCGAAGGCCAGGTCGACCAGCCCGGCAACAAGCTGGCGGAGACGGATTTGACGGCGGGGGAGACAGGCTGATGGTCGTTCGATACGGGCCTTCGCCAAGCTCAAGTCCCTACTCAGGATGAACGATAAAACGCCAGGCTCCACGGCAAAGCCGCTCATCCTGAGTAGCCGGTGAGCTTGTCGAACCGGCGTATCGAAGGACCAATCGAAGGAATTACCATATGCCCCAGCTGCGCCTCGTCCAGGTCGACGCCTTCGCCGACCGCCCCTTCACCGGCAATCCCGCCGCCGTGCTGCCCCTGGAGGAATGGCTGCCGGACGAGATTCTCCAGGCGATCGCGATGGAGAACAACCTCTCCGAGACGGCCTTCACGATCCCGGCCGCGGATGGCGAGGCCGATTACGAGTTGCGCTGGTTCACTCCGACGGTCGAGGTGGTGCTTTGCGGGCATGCGACGCTGGCGAGCGGCCACGTCCTGATCGGCGATCGCGACCGCGTGCGCTTCCGCACCCGGAAGGCCGGGCCGCTCGAGGTTGCCCGCGACGGCGATGCCTACCGGATGTCGCTGCCCGCCTACCCCGCGGAGCCGAGGCCGCTGCCGCGGGTTCTCGCGGCGCTCGGCGTCGAAACGGCGCAGACTTTGTGGCATCCGGGCCGCTACGCGCTGATCGTCGTCGAACGGGAGGAGGAGGTCCTCGCCCTCGCGCCGGATTTCCGGGCCCTCGCGGCCGAGGGCGACATACTCACCATCGTGACCGCGCCGGGCTCCTCGTCGGACGTGATGAGCCGAGTCTTCGCGCCGGCCGCGGGCATCGACGAGGATCCGGTCACCGGCTCCGCCCATTCGGTGCTGACGCCTTACTGGGCGGCGCGGCTCGGCCGGAGCGACTTCACGGCCTACCAGGCGAGCCGGCGCGGCGGCCATGTCGGCTGCCGCCTGGAGGGGGAGCGGGCGATATTGGGCGGGAAGTGCGTGACGGTGGTGGAGGGGGTATTCCGCTTCTGAGTTCCCGTCACCGTGAACGGGTCGAGCCCGGAAAGACGAGTTCCTCCAGCGCGTCGAGGATCGGGGCCTGGCTCTTCAATATCTTCGCCCGCGCCTCCGCGAGCGTGAACCAGCGCGCTTCGTCGACCTCCGGAAAGGCGCGGAAGCTGCCGCTCTTCGGCGGATATTCGATCGTGAACGCGTTGCTCTTCAGCTCGGCCGTGTCGAAATCGCCCTCGAGCGCGAACGCCTCCACCCACTTCCCGCCCGCCTGACGGACCGTGCACAAGGCCCGCGGCGCGCCGACCGGCTTCGCGCCCAGCTCTTCCTCGAACTCGCGCAGCGCGGCCGCCAGCGGCTCCTCGCCCGGCTCCACCATCCCTTTCGGGATCATCCACGCGCCTTCGTCCTTGCCGCGCCAGAAGGGGCCGCCGGGATGGACGAGCAGCAGGCGCAAGCCCTCCGCTTCGCGGCGGTAGAGCAGGATTCCGGCGCTTCGGGCCGCCATCAGGAAGCGAGCGGCACCCGGACGCGGTGAATGGTCCCTTCGGGCGAGGACTGGACGTCGCTCCTCGCCTTGAGCCGCTGCAGGAAGACGGTGACGAGGCGGCTGCCCAGCCCGGGCTTGGCCGAGCCGGGGACGAAGCCCTTGCCGTCGTCCGCCACCTCGATGAAGGCTGCGCCGTCGTCGCGCCACGCCTTGACCCGGATCGAGCCGTCACCATCGGGAAAGGCGTGCTTGCAGGCATTGGTGACCAGCTCGTTGACGATGATTCCGATCGCCACCGCGCTTTCGTGCGGCACCAGGATCGGCTCCAGCTCGATCGACAGGCCGATACCGTCCGGCATGATGCCGCGCCTGATCTGGTCGCATATCTCCTGGAGCTGGTCCTGCAGCCGAACCATGGCGAGCCCCTGGCTGCTCGGCGCCAGCGCGTCGTAGACCGCGGCGACCGCCTTCAGCCGCTCCGCCGCTTCGCCCAGCGCCGCCTTGACCTCGTCGCTGGAGGAGCGGCTCGCCTGCAGCGTCAGCAGGCTGGTGACGATCTGGAAATTGTTCTTGGTTCGGTGATCCATTTCCCTCAGCGCATGGCCGAGGAAGTTGATCCGCCGAGTGCGCTCCAGCTGGCCGGCCCGAACCTCGCGCTGGTAGAGGCCGAGCGCGAGCACGATCACGCCTTCGGTCAAAAGGCCGGCGCAGAGGGTGAGGGCCGCCCGCGGATCCTCCAGAGCGAAGCTCCCGCGGACGGGCAGGATGAGATACCAGATGAGCGCGGTGCCGAGCACCATCGACACCAGGCCGGCCCGCCAGCCGCCGACCAGGGCGGCGAGCACGACGGCTATGATCGAAAGGGCGAAGGGCGCCACTTCCCCGACGAACGGAGAGATGGCGATCCGCAGGCCGACGAAGATCGCGGTAATGCCGATGCCGACGGCGAGCTCCGTCACCGGCCTCGGCAGCCTGCGCGACAACAGCCGCGGCAGATCGGTTGTAACGAGCCTACGCAACTTTTCCCCCGTCCCGACGCCCTGCTACCACAGGAAGGCGGGGAGCGGGAACCGGAACCGCGCTGATCAAGGTTAGCGCGGGAAAGCGCCCCATACTCCACCTATTCCTAATCAGCGCCAGGCACCGATTACTAAGCGCTTGCGGGGACAGGGCGCTGCCGCCAGAAGCGGGCCACCGGCTGGGGAGGGCAAGAATGACCGCGGCAAAGGATGAACCCCTCCGCCGCGACATCGGCTTCCTCGGCTCCGCCTTCCTGTCTTTCAACGGCATGGTCGGAGCCGGCATCTTCGCTCTGCCCGGGACGCTCTACGACCGGTTCGGAGCGTTCAGCCCCTTCCTCTTCCCCTTGTTCGGTCTGCTCGTCCTGATCGTCGCCCTGCCCTTCGCCCGGGTGGCGGCGCGGCATCCGGTCTCGGGCGGGCCGGTCGTCTACGCCGCGGCCTTCGGCCCGGCCGTCGCCTTCCAGGCGGGCTGGGTCTATTATATCGCCCGAGCCACCGCCCTCGCTGCTAATCTCACGGTTCTGGTCACCTATCTCGCGGTCCTGTGGCCAGCGCTCGACGGCGGCGTTCCCCGCGCCGCAATCATCGTGGGCGTCTGCGTCCTGCTCGTCTGGATCAACATCGTCGGCGTGAAGCGCGCAGTCCAGCTGATCGACGCCCTGACCCTGCTCAAGGCGGCGCCCTTGCTGTTCGTCGCGGTACTGGGCCTGGTCGTGGCTGGCGGGACTATCGAAGGGCCGTCGGGAGTGCCGCCGTTCACTGACCTCCAGACCGCGGCCCTGCTCATCCTCTATGCCTTCGTCGGCTTCGAGAACAGCGTGACGCCGGCGGGCGAGACCTCCAACCCGACGCGCAACATCCCCCGCGCGCTCATCGCCACCATCGTCGGCACGGCCATCCTCTATTTCCTGGTCCAGCTCTCCTACGTCGCGGTGATGGAGCCCGGCGGGGGCGGCAAAACGCCCCTGGTCGAGCTCGGCACGGCGCTGATGGGGCCGGCCGGAGGTCTCCTGCTCGTGGCGGCGGCCGTCTTCTCGCTGCTCGGCAACATCAGCGGCGGCCTCACCGGCACGTCGCGCACGAGCTACGCCATGGGCCGCGACGGCCTGCTTCCCGGCTGGTTCGGCCGGGTCAGCGCCCGCTTCGCCACACCGGCCAATTCGATCGCCTTCATGGGCGCCCTGATCGCAGTGCTTGCGCTCAGCGGCAGCTTCGTCTGGCTGGCGGTGGTGAGCACGCTGGCGCGGATGTTCGTCTATTCGATCAGCATCGCCTCGCTCGCGAAACCCGTCGTTCCAGCGGAAGCCGGGGCCCCCGCCCGGGAAGGCACGGCGGGTCTCCCAGAGGCCCCGGCGCCCGGCGGGGTGACGGGAAGAGCGGGGCCGGCGGTCTGGCTGATGATCGTGCCCGCCATCGCCGTCTGCGTCTGGGCCGCCGCGCAGACGGCCTGGCCGAGCTGGCGGATGCTGGTCATCTTGGTCGCGGCGGGTACGATCCTCTATCTGGTGGCCCGCCGCGGCCGGCGATGAGCGAGCCCCCTGCCCGCCGCCGACCGGCGCTCGCCTTCGCCCTGATCGTCGCCGGCACCGTCCTCGGCATTGCCGGCACCGATCTCGTCCTGCCCGCGGTGCCCGGATTGCCGGAGGCCCTGGGCGGCACTCCGGCGGCGGCGCAGCTGGTGCTTGCCGCCTTCGTAGCCGGCAGCGGAGTGGGGCTGCTCCTGTTCGGAGAGCTCGGAGCCCGCTTCGACCAGCGCAGCCTGCTCGCCGCCTCGCTCCTGCTTTATGCCGGGCTCTCGGCGGCCGCCGCGGCCGCGCCTTCCCTCGATTCGCTCGTCGCGCTTCGGCTGCTTCAGGGCGCGGCGGGCTCCGCGGCCGCGGTGTTCGCTCCGGGCATGATCCGGGCGATGTTCGACGAGGCCCGTGCGGTGCGGGCGATGGGGCTGTTCGGAAGCATCGAGTCGCTCGTTCCGGCGCTTGCGCCGATAATCGGCGTCTGGCTGCTCTCGATCGGCGGCTGGCGGCTCTCCTTCGAGCTGATCGCGGTCCTGTCCCTGCTGCTGGCGGCGGCGCTGGTCGCGCTTCGCCGCCGCCTGCCGAAAGTCGCCCCGGTGCCGCACGGCGGAGGCTATGCACGCCTGCTGCGCGACCCGGTCTTCCTCCGCTACGCCCTCAGCCAGGCGCTGTCGCTCGGTGCATTGCTCACCTTCGTGTTCGGAGCCCCGGCCGTGATCGTCGGGCCGATGGGCGGCACCCTTACCGACTTCATCATCGTGCAGGTGGCCGGAATCGCCTTCTTCATCCTCGGCGCCAATCTGGCGGGACGCCTGACCGCCCGCTTCGGCGCCGAGCGCACCATCCTCGGGGGGACCGCCCTCTCGGCGGCCGGAATGCTGGCGATGCTCGGCTACGCGCTGGCCGGCGGCGGCGACCCGCGGCTCGTCGCCCTGCTCGCCGTGCCCGTCAATCTCGGCTTCGGCTTCCGAGGCCCGCCCGGATTCTACCTCGCCGTGCTCGCCTCGCGCGGCGACGACTCCCGCGGCGCGGCGCTTACCATCCTCTTCATCCTGCTGACGGCGGCGGCCGGCACGGCCGCGGCGGCGCCCTTCATCACCGGGGGGCTCGCTCCCCTGGCGGCTTTCGCCGCGGCGATCTCGGCCGCCTCGGTGGCAAGCCTGCTGCTTCCCCGGCTGGAGGCTCAGGCCGGCTCCAGCTCGGCCGGCACGGTCTCCTCGATCCAGCCGCCGCCGAGCACCCTCGACCCTTCGTAGACGACGGCCGCCTGGCCCGGCGCCACCCCGTATTCGGGCGCCTCGAAGCGGATCTGGTCCCCCTGGAACCGGGCCGGCGCCGGCCGAGCCATCGAGCGGACCTTGGCGGCGAGGCCCTCCTTCTGGTCCTCGCCGAGCCAGTTGAGATCCGACAGCCGGGCGGCGCGGACGGCGAGCGCCGCCCTGGGCCCGACCACCACCCGTCGAGCCTCCGGCTCCAGCCGGACGACGTAGAGCGGCCCGGCCTGGCCGCCAATCTCCAGCCCGCGGCGCTGGCCGACGGTGAAATGGATGAGGCCGCGATGCTCGCCGAGCACCTGTCCGTCCAGACCGACGATCTCGCCCGGCCGGGCCGCCTCCGGCCGCACCTTCTTCACGACCGAGGCGTAGTCGCCATTGGGAACGAAGCAGATGTCCTGGCTGTCGGGCTTGTCGGCGACGACGAGGCCGAGCTCGCGGGCGATCTCGCGCACCGCGGGCTTGGGCAGGCCGCCGAGCGGGAAGCGAAGAAAGTCGAGCTGCTCGCGCGTGGTGGCGAACAGGAAATAGCTCTGGTCGCGCGCCGGATCGGCGGCGCGGTGAAGCTCCGGCCCGTTCGGCCCGGGCAGGCGGCGGACGTAATGGCCGGTAGCGAGGCAGTCGGCGCCGAGATCGCGGGCGAGGGCGAGCAGGTCGGTGAACTTCACCGACTGGTTGCACGAGACGCAGGGGATGGGCGTGCGGCCCTTCGAATATTCGTCGGCGAATCGCTCGATGACGCTGTCGCGGAAGCGGGTCTCGTAGTCGAAGACGTAGTGGGCGATTCCGAGCCGTTCGGCGACCATCCGCGCATCGTAGATGTCGCGGCCGGCGCAGCAGGTCTTCGAGCGGCCGATCGCCACGCCATGGTCGTAGAGCTGGAGGGTGATCCCGATCACCTCGGCGCCGGTGCGCGCGGCGAGCGCGGCCACGACCGAGCTGTCGACCCCGCCCGACATGGCGACGACGATCCGCGCCTCGGACGGCGGCCGGTCGAGCTGGAAATCGGCGATCATGGCGGCCGCTACATAGGGTGAAAGGCGGGGAAAGACGAGTATCGGGCGTACAAGGCCCCCCTCATCCCGCGCCTGATCCGGCATCCGCCTTTCCTGACGTGCCTCGAAGGGAAGTCGGTGGACCCGGATCAATTCCGGGTGACGAGCCTGACCGGCCGTACGAACGCTTCGGTTAACCTCGGTAAAGCCCGGGCTAATGGCCCTTTAACCGCGTCTTAGACCCTCGCCGCTAGAAGGTCGGCCATGGACCTGAGCTTCTTCCGCCGGGCCGAGCAGAGGTTTGCGAGCCGTACGCCCGCCGCCCTGGATTTCGGCATGCTCGTCGCCACCCTGCGCTCGCAGCGCGAGGCGGCGCCGGCGGCTTCGGCGCGGGCGGCGGCGCCCGCTCTGCGCTTCGCCGATCCGATCGCGGAGATCCTTCTCGCCGGCCCCGGCTGGCGCGAGGCGGTGGCGGCGCAGCGCGGCTGCTTCAATCCGGCCTATGCGCGGCAAGGAGCCGTCAACTGAGATGACCGCCGCGTTTACCTTGGGGTTTCAGCCTTCCTTCAACGCCTGCCCTCTAAGGCGGAGCGAAGGGAGGCAGGAGATAAAATGTCCGTGAACGTCCTTGAATATGACACGATCGAGACCCGGGCACCTCGTCCGGCGCAGGTCATCGGCCCGCTCGGAGAGCCGCTGACGCTCGATTCGCTGCCGCCGCCCTCGACGACCCGGTGGGTGGTGCGCCGCAAGGCCGAGGTGGTGGCCGCCGTCAATGGCGGGCTTCTCACCGTCGACGAGGCCTGCGCTCGCTACACGCTCAGCCTCGAGGAGTTCGCCTCCTGGCAGCGGGCCGTCGACCGGTCCGGAATGCCGGGCCTGCGGGTGACCCGGATCCAGCATTACAAGAGCCTCTACGAGCGCCAGCAGAAATTCTGATCTGCCTCCCCCATGCGGAGCATGGGGAGGGGGACCACCGAAGGTGGTGGAGGGGTGACCGGGCGCAGGCTTCTTCCGTCCTGCGCCGGCCCCTCGGAATCTGAGTCAGTTCACCCCTCCACCATCCTTCGGGTGGTCCCCCTCCCCACCGCTTCGCGCTGGGGAGGCAAGTCAATGGAAATCCCTCGACTTCACCTTGATCACCGGCGCCGCCGCCGCGCCCGTCGGTGAGTCCATCGCGCCTACCCTGTGCAACAAGGCGGTCTGGTCCTCGAGCCGGTCGGCGACGATGTGGATCACCTCCCCTTCCTTCTGCATGACGCCCTTCACCCCCAGCATCGCCGCGCTCATCACGATCCGGCGCTGCGCCTCGAACTTGCGCTGCCACAGGATGACGTTGGCGATTCCGGTCTCGTCCTCGATCGTGATGAAGGTGACGTTGCCCTTGCCGGGCCGCTGGCGGATGAGGACGAGGCCGGCCACCTCGACTCGGGCGCCGTCCTTCAGCCGGGCGAGGCCGGCGCAGGTCGTCACCTTCGGCCCGAGCGCGCCGCGCAGGAAGGCGACGGGATGCTCGCGAAGCGACAGCTGGACGGTGCGGTAGTCCTCGACCACCTCGCGGCCGCCGGTGAGCGGGGTCAGGGCGACTTCCGGCTCCGTTCCGAGCGCGTCGGCGGCGGCGAACAGAGGCAGAGGCGCCTCGCCGAGCCCGCGCACCCGCCACAGCGCCTGGCGGCGGTCGAGGCCGAGCGCGGCGAAGGCGTCGGCGTCGGCGAGCTTCTCCAGCGCCGCCACCGGCACGCCCGAGCGGCGCCAGACGTCCTCGATGGAGGTGAAGGGCGTGTCGGCGCGGGCGGCGAGAACCCGGGCGGCGTGGAGGTTGGAGAGGCCGCGCACCATGCGCAGGCCGAGCCGGAGGGGGATTAGATCTGCCTCCCCATGCGAAGCATGGGGAGGGGGACCACCCGAAGGGTGGTGGAGGGGTGATCTGTCGAGACCTCGCCCGGTCACCCCTCCACCACCCTTCGGGTGGTCCCCCTCCCCATCTGGCGATGGGGAGGCAAAGCCCTCCATCCTCGTATCCCACCGGCTGCGGTTGATGCACACCGGCCTCACCTCCACGCCGTGGTTCTGGGCGTCCTTCACGAGCTGGGCGGGCTGGTAGAAGCCCATCGGCTGGGCGTTCAGGATGGCGGCGCAGAAGACGTCGGGATGATGATGCTTCATCCAGCTCGACGCATAGGCGATCTTGGCGAAGCTGGCGGCGTGGCTCTCGGGGAAGCCGTAGCTTCCGAAACCCTCGATCTGGCGGAAGGTGCGCTCCGCGAAGTCGCGGGTGTAGCCGCGCTCCACCATGCCTTCGATCATCTGGTCCTGGAAGCGGCTGACCCCGCCCGTGGACTTGAAGGTCGCCATCGAGCGGCGCAGCCGGTCGGCGTCGGAGGGCGAGAAGCCGGCGCCGACGATGGCGACGTTCATCGCCTGCTCCTGGAAGAGCGGAACGCCGAGCGTCTTGCCGAGCACGGCCTTGAGCTCTGGCGAGGGAAATTCGACCTTCTCCTTGCCCTCGCGGCGGCGGAGATAGGGGTGGACCATGTCGCCCTGGATCGGGCCGGGGCGGACGATCGCGACCTGGATGACGATGTCGTAAAATTCCTTCGGCTTCATCCGCGGAAGCATCGACATCTGCGCCCGGCTCTCGATCTGGAAGGTGCCGATCGTGTCGGCCTTCTGGATCATCCTGAAGACCCCCGGATCGTCCTCCTGGAGGACGTCCGACCACAGGTTCATGTCGACGCCCTTGTGCGCCCGGAGCAGATCGAAGGCGCGGCGCATGCAGCCGAGCATGCCGAGGCCGAGCACGTCGAGCTTCATGATCTTCAGCTCTTCGAGATCGTCCTTCTCCCATTCGATCACCCGCCGGTCGGCCATCGCCGCGGGCTCGATCGGGACGAGATCGTCGAGGCGGTCGCGGGTGAGGACGAAGCCGCCGGGATGCTGCGAAAGGTGCCGCGGAGTGCCGACCAGCTGGCGGGTGAGCTCGAGCGTCAGGGCGAGACGGGGATCGCCGAGGTCGAGGCCGAGCTCCTCGACATGGCGCTCCGGCACCCCCTCCTCCGACCAGCCCCAGACCTGGCCCGAGAGCATCCCCGTCAGATCCTCGGGCAGGCCGAGCGCCTTGCCGACCTCGCGCACCGCGCCGCGGGTGCGGTAGCGGCTGACCACAGCGGTCAAGGCGGCGTGGCTGTGGCCGTAATGCTCGTAGATCCACTGGATCACCTCCTCGCGCCGCTCATGCTCGAAATCGACGTCGATATCGGGCGGCTCGTTGCGGCTTTCCGAGATGAAGCGCTCGAAGAGGAGGGTGTGCCTGACCGGATCGATGGAGGTGATTCCGAGCACGAAGCAGATCATCGAATTGGCGGCCGAGCCTCGCCCCTGGCAGAGAATCTCCTGGCTCCGGGCGAACTGGACCACCGAATTGACGGTCAGGAAATAGGGTGCGTAGGCGAGCTTCTCGACCAGCCCGAGCTCCTTTTCGAGCAGGTCGACATGGCTTTTCGGCGGCCCTTCCGGAAATTTCGAGGCAAGGGCGGCGCGGGTCAGCCGCTCCAGCGCCTCCTGCGGAGTGCGGCCGGTCATCACGATTTCGTCGGGATATTGGTAGCTCAGCTCGCGAAGCGAGAAGGTGCAGCGCTCGGCGACGTCGGCGCTGGCGCGGACGGCGTCGGGAAGGCCCGCGAAGCGGCGCTCCATCTCCTCGGGGCTCTTGAGGTGGCGGTCGGCATAACGCTCGCGGCGGAAGCCGAGATCGTCGATCGTGCATTTGTTGCGGATGGCGGTGACGACGTCCTGGAGCATTCGCTTGTCGGGCGAATCGTAGAGGACGCCGCCGGTGGCGAGGCCGCGAACGCCATGGGCCCTGGCCATCGAGTCGAGCGCGTGGAGCCGGACCGAATCGCCAGGGCGGCGGCGGTGGGTGAGGGCGAGATGAGCGCGGTCCCCGAAGATGTCGGCCATCTGGGCGAGCGCCGTTTCGGTGGTCCCGTCGGCTTCGTCAGGCACCAGCGCGGCGACGAGGCCTGTGCTCCACGCGGCGACGTCCTCCCAGTGGAGGAAGCATTGGCCCTTCTCGCCTTTGGAGCGGTCGATCCGGCTCTTGCCGGCGGTGAGCAGGCGGGCGAGGCGGGACCAGCCGGAGCGGTCCTCGGGCCAGACCAGGAGGCCGGTGCCGTCGATCAGGTCGAGCCGGCAGCCGGGGATCAGGCGCACCCCCGTCTCGTCGGCCGCCCGAAGCGCCTTGACGAGGCCGCCGACCGTGTTGCGGTCGGCAATTCCGAGGGCGGGGTAGCCGAGCAATGCGGCGGCCGCGAACATCTCCTCCGCGCTGGCGACTCCGCGAAGGAAGGAGAAATGGGTGAGGGCCTGGAGCTCGACGTACATGGGCTAGCTCCTCCCCGGAACGGGGAGGGGGACCGCCGGCGAAGCCGGTGGTGGAGGGGTCGCGGCGTCTGAGCGGCGGAGGCGCCCGACCCCTCCACCATGCTGCGCATGGTCCCCCTCCCCGTTCCGGGGAGGAGCCAGGCCCCGAAGTGGACAAGTTGGACGAGTTGCACACGGCATCGCTTTTTTTCTGCTTGTAGAGAGGGTGTTCGAGAGCCCGCAGAACCCTCCACCGCGCTGCGCAGATTGCCGAGTGCGGCCGAGGTGACTATATGAAGTGACCACATTGGAGGAGCCGGGCATGGGTAAGCTGATCGGAGCGGCCGAGTTCAAGGCGCACTGTCTGCGAATCCTCGACGAGGTCGAACGCACCGGCGAGTCGGTGACAATCACCAAGCGGGGGCGCCCGGTGGGCGAGCTCCGTCCAGCGGCGAAGAAGGAGCAGACTCGCCTGACCTTCGGCTGCATGAAGAATCCGGCATATCGATTCGACGATCCATACAGCCCGGTCGTCGACCCCAGCGAAGTGCAGGCCAATGATCCCGCCCAATGGGATGATCTTCCTTGATCCTCCTCGATACGGTGACCCTCGTCTGGTTTACACTGGGGGATGTGCGTCTCGGCTCCGAAAGCCGTTCCGCGATCGACGGCGGCAATGATTTTGCCATCTCTGCAATCACGCCCTGGGAAGTAGCGATGCTGGTGGGGAAGGCACGACTCACCCTTGGCCAAAGACCCTTGGCCTGGATCAACGGCATCCTGGCCGACCGGCGCATGAAGCTGGTGCCGATCACGCCAAAGCTGGCGGTCGAAGCCGGCCTCCTGCCTCCGACGATCCACGAAGATCCGGCGGATCGCCTGATCATGGCGACAGCCCAAGATCTGGCTTGTCCAGTCATGACGCCCGACGAGAAGCTTCTTGCTTATGCCAGGCAGGGCTTTGTCCAAGCGCTGGACGCGCGTCGCTAACCCGCTCATCCGAGCACCCCGCGCAGGAAGGAGAAATGGGTAAGGGCCTGGCGCTCGATATAGGTCATGGGGAGGGACGCGGAAATCCGTTCGGGCTGAGCTTGTCGAAGCCCTTCCCTTGCCCGGCTCCCGAAGGAAGAAAGGAAAGCCCTTCGACACGCTCAGGGCGAGCGGTGGGGGTGGCCCCGCCGAGCCCGCGCCCCATTAAGTTGAGGAAGTTGAGGCTTGCCAATGTCATCCGAACACCCCGTGCAAATACCAGCTCAAATCGCCGGTCCGCCGGTCCACGCCGTCGCCCCGGCGGTAGAGCCAGAACCTCGCCCCGCCCTCGTCCTCGACCTGGAAATAGTCGCGCACCCCTTCCGCCTCGCGCACGTTTTTCCACCATTCGCCGTGGATCCGCTCGGGGCCGTCGGCGCGGGCGACCCGGTAGGCACGGCCGCGCCAGGTGAAGCGGCGGGGCGGCAGATCGGGTAGCAGGGCGACGACATTCTCGACCCGCTCGGGCGGCGAGAGCAGCCGGACGGGGCGAGGCCATTGCGGCCAGGGCGAAGCGGGGTCGAGCGGACCGGTGCGGGCGACGCTTCGTTCGGGCACGTCGCTCTCGAGAGCGGTCAGGCGGTAGAGGCGGCGGGGGCCGAGCCGGCCGGCGAGCCGGTCGACGAGCCTGGCGAGATCGGACCCGGCCCTGTCTCCCGACAGCTGCTCGGGGGCGAGCGGCTCGACCCGACCGGCGACGAGGCGAATCGAATCGAGGCCGAAGCCGGGTTCGATCCGCTCGATCTTCATTCCGAGCAGGCGAAGCAAATGGGCGCCGTCGCGGGTCGCCCGGGCGGTGCCGATGCCGATCCGCTCCACTTTCCCGTCGACCCGGTCGCAGAGCAGGTCGAGGGTGCGCGCCGCCAGCCCCTTCTCCGCCAGCGTCGCGATCAGGCGCTCCATCAGCAGTCCGAGCGCCTCGGCGATCGCCTCGGCGGTGGCGATCGGCTCGGCGAAGCGCAGCAGGGCGCAAGGCGCCTCCTCCGGAACCACCGGCTCGATCGGCTCGCCGGAGCGGCCGAGCGCCTGGTCGAGGCGGGCGAGCAGGGTCTTGCCGAAGCGGCGCTGGAGGGGGCCGCGCGGCAGCGGCAGAAGATCGCCGATCGTCTCGAGGCCGAGGCGGCGGGCGGCGGCGAGGACGGGCTCGTCAACCCGAAGCGCGGCGAGCGGGAGGGGGGCGAGCGCCCCGGCCTCGCCTCCGGGAGGGCAGAGGCCGCCGCCGCCGAAGCGCGCGAGAGCGTGAGCCGCGCCGGGGGTGCCGGCGACGGCGATCCGGGCGGCGAAGCCGGCGCGGGCGCAGAAGCGGGCGATCCGGCGGCACATCTTCTCCTCGCCGCCGAAGAGGTGGGCGACTCCGGTCAGATCGAGGAACAGTCCGTCGGGGGGGGAGACGGCGGCGCGCGGGGTCCAGCGGCGGGCGGCGAAGAGGGCGAGACGCTGGAGGACGTCCGAATCGGCGTCGGGATCGTGGTCGCGGACGTCGAGGCCGGAGACGAGGGCGCGGGCCTGGGAGACCGCCATGCCGGGATGGAGGCCGAGGGCCCGGGCTTCCGGCGAGGCGGCGGCGATGAGCAGGCGGTTGCCGGCGCGGTGGGAGAGGAGGAGGGGCGGCCTTCGCTCCTCCCCGGAACGGGGAGGGGGACCATGCGAAGCATGGTGGAGGGGTCGGGCGCCTCCGCTGCTCAGACGCTGCGACCCCTCCACCCCCGGCTTCGCCGGCGGTCCCCCTCCCCGTTCCGGGGAGGAGCTACGGGCCCAGCGCGCGCCCGGGCGCCAATGGCTCTCGTTGGGGCAGGAGCAGGCTTCGCGCCCTCCTTCCCCCTCTCCCCGGAGGGGAGAGGGTTGGGGTGAGGGGGCTCGGCCTCCGAGACCTATCGCAGATTCCGAACCCCCTCTCCCTACCCTCTCCCCGGAGGGGAGAGGGATTGGCGACTCACGCCGCCCTTCTCTCCCGCTCGCCCGCACCCGGTCGGTGCTCAGATTGGGAAGGTAGAGCGAGGCGACCCTCGGCATCGGGGCTCTCCATGATCAGTTCGAACGGGGCGCCGCCGCGCTGGCGGGCGAGGGCGAGGCGCCAGCGGGGACGGCCGATCCCGGCCACCGGCAAGGGCGCGGACGGGGCGCAGGCGAGGCGCCAGCGGGTGACCGCAGAGGAGGGCGGGGCGAGCGGATCCTCGCCGCTGCCGCGCCAGCGCCTGAGCATCAGGGCGAGGGTTCCGCCCTCCTCGGCGGCGAGCTGGAGGCGGCGGGTGGCGGGCATGAGGGCGCGGCCCACCTCGCCGACCACCGCGGCGAGGCCGCCGTGGCGAAGCCCCTCCTCCATCACCGCCAGCACGTCCTCGTCCCGCCCGCATTCGGCGTAGAGCACGCGGTCCGGGGCGAGGCCGGCGCCGGCCAGGCCCGGAGCGAACAGATCGCGGCGGGCGAGCGCCCACAGGACCGTTCCGGGCCGGCGGGCGGCGATCGCGGCGAGGAAGAGGGTGGCGGCGGCTTCGTCGGCCGGGCCGGGACGCGCCCCCGCCGCTTCGTTGAGCGAAGCGACGGGCAGACCGCCGCCGGCGAGGCGGGAGTCGATGGCCTCGACTCCGAAGGGGAGATGCTCGCGCGCCTCCGCCCCGGTGGATTCGAGCGCCCTCACCTCCGCTCTGAGGACGGCGAGGCGTTCGGCTCGGGCGGGGTTGGGCGGCATTCGACTCACGACTCTTGTGTTCCGTTTATGTTCCCACCTCGTTCAGCGAGAGTCAAGTTGGGGGGAGGGACAGCTTTGCCTCCCCATCGCCAGATGGGGAGGGGGACCAGGCGGAGTCTGGTGGAGGGGCGGCCTGGCATGACGGCTTGAGGTTCGAGCGGGAACCACTAAGTCCGGCGCCACGTCACCCCTCCACCACCTTCGGTGGTCCCCCTCCCCATGCGTTCCGCATGGGGAGGCAGAAGGAATTCCATGCTCCGCCGTCTTTTCCTCGCACTCCTGATCCTCCTCGCCGCGCCCGCCTGGGCCGCCGGGGACACCAACTGGTTCTACCGCAACACCGACATCCGGCCCGACCCGGCCTGGATCTTCGGCACACTGCCCAACGGCCTGCGCTACGCGGTCCGGCGCAACGCGGTGCCCGAAGGGCAGGTGTCGGTGCGCCTCAGGATCGACGCCGGCTCGCTTCACGAGGAGGAGCAGGAGCGCGGCTGGGCGCATTTCGTCGAGCATATGGCGTTCCGCGGCACCAGGAATTTCGGCGACGGCGAGGTGCGCGAGACCTGGCAGCGCCTCGGCGCCAGCTTCGGAAGCGACACCAACGCCTCGACCGAGCCGACCCAGACCGTCTACATGCTCGACCTTCCGCATGCCGACCGGGCCTCGCTCGACACCTCGCTCAGGCTGCTCGCCGACATGGCCGACACCGCAATCTTCGACCCGAAGATCGTCGACGCCGAGCGCGGAGTGGTGCTTTCCGAATATGGCCGCCGAACCGAGATCGCCGTCAGATTGCGGGAGATGATGATGCCGCTCTTCTTCGGCGGCCTCAAATATGCGGAGCGCGACACGATCGGCACCGAGGCGACCCTGAAGGGCGCGACCGCGGCCGGGCTCAAGGCCTTTTACGAGCGCTGGTACCGTCCGGACCGGGCCACCCTGGTGATGGTCGGCGACGCCGATCCCAAGCTGATGGAGCAATTGATCGCCGAGCGCTTCGGCGGCTGGAAGCCGTCGGGGCCGGCGCCGCGCGAGCCGGATTACGGCAGGATCGCCGACGTGCCGGAGCGGACCGCCGCGATCTCCTATCCCGGCTCCCCCCATTTCGCGACCCTGAGCTGGATCCGGCCCTACCGGCCGGCGCCGCCGACCAAGGCGCGCGAGCAAAGGGAGCTGGCGCGGGTCCTCGCCCGGCGAATCCTCAACCGGCGGCTCGAGGCCAAGGCGCGCGGCGAATCGTCCTTCCTCAACGCCCAGGTGCAGGTCGAGAACAGCGTCAACATCGCCGACTACACCCAGCTGTCGGTGATGGCGAAGGAGGGGCGCTGGCAGGAGGCGCTGAGGGAGGCCTATGCGATCCTCGCCGACGCGCTCAAGGCGCCGCCGAGCGCGGCCGAGATCGGGCGCGAGATGGAGAATATCCGGACCGCCGGCCGGGCCGCCGTCCAGGGCGAGCCGACGCAGCGCTCGCAGCAGCGGGCGGGCCGGCTGATCTCCGCTCTGGACGGCAACAGCGTCATCTCCACCGCCGAGGTGCAGCTCGCCTTGCTCGAGGAGCTGGCGCCGACCATGACTCCCGAGGCGGTGCAGGCGGCGGCCAGGGACATGTTCTCGGGCTCGGGGCCGCGGCTTGCAATGCTTTCGCCGGCGCCGGTGACGGGCCTTCCGCAGGCGCTCGCCGCCGCCGAGGCCGCGGCTCCGGCGGCGAGGCAGGCGGAGCGGCGGGTGAGCATGGACGACCTGCCGCCGCTCGGCCCGCCCGGCCGGGAAGTGTCGCGCCAGCGGATCGCGGACCTGGACTCGACCATCGTCCGCTTCGCCAACGGATCGAGCCTGGTCTTCAAGCAGACCGATTACGACAAAGGCAGCGTCAACGTCTCGCTTCGCTTCGGCACCGGCATGGCGGGGCTGCCGGCGGACCGCAAGTCGCTCGCCTGGCTCGGGCCCTTGCTCGGCTCGACCGGAGTCGGGCCGCTCGACCTCGACGGCCTGGAGCGGCTGCTCACCGGGCGGCGGATGACGATGAGCTTCGGCATCGACGAGGAGGCCCTGGTGCTTCGCGGCTCGACCCGGGCGGAGGAGCTGGACGACCAGCTTCGCCTGCTCGCCACCAAGATCGTCGCACCCCATTTCGACGAGGCCCTGTTCCAGCGCTCCAAGATAGCGGCGCTGGAGAATTACGAGCTCGCTTTCTCCTCCGCCGCCGCGCGCATGGGCCGCGAGTTCGGAGCCGTCGCCCGCGGCGGCGATCCGCGCTGGCAGCCCTATGACAAGGCCGAGATCGAGCGCATCCGCCACGAAGATTTCGTCGCGTTCATGACTCCGCTGCTGGCGCGGGGGCCGATCGAGGCGGTGGTGGTCGGCGACGTCGATCTCGAGACGGCGGTGGCGGCGATGCTGAAGACCGTGGCGGCCTTGCCGCCCCGCCCGGAAGCGCGGGCCCCGGCGGAGTCGCTCAAGGTGCGGCCGCCGCGCGCCTCCAGTGAGCCGATCCGCTTCACCCATCAGGGCGATCCGAACCAGGCTTATGCCGCGCTCGGCTGGACCACCTTCGGCGGGCCGGAGCGGCGGCGCGAGCGGCGGGCGCTCTCGCTCGCGGCGAACATCGCCGGAGCGCGGCTGATGGAGCGGCTGCGCGACAGCGAGGGAGCGAGCTATTCGCCCGCGGCGACCGTGCAATCCTCGTTCGAATTCCCCGACTGGGGCCTGTTCTTCGCCGGATCCGAGATCCGGCCGGAGCGGGCGGAGCTGTTCTTCCGGCTGGCGCGCGAGATCGTCGCCGACCTCGCCCGAGCTCCGGCCTCGGCCGACGAATGGCAGCGCGCCATCAATCCGGTGGTGACGGGGATCGAGCGGCGGCTCAAGACCAACGCTTACTGGGCCGGCACGATGGAGGACTGGTCGCGCGAGCCTTATTTGATCGAGCATACCCGCACCTACCTCGCCGACTACAAGTCGCTGACGCCGGAAGACGTGCGTTCCGCGGTGGCGAAATGGGTGGCCGACGAGGGCGACTGGTCGATCCTGGTTTTGCCCGCTAAAACGGCCGATAGTGTCAACTAGCGCGGTCCAGGCGAATAGAAGCGGCCCCCGGCGGGCCGCGGGCGGTGGCTGGAAGCCCTTCCGGCTCCAGCAGCAGCCTTTTTTCGAGGACAAGAATCGGGCCTTCTGGATCCTCCAGTCGGCGGGATGGGCCGGCTATTTCTTCCTTCGCACCCTATCGGGCATCGCCAACAATTTCGGCTTCAGCCTCGTCATCCACATCACCCTTCTGACGGCGACCGGCTATTCGCTGACCCTGCTGATGGCGGCGGCCTACCGGCGGCTGATCAAGATGCGGCCGATCATCACCTGGGTCAGCTCGATCCTGCTCGTCCTGGTCGCCTCGGCGGCCTTCTCGGCGATCGAGACCTGGAGCCACGCCACCTTCGTGAGGCCGGGAATCACGCCCGAGGGGCTGCAATTCTTCGGCTCGATCGTCCTCACCCTGACCCTGCTCGTCGCCTGGTCGGCGCTCTATTACAGCATCAACTACTATCTGCTTCTCGAGGAGCAGAGCGACCGGCTGCTGAGGCTCGAGCATCAGGCGAGCTCGGCGCAGCTCGCCATGCTTCGCTACCAGCTCAATCCGCACTTCCTGTTCAACACCCTGAACTCGATCTCGACCCTGGTGCTCCTGAAGCAGACGGAGCGGGCGAACGCGATGCTGTCGCGGCTGTCGTCATTCCTTCGCTACACGCTCGTCAACGAGCCGACCGGCCATGTCACCGTCGCTCAGGAGGTGGAGACCCTGAAGCTCTACCTGGAAATCGAGAAGATGCGCTTCGAGGACCGCCTCCGGCCCCGCTTCGACATCGACCCGTCGGTGGCGCGGGCGCGGCTGCCCTCGCTGCTGCTCCAGCCTCTGGTCGAGAATGCGATCAAATATGCCGTGACTCCGCAGGAGGAGGGGGCGGATATCGAGGTTTCGGCCCGGCTCAACATCGACCGGGTGATGCTGACGGTGCGCGACACCGGCCCCGGCGCGGAGGACCATTGGGTGAAGGCGCAGCAGTCGACGGGGGTCGGACTGGCGAATATTCGGGACCGTCTGGCGCAAGCCTATGGCGCCGATCATCGTTTCGAGACTGAATCGAACATTAAGGGGGGCTTCCGCGTTACCATCGAAATCCCGTACCAGCTTGAACTTACCGAGGAACCGAAATGACGATCCGCACGATTCTCGTGGACGACGAGCCTTTGGCCATCCAGGGCCTGCAACTGCGCCTGGAGAAGCATGACGACGTCGAGATCGTCGAGACCTGCTCCAACGGCCGCGAGGCGATCAGGGCGATCAAGACCAACAAGCCGGACCTCGTCTTCCTCGACATCCAGATGCCCGGCTTCGACGGCTTTTCAGTGATCCAGGGGCTGATGGAGGTGGAGCCGCCTCTGTTCGTCTTCGTCACCGCTTATTCCGACCACGCCATCCGCGCCTTCGAGGCGCAGGCGGTCGACTATCTGATGAAGCCTGTGGAGGAGGACCGCCTCGCCGACACGCTCGACCGGGTCCGGCAGCGGCTCAGCGAGAAGCGCGGGGTCGAGGAAGCGGAGAAGCTGAAGGAAGTGCTCGCCGAGGTCGCCCCCGACGCGGTCGACCAGGTCGGCAATTCGCTCGACGACGGCCATGCCGCCAACCGCTACGAGAAGCTCATCAACATCAAGGACCGCGGCCAGATCTTCCGGGTCGACGTCGATTCGATCGAGAAGATCGACGCCGCCGGCGACTATATGTGCATCTACACCGGCGACAACACGCTGATCCTTCGCGAGACCATGAAGGACCTCGAGAAGCGCCTCGACCCGCGCCGCTTCCAGCGCGTTCACCGCAGCTGCATCGTCAATCTCGACCAGGTGCGGCAGGTGAAGCCCCACACCAACGGCGAATGCTTCCTGGTGCTGGAGAGCGGCAGCCAGGTGAAGGTGAGCCGAAGCTACCGCGACGTGGTGGCGAGGTTCGTCCATTAGTCCTTCGAGACCGGACTTCGCCTTCGCTCAGTCCCTACTCAGGATGAGCGGTAACGAGGCTTCGGCATGCAACCGCTCATCCTGAGTAGCCGTTGAGCGAAGTCGAAACGGCGCATCGAAGGACCTTCCAATGCTCGCTCTGCTCCTCCTCCAGGCCGCCGCAACCCAGGTTCCGGACATCGAGCTCAACCTCAACCTGCGCGCCCGGTCGGTCACGATCGAGCGGAAAGGCGAGGCCAGGCTCGACGTGCGCGGCGAGGGCCCCGGCAACCGGGTCGACGTGAAGGTCGAGCCGAAGGCGGAGGGGCGGACCGAGCTTCGCGACGTCACCGTCGACGTGCATGCCGAGGCGTCCGTCCAGGACGGCGTCAAAATAGACGCCCGGGCTGAAACCGGCACGCCTCAGTAACGTTTGCACTCCCGTAACAGGGAGTCAGTTCATCATGCGTCTTTATCCGTTGCTCGCGGCCGCCGCCGCGCTCGCGCTCTTCGCCTCGCCCGCAGCCGCCCAGGACCGCCAGGACCGCCGGGCCGCCGCACAGACCCGGGGCGCCCCGTCGACGGCGCTCGCGCAGGCGGTGTCGCAGGGCCAGGATCAGCCCGACGTGCTGCTGGACATCCCGAACCTGTCGGTCGACGAGATCAATATCGAGGTGAACAACCTCCAGGTCCATATCGCGCTCGACGCCCGGCTGGCCAATCTCCTGAAGCTGACGGCGGGGGCCGACGCCAGCATCGACCAGGTCAAGATCGGCATCAAGGGCGTGCAGGCGACCGCCACCCTGGTCGTCCGCCTCGACAATGTCCGGGCGATCATCGAGCGGACGCTGCAGACGCTGGACAACAATCCGCAGCTGGTCACCCAATTGCTTTCGACCGTCGACAACACGGTGAACACGGTCGGCGGAGTCGCCAACAACACGGTCGGCACGGTCGGCGGCATCGCCGGGACCGTGCTTCGCAACGGGCAATTGCTCGATCTCGCCGCGTCCGGCCTCACCTCGGTGTCGCAAACCGTGAACACCGCCGGGCAGACGGTGCGGACCGTGCGCGACCGGGCCGGGCAGCTGCTCGAGGTGGTCACGGACAGCGCCGGCCGGATCGTGAGTTCGCGGCGGGTCAACCGATAGGCCTCACGTCATCCCCGCGAAAGCGGGGATCCCGCTTCTTCTCTCTTGACCTGCTGCGTGAAAAAGCGGGATTCCCGCTTCCGCGGGAATGACGGGGAGTAGGATGGCGACATCGAGCGACAAGGCGCGGGCGTTCGCCGCGCTGCACCGGCCGGGCGACCCGGTCGTCCTCTTCAACGCCTGGGATCCGGGCAGCGCGAAAGCCGTGGCCGAAGCGGGCGCGAAGGCGATCGCCACCGGCAGCGCCTCGGTCGCGGCGGCGCACGGCTTCGAGGATGCCGAAGCGCTTCCGCTCGAGCTCGCCCTGGCCAATGCGGCGCGGATCGCTTCGGCGGTAGAGCTGCCGGTGACGGTCGACTTCGAAGGCGCCTATTCGGCCGATCCGGAGGCGGGGGCGGCGAACATCAGGCGGCTCGCCGAGGCCGGCGCGATCGGGTGCAATTTCGAGGACCAGGTGATCGGCGGCGAGGGACTCCACCCGGCCGAGGCACAGGCGGCGAGGATCCGCTCCGCGCGGGCGGCCGTGGGGCCGGACTTCTTCATCAACGCGCGCACCGACATCTTCCTCAAGACCCGCGCCGCGACTCACGCGCCGGCTGCGATCGAGGAGGCGCTGTTCCGGGCCAGGGCCTATGCCGAGGCGGGGGCGAGCGGCTTCTTCGTGCCCGGGCTGGTCGACCTGGACCAGCTGGCGCGGATCTGCGCGGGCTCGCCGCTGCCGGTGAACTTCATGGCGTTCCCGGGAGCGCCCGAGGCGCCGGCCGTGGCGGCGGCGGGGGTGGCCCGGATCAGCCACGGCCCTTTCCCCTACAAGCTGGCGATGAAGGCCCTCAAGGAAGCGGCGGAGGCGATCTATGGCTAGGGTAACCGGGCTCGGCGGCATTTTCTACAAGGTCCAGGATCCGGAGGCGACGGCGCGCTGGTACAAGGAGGTGCTGGAAATCGGCGGCGAATGGGGCCCGACCTTCCAGTTCGCCCGCGATCCGGACGGCTACAGCATGCTGTCGCCGTTCAAGGCGGCGAGCGACTATTTCGACCCGAGCGCCGCCGCGTTCATGATCAACCTGCGGGTCGACGATCTCGACGGGATGATCGCGCAGCTGAAGGCCAAGGGTATCGAGATACTCGACCGACAGGACGAGGAATATGGCAAGTTCGCCTGGATCCTCGACTGCGACGGAATCAAGGTCGAGCTCTGGCAGCAGCTCGGAGACTCGCCGGCATAGAAATCCTCCCCATCTCACGATGGGGAGGATGATCTCTTCCGCCGCCTCATCATTCCGCCCTCGCCTCCTCCCGACTTGAGCACGTTCCTCCGGAACAGCCTCGCTCCAAGGGCCACCGTCAGCCACACCCACAAGGCCTGCCAGGCCAGCGCCAGCAAATGCGGCCAGAGCTCGGGCGTCTGCGCCGCCCGGGCGACCATGGTCAGCGGCGAGCTGAACGGGAAGATGGCGGCGCCGAGGCCGAGCGGGCTGTTGAAGGCGCCCACGGCGAACGAGGCGAGGAGGAAGATCAGCATCTGCCCGACCGTGACCGGCATCGACAGGGTCTGAACCTCGCGCACCGAATTGGCCTGGCTGCCGATGCCGAGGAAGAGCGCTCCGAGGAGCAGGTAGTTGGCGCTGTAATAAAGGAGGACGAGGAGGATGAAGGCGGGCCAGCCGACGGCGGGCTCGGGCAGGCCGGGCGCCTGGCCGGGCCACAGCGCCAGCGCGGCCAGCGCGCCGCCGACCCAGACCGCGATCCCGACCAGCGAGATGGCGAGCATCGACACCAATTTGCCCAGGAAGATGGCGTCGATCGGAAGCGCCGCCGCCAGCACCTCGATGATCTTGTTCGATTTCTCCTCGAGCAGGTTCGAGAGCAGCATTCCGGCCAGAAGCACGGTCAGCATGAAGAGCAGCAACTGGCCGCCGCGGGCGGTGATCGCACGGGTCGCCGCCAGCGACCCTTCCGAGCGGTCGGTTTCGACGACGGCGATGGCCACGGGCGGCGCCTCCCGGCCGGCGGCGGCGAGCGCGCGCTGCTGGCGGGCCTGGTCGAGGATCAGGGTCATCTGGCTCTCGACCGGACCGCCGTCGTTGATCGCTCCGGTCAGGACCGGCCGGTCGAGGCCGCCGTTCAGAACGGCGAGGATGCGCTTGCCGGGGCTGCTCAGGAGCGACTGAACCTGGCGATCCGGGTCTCCGGCGGGCGGCTCGCGCACCAGCGTCGGCAGCGGCCGGGCGGCAAAGCCCGGGCTGAGCCGCTCGCGGGCCGCGGCCAGCGCGGCGAAATCCGCTTCGCCCGCGACCACGGCCACCGTCGCATGCACGTCCTGACGCGCCATCCGGCCGCTCATGCTCCCGAACAGGAAGGAGAGGCCGATAATCAGCAACGGGCCGAGCAGGAAGAAGAGGAAGGTGCGCGACCAGACGGTGGCGACGAAATCGCGGCGGGCGATGACGTAGGCGGAGTGGAAGAAGCCCATCACCGCGCCTCTCCTTCCGCGGCGCTGTCGGCGAGCTCGCGGGCGGCCTGCTCGCCGGCGATGGCGACGAAGGCGTCGTGGAGGCCCGGCCGCTCGATCGACAGATCCTCGATCCCCGCGCCGCCGTCGATCAGCGCCCGGAGCAGCGGCTCGATACCGGCCTGCGGCAGCTCGAAAGACCACAGGCCGTCCTCGTGGTGGGCATCGCCCGGGAGCGCCGCTCGCCAGGGCCCGTCGGCGATCCGGGTGCGGAGCCGGACCTGCGGCCGGAGGCGGTCGCGCGCCTCGGCGACGCTGCCTTCGAACCGCACCTTGCCGCCGGCGATGATCGCGATCCGCTCGCAGAGGCGCTCGGCATGGGCGATGACGTGGGTCGAGAAGATGATCGTCGCTCCGCCGGCCGCTTCCTCGCGGATGAGATGCTCGAGCCGGCCCTGGTTGATCGCGTCGAGGCCTGAAAAGGGCTCGTCGAGAACGATCAGCCTGGGGCGGTGGACGATGGTGCCGAACAATTGCACGGTCTGGGCCATGCCCTTGGAGAGGCTCCGGATCGGCTTGTCGACATAGTCGCCGAGGCCGTTCGCCCTCAGCATCTCCTCGGCCCGGGTTCGACCGACGCGGAGCGGCAGGCCGCGGAGCGCGCCCATGAAGGCGACCGCCTCGCGCGCCGTCATCGCCGGATAGAGGCCGCGCTCCTCGGGCAGATAGCCGACCCGGCTGGCCGCCTCGAGCGGCCGGGCCTGACCGAGCAGCGAACGCTCGCCGCGGTCTGGATCGATGATCCCGAGCAGCATCCGCAGGGTCGTCGTCTTGCCGGCGCCGTTAGGGCCGAGGATGCCGTAGATGCTGCCTTCCGGCACGGCGAGATCGATGCCGTCGACGGCGGTCTTGCCGTCGAAGGCCTTGAAGAGCCGTTTCGCCTCAATAGCTAAGCCACTCGCCACGCGTGCCCCCTTTGCGCGCCTGTGGTAGCGAGCGAGGATGAGCGAAGGCAAGCCGAAGCTGGCTGACCTGAGAATAGGGCTGGAGGACAAAGCGCGGGAGCTCGGCTTCCGCGCGGTGGGCTTCGCGCGCGCCGACGCGGCGCCGGCCAGCGGCGAGCGGCTCCGCCGGTGGCTCGCCGACGGTTCGCACGGCGACATGATCTGGATGGAGGAGACGGCGGACCGGCGCGCCTCGCCGGAGGGGCTGTGGCCGGAGGTGCGCTCCGTCATCTCCCTCGGGATGAGCTATGCGCCCGCGGCCGATCCGCTGGCCCTGGCCGACAGGCCGGAGGTAGGCCGGATCTCGGTCTACGCCCAGGGCGCCGATTATCACGATTTGGTCAAGAAGGCGCTGAAGGCGCTGGCGCGCTGGCTGGTCGAGGAGGCGGGGTGTGAGTTGAAGGTGTTCGTCGACACCGCGCCGGTGATGGAGAAGCCGCTGGCTGAGGCCGCGGGGCTGGGCTGGCAGGGCAAGCATACCAACCTCGTCAGCCGGAACGACGGCAGCTGGCTGTTCCTCGGCGCCATCTACACGACCCTGGAGCTGGAGGAGACGGCGGCGCCGCACGCCGTTCATTGCGGCAGCTGCAGCGCCTGCCTCGACATCTGCCCGACCAAGGCCTTTCCCGCCCCGTACCGGCTCGATGCCCGCCGCTGCATCTCCTACCTCACCATCGAGCATAAGGGGCCGATTCCGGAGGAATTCCGCGAGGCCATCGGCAACCGGATCTACGGCTGCGACGACTGCCTCGCCGTCTGCCCTTGGAACCGCTTCGCGGACTCGGCGCGGGCGAACAAGGCCTTCCTGCCGCGGGCGGAGCTGGCCGCGCCGAGGCTCGCGGACCTGCTGGCGCTTGACGATTCGGCCTTCCGCAAGGTCTTCGCGGGCTCGCCGATCAAGCGTATCGGGCGCGGCCGGATGGTGAGGAACGCGGCGATCGCGGCGGGCAATAGCCGCCTGCGCGAGCTCGCGCCGGTGCTGGAGCGGCTGACCGCGGACGAGGATCCGGTGGTGGCGGAGGCGGCAAGCTGGGCCTTGGGGAAACTCTCGATCCGGTCGGGCTGAGCCAGTCGAAGCCCCTCCCCTTTTCTTCGACGAGCTCAGGCCGGACGGTTGTGTGTCCGCTTACTCCCTAACGCCTCGTCAGCGCCGCGACGCAGCTCGCGCGGTCGAAGTCCGTGCCGTCGGGGCGGCGGGCGTCGAGATGGGTGACGATCGGCTCGCCGCTGCCCTTGGGCGGGTAGAGATAGGCGTCGAGGACGCAGGCCGGGCCGGAGAACTGGAGCTTGCGGGCCGTCCCCTCGCGGACGTCGAGGCGGGGCTTGCCGAGCTGGGCCTCGAGCATCGGGGCGGTTCGGCCGAGCACGGCCTCGAGGCCGGTGGAATTGTAGGACACCGGCCGCTCCACCGCGCGCTCGGCCGGCCGCGCCGGCGGGGCGGCGGTGGTGGACGCGCAGCCGGCCAGCACGAGCAGCGTGGCGACCGGCACCGCCTTCCTGCAGATCGCGAAATCCATGGCGCCCTCCCCTGCCCTCTTCGCGCGCAGAGTGGCGCAGCGCCGCCGCGAGGGCCACGCGCCGCGCGGCCCGCCCGCCCCGCCCCTGCCTCGCCTCGGCGCAATTGACGCGCGGCGACGCGCCCGGCTAGGGCCGCGGCTCCTCCCGCAACAGTGAGAATCCCGTGACCGACAAGAGCCTCGACGTCCTTTGCATCGGCAACGCCATCGTCGATGTGATCGCCGCCGCCGACGACGACTTCCTCGCGCGGGAGGGGCTGGACAAGGGCTCGATGCGCCTGATCGACGCGGAGGAAGCCACCCGGCTCTATTCGCGCATGGGCCCGGGGCGCGAGATCAGCGGCGGCTCCGCCGGCAACACCGCGGCGGGCGTGGCGATGCTGGGCGGCCGTGCGGGCTTCATCGGCCAGGTCGCCGACGACCAGCTGGGCGAGGTCTACCGCCATGACGTCAGCTCGATCGGCGTCGAGTTCACCACGCCGGCGCGGCCGCAGTCGGAGGCGCCGACCGCCCGCTCGCTCGTCCTCGTCACGCCCGACGCCCAACGGACGATGAACACCTTCCTCGGCGCCGCCCAGAACCTCAGCAGCGAGGCGCTCGACGAAGCTCAGCTCAGGAGCGCCAAGATCCTCTATCTCGAAGGCTATCTGTGGGATCCGGAGGTGCCGAGAGCGGCGATGGAGCGGGCGATCGAGATCACCCGGGCCGCCGGCGGCCAGGTCGCCTTCACCCTTTCCGACAGCTTCTGCATCGAGCGCCATCGCGACAGCTTCAACGCCCTGATCGACAGCGGCCGACTCGACATCCTCTTCGCCAACGAAGCGGAGATCGTCTCGCTGACCGGCCAGTCCGACTTCGACGCGGCGGTCGAGGCGGCGGCGGCCCGGGTTCCGGTGCTCGTCGTCACGCGCGGCGAGAAGGGCGCGGTGGCGGTCGAGGGCGGCGGGCAGGTCGAGGTTCCGGCCGAGCCCGTCGAGCGGATCGTCGACACGACCGGCGCCGGCGACCTGTTCGCGGCGGGGTTCCTGGCCGGGCGGGCGCAGGGGCGGCCCAACGTCGAGAGCCTGCGCATGGGCGCGATCGCCGCGGCCGAGGTCATCTCCCACTACGGGGCGCGGCCGGAAGCGGACCTGAAGGCGCTGGTCGCCGCCGCGATGAAGTAAAGATCCTCCCCCGGAAATCCGGGGGAGGAATTCCTTACCTGTCCCGAGCTTCGTCGACCCCCGGGATCGACGGCTCGATATCGTGGATCTCCGGCTCGTGGACTTCGACGATGCCCTTGCCGAGATGGCTGTTGCGGCGGCTGTAGGCGAAATAGACCAGGAAGCCGACCGCCGACCAGATCGGCAGGACGAGCATCGCCGCCGCCGGCAGGTTGAAGAACAGGAACAGGGTGCCGGCGATGGTGAGCGGCCCGATCAGCCACAGCATCGGCACCCGGAACTTGCGCTCCCGGTTCGGCTCGCTGCGCCTCAGCATCATCACCGCTATGGCCACCATCATGAAAGCGTAGAGCGTTCCGGCATTGGCGATGTCGGCGAGCTGTCCGACCGGAAGGAAGGCCGCCGCGATGGCGACTCCGATACCGGTGAGCGCGGTCACCACGTAGGGCGTCTTCCACCTGGGATGGACCTTGGACAGGCCGTCGGGAAGCAGGCCGTCACGCGACATCACGAAGAAGATTCGGGTCTGGCCGAACAGCAGGATGAGGATGACCGACGGCAGCGCCAGGAAGGCGGCGATGCCGAGGAAATTGCCGACGGTTCCGAAGCCGATCTGGCGCAGGACGTGGGCCAGCGCCTCGTCCGAGCAGACCAGCATCTGGGCATATTGCGGCATCGCGCACTGGGCCGCGAGCGCTTCGGAGCCGGCCGGGAAGGGGACTCCGTTCGGGCCCATGATCGGCTGGCCGCCGATCGTTCCGACCGCCCCCGCCGCGACGAGGATGTAGAAGATCGTGCAGATGCCGAGCGAGCCGATGAGGCCGATGGGCACGTTGCGTTGCGGGTTCTTGGTCTCCTCCGCCGCGGTCGAGACGGCGTCGAAGCCGACATAGGCGAAGAAGATCGTCGCCGCGGCGCCGACCGCTCCGACGCCCGAGCCGAAGCCGCCGAACAGGCCGGCGGGCAGGAACGGGCTGAAATTGGCCATTTCCGCCTTCGGCAAGGTGAGCACCATGAAGACGGTCAGCGCGGTGATCTTGATCGCCACCAGCACGGCGTTGAAG
>DASPJA010000068.1:0-2928 GCA_035628835.1 Allosphingosinicella sp.
AGTCGAACGGCACGGTCCGGCTGTTCGGAGGCGCCGCGAGGGACACTCTGAAGGGCGGCGCCAACGGCGACCTCATCCACGGCAATCTCGGCGCCGACTTCCTCTACGGCGGCGGCGGAGCGGACCTGTTCCGCTACAACAATATAGCCGAGTCGAGCGTCTCCACCGTCGACCAGATTTTCGACTTCGCGCCGGGCACCGACAAGATCGACCTCGGCCGGATCGACGCCAACAGCCTCGCCGCCGGCGACCAGGCCTTCACCTGGGTCGCCTACGGCCAGTCCAGCGCGGCCGGGACGCTGTCGGCCCACGCCTTCGTCGGCGGCGCCTGGCTCATCGAAGGCCATACGGACGGCGACGGCCAGGCCGACCTGACGATCCTGGTGGTCCCGCAGGGACCGACCCCGATCGGACCGGGGGACTTCCTGCTCTAACCGCGACGGATTGTGCGGAGCCGCCGCTTAAACTATTGGTTCTCATAGTTTAAATCGATTCGGGATGGGGCTCGGTGGAAGACTCACCCCCGGTCCGCCGAGGAAAGAGGGGGGCGAGATGCCCACGCGCGTGATTGCCGGCAATGCCGGCCACTATCTGCTGTACGAGAATGTGAGCGCGGATCCGGCGCTTCTGATCAGCGGCAGCGACAACAATATCGTCGTGATCGGCGCACTTGCCGGAACCGCCGGGGCGGCCGTCGTCTTCACCGGAGCCCACAATCTCTTCCGGGTCGACCAGGGCGGCAGCGTGACCGGCAGCGGCACGACCGCCATCCAGGGGTCCGACCATCAGGACCTGGTCGGCAACAATCGCGGCACGATCAGCGGCAACGTCCTGCTCGGCGGCGGCGACGACCATTTCCAGAACAATTTCGATTCCGCGGTCGGCCAGGTGTTCGGCGGCAGCGGCAACGATTCCCTGCGTACCTATGAGGGCAGCATCGCCCTCGCCTATTTCGGCGAATCCGGCGACGACTTCCTCAGCGGCGGCAGCGCCGGCGACCTGCTCGACGGCGGCGGCGACTCCGACCGGCTGCACGGCCTGGGCGGCAACGACCAGCTCGGCGGCGGCGGCGGCGCGGATTTTCTCGCGGGCGGCCTCGGCGACGACCAGCTCTCCGGCGGCGGCGACGAAGGGGACATGGCGCTGTTCGACGGCTTCATGCACGCCTTCGAGGTGGACATCTCCGGCGGCGCCGGCTCGGTGACCGACATGGACGCTTCCGACGGCGACCAGGGCAGCGACACGATCAGCGGCATTTCGGTGCTTCGATTCACCGACCAGCAGGTCGACATGCGGATCCCCCGCAACGGGCTCGCCCTGACGGCTGCCGGCGAGACCTACGTCAACACGATCGACCGCTACGATTATTTCGCGGTCGAGCTGCGCGGCGAGGGCGTCCATTTCGTCAACGAGGCGAACATCGTCGGCACCGCGGTCCCGCACACCTTCTATGTCGAGCCCTACGGCTATATGGCGGTTTCGACCGGGGCGCTCGCCTTGTTCGTCTACAATGCGACCGTCGAGAACCGCGCCGGGTCGTCGATCATCGGCTTCGACGACGCGATCGGAATGGCCGACCCTCCGGCCTCCCGGTCGGGGGACGGGCTGGCGGTGGTCAATGACGGCCTGATCCGGTCGCTCGAAGGCGACGCCATCGACTTCTACGGATACCTCACCGTCACCAACGGCTCGGCCGGGGTGATCGAGGCGGCGAACAGGGTCACTTCGAGGGCCGCCGTCAATGCCGGCAACAGCGTGGTCGAAATCTTCAACGCCGGGCGGATCGAAGGCGGCTACGCGATCAACGCGGCCATCCTGCGGCTCGAAAACGAGGGAATCATCGTTGGCACGATCGAATCCAGCTATCTGGATTCGCGGATCGACAACAAAGGGTCCATCACCGGACGCTATGAGGCCTGGGGCGGGCTGACCTTCCTCAACACCGGCCAGAGCGCCGGCGATCTCAGGATCGACGTCCATCCGGTCGGGCAATATTACAATCAGAGCTACACCTTCGCCGCTCTCGACAATCGCGGCACCTTCACCGGCGACATCAGGATCACGGGTGCGGCCCAGTTCATCTCGGCGCCGCCCTCCCATGCCGACTTCCTCGCCACGATCGCCAACAGCGGCACCATCACCGGCAGCATCGTCAGCGATCCGACGCTGGCGACCCCGGCCGGCGGGGGAACGGCCGACGCGAGCTTCGTCGAGCAGGTCGTCAACAGCGGCACGATCACCGGCGACGTCCGGCTCGGCGACGGCGATGACAGCCTGGCCAATAGCGGCTTCATCGCCGGCCTCGTCGACGGCGGCGCCGGAAACGACACGATCGACGGCGGCGCCCGGGCCGACCGGCTCCAGGGCGGCGCGGGCAACGACGTCGTGCGCGGCGGCGGCGGCGACGACGTGCTGCGCCTTCACGACGGGGGCGACGAGACGGTCGAAGGCGGGGCCGGCAACGACAACATCTTCTTCATCGGAGCCCTGACGGCGGCCGACCTGGTCAACGGCGGCGCCGGGGTCGACACTCTGGTGGTGCAGGGGCCGTACGGCGCGCTTACTCTGACGGCGAACATCACCCAGATCGAGAACGTCTCCATCCTCGCCGGAAGCAACACCGCCTTCGGGGAGCCGGGGACGAACCGCCACGATTACGTGCTGACCACCCACGACGCCAATTTCGCCGCGGGGGTGCAGGCCCGGATCAACGGCGCGGCCCTGCTCGAGGGGGAGGATTTCACCTTCGACGGCTCGGCGGAGACCGATGCCAGCTACGTCGTCTATGGCGGCAAGGGGAAGGACACGCTGCTCGGAGGCCTCGGCAACGACATCTTCTTCTATGCCGAGGAGCGGTTCGCGAGCGGCGACACCGTCAACGGCGGCGCCGGCTATGACGGCATGTTCCTGAGGGGCAATTACACGATC
>DASPJA010000069.1:0-23282 GCA_035628835.1 Allosphingosinicella sp.
GGACACATGGACACCGTCTTCGCCGCCGATCATCCCTTCCAGGACGTTTTCTGGCGCGAGGAAGGCGTGCTGGGCGGGCCCGGAGTGGCCGACATGAAAAGCGGCCTCGCGATCCTGCTCGCGGCGCTGAAGGCGGTCGAGGAGTCGCCGCTCGCCGGCGCGCTCGGCTATGAAGTGGTGATCAACTCGGACGAGGAGGTCGGCTCGCCCGGCTCGGCGGCTCTGATCGCCGCGGCCGCTCGCGGCAAGAAGGCGGCGCTCACCTACGAGCCCTCGGCGCTTCCGGACGGCACCCTGGCCGGGGCAAGGCCGGGGAGCGGCAATTTCTCGCTGATCGTGCGCGGCAGGAGCGCCCATGCCGGGCGCAACCCGGAGGAGGGCCGCAACGCGCTGCTGGCGGCGGCCGAGCTCGCGCTTATTCTCGCCCAGGCCAAGGGCGACGGCCTCAGCGTCAACCCGGCGAAGATCGACGGCGGCGGCCCCAACAACGTCGTTCCCGACCATGCGGTGCTGCGGGTCAACATGCGGCCGGCCACCCTCGCCGACCAGGCGCGGGCGCAGTCGGCTCTGGACGAGGCGGTGGCGAACGTGGCGGCCAGGCGCGACGTCCGAATAACCCTGCATGGCGGCTGGGGCCGCCCGCCCAAGCCGCTCGATCCGGCGGCGGAGAAATTGTTCGCCCTGGTGGCGAGCTGCGGCGCCGATCTCGGCCAGGCGATATGCTGGCGCGACAGCGGCGGAGTTTGCGACGGCAACAACATCGCGGCCTGCGGCGTGCCGGTCGTCGACACGATGGGCGGGCGCGGCGGGGCGATCCATTCCGAAGCCGAATATCTGATCGTCGAGAGCCTCGCGGAACGCGCGCGCTTGTCGGCGCTGACGATCCTGAGGCTGGCTCAGGGGGAGGGTTTGTGAGCTTTCGGATCAGGCCGGCGCGAAACGAGGATTTCCAGGCGCTGTACGAGATGGCCAAGCTGACAGGCGGCGGGTTCACCAACCTGCCCGCCGACCGCGGCGCCCTCGTCGACAAGCTGATCCGCTCCGAAAAGGGCTTCGCCGCCGAAGTGACGGAGCCGGGCGACGAGCTCTACGTCTTCATGCTCGAGAATGCGGAGACCGGCCAGATCCGCGGCACCTGCCAGATCTTCGGAATGGTGGGAGTGGACACGCCTTTCTATTCCTACCGGATCAGCACCCTCACCCAGACCTCCAAGGCGCTCGGCCAGACCTTCCGAAACGAGATGGTCACCCTCACCACCGACCTCGAGGGATCGTCGGAGGTGGGCGGCCTCTTCCTTCACCCCGGCGAGCGCGCGGGAGGCCTCGGAATGCTTCTGGCGCGAAGCCGCTACCTGTTCATCAAGCTCCACCGCGAACGCTTCGCGAAGCGGGTGATCGCCGAGCTGCGCGGAGTGATGGACGAGAAAGGCGGCTCGCCTTTCTGGGACGCCATCGCCGGGCGGTTCTTCGGAATGACCTTCCAGGAAGCGGACGAGTTCAACGGCGCGCACGGCACCCAGTTCATCGCCGATCTGATGCCCAAGACGCCGATCTACACGGCGATGCTTCCGGAGTCGGCGCGGGCGGTGATGGGAGTCCCCCACCCTTCCGGCCGGGCGGCGATGAAGATGCTCGAGCGCGAAGGCTTCCAGTTCGACTGCTATATCGACATTTTCGACGGCGGCCCGACGATGACCGCTCCGACCGACCAGATCCGGACCATCCGCGAGTCGCGCGAGCTGGTGCTCGCCGAGGTCGCCGAGACGGTGGACGGGACGAACATGATGCTCGCCCGCGGCCGCCTCGCCGACTTCACGGCCTGCTGCGGGGACGTCGCCATCTCGCCGGAGGAAACCGCTACCGTCACCCGCGAAACCGCTTCCCTGCTCGGGATCTCGCCGGGCGACACGTTCCTCGCCATGGGCCGGTAGATGCCGCTCCGGGAGATCAATTTCGACGGAATCATCGGCCCGAGCCACAATTATTCGGGCCTCAGCCTCGGCAACATCGCCTCGGCGACCAACAAGGGGCTGGTCTCGCATCCGCGCGCGGCGGCGCTTCAGGGGCTGGCGAAGATGCGCCACAATTCGCGCCTCGGCCTGCCCCAGGGCCTTCTCCTCCCCCACCGCCGGCCGGACCGGGCGTGGCTGGCCGAGCTCGGCACGAGCGTGGAGGAAGTCCCCGCCTCGCTCCGGCCCGCCGCTTTCTCGGCCTCGGCGATGTGGGCCGCCAACGCCGCCACCATCTCCCCCGCCCCCGACACCGCCGACGGCCGCTGCCACCTGACGGTCGCGAACCTGCGCACCATGGCCCATCGAAGCCACGAATGGCCCGAGACTCTCGCCCAGCTCCGCATCGCCTTCGCCGACGAGGCGCGCTTCGCCGTCCATCCCCCGGTTCCGCCGACCTTCGGCGACGAGGGCGCGGCCAACCACATGCGGCTGTGCTCCGCCCATGACGAGCCCGGGGTGGAGGTGTTCGTCTACGGCATTCGCGGCGGTCCCTTCCCGGTCCGCCAGCATGACGAGGCGAGCCGGGCGATCGCCCGCCGCCACGGCCTCGACCCGGAGCGAAGCCTGTTCGTCGCCCAGTCCGAGCAGGCGATCGCCGCCGGAGCCTTCCACAACGACGTCGTCGCCGTCGCCAACGAGAATGTCCTCTTCGCCCACGAGCAGGCGTTCGAGGACCGGCCGGGCTTCTACGCCGAGCTGAAGCGGCTGCTGCCCGAGGTCGAGATCGTCGAGGTGCCGGCGAGCGCGGTCACGCTCGAGGACGCGATCCGCTCCTATCTGTTCAACGCGCAGCTGGTCACCCTGCCCGCCGGCGGGATGGCCCTCATCCTCCCCGAGGAGGCGCGCGAGACACCCGGCGTCTGGGCGTGGCTGCAGGCGATGATCGCCGGCAACGGCCCAATCCGCGAGCTGTTCGTCGTCGACGTTCGCCAGTCCATGGCCAATGGCGGCGGCCCGGCCTGCCTGAGGCTTCGGGTGGTGGCGGAGCCGGAGGCGGTCGACCCCCGCTTCATGACCGACGAGGCGAAGCTCGACCGGCTCGCCGGCGTGGTCGACTCCGAATGGCCGGAGCGGATCGCGCCGGAGGATCTGCTCGATCCCGCATTGTGGGCGCGGATGGATGGAGCGCGGGCGGCGCTTCTCGGCGCATTGGATCTAGAGGATTTGCTCTGAAACCGTTCGCCCTGAGCGTGTGGAGGGGCTTTCGTTTCTCCCCGGCGGAAGGGGAAGGAAAGGGCTTCGACAAGCTCGGCCCGAACGGTTTCCCATATCTTCCGCCTTTTCCCTTTAGCCCTCCGCGCTCCAGAAGATGTCGATCGGCGCGTCGACGGCGGCGAGGACGCGGCCGATCGGAGCGGAGGAGAGCGGACCTTCCTTGATCGCCTGCTCCAGGACCCGGCGCTTCCCGGCGCCGGCGATGACGATCATGATCGCCCTTGCCGAGGTCAAGGCGGGGGCCGTCAGGGTGACCCGATCGACCGCCCCGTCGGCCGGCATCGGATCGGGGCGGACTCCGACGGCGCGGCGCTCGCGCGGTCCGGCGACGGCGCGGTCCAGATCGGGGCCGGGGAAGATGCCGGCGGTATGACCGTCCTCGCCCATGCCGAGGCAGGCGAGGTCGAGCGGCCAGCCGATCAGCGACAGCCGGGCGTCGGCGAGCCGGCCCGCCTCCTGGCGGTCGCCGAGCGCCGCTTCGTCCACCAGCGACACGAGATTGGCGCCTTTGGCACCGAAATAGCCTTCCAGCTTGCGATAGTTGCTGAGCGCGTCGCCGAGGGCGACCAGCCGGTCGTCGGTCGGCATGATCGTCACCTTCGACCAGTCGATCGCCTTCGATCTGGCGAGCTGGCCGCAGATGAGGTCAGCGCCCGAGCCGCCGGGCAGAGCCAGGCGGGCGCCCTTATGGGCCTCGATCGCGCTCTCGATGACGAAACCGATGTCCCCCGCCGCCTGCGCCGCCATCTCCCTGGCGGTGTCG
Organism: Allosphingosinicella sp.; assembly: GCA_035628835.1. Lineage (GTDB taxonomy): Bacteria > Pseudomonadota > Alphaproteobacteria > Sphingomonadales > Sphingomonadaceae > Allosphingosinicella. Next base: position 3,991 of record DASPJA010000069.1, read on the forward strand.
AACTCCCACCATTCGATCTCGTCCATGCCTTTGGTCTCTCCGTCGTGGCGGCAGCGGCAAGGAACTCCCGCCGAGCGAAGCCCGTTCCTGCCGCGATCGCCTTAGGGAGACAAAGCATGCCTGCCAAATCGAAAGCGCAGCAAAAGGCCGCCGGCGCCGCTTTATCGGCCAAGCGCGGCGACACGCCCAAGAGCAAGCTCCAGGGCGCGTCGAAGCAGATGGCCTCGTCGATGAGCGAGAAGCAGCTCGAGGAGCTCGCCTCGACCAAGCGCAAGGGCAAGCCGGAGCGCGCAAGCGGCTGAAGCCATAGCCCAGATCAGAATGGTTACCGCGCCGTTCGCCTGACCCGTTCATCGTCCGTGAGCAGCCGCGACCGCATCAATGCGGGCCTGGCAGCGGAGGCGAGAATGGACGTGTCGGTGGAGTTGCCGGAGACCGGGGAGGAGCAGACGGACGAAATCCGTCCCCAGGCGCCGATCTGGGCCGAGCCGCGAGGGCTGTTCTTCTTCCGGCTGGGGACCCTGCTCGGCGAGGGCGTGCGAATGCAGGTCGAGATATTGGCGCTGGCGGAGAGCGGCGCCATCCTGCGCGTTGGGCAGGCGCTGGAGGTCGCGGAAGGGCTGGTGCTCGAGCTCAATTCGAATCATCATTTCCCCGCCCGGGTGGAATGGACCTCGGGCGAGCTGATCGGCCTCGAGTTCGAGAATCGGGACCATGTCCGAAAGACGCTGGCGGCGCGGGACCGCACCCACCCTTATCGGGCGCCGCGCCTGGAGATTTCCGGGGACGTCGTCCTTCGCCTCGGGGAAACCTGCATCACCGCGCGCGCCAGGGACGTCTCGGAGGGCGGCATCAAGGTCGAGCTGGCCGATCCGGACTATGTCGGCCGCGAAGCTTGCGTGATCGTGCCCGGAATGCCTCCGGTCTCCGGGCGGATCCTGTGGTGCCGCGACGGTCGCGCCGGGATCTCGTTCGAGCGCCCCGTGCCCTTCACCTGCCTGGCGGATTGCCTCACCCGCCAGCAGGCGGAGCGGCGGGAGCCGTAAGGCGCCGCCATTGCTCCAATATCAGGGCGGTTCCCCGGGCGGTGTCGGGCGGCAGCCGGTCCGGATCGAACTCGCCGACCGACTCCACTTCCAGGCTCCGCCGCGGCCGGTAGACCACGTCGCGAACCAGGAAGAAAGCCGAGCGGTCGCCGGGAACGGCCGGCTCCGGGTCGACGGCGTCGAGCCGCTCGATGCCGCCATGGGAAAGGAGGCCGATCTCCTCCCGAAGCTCGCGAAGAATCGCTTCCTCCGGCGCCTCGCCGCGCTTCAGGCCCCCGCCCGGCAGGCGCCAGCGCGGCGCATAGGTGAGGAGGACCAGGACCACCTTGCCCGACTCCGTCAGCGGCACGGCGTGGACGCCTTCGCCGCGTCGCCCCGCCGCCTTCCGAACCGCGAGGTGAAGGCCGTAGAGGAAGGTGAAGACGATTCGCATCAGGCGGCGGGGGAGGCTCATGCCCCTCAGTCTATCTTGAGACGAAGGAAGAGCATCGCCCCGTTCGGATCGCCCGCATAGGACGGCTCGAGGGCGCGGGGGACGAAGTTGAACGCCCACAGCCCGCCGATGCCGAGCTTGACGTTCCCCCCGACCGGGAAGTCGCGCATCGCGCCCAGCGAGGCCTTGGCGACGTCGTGGACCGGCCCGTGATGGCCGCCGACGCGGGTGAGCTCGTCGGTCTCCACCCGCTCGGCGCGGCCGAACAAGGTCCAGCGCCCGAGCCCGACCGCGCTTTCGAGGACGAAGGCGTCGAGCTCGTCGTGCGACTTGACCCGCCGGCCCCAGGCGAGGGTGGTGGACCACCAGCCTTTGTCCCCCAGCGGCCGGGCGTGGATGGCGCTCGCCGACCAGCGGGTCTCGTTCTCGTCCGGCTCGAGCTGCTCGGGAGCGATGACCCGGGCCCAGCTTCCCTGCAGCGACAGCGACGGGGCCGGGTTCCAGGAGAGCCGCAAGGCCGTGGAATCGAGCGGCCCGGTCTCGATGTCGAACCGCTGCTCGTCCGGCTCCCGGCCGTTGAAGCGCGACGCCTCCAGCTTGGCCTCCCCGACGACGAGGCCGGCGGTGACGACTCCGAAGACGATGTGGGTGGAATCGAGCCAGTGGTGGCTGATCGGCGCCTCCGGCGAATCCATCGCCGAGAGCCGGTGCATGAAGGGCGGCGGGCCGAAAGCCGGCTCGCCCGGAAGCCCGCCATAGACGAACAGGCTCGCCCGCTCCGACAAACGCAGGCTGTAGCTGGCCGAGAGCTCCATGAAGAGGTCGTGCGGGTGCTGGCGGTCGACCAGCGGATCGACGCCGTTCGCCGTCTCTCCCGCCGCGAGCAGCAGGGGATAGCCGCGGCGGCCCATCAGCGGATCGGGGCTGAGGCTGGCGCGAAGCTGAAGCGTTCCCGGGCCGAGCGGCCGCCGCGCCATTCCCATCACCATGCCGGAGAGGAAGCCCTTCTCGCCGCCGCGCGGCCCTTCCTGCCAGTCGTAGACTCCGTGGAGGATTGCGTGGCCCATCAAGGTCCATTCGCCGGCGGCCGAGTGAACGCCGCCATGCGGCGAGGCGTCGGGCTGCCAGGCCGTGCCGGAAGCCTCCCGGCTCAGCGGATAGGCGCCGAGCACGCCCGTCATGGCGTGCGATCCGTCGGGCTCGGCGCCCGGCGCGGCCGGGGCGTGGCCCTGATGGGAGGGCTCGGCGGCCGGCGGGGCGGAAGGCTCGGGGGGCGAGTGACCTTCATGCTGCGCCGCGGCCGGAGTCGCGGCGAGCGCCACGGCGAGCGCCCCCGCGGTGAACGGGATTCTCATCATCTTGCTCCGAAAAACGTCCGGTGGCCGGAAAGGGCGCGGCGGGGTGCCGCGGCCCTCCGCTCACTCAGTGGCTGCCCTGATGGCCCTTGTCGGGACCGGAGCCGTCATGGCCTTCATGGCCCTTGTCGTTCCGGTGCTCGTCGCAGCACTCCATCTTGCGATCCATCTTCTCGCAGCAGCACTTCTTCTCGGCCTTGGGCGCAGGCGCCGGCTGAGCCTGAGCCTGAGCGGCGGCGGGAAAGGCGACCGCGAGGGCGGCGGCGGCAAGGAATGTTTTCATGATCTTTCTCCTGATTCGAATGTTGGGGAGGCCGCGTCAGGAGACTCGCGGCGGCGGCGTCGCCGCTTCGGGGTGGAGGCCGTGGAGGCGGAAGGCGAGCAGCACGGGAGCGGCCGCCGCCGCCGGGAGCGCGCGGGCGGCGAGCGCGCCGCCTTGCTCCGGAAGGCAGCCGGCGCAGGCGACCATGCAGTCGAGCGGGGCCGAAGGCGGCGCCTCGGCCGGCTTGTTCCTCTCCGCGCAAGGACTGGTCGCGTCGGGCCGGGCGTGCGCCATGGCCGGGCCGCCGCCGATCATGCCGAGCGGCGCCAGCAGCAGCGCCAGGAGGGTAAGAAATCTGAGCAGGCGCGTCGCCGACATGGCGCGCAGATAGGCCCCTCCCCGCCGGCTTGCAACGACGCGCGGTTTGCCGCACCCGTCGGACGTCGCCAAAGGTGGGAGAAACCCGATGGGAAGAGCGGTTCGCCGGATCGTCACCGGCCATGACGCCCGGGGCCGCTCGATCGTCCGGGAGGACGGGCCGCCGGAGCGGGTCGTGACGCTCGGCGGCGAGAGCGGAACAACCTTCCACGAAGTGTGGAACACGCGCGCCTGCCCCGCCCCGATCGACCGCGCCTCGGGCGAGCCGGCGGAGGCCGGAATCGCGCTTCTGCCGCCGCCCGGCGGGACTCGCATCCGGATCCTCGACATTCCGCCCGACGACGGCAGCGTCGCCGCCCTGCCGCGCGAGGCGGTGAGGGCGCTGTTCGAGGCGATCGGCGCCGGCCACACGCTTCCGGACGACCCGCCCCACCCGCTGATGCACCGCACCGAGACCATCGACTACGGAATCGTCCTCGAGGGCGAGCTCGTCCTCATCCTCGACGAGAGCGAGACGATCGTCCGCGCCGGCGACGTCGTCGTCCAGCGCGGCACCAGCCACGCCTGGGCCAATCGCTCGGCGAGCAATGCCCGGATCGCGTTCGTGCTGATCGACGGCAAGTTCGAGGAGGGGCTGGGTGAGTGAGGGGGAAATCACGGCGGGCGATCTCGACCTGATCCTCGCGGCGGCGGCGTTCGCGGCGGACCGGCATCGTATGCAGCGGCGCAAGGATGCCGAGGCCTCGCCCTATATCAACCACCCGCTGGCGCTCGCCCACATCCTGTCCCGGGAAGGCGCGATCAGCGATGCCACCATCCTGTGCGCGGCGCTTCTCCACGACACGGTCGAGGATACCGAGACCACGATCGAGGAGCTGGAGCGCCTGTTCGGGGCGGAGGTCGCGGCGATCGTCGCCGAGGTGACCAACGACGGGAGCCTGCCGAAGCCCGAGCAGAAGCGCCTTCAGGTGGCGAACGCCGCCTCGAAGTCGCGCGGCGCCAAGCTGGTGAAGCTGGCCGACAAGATCAGCAACCTGAGGGACATCGCGGCCACGCCGCCCGCCGGATGGAGCGCGGAGCGGCGCTCCGAATATTATCGCTGGTCGCGCGACGTCGTCGCGGGGCTGAGGGGGGTGAGCCCGGCGCTCGAGCGGGCGTTCGACGAAGCCTACGAACGCGGCCTGGCGCGGATCGGCGGCTGAAGGGGGAAATTGGCGCGCCCGGAAGGATTCGAACCTCCGGCCCCCAGATTCGTAGTCTGGTGCTCTATCCAGCTGAGCTACGGGCGCGCGGAAGTCGGCGACATAGGGGCAAGCCCTGGTCCGCGCAACCCCGTTGCGGGGGGGAGGCCCGCCGCCTAGGAGAGGCCATGGCCGGCTTCAGAGCGACCCTCGCGATCCTCGTCCCGCTCGCCGCCGCTTCGGGCTGCGCGGCTCCGGGTCCCTATCCCTCGCTCGCCCCGCGCCCGGCCGAAAAGGCCTATGCCGACGACGCCGACGAGCGCAAGCCGACCCCGCAGCCCGACGATCCGGCGCTGGCGGCCGAGATCGACCGGCTGCTCGCGGCGGCGCGAGCGGGCGCCGCCGAGTTCGATTCGGCGCTTCCGGCGGCGCAGGCGGCGGCGGGCCGGGCCGGCGCGGCCGGGAGCGACGCCTGGATCGAGGCCCAGCAGGCCCTCTCCCGGCTCGAGGCGGCGCGCGCGCGGACCACGGCGGCCCAGGCCGATCTCGACCGGCTGGCGGTCGAGCGCACCAGCTCGGGAACGCTCGGCGAGGCGGATTCGGAGCGGCTGCGCGCGGCGACGGTCGAGATCCAGACCCTGGCGGACTCCCAGGCCGACCGCCTCCAGCGCCTCGGCGAGAGCCTCCTCCGCCTCTGAAGCCTCCCCTCCGAGCGGAGGGGGGATTCATCGCGCCGAGTGCGGCTTGCAGGGCGCTCGCCTCCCTGGAAAGGGAGGGGCTGGGGGTGGGTAGGCGAGCGCAGCGAGACTTTCGCCGACTCGGAGTTTCGCCCGCCTCCGGCGGACCCACCCCCGCCCCCTCCCTTACAGGGAGGGGGGATTCAGGGCCGCGGAGTGCAGCCTGGCGAGGGTGACGTAGTGGGCGACTCCCGCCTGCTGGCCGGCCAGTTCCTCCGGCGACAGATCGCGGACATATTTGGCCGGACGGCCCGCCCAGAGCTGGCCGGCGGGAATTCGCCGCCCGGGCGGGAGCAGCGCGCCCGCCGCGAGCATCCCGCCGCCCTCTATCTCGCAGCCGTCCATCACGATCGCGCCGAGGCCGACGAAGGCGCGGTCGTGGAGGATGCAGCCATGGACCATCGCCATATGGCCGATCAGGACGTCCTCGCCGATGATCGTCGGCAGGCCGGCTTCGTTGCCGGGCCGCGGTGAATCGACGTGGAGGACGCTTCCGTCCTGGATGTTCGAGCGGGGGCCGATTCGGATGCGGTTGACGTCGGCCCTCAGCACGCAATTGTACCAGATGCTGGCCTCCGCGCCGATCTCGATGTCGCCGATCAGCACGGCGCCGGGAGCGACGAAGGCGGAGGGATCGATTCGCGGCGCCTTGCCGCCGAAGGGAATCAGCTTCGCCATTGCTCGCGCCTCATTTCGTAGACGATGACCGGCCCTTCCGCCCACAGGGCGGTGTCGTAATCGAGATCCGGCCGCCGGGTCATTCCGAGGCGGATCATCAGCCCCCAGCTGGGCGCATTGCCCTCGACGGTGAGAGCGACCACGCGCTCCGCCTCGAGCCGATCGAAGGCGAAGTCGAGCGAGGCTCGGGCCGCCTCCTTCGCATAGCCCTGTCCCCAGGCGTCCTCGCGAAGCCGCCAGCCGACCTCGTAGGCGCCTTCGACGGGGCTTTGCGGATCGTCGGCGATCTTGATCCCGCAAAAGCCGAGCAGCTCGCCGTCGGACTTGCGTTCGACCGCCCAGAAAGTGAAGCCGAGCGACTCCTGCCAGGCCATGAAGCGGTCGCGGACCGAGGAAATCTGCTGCTCGCGGGTCCGGACTCCGCCGAGCCAGCGCATCACGGGCTCGACGTTGAGGTGGCGGATGAAGGGCTCGATATCCTCCTCGCGCCACTCGCGGAGCAGGAGCCGGGGCGTTTCGATGGTCATGGCTTCAGCAATCCCGGCAGCCAGGCGTTCCAGTCTTCGAGCAGTGGCAGGACGCTGGCATAATCGTCCGTCCAGCCCGGAAAGCCCGGGCGGCCGAGCAGCGGCCGCCAGAGGTGGGCGTCCTCCGCGCTCGCGATCCTCAGGGTCATCAGCGTATCGGCATCGTTCGTCATCGCCACCCACACCGAGCGCGACAGGTTGCGCCCCTCGTCTTCCGGGCCCGGCGAATAATCGAAGGCGGCGGCGTGCCAGCCGTCGCGCTTCGCGGCGGCGTAGAGCACCGGCTCGAGATCGAGATAACGGTTGGAGATGTGGATGAGGAGCAGCCCGTCCGGCTTCAGCGCCCGCCGGTAGACCTGGAGCGCCTCGCGGGTGAGGAGATGGATGGGAATGGCATCCGAGGAGAAGGCGTCGACGGCGAGCAGGTCGAGCCGGCCCGGCGGCTCGCGGCCGAGGCTGAGTCGGGCGTCGCCCAGCACCACCTTGGCCTGCGGCGCGCAGCGCGAGAGGAAGGTGAAGATCGAGGGGTCCCGGGCGATCCGGACCATGGCCGGATCGATCTCGAAGAAGCGCCAGTCCTGCCCGGGCCGGGCATAACAGGAGAGCGTTCCGGTGCCGAGGCCGACGACCCCCACCGCCGCATCGGCATCGTGGAAGATGGGCAGCGAATCGAGCGCATGGCCGACGCCCGAGCGGCGGGCATAATAAGAGGTCGGCTCCCGCTCGCTCCCCGCGGTGAGGTTCTGGACTCCGTGAAGGGTCGTGCCGTGGGTCAGCTGGCGCGAGGGCGGGCTGCGCCGGGTGGTGACGGTATAGACTCCGAAATAGGAGCGGGTGCGAACGCCGGCGCGGCTCTCCTCGAGCTTGGTCCAGCCGCCATAGCTCAGCATCAGGGCCGCCAGGCCCGCGGCGAAGGCCCAGCGGAAGCCGATGAAGGCCATGGCGAGGAGCGAGATGAGGATGCTTCCGATCAGGGCGCTCTCGTCGCTCCTGAACGGCCCCTGGCCCTGGTCGACCGCCCAGGAGAGGGCCAGGGCGCCGATCACCAGCAGCCAGCGCAGCCGCGCCGGAAAGTCCTGAGCCCAGGGGATGAACGGCGACTGCGGCATGAGCAGAGCCGCCGCCACGATCAGCAGAGGATGCTCGTAGGCCCAGTCGAAGACGGTGGGGGCGAGGATGGCGCAGAAGACTCCGCCCAGCACTCCGCCGACCGCCATGGCGAGGTAGAAAGCGGTGAGGTGCGCCGGTTCCGGCCGCCGGCGGTACATCTCGGCATGGAGCGCGACGGCGATGATGAACAGGAGCAGCAGCCCCAGGGTGGCGGTGATGAAGGGCAGGTCGGCGCCGCCGCTGAAGGCGAAGCCGCCGGCGACGAGGAGGAAGAGCGGGGCGATGGCGACGACGAGGTTGGCCGCGCCGCGCCGGTGGGCGAAGGCGATGACGAAGCTGAGCAGATACAGAGCCAGCGGCAGCACCCACAGCAGCGGCACGGCGACGATGTCCGTGGTCAGGTGGGTGGTCGTCGACAGCATCAGCCCCGAGGGGATCGCGGCGAGCGCCACCCAGTGCAGCAGGCGGCGCCGCGACGGCGCCGGGCCGGCCGCCTTCGGCACCTCCTCGACGGCGGCGGCGGGCACGGTCAGCGCGCAGGCGACGACCATCAGCACGAGCAGGGCATAGCCGGCCGACCAGAGCAGGCTCTGCTGCTCCAGGGTCAGCATCGGCTCGACCAGCAGGGGATAGGAGAGCAGGCCCGCGAAGCTGCCGAGGTTGGAGGCGCCGTAGAGCGGATAGGGGTCGCCTCGGGCGCTCTCCAGCGCGTACCAGCGCTGCATCAGTGGCGCCTGCGCCGAGACGATGAAGAAGAGCGGCCCGATCGAGCTGGCGAGGAACCAGGGCGCCCACAGCGCCGGCACAGCGTCGGCGGGAAGGATGGCGCTGGAGACTCCGATCGGAAGCCACAGGGCCGCGACCGCGAACAGGGCCAGGTGAAGCCCCGCCTGGCGCCGCGGCCGGAGCCGGCTCAGGAAGTGGGCGTAGGCGTAGCCGGCGAGGAGCAGGCCCTGATAGACCAGCATGGCGCTGTTCCACACCGCCGGCGCTCCGCCCAGGCGCGGCAGCGCCATTCGCGCGATCATCGGCTGGGTGAGGAAGAGCAGGAACGATCCGGTGAGAACCGTCAGCAGGAACAGCGGCTTGGCGAAGCGTTCGCGGTCGACGCTCATTTCACCGACGGCGGTCATTCGGCCTCCAGCTCGGCGGCGAGACGGGCCAGGACCGAGAGCAGCTCGTCGACATGGTCGAGGTGGGTCCGGAACGAGAGGATCGCGCAGCGCAGCCAGTCGGCCCCGTCGATGCGCGTGCCGCTGAGGAACACCCGCCCCTCCTCCTGGAGCCGCTGAAGCAGCCGCCGGTTGAAAGCGTCCGCCTCGCCGTCCGCGGGCCGGTAGCGGAAGGCGACGATCGACAGGTCGGGAGCCGGCCCCGCTTCCCATCCCGGCAGGACCGACAGCCGCCGGTGGAAATAGCGGGCGAGCGCGATCTTCTCGGACTGGGCCGAGCGGAAGGCCCGGACTCCGGCCAGCTGCAGCGGCAGCCACAGCCTCAGCGCCCGGAAATGGCGGGTCAGCTCGGGCGAAAGATCGCCCGGCGATGGGCCGACCGCGGTTTCGGCGAAGGGGCGGATATAGTCGGCGCTGGCGCTGAAGGCGTCGAGCAGGGTCCCGCCGTCGCGGGCGAGGACCGCGCCGGTCCCATAAGGGAGGAACAGGGTCTTGTGCGGGTCGAGCGCCACCGTGTCCGCCCGCTCGATCCCCGCCAGCGCGCGCCGCCCCTCCTCGCACAGCATGAAGAGGCCGCCATAGGCGCCGTCGACATGGAACCAGGCGCGGTGGCGCTCGCAAAGATCGGCTATGTCGGCGAGCGGATCGACGGCGCCGGTGTCGACCGTTCCCGCCGAGGCGACCACCAGCCACGGCCGGACTCCGTCCGCCGAGTCCCGCTCCAGCGCCTCGGCCAGCGCGTCGGGGCGCATGCGATGGCGTTCGTCGGTGGCGATCACGCGCCGCGGCGCCCGCGACCGGCCGGCGATTCGCAATGCCTTGTCGATGCAATGGTGGGCGAAGCGGGTCAGGTAGACGGCGCCGCCGCCTTCCTCGTCCCGCGCCTCCCGGGCGGCGACGATGGCGGTGAGATTGGCCATGCTCCCCCCCGAGGTCAGGGTTCCGGCGGCCGCGGCGGGGAAGCCGATCACCCGGGCGAGCCAGGCCGTGGTGGCGTTCTCGAGGCGAACCGCGCCCGGCGCCGCCGGGGCGAAGCCCGCATATTTGTTCGAGGCCGCGGCGAGGAAGTCGCCGATCGCCGAGTGGAACAGCCCCCCGCCCGGAACATAGCCCATGAAGCGGCCCGAAGCGGTGGCGATCCCGGGACGGTCGACGCAGCGGCCGAGATAGGCCAGCGCCGCCTCCGCCTCCCGGCCCTCCTCCTGGAATTCCGGATCCAGCGGCTCCGCCGGCGCCTCCTTCCAGCTTCGATAGGTCGGCCCCTCGGCCAGTGCCTCGAGGAAATGCTGGACATGATCGACGGCGGCCGCCGCCAGCGCCGCCCTCTGCCCGGAGTCGGGCTCCAGCGGCGCCGCCTCCGCCTGAAGTCTGACGAGCTCCGCCCGGGCGGCTTGGGTCATGCGCGGAGCAGCCTCGCCGCCACCGGCGCATGGTAGGTGAGGATTCCGGAGCAGCCGGCCCGCTTGAACGCCATCAGGGTCTCGAGCACCAGCGAGTCGCGATCGCCCGCGCCGGCCGCGGCGGCCGCCTCGATCATCGCATATTCGCCCGACACCTGATAGGCGAAGACGGGCACCTCGAAGCGCTCCTTCACCCGCCGGACGATGTCGAGATAGGCCAGGCCCGGCTTCACCATGACGCTGTCGGCGCCCTCGGCGAGATCGAGCGCCACCTCGCGCAGCGCCTCCTCGCCGTTGGCGGGATCCATCTGATAGCACTTCTTGTCCCCCTTCAGCAGGCCGCGCGAGCCCACCGCGTCTCGAAACGGGCCGTAGAAGGCGCTCGCATATTTGGCCGCATAGGCCATGATCTGGACGTTGACATGGCCCTCGCGCTCGAGCGCCGCGCGGATGGCGCCGACCCGGCCGTCCATCATGTCGGACGGGGCGACGATGTCGGCCCCCGCCTCCGCCTGGACGAGGGCCTGCTCGACCAGCACCGCGCTGGTCGCGTCGTTGAGGACGTAGCCGCTCGAGTCGACCAGCCCGTCATGGCCGTGCGCCGTATAGGGATCGAGCGCGACGTCGGTCAGAACGCCGATCTCGGGCGCCGCCGCCTTCACCGCCCGCACCGCCCGGCAGATGAGATTGTCGCGGTTGAGCGCCTCGCGGCCGTCCTCGGTCCTGAGCGCGTGCGGGGTGTTCGGGAAGAGGGCGATGCAGGGGATGCCGAGGTCCCGAGCCTCGCGCGCCATCGCCGCCAGCCGGCCGACCGGCCAGCGCGAGACTCCGGGCAGGCTGGCGACCGGCTCTTCCGTCCCCTGCCCTTCGGCGATGAACAGGGGCCAGATCAGGTCCGACGGGGTGAGCACCGTCTCCGCGAACAGGGCCCGGCTCCAGGCGGCGGCGCGGGTGCGGCGGAGCCGGAGGGCGGGAAAGGCGGCATTGCTCATGCGCGCGGCTGTAACGCCCCTTGGCGCGCGTGCAAAGCGCGGCCGGGACCGATCGGGTTCCTTGTACCGACGCCGAAACAATGCCATCCTCATATCCGAAAATCGTACTTCCGGGCCACTCATGGGGATGAAAGGGGGCATTCGATGAAGTTCACCAAATCGCTCTTCATACGCACCGGGATCGTGGCGGCGGCCATGCTCGCCGGAACCGGCCCGGCACTGGCCCAGCCCAATCCGATTCTCTATCTCACCGGCCTCGAATATTATACGGCCGGCGGGAAGAGCTGGGTCCGCCACCGCTACGACGTGATGAACAAGGACCAGTATCCGGCGGCGATGTTCGCCCCGGCTCCCGCCCTTCCGCCCTGCGGGACCAACACCAACGCCTCGCGCAGCTGGGTCGACTTCTTCGATTCGCGCGGCAAGCGGCTCTACGGCTTCTGCGCGCTCGGCAGTCCCGCCGATCTGGGCAAGATCTGGTTCGCGACCGAGGAAGGCACGATCCCGCCCAGCTACGTCTATATCGTGATCAACGACCGCCAGGCCAACAAGCAGTACAAGTCGAACCTCGCCGACACGACGCCGTAAAATTCCTCCCGAAGGGAGCGGGAGGGGTCCTTCGATACGGGCCTTCGCCGGGCTCAGTCCCTACTCAGGATGAGCGAGGGGCGATTATCTCTCCGCTCATCCTGAGTAGCCGCTGAGCGAAGTCGAGCGGCGTATCGAAGGACCCCTCCGCCATGCTGCGAATGGTCCCCCTCCCCATCTCACGATGGGGAGGAAAGTTCGGCACTTGCGCCCCTCCCCCCGCGTTGCCACCTTGTGTCCTTGACCGCTCCCGTTCCCAAAGAAGCCGTGCTCGTCGTCAACGCCCACTCCCGCAAGGGGCAGGCGCTGTTCCGCGAGGCCGTGGACAAGCTGGGCGAGGCCGGAGTCGTGCTGACCAGCGCCCACGCCCTTCGCGACCCGAGCCTGCTCGTCCCGACGGTCAAGGAGGCGGTTCGGGGCGGCGCCCCGATGGTGATCGTCGGCGGCGGCGACGGCTCGCTCTCCTACACGGTCGACGAGGTGGTCGGGCGCGACTGCGTCTTCGCCCTGCTTCCGCTCGGCACCGCCAACAGCTTCGCGCGGACGCTGGGCATTCCGCTCGACCTGGACGGCGCGGTAAAGGTCATCGCGACCGGCCAGCGGCGGCGGATCGACCTTGGAATGATCAACGACGATTATTTCGCCAATTGCGCGGCGATGGGGCTGTCGCCGATGATCGGCGAGGGCATCCCGCACAAGTTGAAGCGCTATTTGGGGCGCGTCGGCTATCTGGTCTGGGCGGTGTGGTGCCTGATCCGCTTCCACGCCTTCCGGCTCACCGTCCGCGGCGAAGGCATTGACGAGACCTTGTGGGCGACCGAGGTCCGGATCGCCAATGGCGGCCATCACGGCGGAGTCGAGCTGATCGAAAGCGCCGAGGTCGACAGCGGCGAGATCATCGTCCAGGCCGTGGTCGGCCGCCGCGCCTCGAGCCTGATCTGGGACTGGTTCTCCAAATATTTCAAGCTGCCGGCGCGCCACCGCACGACCCGCGAGTTCCACGCGCGCGAGCTCAGCATCGAGACCCGCCCGCGCCAGCGCATCTCGATCGACGGCGAGGTGCTGGCGAAGACCCCGGTGGTGGCGCGAGTGGCCGAGTGCGCGATCGAGGTGGTGGTCCCCGCCTGACTCCCCCTCCCTTCCAGGGAAAGGAGTTATCCCTTCGGGTTGAGCCGCCCGGGCCCCTACCGTCATTCCGGCGAATGCCGGAATCCATGCACGCCGCCGAACGCGATTTCGCTCCCCGTTCATGGATCCCGGATCAGGTCCGGGATGACGATCCTTCCGGGGACGACGATCATCCCAGCCTCGCCAGCGCGGCGCGATATTTCTCCGCGTCCGAGGCCTTCTCGGCATGGTCCGCCCGGGCCTTCTCCACCGCCTCGGGCTTCGCCCGCTCGACGAAGCTGGGATTGGCGAGTCGACCGGCGAGGGAATCGCGCTCCTTCTCGGCCGCCTGAAGCGCCTTGGAGAGCCGCGCCCGCTCCGCCTCGATGTCGATCACGCCTTCGAGGGGGAGGATGTAGGTCGCCTCGTCCACGACGACCTGCGCCGCTCCGCCCGAAGCCTCCCCGAAGGCAACCGACTCGACCCGGGCCAGCCGCCTGATCGCCGCGTCGTGACGCTCCAGCCGGCCGTGCGTCCCGGTTCCCGAATCCCTGACGTGAAGCGGAAGCTTCGCTCCCGGTGGCACGTTCAGCTCCGCCCGCGCGGCGCGGATGCCGCTCACCAGCCGGATCAGCCAGTCGATCTCCGGCCCCGCCTCCGGATCGAGCGCCCTCGCATCCGGCATCGGCCACTTCGCCACGATCAGCGGATAGGGCCGAGGGTTGGCGTTCCACAATTCCTCGGTGATGAAGGGCATGAACGGGTGAAGCATGACCAGGATCTGATCGAGCACCCAGGCCGCGACGGCCTTGGTCTCATCGTCGATCTGGCCCTTGATCAGCTCCAGGTACCAGTCGCAGAAGGTCGCCCAGACGAAATGGTAGAGGCCGTTGGCGCTTTCGTCGAAGCGAAGCTCGGCCAGCGACAGGTCGAGCGCCTGGACCGTCTTCACCGTCTCGCCGATGATCCAGCGGTTGACCGGCAGGCTCGCCCGCGGCGGCTCCAGCCCGGCGCTGGCGCCGATGCCGTTGGCCTGGCAGAAGCGGGCGGCGTTCCACAATTTCGTGGCGAAGTTGCGATAGCCCTCGACCCTTTTCTCATCCAGCTTGATGTCGCGCCCCTGGCTCTCCATCGCGGCGAGGGTGAAGCGGAGCGCGTCGGCGCCGTAGCGGTCGATCAGGCCGAGCGGGTCGACCGTATTGCCCTTCGACTTGGACATCTTCTGGCCCTTGGAATCGCGGACCAGGCCGTGAAGGTAGAGCGTCTTCCACGGCCGCTCGCCGAGGAAATGAAGCCCCTGCATCGCCATCCGGGCGTCCCAGAAGAAGATGATGTCGAAGCCGGAGATCAGCACGTCGTTGGGGTAATGGCGGGCGAGCTCGGTTCCGGGCTTGGGCTTCCAGATGACTCGCCCCTCCTCCCCCTCTCCCCCTGGGGGAGAGGGTCGGGGTGAGGGGGCTCGGCGATCGAAGCTGTCCTCGGACGTGGGAGCCCCCTCACCCTGCCCTCTCCCCCCTGGGGAGAGGGGAATTGCCTCCGCCGCATCGGGCCAGCCGAGCGTCGCGAACGGCCAGAGGGCGGAGGAGAACCAGGTGTCGAGTACGTCTTCGTCGCGAACAATCCTCGGGACATCAATCCGAGTGAAGTCGAGAGAGTTCGCAGCAATATCGGCGGCAGGCACCCCATAATATGCCTGTGCCTCACCGAGCGCTTCTTCAAAGGTTTCTGCCACGAAAACCTTGTCGTACCGCACGTGCAGACTAGCTGCGCCTTTGGTCTGCTGCACCGCTTCGATACGTGCAACTGGCTCGCCGCGTTCGTCGACAGTCGGGCCATACCAGGCCGGGATCCGGTGCCCCCACCAGAGCTGGCGCGAGACGCACCAGGGCTGGATGTTCTCGAGCCAGTTGAACCAGGTCTTCTCCCAGGTCTTGGGTACGACCCTGATGTCGCCCGAGCGAACCGCCTCGATCGCCGGGCCGGCCAGCGTCTTGGCGTCGACATACCATTGGTCGGTCAGCCACGGCTCGATGACGACTCCGGAGCGGTCGCCAAAGGGGATCTGGATCACCCGGTCCTCGACCCGCTCGAGGAATCCCTGCGCCTCGAGCAGCTCGACCACCCGCTTCCGCGCCTCGAAGCGGTCGAGGCCGATCAGCTCCTCCGGCACGAGGCCGTCCCGGGTCTGGACGACCTTCGCGTCGCCGCTCAGCATGTTGAGCATCTCGGCGGCCTTGAAGCCCGCGCGTTTGCCGACCTCGAAATCGTTGAAATCGTGACCCGGGGTTATCTTGACCGCGCCCGACCCGAGCTCCGGATCGGCATGCTCGTCGCGGACGATGGGGATGAGCCTGCCCGTGATCGGAAGGCGCACCTTCCTGCCCACCACGCCCGAATAGCGCGCGTCGTCCGGATGCACCGCCACCGCCATGTCGGCGAGCATCGTCTCCGGCCGGGTGGTGGCGACGTGGACGAAGCCGCTGCCGTCCTCGAGCGGATATCTGAGATGCCAGAACTGGCCCTGCACCTCCCTTGTCTCGACCTCCAGGTCGGAGATGGCGGTGCCGAACCTGGGGTCCCAGTTGACCAGCCTCTTGTCGCGGTAGATCAGGCCCTCGCGGTAGAGCTGGACGAACACCTTGAGCACCGCGGCGGAGAAGCCCGGATCCATGGTGAAGCGCTCGTTCGCCCAGTCGCACGACGCGCCGAGGCGGCGGAGCTGGCGGGTGATCTGGCCGCCGCTCTCGGCCTTCCACTCCCAGACCTTCTCGACGAACTGGTCGCGCGTGTAGTTGGTACGCTTGTCCTGCCGTTCCTCGAGCTGCCGCTCGACCACCATCTGGGTGGCGATTCCGGCATGGTCCATTCCGACCACCCAGAGCGAGTCCTTGCCCTGCAGCCGGGCGTGGCGGACGAGGATGTCCTGCAGAGTGTTGTCGAGCGCGTGGCCGATATGAAGCGAGCCGGTGACGTTGGGCGGCGGGATGACGATGGTGAAGGGTTCGGCGTCCGGCCGCTCGGGGCGGAACAGCCCCTCCCCTTCCCATCGCGCATACCAGCGGGATTCGATCTCGGCGGGGTCGAAGGTCTTGGGAAGCTCGGTCATGACAGGGCGCTTAGACGAAGGTTTGAAGTGCGCAAACCCGGAACTCCCCTCCCTGCAAGGGAGGGGCCGGGGGTGGGTAGGCGAGCGAAGCGAGACTTCTTTGCCGACTGGGTGTTTCGGCCGCCTTCGGCGGACCCACCCCTGGCCGCTCCCTTCCAGGGAGGGGAACGCAGCGCGCTAGAGGCTCTTCCCGGTGATCCGGGCGATCTCGCGGGTGACCAGCTCCTCGACCATGTCGGGAAGGTTGCGGTCGAGCCAGTCCTTGAGGAGGGGCTTCAGCATCTCGCGCACCGCCGCGCCCAGGGCGGCATCGTCGGCGGGCAGGGTCTCCGCCCGCTCGCGCAGGCTGGCCAAAGCGGCGAGCGACTGGCGGCTGGCGATCGCGGCGTCGTCGGAGACGAGGCCCTGCCCCTCTCCAACCGGATCCTGAAGCTCCAGCACGTCGTCCTCGGCCGGGGGCGCCGGTTTCGGCGCCTCCGCCGGGCGCGAGCCGCGGGCGGGACGCGCCGCCGGGCGGCCGTCCTCGGCGATCACCCTTTTGATGGAGGCGAGTATGTCCTCCATCGAGGGTTCCTGGTTAATATCCCCCATATCGAGGGGCTTATCGCTCAATTCGACGACGGTGTCACGGGGGTGTTTGGAGGCCCCGTAATCGTACGGGTGGAGACCGGCGCGGGCGCCGGATCCTCGTCCCAGTCATTGGCGCGGCGCGACACCCGGCGGTAATTGGCGAGCGGATCGTAAAGGGCTCCGCCGTCGAGGTTCAGATCCTCGGCCTCAGCCTGTCCCATGGCGTTGAGCAGGGCGAAGCCGGCGACATAGGCGTCGCGGCGGGCGGTGACGAGGGCGACCTGGCTGTTCAGCAATTCCTGCTCGGCATTGAGCACGTCGAGCACGTTGCGGGTGCCCACCGTCTGCTCGGCCCTCGTGCCTTCGAGCGCCAGGGTGTTGGCGTTGACCGCGACCTGGTTCGACTCGATCGCCTCGACGGCGGCCTGGTAGCTGGCGAAGGCTGCCCGGACCTGGGCGACGACTCCGCGCTCCAGTTCGATCCCCTGCTCGAGCAGCTGGCTCTCGATCGCCTGGGACTGGCGCACCCGGGCGCCGACGAGCCCGCCCTGGTAGAGCGGGACGCTGGCGCGCACTCCGACGCTGCCGGTGGTCCGGGTCTGAGGAAGCACGACGCCCGGATCGGCGCCTGCCCGTTCCTCGGCGCTGCCCAGGAAATTGGTGTAATTGCCGCCCGACACGGCCGAGACCGTCGGCAGCCGCTCGGAGCGGGCTATCCTGACGTCGCGGCCGGCGGCGCGGATCTGGGCGGCGATCGAGGCGAGGTCGGGATTGTTGGCCAGCGCGATCTCGACCGCCTGGTCGGGAGTCCCCGGAAGCGGCGGCAGCGGCGGCGGCGGAGTCAGCTCCTCGGGCAGGACTCCGATCACCCGGCGGTAATTCTCCTCGCTCCCCTCGAGCCGGCCCTCCGCGGTGGCGAGGCTGCTCTGCGCCAGCGCCAGCCGAGCCTCGGACTGGGCGACGTCGGTGCGGGTGAGGTCGCCGACCTCGAAGCGGTCGCGGCTCGCCTGCAAATTGGTCTGAAGGACCCGGACCTGATTCTGGTTCAGGGTGACGATCGAGCGGTCGCGGATGACGTCCATGTAGGCGCTCACCGCCTCGGTGAAGACGTCGCCCTCCACGGCGCGAAGAACGGCGCGGCCGGCGAGGACCCGCTCATCGGCGGCGCGGATCTGGTTGCGGATCCGGCCGCCGGTGAACAAAGGGTAGCTGACCTCCGCGCCGAGGCTGACGTCGCGGCCGCTGCCGCCGCCGGTATTGGCGCTGATCACATCCTGGTTGAGGCCGACGGTAGCCGAAACCTGCGGGCGGCCCTGGGCCCGGGCGATGGCGACGCTCTCGTCGAGCGAGCGAAGCTGGGCGCGCTGCGACATGATGGTCGGGTTGTTCGCATAGGTCTTGACCAGCGCGCCGGTCAGAGTCTCCGCGGCATTCGCCACGGCTCCCGTCAGCAGCGCCGCCGCCCCCACGGCAGCCATCAACCCTCCCCGCATCTTCCTCAACTCCACTGTCAAAAACTGAACGTCCGCGGCTTCGCGAAACCCGGCAGGATAGCCGCCGCGGCGTCGGCGAACGCCGCCATTCCAAACCCTTCGCCCGCGCGGCGGCCGATGGCAAGCCGGGTTACCCCGTTTTCGACCAGCCCCGCCGCGAGCCGCCCGCCGTCGGCGAGCTGGGCGACCAGTGAATCCGGCACGGATTCGACGGCGCCGTCGATCAGGATGAGATCGTAAGGCGCCCCGTCCGCGCAGCCCTGGGCGAGCGGGCCTTCGAAAAGCCTGACGTCGCCGGCCGACAGGTTGGCGCGGGCCTCGGCGGCGAGCTCGGCATCCTCCTCGACCGCCACCACCGGCCCGACCAGCCGGGCCAGCACGGCGGCGGCGTAGCCGGTCGCGGCGCCGACGACCAGCGCCCGCTCCCCCGGCCTCGGCGCCGCCTCGGTCAGTAGCCGGCCGAGCGCCATCGGACTGTTGAAGTCTCGGCCCGGCTTGAGCGGAACGAGCGCGTCGGCATAAGCCAGCGACACGCGCGAGGCCGGAACGAACCGCTCCCGCGGCACCTCGCCCATGGCGGCGAGCACGCGCGGATCGTTGGTGCCCGTCGTGCGCAGCTGGCTGGCGACCATCGCCCGCCGCATATGTTCGAAATTATGCTCGGTCATCTGAAGCGGTCTCTTCGCACAACTGTCTTACTAGCGCAATACACCTTCTCGCCACCGCGGCTTTTATCGGCAAGCTCCCGGCAGGCCAAGCGGATAGTCCCGCCTCGCCGCTCAGCAGCAAGAGGCGTGCCAGCGGGCGGGGTGAGGCCGGACGCCGCCGCCCGCCGGGCCGGGCGTCCGATTGCGGACACCCGGCGTCCGCGCGCGGACAGCGGGAGGGGCAAGGGCGTATCGGCACACGGGCGGAGATGCTGCGGCTGATCTCCCCTCCCTGGAAGGGAGGGGCCGGGGGCGGGTCCGCCGAAGGCGCCGGGAGAGGGTAATGCGCTCAGCGAATGTCGATAAAGCCTAGGCTGTATCGACATTCAGGGGATTCCCTGAAGGACTGATGTCTGATTCATAGGACTCCGTCATTTGAGGCGGAGGCGGCGATGGGCATCAAGCGCTACGAGGTAAGCCACGGTCAGTGGGAGCGGATTGCTCCGATGC
>DASPJA010000070.1:0-37456 GCA_035628835.1 Allosphingosinicella sp.
CGGAGGCGGTTATCGCGGCGGCGGCGGCTTCGGCGGCGGCGGTGGCGGCGGGTTCCGCGGTGGCGGTGGCGGCGGCGGCGGCGGAATGCCCCCGCAGGTCGTCGGCCAGGGCAAGGGCGTGGTCAAGTTCTTCAACCCGCAAAAGGGCTTCGGCTTCATCGTCCGCGACGATGGCGGCGAGGACGTGTTCGTGCACATCTCGGCGGTCGAGCAGGCGGGCCTTACCGGCCTGGCCGACGGCCAGCCGCTCGAGTTCACGCTCGTCGACCGCGGCGGCCGGGTTTCCGCGACCGATCTCAAGATCGACGGCGATCCGATGCCGGTGCAGGAGCGGGCTCCCCGCGAGGACCGCGACGGGCCCCGCGGCGGCGGCTATGGCGATCGCCCGGGCGGCGGCGGCGGGCCGCAGCGCCAGCTGACCGGCGAGAAAGCCCAGGGCACCGTCAAGTTCTTCAATGCGATGAAGGGCTTCGGCTTCATCAGCCGCGACGACGGCCAGCCCGACGCTTTCGTCCATATCTCGGCGGTCGAGCGGGCCGGCATGGTCAGCCTCAACGAGGGTGACCGGGTCGAATTCGAGCTCGAGGTCGACCGGCGCGGCAAGACCGCGGCGGTGAACCTGCAGCCGATCCAGTAAGCACCCTCTCCCGAGGGGAAACGAGCCCGGTCGCTCTCCCGAGCGGCCGGGCTTTTCTTCGTCGGGGCAATGCCGTGGCCCTCCCCTCCCTTTCAGGGAGGGGGAGCACGTAAATCACACGTTACCCGCGAATCGCCATCCCAGCGTCTCCCCCGCATGGAACGGCACCACGTCCGTGCCCGCCGCCGACAGCGCCTCGGGCACCGTCGCTTCCGCCCGCTCCAGCACCACCCGCCCCTCGTTCAGCGGAAGGCCGTAGAAACTCGGCCCATATTCCGACGCGAAGGCCTCGAGCCGGTCGAGAGCGCCCTCTTCCTCGAACGCCGTGGCGTAGCTCTCCAGTGCATAAGGGGCGTTGAAGATGCCGGCGCAGCCGCAGCCGGATTCCTTGCGCTCCACCGCGTGAGGCGCGCTGTCGGTGCCCAGGAAGAATTTCGGCGATCCCGAGGTCGCCGCGCGCCGTACCGCCCGGCGATGCTCCTCGCGCTTGGCGACCGGCAGGCAATAAGCATGCGGCCTGAGCCCGCCGGCGAACAAGGCGTTGCGGTTGATGTGGAGATGCTGCGGCGTGATCGTCGCGGCGAGGTTGTCGCCGCCGGCGATGACGAAATCCGCGGCGTCGGCGGTGGTGATATGCTCGAACACCATCTTCAACGCCGGAAAGTCGCGAAGCAGCGCGGAGAAGATGCGGTCGATGAACGCCTTTTCCCGATCGAATATGTCCACCGCGGGATCGGTGACCTCGCCGTGGATCAGCAGCGGCATGCCGGCGCGCTGCATCGCCTCCAGCACCTTGTGAATATTCCTGATATCGCTGACTCCGTGAGCGCTGTTGGTGGTGGCGTGGGCCGGATAGAGCTTGGCGGCGGTCCAGGCGCCGTTCTGAAACCCGGCGGTCAGCTCCGCCGGGTCGGCATCGTCGGTCAGGTAGCAGGTCATCAGCGGGGTGAAGTCCGGTGCCGCGGCCAGGATCCGCTCCCGATAGGCCTCCGCCGCGGCCGCGGTCGTGATCGGCGTCTCCAGGTTCGGCATCACGATCGCCCGGGCGAACTGGCGCGCGGTATAGGGCGCCACCGCATCCAGCATCTCGCCGTCGCGCAGGTGGACGTGCCAGTCGTCGGGGCGGCGGAGGGTGAGGCGCGTGGGTTCGGTCATCATCTCTACCCGTCATGCTGAACTTGTTTCAGCATCCAGTCCGGTGACCGCAGCGATGCTCGAAACCGGACCCTGAAACAAGTTCGGGGTGACGTTTGAGCGGCACGGCGGTTGGAGGAACGGCACTGAGCGCCTAGATCGGGACCATGGCCGCGACCACCCTCGTAGACCGAGCGCTCCTGCGCCTCTCCGGCGAGGACGTGCGCGGGTTCCTGCAGGGCCTCGTCACCCACGACATGGCCTTGCTCGCTCCGGACCGGCCGCTCTGGGCGGGGCTGCTGACCGCGCAGGGCAAGGCACTGTTCGACTTCATCCTTTGGGCGGACGGCGACGACGTGTTGATGGACTGCGAGCGCGGGGCGGCGGGCGACCTCGCCAGGCGACTGACCCTCTATCGGCTGCGGCGGAAGATCGCGATCGAGCGGGAGCCGGCGCTTTGCGTGCACTGGTCCTTGTCCGGACCCGGCCCTGCCGATCCGCGCCTCCCGCAGCTCGGCCGTCGCTGGCTGGCGCCGGAGAACGGCGCCGGCGGCGAAGGCTGGCTGGCCCACCGGCTTTCGCTCGGGGTCACCGAAGGGCAGGCGGAGCTGGGTTCGGACAAAACGCTCTGGCTCGAATGCAATGCCGCCGAGCTGAACGGGGTCAGCTTCACCAAGGGCTGCTACGTCGGCCAGGAAAATACCGCGCGGATGAACTACCGGTCCAAGGTCAACCGGCGCCTGGTTGTCGTGCCCGCCGAGGCTCCGGGAGAAAGGACAAGGATTCATTATCCGGAGCTGGGGCTGGCCGTCGAGCACCGAAGGGTCGAGGATCTGGGCGCGGCACTGATGCCCGGCTGGTTGGCCGCGGCGCTTGGTTCCGCCCCGTCACCCTGAGCTTGTTTCAGGGTCCAGGCTCCACCCGCGAGGCGATCTGGGGACTGGATGTCGAAACAAGTTCAGCAGGACGGTTGGGGTGACCGACGCGTCAGCCCTTGACCCACTTCACCTTCGGATCGTCCATATCCATCACGTCGTTGAGCTCGCGGATGTTGCGGTAGCCGTAGCCGTAGAGGTGGGTGAAGGTGGAAAGGTTGAGCGCGAGCCGGCCGGTCTTCAGCATGACGGGCGGCCGGTCGTCGCGGAAGTTGTTGTTGCAGTAGATGAGGATCGGGCGGTCCGTCCGGCCGATCACCTCGGCGAGACGCTCGTCGCTGAATTCGGGCAGCGGCACGTTGACGGCACCCTCGATATGGCCGGCGGCGAACTGCTCGGCCGAACGCGCGTCGAGGATCAGGACGTCCGGCTCGGCCGCGGCGGTCGCGAAGGCCTTCCAGTCGATCAGCCTCGCCCGCCGGTAAGGCTGAACCTCCGCGACCAGTGTCCGGTAGCCGTCATAGTCGATCTGCGGATTGAGCGGAGCGGCGGCGGGGGCTGCGGCGAGCAACGCGGAGAGGGTGAGAATCAGCATGGAGTCCTCCTTCGACGAGGAGACGTGGTTACGGCGACGAAACTGTCGCGGCCGTGAACGCCCGGCCGATCTCGGCGAAGGCCCTGACCGGGAACGTGCCCATCCCGGCCACCTTGGGCGGAGCGGCCGTGAAGCGGAATCCGCTCGGCGGCAGCTCGCCAAGCCTTGTCATATGCTCGCAGATCAATGTGCCGGCGCCGAGCAGAAGGGTGTGGACGGGGCGGCGGCGGGTGCGGGTGTCGTCGATATTGTAGCTGTCGATTCCGACCAGGGCCGCGCCCCGTTCGGCCAGGAGCCGGGCGGCGGCTTCCGCCAGGAACGGATGCTCCGAATGATAGGCTTCGGTGCGCCAGTGGCGGTTCCAGCCGGTGTGGACCAGCACCGCCTTGCCGGCGACGTCGAGGCTCTCGAACAGCTCCGCGCCCGCCTCCATGCCCTCCGCTCGAACGCAGAGGCCGTCGAGGGCGGCGAGCCGCTCGAGCCCGACCGCGGCGAGATCGTCCCCCTCGGCGAAGCGGTGGAACGGCGTGTCGAGATAGGTGCCGGTATTGGCGACCATGTCGATCCGGCCGATCTGGAAGGTCGAGCCGTCGTCATAATTGCCGGCGGTGTCCTCGCGCTTCCAGAAGTCGCAAATGTGCGGCGCGGGCAGGCCCTTGTAGGTGACCATCCCGTGCTCGATCGGATGGCTAAGGTCGATCAGCATGGAAAATGGCCCTGCAATAAGCGCGTTGGGCGTCGAATGCCTTGGGGTTCATCTTTTTGAGCTGCTTGTAGAAGCCTTCCGCGATCCGGAGGTCCCCGCTGTCGACCTGCTCTTTGGTGCGCCCCGCCTTCCGGCCCGTATCGGCCATGATCATGCCCCAGGTCATCATGTCGGCGAACTGTTCCGAGCTGGGATCCTTGTCGACCTCGAGCTTGACAAGGATCGCGCAGGAGACGGCCTGATGGTAGAAGAGCTCGGGGGGCGGCTCGTATTTGGCCTCCGCCTTGGCGAGCAGGGCGAGCAGCAGCAGATCGATCATGAAGAGACCCCCTCCGTCCGGCGGCGCTTGAGGATGCGCAGGAGCGCGAAGCCGCCGATCAGCATCCATACCACGTTAAGCGACGCCGACGGAATGGCTCCGTGCCACCAGCCGTTGACGATGAAGCCCGCCGCGCCGGCGACGTTCATTCCCTGATAGAGGGCGGACTGGCCCGTCACTTTCCGAGCGACAGCAGGGCATAAGCGAGCAGGATCAGCAGGGCCCCGGCCCAGCCGGCGATCTCCACCGCTATCGCAACGCCGCTCAGGCGGCCAGCTTCCGGAGCACGTAGTGGAGGATTCCGCCGGCGCGGAAATATTCGAGCTCGTTCAGCGTGTCGATCCGGACCCGGGCGGCGAAGGCGAAGCTCGATCCGTCCGCCTTCGCCACCTGGACCTCGATCTCCTGGCGCGGCTGGAGGTCGGCTATGCCCAGGATCGTGAACGTCTCGGTGCCGTCGAAGATCGGAACGTCGCCGACGAACTGGAGCGGGACGACTCCCATGCCGACCAGGTTGGAGCGGTGGATGCGCTCGTAAGTTTCGGCGATGACGGCGCGGACTCCGAGCAGGTTGGTGCCCTTGGCGGCCCAGTCGCGCGACGAGCCGGTGCCATATTCCTTGCCGGCGATGACGACGAGCGGAGTTCCTTCCGCCTTGTAGCGCATCGCGGCGTCGTAGATGGGGAGCACCTCGCCCGAGGGGATGTGGCGGGTGAGGCCGCCTTCGGTGCCCGGGATCATCCGGTTCCTGATGCGGATGTTGGCGAAGGTGCCTCGCATCATCACCTCGTGATTGCCTCGGCGGGCGCCGTAGGAGTTGAAGTCGGCGCGGGCGACCTGATGCCCGGAGAGATAGGTGCCGGCCGGGCTGTCGGCCTTGATGGCGCCCGCCGGGGAGATGTGGTCGGTGGTGATGGAATCGCCGAAAATCGCCAGTGGGCGCGCATCCTCGATGTCGGATGGAGCGACCGGGGTCATCGTCATGCCCTCGAAATAAGGCGGGTTCTGGATGTAGGTCGAGCCCGCCGACCAGGCATAGGTCTCGCCCCCCGCCACCGGAATCGAGCGCCACTGCTCGTCCCCCTTGTAGACGTCGGCGTAGCGCGAGCGGAACATGTCGCCATGGACATGGGCGTCGATCAGCCGCCGAACCTCCTCGTTGCTCGGCCAGACGTCGCGCAGATAGACGGGCCGGCCGTCCGATCCGGTGCCGAGCGGCTCCTCGATCATGTCGCCCGCGACCGTGCCCTTGAGCGCATAGGCGACGACCAGAGGCGGCGAGGCGAGATAATTGGCGCGCACGTCCGGCGACACCCGGCCCTCGAAATTGCGGTTGCCCGACAATACCGAGGCGGCGACGAGATCGTGCCGCGCGATCGCGGCGGAGATCGGCTCGGGCAGCGGCCCCGAATTGCCGATGCAGGTGGTGCAGCCGTAGCCGACTAGGTCGAAGCCGATCGCGTTCAGATCCTCCGAAAGGCCGGCGCGGTCGAGATAGTCGGTGACGACCTGGCTCCCCGGCGCCAGCGACGTCTTCACCCAGGGCCTGGAATCGAGCCCCTTCTCGCGCGCCTTGCGGGCGACGAGTCCGGCCGCGATCAGCACCGCCGGGTTGGACGTGTTGGTGCACGACGTGATCGCGGCGATGACGACGTCGCCATGGCCGAGATCGGGAACGGCCGGATCGCCCTCGACCGGGTGGCGCTGGCCCAGCTCGGCGAGCGGCTGGCCGTATTCCCTGGTGAAATTGGCGACGAACTCCTCGTCCACCCGGCTGAGCGGCACCTTGTCCTGAGGGCGCTTGGGCCCGGCCAGCGAGGGCTCGACGCTGTCCATGTCGAGCTCCAATGTGTCGGTGAAGAGCGGCTCGTGAAAGGCCCCCGGCTCCAGCCACAGGCCCTGCGCCCTGGCATAGGCCTCGGTCAGGGCGATCTGCTCCTCCGAGCGGCCGGTGAGGCGCATGTAATCGAGAGTCTTGCCGTCGACCGGAAAGAAGCCGCAGGTGGCGCCATATTCGGGCGCCATGTTGGCGATGGTGGCGCGGTCGGCGACCGAGAGCGCCGACACCCCGGCGCCGTAGAATTCGACGAAGCGGCCGACCACGCCCCGGGCGCGCAGCATCTGGGTGACGGTGAGGACGAGGTCGGTGGCGGTGATCCCTTCCTGGAGGCTTCCGGTGAGGTGGAATCCGACCACCTCCGGGATCAGCATCGACACCGGCTGGCCGAGCATCGCCGCCTCCGCCTCGATCCCGCCCACGCCCCAGCCCAGCACGCCGAGGCCGTTGACCATGGTGGTGTGGCTGTCGGTGCCGACCAGGGTGTCGGGATAGGCGACCTGCTCGCCCGAAGGATCGGCCGACGACCACACGCCGCGGGCGATATATTCGAGATTGACCTGGTGGCAGATGCCGGTGCCCGGCGGCACCACCTCGAAATTGTCGAACGCCTTCGAGCCCCATTTCAGGAACTCGTAGCGCTCCATGTTGCGGTGATATTCGAGCTCGACGTTGCGGGCGAAGCTTTGGGGCGTGCCGAAGGCGTCGACCATCACGCTGTGGTCGATGACGAGATGGACCGGCACCTGCGGGTTGATCTTCTCCGGCCTTCCGCCGAGCTTCGCCATCGCGTCGCGCATCGCGGCGAGATCGACGACGGCGGGGACCCCGGTGAAATCCTGCATGAGCACCCGGGCGGGCCGGTACTGGATCTCCTTGGTGGAGGACCGCTCCTTCTGCCAGTCGACCAGGGCCTGGATGTCGGCGCGGGTGACGGTGACTCCGTCCTCGAAGCGCAGGAGGTTCTCGAGGAGGACCTTCATCGAGAAGGGCAGGCGGGAGACGTCGCCGAGCTGGGCGGCGGCCTTCTCCACGCTGTAATAAGCGTAGGTCTTGCCGGCGGCATTGAGGGTGGAGCGGGTGTTGAGGCTGTTGTTGCCGACGGCGGTCATGGAGGGCGCCTTCCGAATTATGCTGATGGCTTGATTGGGGGGCGCTCTAGCAAGGGCGTCGGCGGGGGGGAAGGGTCACACCCTTCGTCATGCCGGACTTGATCCGGCATCCAGCCAGGAGCCGCCCCAACGTCACCGCATCGAGCGCCTTTTCCGCCAGCGCGGCACGACCTGAATCTTTCGAGAGAAGGCGCGAAGGCACGAAGGCGCCACGTAGAAACAAGGGGCATCTCCCTACGTCGCGCCCTTGCGCCTTCGCGGCTTCCCTTTGAAACTGGCGGCGAGGCGCGGGAAAATGAACTCAGGCCTCCGTCGGGCGGCCTGACATCCCGGCTCATCTGATCAGGAACGTTCGCGCGTCGGGAGGGCGGCATACGAACTTCACATATCCGAAGATTCTTCATTCCTCGGTCTTCGTAAACCGCTAGAAAACGCACTCTCAGCCCTTGCCTCTTACACCTTCAGGGTGTATTCCTATGATCGTCAAAAGCCGGCCGCATCACGACCTCGTCAGGATCAAGGCGAAGTTCGGGTCGGTCGAGACGCTGGAGATGACGACGACCGCTTTGCTCTCGGCGCAAGGTCTGGGCTTCACGCTCGCCGACGTCGTGGATGTAGTGCGGGCGCTGGAGCCGGAGGATTTCGTGAAGTCGGAGACCGCGCACAGCCCGCCCAATTCGAGGCGCTGGCACGACACCTACGTGACTCCCTTCGAGGAGCGGGAGCTGTATCTGAAGTTCGCCGGCGAGACTCTGATCGATCTCGTGCTCGCATCGTTCAAGGAGGCCTGAACGTGGCGGAGACCCGAATCCATCCCGAAACCGGCGAGACCCTGCGCCGCGGCGTTCGCCGGCAGACGGTGCGCTACGGCTCGCTGGCGCGTGAGGTGGACGTGCCGGGCTGGTATCCCGAGGACGGCGGCGACGGCATCCACTCCGGCGCCGACCTTGCCGAAGCCGACCGCGCCTTTCGCAAGCTGCGCGACGAATATGCCGCACACGTGCGGGCGGCTCGCAAGCGGCTGAAGCTCAGCCAGGAGGAGGCCGGGCGGATCATCGGCGGCGGCAAGCGCGCCTTTCAGAAATACGAGAGCGGCGCGACTCCGCCTTCAGACGCGGCGGTGGGGCTGATCGAGCTTCTGATCCGGCATCCGGAGGAGGTGGAGACTTTGCGGGCGATGCGCGGTTAGGGGACGGATCAGGCCTTGCCCTTACCGGCGGCATTGAGGGTGGTGCGGGTGTTGAGGCTGTTGTTGCCGACGGCGGTCACGTGACGGGCCCTTTCCGGATTGAGCTGGTGGCTGAACGCTGGGCGGAGGATTTAAGCGGTCAGCTTAATTTGGGGGCGCTCTAGCAAGGGCGTCGGCGGGGGGGAAGGGCGAGGGCCGTCATGCTGAACTTGTTTCAGCATCCAGGGCGGCGGCGCCTCGCGGCTGGACGCCTCGCATCCGGCGCTTCTCCCCCCCGACAGCACGGACTGGATTGTTCGAGAGAAGGCACGAAGGCACGAAGGCGCGACGTAGAAACAAGAAGGGCCTCTCTCTACGTTGTGCCTTCGCGCCTTTGCGCCTTCCCTTTGAAAACTGGCGGCGAGGCGCCTGGAGAACCAGCGCAGGACTCGGTCCCGCAACCTGACATTCGGACGGCGCTCAACTGCTCGGGAGCGAGTTCAGCGCGACGGAAGGGCCGCATACGAAGTTGGTATATCGCCAAATTTCTCATGCCTGGCACGACGCTTTGCGGTAAAACCGAGACGTCATGAACGCGCCGAACCATCCCCGGATCGTTGTCGACCCCGCCCTGTGCGGCGGCGAGCCGGCAGTCCGCGGCACCCATTTCGCGGTGGCGGACATCCTGCGGCTGCTCGAGGATGGAGACACGGAAGAGACCTTGGCCGCCGACTTCCCGCCTTTGACCGTCGCAGACGTGCGGGCCTGCCGCGCCTATGCGGCGGCGACGGGGCTGGCGGCGACGAGAGGCGACTGGATCGACAAGATCGCCGGGACCTTGGATGAGGATTTCGCGCGGGCTGCGCTCGACCGGCCCGGACCGGAGAGCTACGAACGGCCCGATATCAGCCTCGACTGATGCGGTATCTACCCGATACGAATATCCTCATCCATGCCATGGCCCGGGATGGCCGCGCACTTCGACGGCGGATGCGCATTCACAGCGGCGCGATCGCGCACTCAGCAGTGTTCTACACGAGCTCTATTTCGGCGCGTTCGGCAGCGACGGCCGCCGGAACCAGCTGACGCGGGTCGAGCATTTGAGCGGGCAGCTGCTTTCATTCGATCGGGACGATGCAAGGGTGGCCGGGGTTATCCGGGCGGACCTCAAGCGTAAGGGCACTCCGATCGGTCCCTATGACGTTCTGATCGCTGGTCAGGCCATAGCGCGGGGGCTGACGGTGGTGACCCGCAATGTCGGGGAGTTTCGGCGGGTGGAGGGGCTGAAGGTGGAGGAGTGGGCGGCGTGAGCGGGGATCGCATTCACCCGGATACCGGGGCGACGCTGCGCCGGGGGGTTCGCCGCCAGACCGTGCGCTACGGCTCGCTGGCGCGGGAGGTTGAGGTGCCGGGCTGGTATCCCGAAGATGGCGGCGAAGGCCTCCATAGCGGCACGGACCTCGCGGAAGCCGACCGGGCTTATCGCGAGCTTCGTGACCGATATTTCGGCCCATGTAAGACAGGCGCGCAAGCGGCTGAAGCTGAGCCAGGAGGAAGCGGGGCGGATCATCGGCGGCGGCAAACGCGCCTTCCAGAAATATGAGAGCGGCGCCATGCCGCCTTCGGACGCGGCGGTGGGGCTGATCGAGCTTCTGATCCGGCATCCGGAGGAGGTGGAGACGCTTCGGGCGATTCGGGCGGGCGGTTAGGTTTCGGCTCGAAGAGGTACTTCGAGCCGCGCGGAGGGAGGAGCGGCCGGGCTAGGTTGCGGGGGCTCTGGCAAGGTGAGCCGGTGGTAAGGGCGGCCAGCCGTAGGACGAGCGCTACCAGCCGCTTGGCCTAGCTAGGTACCCTCGCGTCGGAATGGCGCTGAACCAATCAAAGACGGCCTCGCGCATTGCATCTGAGAAGCGACTGCGATCCGCCCGACCACGTGGCCGCAGATCATCACCTTCAAAGTTTTGCAGGTGAGTTGGCACCTCGGGCGCTAACGAGCCCCAGTACACAAAGTTGGAGCCAATCAGGACTGCGTCTGTCGACGTGTCGCGCTGTAGGTTCGCGACATTCAGAGAGCCATCCTCGAAGGAGTGGTGCGATAGCGCTTGCATCCAGTTCCCTATGGCATCTTTATGATAAATGTTGTCGCCATAACCTGCTCTCAGCCCTGCATCCATATCCGCCTTTTTGATCGCGAAGCGTTCATCTTCCCAGTACTGGGTGAACGTTAGCTTCTCAGCGACTTCCATCGCAAAGATCAGGCGTCCGAGAAGCCCATTTGTCTGACCGCCCGTACCGATGACGAGACTTCCTGGCTCTGCCGCGTCTCGAATGTCAGGCTTGCAACAGGCAAGCGTGCACACTCCGTAAAACGGGTTAGGTGCAAAGCCTAAGTCTCGCACAACCTTGTAAGAGAATACACGCGGTGCGGTTATTGACATTTTTGGTGCTTCTTCTTGGGTGCTCTGACCTTCTCTCCCGATGGGGCCTCCCAGATCCGGCGACGCCCGCAAACCGCATCACGGAAGCTGTCGCTATCCGAACGGACGAGGGCGTCGCCATAGTCTGTGATCGCCTTCGGTGCGATTGCTGTGCCGCCGCCCCAAGCGCCGACAATTCTACTGCGCTGGTTTTGTGCCGCCGTGAGAATGCCACCGATCCCGCCGCTTGCGCCGGCTGATTGAGTGATGAGGACCACAATAACGTCAGCGTCGGCGAGGCAGCTTTTTGCTTCTGCGGAGACATCGTCGTTATTACCGGCCTTGATAGCGGCTGCCGCTGCGGCAGAGACTGCTACGGGGTGAACATCGAAGCCTTCCCTCCCGAGCCGCTCGATGACCGGTGCCGGGTCGATGTTATCTTCCGGAACGTAGATGACGCACGCTTTTTTGCGTTCAACCATTGTTCTCTCCTATGGACGTCAGCACATAGCAGGAACGAAGCGCCGAGTCGACTTGCTCTAAAGGGCAAGGAGCCGTTGAGTTGGCGCCGGCAAACCCAATCCATAAAGCCGCGCCAAACCCGCTACGAAATCAGATTTTCCGCCGTAGCTAGGGTGTCGAACACCGGACGCGCCAATTCCAAGGTCCGCTAGACCATTTTGGGCATCATTGCCTATGGCAATGATTGTCGTCGGCTGCAGTAAATCCATAAGCTCTAGCAATATCGGCTTGCACTGCTCGCGCTCAGGCCGCGTGTGGCATCGGTTGCTTAACTCATTGGAAGATTCGTGCGGATGAAACGGGAAAAC
Organism: Allosphingosinicella sp.; assembly: GCA_035628835.1. Taxonomy (GTDB): domain Bacteria; phylum Pseudomonadota; class Alphaproteobacteria; order Sphingomonadales; family Sphingomonadaceae; genus Allosphingosinicella. The sequence continues at coordinate 11,631 of DASPJA010000070.1, forward strand.
ATTCCAGAGGAAGATTGGGCGGTTGAAGCTCTTTATGACCTGCCACACAACTGCCGCCGTGCGCTCTGCAACGATCGGGCCTTTAGTGGCTCGCCTCAGGCAGACCTCCAACAGGGACCCATAGCCATCAAGATTAGCTTCATCTGTAAGGGCTAGTCCAGTTCGACGACCACCGCGATAGCCCAAATCCCGTGCGATCCAGATCGTATCCACGCGAAGGCGCAGGCAAGCGGTCAAAGCCCGCTCAAGGTTCTCCCTTCGGATACGTGGAGCCTCAGCCTGGTCTGCGTGGGGACAAGTGTCCCTATAGGGGTTGAAGACAGACGGAGAGCTGAAGTCCGCCACTTGCTCGACAAATCGCCGGACCCTCACGTTATCGCCTCCACATTTATGGTACGATCTGTTCGACTGATTTTTATGCGGCCCGAGCCGAGAGTTCTCAGAGCGCGAAACGCTGCATATCCTTGGAGTATCGCCTCTTCCCAAAGCCATAACGGGCAGTTCTCGACTTCGTATCCGCGCGTCAGGTCCTGTATAACTTTCAAGAGGTCATAGCTTAGGGCGCCGACCGCAACCCCGTCAAAGTACCCTTGTAGTTTCGCGCGGCTGAAAACGTATGCTGTGACGGCCTCCTCAATTATAGCTGCCCTAGCACCGTCTTGATCGCGGTCTATACTATCATCATGCTTACGCTTAACCTTCAGAAGGGCGCGCACAACCGGCGACCAGTGCAGCACGGCTGCATGTGCATAATGAAAGACATCGTGATACCGGTAGTAGTCTTGGTCCGATATGTTGTCCGTGAGCCGGTCGCCGACGTGCACGCCGTTGATAGATTGATAGACAAAATATTTACCACCGTCCGACTCAACTAGCCGGATATCTATCGATAGCTCCTGTGGCAGCCGTTCGTAGTCTGGCGCCGTGGCATCAAAGGTGGTTTCGAACACCCGATACTCTGAGGTTGGCCACCGGCTGAAAGTCTTCTCGAGGTTCCACCTGGCAACCTCGCGGGCGGTAAACCCAGACAAGTGCGCTACGGTGAGAAGCTCACTCATTGCAGAAGCTAATTGGTCCCGAATCTGGTAAGGGTCCAAAGGATCAAGAGGGAGGGACAGCAGGAATCCCACCTCCGAGCCGAACTTCGCCAACTCCTCCATGTACGGTTCGTCTTCTTCGAAGTCGCCTACGACGTCTAAATCATAAATGGCAGAAAAAGGAATATCGTCACCCGCTACCGGATTGGGAAGGCGGGAGGCTGGAAGGCGTGCGGCCACCTCAATGAAGGAAACGCCAGCATGCCGGGCCACACTAGCCAAATACCAGAGAGTATCGCCAAGCTCTTCTAACACAACGCGCCTATGCACCTGAAACGACAGTCGGTCACGTCGATGCTTTTTGACTGCAGCCAGTACACTGCCCGCCTCACCTAAGATGCCCTGCATTGCCAGCGCCAATGCATCGGCGCCATTGAGCTTGTCAGTCTGCGCCGCAAGTGCGGCATATTGCCCGAAGGTCTCCGGGTCGGGATAGCTTACCATGATAATAGAGTAGACGACGAGGTTTGCTTGTCCAGTTATTTGTCTAAACAATCCACATCTACTTGATAGTTCTGCGTTACGGACGCGGCGGGATCACTCCGCCCGTCAGTCGGCCGCTGTCGATGAACAAGACCGATCTGCGCTGACTCCGTTCGCTGCTTGCGGTCGCTGCGCAACCGCAGCGCTGCTCAAGGGCATCTTGAAGGACTCTTGTCGGATTTTCCGTGCTCCAATCGCTCGTGGCGAGTGGCGCGGGGCGCTCGCCGGGGATCGGGAGAGCGGGACGATGGCGCATCGGGGGTGGAAGCGGGACGGGTTCACGCCGGAGAAGAAGGCGAGGGCGCTCGAGGCGCTGGAGACATATGGCAACGTTTCCGACGCCTGCCGGGTGGCGGGGATTTCCGACACGACCTTCTACCGGCATCTGAACCGGGATCCGGACTTCGCGAAATTGTGCGAGATGACCCGGGCCAAGGCCGCGCGGCCGCTCGAGACGCTGGCCTGGCAGCGGGCGACGGAGGGCACTCCGGAGACGATCATCCGCAATGGCGAGGTGGTGCAGATCAAGGTGAAGCCGTCGGACTCGATGATGCGCCTGCTTCTCCAGGCGGCCAATCCGAAGAAATACGGGCGGATGTCGAGGGGCGGGGCGAGCCGGCGCCAGATCGAGAAGAAGTTGCGCAAGACGATCGAGGCGGAGACCCGGGAGCGGATGAAGAGCGAGCTGGTCGCCAGCGACGAGGAGGTGCGCGAGGCGCTGGTCGGCGCGCTGCGGGCGCACGGCATCAGGGTGAGGGCGAAGCAGGCGGAGGAGGCGGGAGAAGCGGAGGCGGAGTGAGGCGCCGGATCAGGTTTCGAAGGCTTCCAGAATCGGGCACGGCCCCTTGTCGCCGGCGGCGCACGCCTCGCTGAGGCGGGTGAGCGCGGCCCGCGCGGATTCCAGCTCGGCGATCCTGGCGTCGAGGGCGGCGAGGCGGTCGGCGGCGAGGGCTCGGACCCGGGGGCGGTCCTCGCTGGAATCGAGGGCGAGCAGCTCGCCTATCTCGTCGAGGGTGAAGCCGGCGGCCTGGGCGCGGCGGATGAAGAGGAGCCGGCGCACGTCCCCGGCGCCGTAGCGGCGGACGGCGCCGGCCCGGGGCGGCTCGGCGATGAGGCCTCGGCGCTGGTAATAGCGGATCGTCTCGACTCCGACTCCGCCGGCCCTGGCGAGCTTCGCGATGGTGAGGTCGGGCATGGGGCTTCCTTTCGGGACGGCCCCTCCCCCGCGCGGGGCGGAGGAGGGATTCGCATCCTAGTTGCAGAGGCAGGGCTTGCAGGTGCAGGAAGCGCAGCGGCAGCCGCCGCGGACGGCCCTGGCGAGGTTGGTCATGGTCATTCTCCTTTCGGGCCGGAGCGGGATGCCCCGGCCGCGAATCGCCCTATAGCTGCCGTACCATGGTACGGAGTCAAGCGGCGATCCGGAGCGGCGGGGCGGCCGCGCGAGGCGGGGCGGGCAGGAGCGAGGACGATGCCGAACACGCTGCAGATCACTCCGTTCATGCATGTGCGCGAGCTCGAGCCGGCGATCGCCTTCCTCGAGATGCTGGGCTTCGCGACGATGCTCAGGATCGGCACCGACTATGCCTATCTCGACCGCGAGGGGGCGGGCATCCGGGTGCTGGCCTATCCGGACGCGCATCTGTTCGAAGGCGGGCGGGACCGGTTCGCTTATTATATCGACGTCCGCGACGTCGACGCGGTCTACGCGGACCTGAAGGAGAGGCTCGACTCGCTGCCGGCCGGCGACGTTCACGGACCGGCCGACAAGCCCTACGGGCAGCGGGAGCTGCTCATCCGCGCGCCGGACGGCCAGCTGCTCGTCTTCGGCGCCGAGATCCGGAAGGAGGATCCGGCCGCCTAGTCCCGACCCGCCTCCTTCTCGCGCGGGACGCCCGGCTCAGCCGCACTTATTCTTGCAATTGCCGTGGTTGTGCCCGTTATTGCCGTTGCCGTTGCCGTTGCCGTTACCGTTGCCGTTGCCGTTGCCGTTGCCCGAGCTGGTCGTCGAGCTTGTCGTCGAGCTGGCGCTGGTCGTGCTGGTCGTGCTGTCTCCGCCGGTCGAGGTCGTGCCGCCCGCCGATGTCGCGCTGGTCGAGGTCGTCCCGCCGGCGGAGGTGGCGCTGGTCGTGCCGCCCGCGGACGTGGCGCTGGTCGAGGTCGTGCCGCCCGCCGAGGTGGCCGAGCCGCCGCCCCCGGCGTCGGGCTCGTCGTCCGCGGAAGCCTCCTGGGTGAAGACGATCCGGCTGTCGGTGAGGGTCACCGGGCCGGCGTCGAAGAAGATGAAGTCGAGCGGCACCTCGTAGGTCATTCCGATCTCGAGGAACTGATTGCCGTTGGCGTCGACCCCCTTCTGCTTGATCACCGCCTCGGCCTTCGCGTCGGCGCCGGCGCGCGCCAGCCGCTCGTTGATCGCGGCGAGGATGACCGGATCCTCGGGCAGCGGGTAGATGGCCGCGACCCGGGCCCCGGACGCGAGGGCGTTCTTCATGTCGGCATTGGCGAAGAACAATTTGCCGACCTGGCTGATGCCGATGACGAACGAGATCATCACCGGTGCGATCAGAGCGAACTCGACCGCGCCGATCCCCCTGGTGTCGCGACGGAGGAGACGTTTCAGCATCATTGGGTCCTCAGCGTGCCGATGGCGCTCATCGGGATGGTGTCGAAATAGAATTCCGCCTCGAAATTCTTGTTGACCCGGACCTGGAGGTAGCGGGCGACGTCCTCGTCGGCGGCGCAGTCGCCGTTGACGTCCTCCTGCTCGACGCCGTCGCACTCGAGCCAGCGCTTCAGCGTCACCTGGGCGACGGGGACTCCGGCGGCCGTGGCGGCCGCGTTCTTGACGTAGGTGTAGTCGACCTCGCTCTGGTCGGCGCCGGCCTCGGCCGGCCGCGCCTGGACGAGCTCGAGGCTCTGGTTGACGGCCGCCTGGATCGCGAAGCGCTCGGCGAGGCCGCGGCTCAGATCGATCACGCCCATCGTCAGCAGCGCCAGGAACGGAGCCAGGAAGCCGAACTCGATGAGGCTGGTGCCGCGCTCGTCGCGGGCGAGGGTGGGAAGGCGCGGCCTCATGCGATCAGCCTCACGACGGTCTGCTTGAAGCTGTCGGCGCCGAATTCGTCCAAGCACTCGTTGGTGATGGTGGCGCCGCCGCGGAACTTGAGCTTCTGGCCGACCATCTGCAGGCAGTTGGTTTCCATGCCCGCATTGCCGGCGAAGGTGATGTCGGACGTGGGAAAATAAAGCGCCCCGGTCAGCTTCGACTCGGCGCCGCCGTTGATCTTGATCTCGATGTTGGCGGCGCGCCGGTCGCGGTAGAAGAGCACGCCCTTATACGGGCCGTCGCCGGGCGAGCTCAGCACGAGGTCCGCCTGCGAGTTGATGATGAGGTCGCCGGCCTGGCCGTTCGGCCCCGTCATCACCCAGGTCGCCTTGTCGGCGGTCACGTCGCCCTTGAAGTCGATATTGCCGCCATAGACGGTGATCGACTTGACGAAATCGGGGACCGGGAGCTTCGCGCTCGGGCTGACCTTCACGGAGGTGAAGCAGGGATCCTCGTCGTTGGGATCGAAGATGGTCGCCTCGGTGAGCTCGCCATTCGCTTCGCATTCCGCCACGTTCGGAGCGGGATTGGGGAGATAGGCGAACGGGTCCTTCTGCACGGCGCCGTGGGGCTGGAGAGTCGTCGGCTGGACGAAATTGTTCGAGTCGCCGTCGAGCCCGCCGACCGAGGCGATCGGCTCCGCCTCGATCGAGGAATTGCCGCCGGCGGTGACGCATTCCTCGCCCGTGCAGTTGCTCTTGATGCCGCATTTGAGGTTGAGCTTGGCGCCGCCATTGGCGTCGACCCCCGCGTCCGAGCCGTTGTAGAGCGACACCATGCAGAACTTGCCGGTGCTGACCAGGGCGGCGGTGGCGTCCGCGACCATCGTCGTCGGAGTCTGGGTGAAGATCGAGATGAAGGGGAGCGAGCGCTCCGCCGTGAGCTGCACCCGCACCGTCTGCGGGTAGCCGAGGCTTGGGCCGACGGCGATAAATTCTTCCTGGCTGAGCACCGGGAAGGCGTTCTTGTCGAGATCGCGGTGGATGGCGTCGTGGGTGTCGTCGTTGAACGACAGCGCATAGGCGCCGGCGATCGCGCTCGAATCGGCGGCGCGCTGGAGCTGCCGCTTCCAGACGCTGAGCTGGATGGTGTCGATCGCGAACGCCGCGGAGCCGAGCAGAAGCGGCATCACCGCCGCCGCGACCACGAACACGTTGCCGCGCTCGCTCGAAATCAGATCCCTAAGCCAACCCACTGCCCTCATCGTCCTGTTCCTCGTCGGCACAAAGTGCAGCTAGAGGGCACCGCGTTAGGGCCTCGCGGTTAGGGACTCGTTGAGCCTAGTGGTTACCGGACGGTTTAGGCTGTTTTGTGGGGGCCGAATTGTGATTGTTAGCCACCCGCTTCAGCCCCTCGCGGAAGGTCTCTCCGCCGAAATTCATCAGCAAACCAAGAGGGAGGCTGAGCAGTCGGAGGTATGTCAGCACTTGTTTTGAGTGGACCGGCGCAAGCCGCTCCGTCGATTTCACCTCGATGATAAGCCGACGGTCGATCAGCAGATCTGCTCGAAATGCCTCCCGTACGCCAATTCCGTCATATTCTATGTCGACGGGCTTTTGCCGTTCCACGGCGACGCCCGAGCGAGCGAGCTTTGCGGCAAGCAGCGTCTCGTAGACAGACTCCAAAAGACCTGGGCCAAGGTCATGATGTATCCTGAAGCCGCATTCGATCGCCAGCGCCGCCAGCTTTTCAACGTCGGACATGGTCCGGCCCTTTCGCCTGGACGCCGAGCGCCGCGACTCCTTTTTTCAGAGAAGGCGCAAAGGCGCGAAGGCGCGACGTAGTAAGATGCTGCCCGCGCGAAGCGCATTCAGCCCAGGCGTCATGAGCCATGCCCGGACAAATGCAAAAAGCGCGTGCGGATATGCCCGACCCACTACGTCGCGCCTTTGCGCCTTTGCGCCTTCTCTAAAAAAATTATTGGCCTGCGGCCGGAAGGAGAGTCGCGAGGCACGACGGCATGGTGCTGGACGTGTACCCATGGGGACGGTCGGGCTAGCCGCCCCAGACGGCGGCGAGGCGGGATTCGCGGCCGCAGCGCCAGCGGTAGTATTTATATTTTACGGGATTCTTCCTGTAATAATCCTGGTGGTAGCCTTCGGCCGCGTAGAAGGGGGCGGCGGGGAGGATCAGGGTGGCGACCGGCTTCTTGAGCAGGGCGGCGGCGCGGGCCCTGATGGCTTCGGCGACTCCGCGCTCGGCGGCGTTGGCGACGAAGATGGCGGTCCGATACTGGTAGCCGCGGTCGCAGAACTGGCCGCCGGAATCGAGCGGATCGACGGTCCGGAAGAAGCGGGCGACCAGCGTCCGGTAGCTCACCCTGGCCGGATCGTAGACCACCCGGACCGCCTCGATATGACCGGTGCCGCCGCCGGAAACCTGCTCGTAGGTCGGGTTGGCGACCTTGCCGCCGGTATAGCCGGAGGTGGTCGACACCACGCCGGGAATCTTGTCGAAATCGGCTTCGGTGCACCAGAAGCAGCCGCCCGCGAACACCGCCGCCGCCAGCTTCGGGCCGGGCGCCGCTTCACCGCTGTCGGGGGGGCTCACGACCATCGCGAGGACTCCGGCGAAAACCAGAAGGGCGAGGAGGACCAGATTTCTCGCGCCCATCAGGCGGGGCGGAACTTGAGGGCGAGGCCGTTCATGCACCAGCGCTTGCCGGTCGGCTTCGGCCCGTCGTCGAAGACGTGGCCGAGATGGCCGCCGCAGCGCCGGCAATGGACCTCGGTGCGGACGATGAAGAGGGTGCGGTCGGGCCTGGTGCGCACGGCGTTGGGGAGCGGCGCGGTGAAGCTCGGCCAGCCGGTCCCGCTGTCGAACTTGGCGGCCGAGGCATAGACCGGAAGGTCGCAGCCGGCGCACAGGAAGGTGCCGCGGCGCTTCTCCCGGTCGAGCGGGCTCGAGCCGGCGCGCTCGGTATGGGCCTCGCGAAGCACGGCGTAACGCCGCGGGCCGAGCAGGCGGCGCCACTCCTCGGGAGTCTTCATCACTTCGAAGCGTTCGGCGGCCTCGGCCTTGCCGCCGTTGCGGCCGAGGGCGAAGAAGCCGGCAATGCCGGCCGCCGCGACGGCCGCCGCGGAGCCGATCAGGCCGCGCCGGGAAATCGGATTGTCGCTCATCACGGGGTGCCTTCCTGGATGCACCCCATGTAGGAACGCCGGTGAGGTTCGTCACCCTGTACGAAAGCATAGGGTGGTGGAGGGGTGAAGCTACGGCTCGCGATCCGCGCGAGATTCGCCGATGCCGTCGCCAGTTACCCTCCACCCCGCCATGCGGGGTCCCCCTTCCCCATCTGCGATGAGGAGGACAAGGACTTAGAAATCCACCGCGACCCGGCCGTAGATGAAGCGGCCGTTGAAGCCGAAGGGCGAGAAGATCGAGTAAGCGTTATATTGCTGGTTCTGCGGGAAATTGCCGCCGCCCAGAGCCGCCGGCCGGGCGCCGAAGGGCAGCCGGTCCGGATAGACGTCCAGCACGTTGTCCGCGCCCACCGCCAGGTGCACCCGGCTGCCGACGTCGAAGCGCAGCTCGATGTCGGTGATCCACTTGGGCGAGAGCTCGACGTCGTCGGGCCCGAGCGCGGTGAAGCTCGCCTGGTCCGGCGCGAGCGGGAGGGTCGCGCCCGGCGACAGCACCTTGCCGAAGCGGGTCGTGCGCAGGGTCAGCCCGAACGGCTTGATCTCGCCGTCGAAGCTGAAGACGATCTTGTCCCGCGGCTGGCCCCGGGTGAAGCGCAGCGATTCCTGGCGGCCGAACAGCACGATGCCGGGGATCGAGGCGAGCGGGCCGAGCGTGTTGTTGCGGCTGAGAATCGTGGTCTTGTTGTAATTGTAGGCGGCGGTCAGGCTGAAGCGCCCGAAATCGACCGGCAGGCGCCAGTTGACCACCGCGTCGATCCCCTGGGTGCGGCTGTCGAGGCCGTTGATGAAGAAGCGCGCGGCCGTCGCCGGAAGCCCCTGCGACAGCAGATAGGCGCGGATGGCGGCGTCCGCCGCCGACGGGGTCGCGCCGAGATTTTCGGTGAGGACGATGCGATCCTCGATCTTGATGTTGTAATAGTCGACCGTCAGAGTCAGCCCCCGCAGCGGGTTGGCGGTGACGCCGCCGCCGAAGTTCAGCGATTTTTCCGCCTTGAGCGGCTTGGCGCCGAGCGCCAGCGCGAGCGGGCTCGACACCGGCGCGGTCAGAACGTCGACCGGAACGCCCGAGATGAAGTTGGTCGAGGTGGTGGTGAACACCTGCTGGTGGAGCGACGGCGCCCGGAAGCCGTTGGAGATGGAGCCTCTAACCGCGAAGCCGGGGACGAACTCGTAGCGCGCGGCAAGCTTGCCGGCCAGCGCGTTGCCGAAGTCGGAATAATGCTCGAAGCGTCCTGCCGCCGTCAGCGTCAGGCCTTCGACGACGTCGGTGTCGAGCTCGACATAGCCGGCGAGATTGTGGCGCGAGGCGTCGGTGGCCGCCGAGGCCGGAAGGCCCGGAAAGCCCTGCGCGCCCGGCCCGCCCTGGCGCCCGGGGAAGGTGCAGACGTTCGTCGTCGCGTTGAACACGCCCTGCTGCGCCGTGCAGGCGGCGAGCGTCGTGTTGGTGATCGGCGCCCGGAAGAACGGCCCCAGCGCGTAGGACTGAAAGTCGCCGGGACGAATGCCGTATGTCTCGCGCCGGAACTCGCCCCCGAACGACACCGTCAGCGGCTTGGCGAAGCCGAGCGCATATTCCCGCCCGAAATCGAGATTGACCAGCGTCTGCGAATATTTGAGCCCGCCGGCGTCGAACACCCTTTGGGTAGCCGCGCCGAACGAAGCGTTGACGCTGTCCAGAACCCTGTAATCGAACTTGTTCTGACCGTAGCCGACCGACAGATCCGCTCGCCAATCGGCGACCTCGAAGCGGACGCCGCCGGTTACCGCCACGTCGGTGAGGTCGGAGCTGATCAGCGGCAGGAAGCCGTCGGGAGTCAGGACCGGACGGTTGACCGCGGGCGGCGACTGGTTCGGCGCCAGCTGCGAATAATCGACATTGTTGGCGTTCGATTGCTGGCGGTAGTTCGCCGCGCTGAGCGAATCGCGCTGGTTGAAGCTGCCGAAAGCGTAGAGCTCCGCTCCGCCGATGGGCGCGCCGGCGTTGACGAAGATCGAATAATCCTCGGCGTCGGGGTCGCCGAAGCGGAATTCGCGGCGGTCGAACGTCAGCTCGCGCGGGTCGAAGGTGGTGGCCGACGGCCGTACGTAATTCGGCCGCAGGTCGAAGCCGGTGCGGTTGGTGCGGTTGCGCTCCCGATATTCCAGGGTGATGTTGAGGAAGCCGTCCTCGACGCCGAAGAAGGGCAGGCCGAAATTGCTCGCGAGCGTGTAGGTCTCGCCGTCGCGGATCTTGAGCTCGCCGGCGGTGTCGGCGAGGAAGTAGATGTTGTTGGTGGGATCGAGAACCGGCTGCCCGTTGACGATCTGGAGGCCGGTGACCCGCTGAACGTCCTCCAGCGTGGTGACGTACTTGCCGAAGCTGGCGACGGCGCGCCCGCGGTCGCTGATCGTCTTGAGGCGGACGTTGATCACGCCCGCGATCGCGTCCGAACCATATTGGGAGGAGGCTCCGTCGCGGAGCACCTCGATCCGGTCGATGGCGAGCGCGGGGATCGAGTTCATGTCGACGGCGGCGGCGCCCCGGCCGACCGTGCCGTTGATGTTGAGCAGGGCCGAGAGGTGGCGGCGCTTGCCGTTGACGAGGACGAGCGTCTGATCGGGGCTGAGGCCGCGCAGGGTCGCGGGGCGCAGGGCGTCGGAGCCGTCGGAGATGGCCGGCTGCGGGAAGTTGAAGCTCGGCACCAGCTTGTTGAGGATCTTGTTGGTCTCGACCTGGCCCCCTTCGGTGATGGCGGCCGCCGACAGCACGTCGACCGGCACCGGCGAGTTCTCGATCGTCCGGCCGGCGCTGCGCGTTCCGGTGACGACGATCGTCTCCTCGCTCGGGACCGCCTCCTCGGCGGCCCCGTCCTGGGGCGGCGGCGACGACGGAGTGGTCGGCGGAGCGTCCTGGGCGAAGGCCGGCATGGCGGCCAGAGCCAGCGCGGAAAGTCCCGTCAGCAGAGCGACGCGCGACGTGCGAACCATCTGAATTCCCCCCGAAACGGACGGCCCCCGGCCGCCGATCCGCCCTAGCTTATGTTAATCCCTAGCCTTGGGAAGGCTTTTCTGCCGGGGCGAAGGAAAGGCGCGAACACTGTGCCCGCCGAACCACAGGACGCAAAAAGCCTTGGAGGCGAGCGCCTCGCCCCGCTAAGGGCGCGCGATGAGCAATCCCGTCACCGTCGATCTTCCCCACAAGCTGGGCGCCGAGGAGGCGAAGCGCCGGATCGAGCGCAACATGGACAAGCTGGCCGGCCACATACCGGGCGGCGCGAAGGTCGGCTCGCGCTGGACCGGCAACCGGCTCGACATGGACATCGGGGCGATGGGCCAGCAGGTCGCCGCCCAGGTCGAGGTTCACGAGGCGATCGTCCGGCTGACCGTGACCCTGCCCCCGGCGCTGGCCTTTTTCGGCCCGATGATCGAGCCGCTGATCCGGAGCCAGGGCAATGCCATGCTCGAGGACAAGAGCAAGAGGGGCTAGCCCTGAGCCTTAACCCTTCCTCTTCGCCTTGCGCGGCGGGCCGTCGCTTCGGGTGAGGGAGAGGATCGGGCAGCGCTCGCCCTCGACCAGGATCGCTCCGAAGCGGTCCAGGCTGAGGCCGCCGCGCGTGTCGTAGCCGATCGCCTGGGCCCATTTGAGGCCGATGCAGCCTCCGGCGAGCTCAGCCCGGTACCAGCGGCGATGGCGGTCCTCCAGGTACAGGATGTGGTTGTCCGCCGCCTCGAAGTCGCGGATGGCGCGCGGATGGGTGGCGAAGGGGATGGAGACCTGCCGGTCCGCCTCCGGTTCGGGGAGCGGGGGCACGGCCAGGGCGGGAGCCGCGGTTGCGGCGAGGAGGAGGAGGATGGTCTTCATGCCCCTCGCCATGCGCCCGCGACGCTGAACCGGCGATGACGAAGGCGGCTTGCCTCCGCCCGGCGCGGCGCTAGCATCGCGCGCTCACGGCAAGGGGGCTTCGCGCAGATGCGGCATGTGGCGATCATCGGCTCCGGCCCGGCGGGCTATTATACCGCCGAGGCGCTGCAGAAGCTCTACGGCGATGCGGTGGCGATCGACATGATCGACCGGCTGCCCGTCCCCTACGGGCTGATCCGCTCGGGGGTCGCCCCCGACCACCAGTCGATCAAGGCGGTCTACCGGCGCTACGAGAAGGTGGCGCTGTCGCAGGGCGTGCGCTTCGTCGGCAATGTCTGCGTCGGGCCGGACGTCGGCGTGGCCGAGCTGGCCGAGCTGTACGACGCCGTCGTCTTCGCCACCGGGGCGCCGCACGACCGGCCGCTCGACCTGCCGGGAAGCGACCTGCCCGGGGTGGTCGGCTCCGCCGCCTTCGTCGGCTGGTATAACGGCCATCCCGACTTCGCCGATCTCGACCCGCCGCTCGACGTCGCGGCGGCGGCGGTGATCGGCAACGGCAATGTCGCCCTCGACGTCGCCCGGATCCTCGCCAAGACCAGGGCCGAGTTCGCCGGCTCCGACATCGTCAACCGAGCCCTCGACGCGCTCGAGGGGAGCGCGATCCGGACCATCCACGTGCTCGGCCGCCGCGGGCCGCACCAGATCGCGATGACCCCCAAGGAGCTGGGCGAGCTCGGCCATCTCGAGGCGGCGGCGCCGCGAGTCGACCTCGCCGATTTCCCGCCGGAGGGCGACGACGCGCTGCTCGAGCCGGGGATGCGCAAGTCGGTGACCCATTTGCGCGACTTCGCCAACCTTTCCCGGGACAAGCCCAAGATCATCGACTTCGACTTCTTCGCCATGCCGGTGGCGGTCGAGGGAGACGGTCGGGTCGAGCGGCTGATCGTCGAGCGCACCGAGCTGACCGAGGATCTGCGCTCGGTCGGCACGGGCGAGCGCTACGCGGTCGACTGCGGCCTGGTGATCAGCTGCATCGGCTACCAGACGCCGCCGATCGAGGGCGTGCCCTACGAGCATGGCCGCGGCCGCTTCGCCAATCAGGACGGGGTGATCGGCGGCGGCCTCTATGCCGTCGGCTGGGCGAGGCGCGGGCCGACGGGAACGATCGGGACCAACCGCCCGGACGGCTTCGAGGTCGCCGAGAAGATCCACTCCGCCTTTCCGCCCGGCGGCGGCGGCAAGACCGGAGGCCCGGGCCTCGACACCCTGCTCCACGCCCGCGGAATCGAGCCCGTCGCCTTCCAGGACTGGCAGCGTATCGAGGCCGCCGAGACCGGCCGCGCCCGCGAGGGCAGCCCCCGCGAGAAATTCACCAGCATCGCCGAGATGATCGCCGCCTTGGGCCGCTAGAATGCCGCCGCCGGACTGGGCGCTTGCGCTCCCGGGGCGCCTCCCTTATGGAGCGCGGCCTGTCTCCCGGGCGGCCTTCGAGCCGGATCCGGTCGGGGAGTAGCTCAGCCTGGTAGAGCACTGTCTTCGGGAGGCAGGGGCCGGAGGTTCGAATCCTCTCTCCCCGACCAACAACCTCCAGCTGCAGGCGACACCCTTGATCGAGCCGAATCGCCCGCTCGCGCGGGCGGTCGCGTGTCCGCCCGCCTTCGAGCGGCGGCCGGCGGGGCGGCAACGCCCCACCGGTCCTTCCGGCTGACGCTGGAGGTGGGGCGCCCACGCCCCCCGGCCCGCCACCGGCCGAACCCATTTATCCCGGGGAATCAAGACCATGGCCAGCCGCTCCCGATCTGGCACGCCGCTTGCTGCGGGGGCGCCAGGAGGAGCGTCTTGCACATCGATGACCGGGCCGCCCAGGAATATGTCCAGCACGAACTGCTCGGATACCTTGCCCGGCGTCCGGACGCCCGCGACACGCTCGACGGCATTCTCCACTGGTGGCTCTACGACCAGCGCCGGAGCACCGGCCATGAGACGATCGGAGCGGCCGTGAGCGCCCTCGTCTCGCTCGGCCGGCTTCGCGAGCTCCGCCTCCCCGACGGCGCCGTCGTCTACGCCGCGACCGCCCCTTCCGACCGCTCTTTGAAAGAGGATTGAGCCATGGCTGTGCAACCGACCTATCCCGGCGTCTACGTGGTGGAGGCGCCGTCGGGCGTGCGGGCGATAGCGGGCGTCTCGACCTCGGTCGCCGCCTTCGTCGGAATGACGGCGCGCGGCCCGGTCAACGTGCCGACCAAGATTTTCTCGCCGCGCGACTTCGAGACCAAGTTCGCCGGAGCCGCCCAGGTCGGCGAGCTGCCCGACCAGGTCCGCCAGTTCTTCGTCAACGGCGGCGGCACCGCCTGGATCGTCCGCAACGCCGCCGGCGCGACCGACGGCGCCAGCATGACGGCGTCGAGCACTTTGAGGAACGAGAACCGGCTGGGCGGGGATGCCGTGGGCGTGCTCACCGTCTCAGCGAAGGACGCAGGCGCCATCGGCAACCTTATCCGGGTCGAGATAGACTACGACACCGACAGCGAGCGAAGCTTCAACATGAAGGTCTTCCGGCTCGAGGAGCAGAAGGACGGCAGCTTCAAGCGGACCGATGAGGCTACCTACACGAATCTGACGATGGACCCCCTTGGGACACGCTACGCGCCGGTGATCGTCACCGCGCAAAGCCCACTCGTATCCGTGGCCGCGGCGGCAGGGCTGCCAGGCCCGACCGGCGATAATCTGTCGCAGTCCGGACTCATCTTCAGCGACCTTCCGGCCGAGCTCGATGCCCATGTCGCCGCCAACCGCCATTGGTTCATGATCAGCGTGGGCCATAGGCCGCCGGTAGGCGTCAGCCTCGCCGGGCTCGCGGCCGGCGGCACGCTGGGCGCCGCAACCACGTTCATTGAAAACCAGATCAACAATGCCCTGGACGATGCGTCGGTAACGGTCCAGACCGTCGCCCTGGTACCTGGCGAGATAGTGCTGCAGATCCTCTCGGCTGACGGCGCTGTCGCGATTTCCTCAGCATCGCTCAACGACATCGCGAAGCCGCTTGGGCTCGGCTCCGCCAATGGCGGCCTCGAATATGACGGCTACAGCCCGTTCCGCCCGGCGCCCAACGGCTATGTGACGCGCGCGCATGGCAGCACTCCGTTCAGCCGGATCCACGCATTCGCGTTGGCCGACAAGGGGATGGGGAACTGGGAGGTCACGGGCGCCCGCAACGCCGATGGCCCGGTTTCCGGCTTTGCTGCCGGTACGACCATGTCGGCCGATGCGACGCGCGGACCGAACGTCGTGGGCAGCTTTGCCGCGGTGGCGGGAAGCCTCGCCGCGATCGCGACGGCAATCAAAAACCATCCGAACCAGGATTTCAAAGCGGCCGTGCACGGCTTGAGGCTCCGCATCCTGCCCACCTACGGCAATGACGATTCAGATTTGTCCATGTCCCTGTCCAACGCGACCGCTCCTCAAATCTTCACCCAGGGCGGCCAGATCGGCCAGCGGGCCAATGCCCCGACCAATGTCCTGCGCTATCCAATCGGAAACGCGGTGCCGCCGCCGCCGCCGCCGACCGGCCCGGGCGGCGACTATCGCGCTCTGCTCAACGCCGGCAACAACGGCCTTCCGGGCCTTCCCGCCGACTATGATTATTCGTTCGACAAGCTGGCCCGGGCCGACGGGATCTTCAACATGCTCGTCCTGCCGCGGGCGGAAGTCGCGGGGGGACCAGCACAGTCGGATGCCGACCGCTCGGCGCTGTGGGGGCCGGCCAGCGCCTTCTGCAAGCGCGAGCGCGCCTTCCTGCTCGTCGATCCGCCGTCGGACGCCGGCGCCTGGTCGACCGCCGCGCTCGCCGTCACCGGAGTCAAGCAGCTTCGTGCCGGAATCGTCCAGGATCATGCCGCGGTCTACTGGTCGCGGGTGCGCACCACCGGCGGCGACGGCAAGCCGATCACGATCGACCCGTCGGGGACCATGGCCGGGGTCTATGCCGCGATCGACGTCAGGCGCGGAGTCTGGAAGGCGCCGGCGGGGCTGGAGGCGATCCTGATCGGGGTGAAGGGCCTCGAATATCCGATCACCAACGAGGAGAACGGAATCACCAATCCGGAGGCGCTCAACACCCTGCGCTCGATGGTGGCGGGGCCGGTGGCGTGGGGCGCCCGGACGATGATGGGCTACGAGGGCGCGCCCGACCAGGATTATAAATATGTCCCGGTCCGAAGGCTCGCGCTGATGATCGAGGAGAGCCTCTACCAGGGCATGCAGCCCTATGTCTTCGAACCCAATGACGAGCCGCTCTGGGGCCAGATCAGGCTCTCGGTAGGAGGCTTCATGAACGGCCTGTTCCTCGACGGCGCCTTCGCCGGGAAGGTCCCGGGGGAGGCCTATTACGTCGCCTGCGGGCCGACCACGACCACGCCGGAAGAGATCGCTCTCGGGATCATCAACGTGGAGGTCGGCTTCGCGCCGCTGCGCCCGGCCGAGTTCGTGATCGTCACCCTGAAGCAGCTCGTCAACCAGAGCGGGGCCCAGTGAGCCTGACCCGCATTTTTTGAAAAAGAGGATTGCCCAGATGCCGATCAAGGTCTTTTCGCGCGCGGTCGAACCCTTCAAGAACTTCAAGTTCCGGGTCTATGTCGACGGCCGGCTCGTCGCGGGCGTCAGCAAGATGTCGGGCCTCAAATCGACCGCCGAGGCGGTCAGTCATCGCAGCGGCGGCGATCCGAGCACGCCGGTGGTCTCGCCGGGCGCTTCCAAATCGGAGCCGGTCACGCTGGAGAGGGGCCTCACCCTCGACCACACGTTCGAGGATTGGGCGAAGACCGTTCTGGCGTCGCTCGGCGACGACGATCTCAGCCTCGGCGCGATGCGGCGCAACGTCACCATCGAGGTGCTGAACATGCAGGGCGTTCCGGCCGTCAGATATAACGTCTTCGCCTGCTGGGTCTCCGAATATACGGCGGTGCCCGAGCTCGACGCCAATGCCAACGCCATCGCGATCGAGAAGATCGTCCTGCAGAATCAGGGCTTCGAGCGCGACGCCGACTTCGCGGGCGAAGACCCGAACGCCTTCCAGCCGGCGGCCTGATGCGCCCGGACCCGGTCTTGCTCGACTCAAGTGCGCCCGGCCGGCGCCGGGCCGCATGGCGCCCGCTCACGGGCCGGGACGAAATCGAGCTGGCCGGCTGCGACTATCTCACCGCCGTCGGCTGGCTGGGAAAGATGCTGGCCGGGGAGTCGTCGGATTTGCGGCCCGACGATCTCGGGCAGCTCTCCATCGCCGATGCGGACCGGCTGTTCGGCGCCATCTACCGCCATCTGTTCGGCGACCGGGCGGAAATGCGCCAGACCTGTTCCGGCTGCGGCGAGCCGTTCGAGCTGACGATCGCCCTGGCCGAGCTCGAGAACGGAACGGCCGGGGAGGCCGGCGCGACGCTCGATCTTCCCGGCGGGACCCGGCTGCGTCAGGTCACCGTCGACGACCTCGCCCGAGCCGCCGGCGCCGATCCCGGAGCTCTGGCCGACGCCGCCACTGTCGAGCTTGGAAGCGACGACCGGGCGGCGATCGGCGAGGCCTTCGATCGCCTCGGCTCGCCGGCGATCGACACGCTGGAAACCGATTGTCCGCATTGCGGCAGCGGCCAGCGCATCGCCTTCGACCTCAGCCGCTTCCTGCTCGCCTGCGTCGCCCGCGAGCGGCCGCTTCTGCTCCGGGAGGTGCACCTTCTGGCCCTCAGCTACGGCTGGAGCTTCGCGGAGATCATGGCGCTCGAGAGGTCGACCCGGCACGAGCTCGTCCGGCTGGCCGGCGCCAGCGACGCCGCGGCGAGGCGGGCGGCATGAGCGTCTACCTGCAGCGGCTGCTCGCCCGGGTCGCGCCGCCGGCCGCGCCGGGGACCGCCTCCGCCGCGCCGGGAGCGAAACTCGCCTCGCCCCTGGCGGAAGGGGACCAGCGGCTCCATCTTCCCGGCTTCTCCGGTCTGGTCGGGCCCGATGCCCCCGGCGAAGCTCCGCCGTCCCTTATGGCCGAGATCGCGCCGTGGCCGCAGCCGGCGACCCGCCGTCCCTCCAGTCCGCGCCCATGGGCGGCATCTCCGCCCGGCGACGACAGCCCCGAGGAACGGCCGTTCCCCGATCCGCCGGGTTTCGCCGTGGCGGCCGCGGACCCGCCGGCCCCGGCGCGCGCCGGCCTGCCGGGATCGGCCCCGGCGCCCGTCGACGCGCCGAGTTCCGCCCCGGTGCTCGCCGACACGATCGGGCCGGGTCTGCCGGCGGAACCGGTGGCGGCCGGTCCGGTGCGGCGAGGCGCGGCGGCCGATCCGTTCGACATTCCGCCCGACGCTCTCGAGCCGCTCCGCGCCGCCAAAGCGGACGGCCCCGCCGCGGGCCTCCAGGCCGACCGCCGGTCACCGCCAGCGGGGCCGTCGCAAGACGCCCTGCCCGCGCCGGCCGCGCCCGAAGCGGGGGAAGCACGCGAAGCCGCCCGAAGGATCGAGTCGCCCCAGCCTGTGCCGGTGAGCGCCTCCGAGCCGTTGCCGCCGACGGCCGGACCCGTTGCCGCGCGCACCGATCAATCCGCGATTCCAGCTCAATCCGCGATTCCGGCTCAACCCAGGATTCCGCCTCACCCCGCGATTCCGGCCCAGCCGGCGGTTCCGGCGCCGCTCGCCGAGCCGAGGCCGCGGGCGGTGGCCGCGGATCGCGAGGCGCCGCAGGAGGCGATTCCCGCCGGCTTGCCCGCGCCATATCGGCCGGACGTCGCCGAGCGGCCGGCGCCCGTCCGGCCCCAGCCGCGGGTGGTGCCGGACCAGGCCTCCGGCGGCGATCCGCCGCCGCGCCAGGATCGGCCCTGGGCGACCCAGGAGGGTCGGCCGCCGCAGGCTCCGATGACGGCCGCCGCGGCGTCGGTCATCGGTCCCCTGCCGGTCCGCCGCTCGACTCCGATGCTGTTCGGAATGCGGAGGCCCTAGGCGATGGCGACCTCCGACCTCTCCTCGGTCTCGACCTCGCTGCACCGGCTGCTCAGCGCCAATATCGACCGCCTCGCGGGGCAGGGCGCCCCGGCCGTGGCGGTCACGCTCGGCTCGCCGGAAGACCAGTCGTCGGCGGTGCGGACGGTCAACCTCCACCTTTATCACGTCGCCGAGGATCCGTTTAACCGCAACCTGCCGCCGCCCGGATCGAGCGCCAACGGCCTTTCGGCGACTCCGATGTCGCTCAGCCTCTTCTATCTGATGACGGCCCATCACAACGGCTCCAAGAAAGCCGAGATCGAGCAGCAGATCATGGGCTACGCGCTCAAGACGCTTCGGGATTTCTCGCTCGTCTCGGCCGACACGCAGGTCGCGGACGAGAACGGCAATCTGACCACGATCCTCGCTCCCGGGCTCGCCGAGGGATCGAGCGCGCTCGAGATCATCCTGCGGCCGCTGACCCCCGAGGACGCGATCGCCTATTGGGCGTCGGAGCAGCAGCAATCGATCCGCCTCTCGGCCTATTACGAAGTGCGGATCGTCCGGCTCGAGCCGGAGCCGCCCGGGCGCTTCGCCGAGCCCGTGCTCTCCTTCGGCCAGTGGGTCGGGCCGATGGCCGACGTCGCCTTGTCCGGCAGCCGCTCGGTGCTGGCCTTCGCGGCGCCGCCGGCGCTGGCGGGGTCGCTTCCGGACCGAAT
Source organism: Allosphingosinicella sp. (assembly GCA_035628835.1). Taxonomy (GTDB): domain Bacteria; phylum Pseudomonadota; class Alphaproteobacteria; order Sphingomonadales; family Sphingomonadaceae; genus Allosphingosinicella. The sequence goes on from DASPJA010000070.1 coordinate 30,967, forward strand.
CGAGGTTTCGCCGGCGCGGGCCTTTCTCGACGTGCCGCCGGCGAACGACGCCGCTTTCCCGGGCACCAACATCTTCCGCCTCGTCGGCTCCGGATTGCGCGGCGGGGTTCGGCGGCGGATCGTGCTTCGCCACCCGGGCTGGCCGGCGAAAGGCGTTCCCGGCGGCGAGATCGCGATCGGCGAAGCGGTGCAGCCCGCCGGGCCGACCTCGACCTGGGGAGTCCGGTTCGACGACCGCGAGATCGAGATTCGGGTGGCGGACCGCATCGACTATGTCGATGCCGGCGGCGCCGCCGCGCAGATCGACGTCGTTCCCGGCTTCTACGGCGCCCGGGTCGAGATCGTCGTCGCTCACCGGACCGTCGGCAACCGGACGCGCGAGATCGTGCGCCGAAGCAACGAGGTTCCGTTCATGATCGCGCCCCGCCTGCACAAGGCGGATTCCCCGGCCGGGCCGCAGGGGCAGATCAAGCTCCATGCCTCGGCGACGTTCGACCTGCAGACCGCGGGCATCGACGTCGCCTTGATCGTCGACGGCGTGGCCTACGCGCTGACCGACCCGTTCAGCGCCAATCCGGCCGACAATGACGGCTGCTTCCGGATCGACTCGGCGAGCACGATCATCTTCCAGCCGAGCTTCGATCCCACCGTCGCCGGGCATCATGGCGTCCGGCTCAGCGTCAACGGCGTCGAGTCGCAGCCCTTCTGGGCGCAAACGCCGTGACCGCCGCGATCCGGCTCGCCCCGGTCGCCGCGGCGGCCGCCGCGCCGCCGCTCGCCGACCTGCTCGGCGAGAAGCTGCGCCTCGCCATCGCCCGGCTGGCGGCCTGGACCGGGGAGGGCGGCTCGACCTCGCGGCCGGGATGGCGGGAGCAGTTCCTGGCCTGGCAGAGCAATGATCCGGGCGCGCGTTTCGGCGCCGAGCTCGACTCGATCGAGAGGCAGCTGGCCGCGGCCGCCGACGGCGCGATGCGCAACCGGCTGCTGGCGGTATTCCGGCTCGCTCCGCCGGAGCGCGACCTGCTCGATTGCGCGGCGGCGCTGGCCGCGGATCCCGGCCTCGCCGACGCGATCGCGACCCTGAGGCCCGGCGCCGGGGCCGGCGCGCTCACCGAACGGCTGGTCGTCGAGCTGTTCGCCCACCCGCCCCTGCCGATCGCCCGGCCGTCCTCGCCGCTCTGCGCCTGGTCGCTGATCGAGGCCGGGCCGCTCCACGCGCGCTGGGGCCAGATCTATGCGATCGACGCCGACATCGCCGCCGCGATGTTCGGACGGCCCGGGCTGGACAGACGCCTGTTCGGCTGCGCGGAGAAGATCGCCGCCCGGCGGCTGCCGATCCCCTCCTGGCCGGTCGCCGAACTCGCCGGGGAGCTCGGCCGGATCGTGGAATCCGGACGGTCGGCGAGGGTGTCGATCGTCGCTCCGGACGGCTCCGGACGCTGCCAGTTCGCCGCCGCGGCCGCCGAGGCGATGGGCACGGAGCTGATCCGGATCGATCCGGAGGCGCCGGCCGACGAGGATCTCTACATGCGGGCGCAGCGGCTGGCGCTGATGACCGGCCACGCCCTCTACTGGCGGCTGCCGCCGGCGCGCTGGCCGTCGATCCCGGCCGCTCCGATCCAGTTCGCCGCGCTCCGGGCCGGTGAGCCGCTGCCGCGCGGAGGCGGGCCGGTCGACCTTCGAGTGGCCCTGCCGCCGCTGGCGCCGAACGAGAGGAAGGCGGTGTGGGGAAGCCTGTTCGGGCAAGGCGGCGCCGCGCCCGGCGGCCGGGGGCTGACCGGCGCCAGGCTCGGCGACCTCCTCGCCGCGGCGGCGACCGCGGCGGCGGCGGACGACGCGCTTCCGGCCGTGCGAGCCGCGATTCGCGACCGGCTCGAGGGCAGCGGGCAGCTCCTCGAACAGCCCTATGACTGGGACGATCTGGTGCTGCCGGCCCGGGCCTGGGACCTGCTCAAGGGAATAGCGGCGGAAATTCGCGGCCGCGACCGGGTGCTGGACGGCGGCGGGCGCCAGGCCAAATATGGCGGCATCGGCCAGTCGGCTTTGTTCTGGGGAGCGCCGGGCACCGGCAAGACCATGGCCGCCCAGGTCCTCGCGCGCGAGCTCGGAGTCGAGCTCGTCCGGGTCGACCTGGCGGCGACCCTCAGCAAATATATCGGCGAGACCGCCAAGAATTTGCGCGAGGCGTTCGACCGGGTCGCAGGCTCCGGCGCCATCCTGTTCTTCGACGAGGCCGACGCGCTGTTCGCCCGGCGGACCGACGTCAAGGACAGCCACGACCGCCACGCCAATGCCGATACCAACTATCTGCTCCAGCTGATCGAGGGCTTCGACGGAATCGCCATCCTCGCCACCAACAAGAAGGAAAATCTGGATCCGGCCTTCATCCGGCGGCTGCGCCATGTCGTCGACTTCACCGCCGGCGGGGCGCGCGAGCGCCGGCTGGTGTGGGAACGGCACATCGCCGCTCTGTCGGATCGCGAGCTGCCCGGGAATATTCTGGCGCTCTGGAGCGAACAGCTGGCGGCGATCGACCTTACTCCGGCGCAGATCAAGGGCGCGGCGCTCTCGGCCGCCTTCGCCCGGATCGCGGCCGGCGCCGACGTTCCGGACATCCACCAGCTCATCGCCGGGGCGGACCGCGAGCTGGCCAAGGAGGGCCGGGCGGTCGACCGTAACCTCAGGGCGGAGATCGCGCGCCATGGCCGCTGAGAAGTTCACCGCCCGGGGCGCCTTCATCCAGCTCGTGCCGGGGCTCGGAGTCTTTCAGCCCAACATCGTGCTGTTCCAATACAATCCGGCCAAGATCACCCGCGCCCTCACCCCCTGGGACCCGTTCCAGGCCAGCCCGTCGAAGAACGGCGTCGCGGCGCCGGACGTCAGCCCCTATCCGGCCGAGGAGAAGATCAACTTCGAGCTTCTTCTCAACGACGACGACCCCTCGCAGGTCAAGAACCCGATGCATCGGGCGTTCGGCCTCGCGCCGCGAATCGCCGCGCTCCGCAAGCTCATCAAGCCCTCGGCCGGCCTCGGCTCGGACCTGCTGCAGAGCGCCCTGCAAATAGCCGGCGCCAAGAGCAAGATCTCGGCGCGGCCGACGGTGCCGATCACCTTCCTGAGCTTCGGCGCTTCCTTCCTCCTGCCGGTCAAGCTTACCGCTCTGACCATCGAGGAGACCCTGTTCACGCGCGCCCTGTTTCCGATCCACGCCAAGGCCACGGTCGCGCTCCAGGTGCTCACCCCCAACCTGTTCCGCTGCAAGGAGGACCGGATCTCCGCGCTCGCGGTCAAGGCTTACCAGATCAACGAGATGAAGGACGATGCGGCGGCGCTCGCCAACGTCGTCAACACCGGCTTCGACGTTGCCGGGCTGTTCTGAAAGCGACGGAAGATGGCCATTTTCGATCCCAAGAGCCGCTACGTGAAGCATTCGCGGACGATGGTCGTGCGCGACCGCCGAGGCCGCGAGGTGGCGGCGCTGATGCCGGCCGAGCCGCCGCCCGAGACGCCGCTCGGGGACCATCGCAAAAAGGACCATCAGCGGCTCGACCATCTCGCCTCCCACTATCTCGAGGACGATTGCGGCTATTGGCGGCTGGCCGAGATGAACAACGTCATCGTTCCCGACGCGCTCGCCGAGGCCGAGTTCGTCACCATCCCCGTTCCGAAGGGCGGATGATGGGCTACGGCTTCCTCATCACGCGCGGCGCCGGCAATGTGAAGCTGGCCGACGATCTGATGAAGGCGGTCGTGGAGGTTCGAGTCGAGGAGAGCCTCTCCGGCCCGAACTCGTTCGCGGTGCGGTTCGAGGAGGATATTTGCGAGGGCAAGCCGGCGACCCTGTCGGCGAAAGAGCTCATGCCGGGCGAGCTGCTCGCCGTCCTCGTTCCGGACGAGAATGACAGCACGACCTGCCTGGTCCGGGGCCCGATCACCAAGGTCAAGGCCTCCGCGGTCACCGGCGGCCCCGGCAGCTGGGTCGAGACTCACGGGCTGGACCGCCGCGTCGAGATGGACCGAAAATCGGTCGACGGGAGCTGGGAAGGCCGGGGGACCGATATCGCCACGGGGGTTCTCGAAGAGTACCGGTTCAAGCCCGATGTGCTGCCGGACCCGCGGCTCAAGTTCGACAAAAAGACCAAGACCCTCAACCAGTGCTTTCCCGACCTCAAGCTGCTGGACGCGCTCGCCAAGGAGCTCGCCTACGAATTATGGCTCACCTACGAGGCCAAAGCCGAGGGGGAAGGCTACAGGATCAGCGAGACCGCGCACTTCCGCCCGTCGCCCGACTTCAAGGCGGCGAAGGGCGCTGTGCCGAGCATCGAGATGATCAACGGCGGCGGCGCCGCGAAGGTGCTGAAGCTCGACGTGCCCGCCGGCAAATGCCGGAACATCTCCACCTTCGACCTCGAAGTCGACGTCGACCGGGCGACCCTCGCCCTGGTCGCGGGCATCGACGCCCGCACCGGCAAGAAAGACGAGAAGAAAGAGACCGACAAGTGCGAATGCGTCGAGAAGGACGGGAAAACGATCGACCAGAAATTCGGCAAGGCGACGCGCACGGTGCGTATCATCGGCGCGGGCAGCGCCGAGGAGGGCAGCGGTGCGGCGAAGGCCCTCCTGGCAGCCGAAGCCTGGTTCATCACGGCGAAGGCGAGCACCAGCGTCCGCCTGCTGCCCGGAGTGCTGCGCCCGCACGACATCGTCCGCGTCGAAGGGCACGGCTTCGCCCATAGCGGCAATTATCAGGTCGCCAAGGTGCTCCACGTGATCAACGCCTGGGGGCACCTGATGGACCTGACCCTGCGCCGCAACGTCCTGCCGAGTACGAGCCATGTATGACCGCGACCTCGAGCATCTCTACGGCCTGCTCGGCAGCCGCCTGTTCGGCAAATATCGGGGTCTGGTCAAAGACAATGACGATCCCTTGGGGTGCGGCCGTCTCGAGGTCACGGTCCCGAAAGTGTTCGGCGCTCAGACAATCTGGGCGATGCCTTGCGTTCCGGTAGCCGGCCCGAAGGGCGCCGGCCTGTTCGCCATGCCGGAGCTCGGGACGAACGTCTGGATCGAGTTCGAAGCCGGCGAGCGCGACTACCCGATCTGGACCGGCTGCTTCTGGCCCGAAGGCGCGATCGACGCGGCCGACGCCAGGCCGACGGTCAAGTTCTGGCGGACGGACAGCTTCATCATCCGAATCGACGACGAGGCCGGCGAGCTCACCATCGAGAAGACCGACGGCGGCAAGCTGACGATCAGCGCGACCGAAGTCACGGCGGAAGCCAATTCGGTCGTTCAGAATGCCGGCGGCAAGAAGACGACCTTGAGCGCGTCCGGCTTGGACGTGCTCGACGGCGCGCTGACGGTGGTCTGATGGGCGGCGGCCTCCACATCCTTCCTTCCGGCCTGTCGGCGTCGGGCGCCGCCGCCACGTCGAAGACCAGCACCAACAGCCGGGTATCGACCGCCGCCGGCTATGTCAGCATCGCCACCGACATCGTCTCCTTTCCGGGGCCCGCCACCGTCGGCAACTGGCTGGTGACGAACCAGCGCGTCTCGATCGGAGGGACGCCGTCCGTCGGCCAGGGCAGCAGCGGCCAGGCGACGGTCCCCGGCCCGCCGCCGGCGACCGTCCCGATGACGATCGTCTCGGTCGACGCGCGGGCCTCGGGGAGCTGAGATGGGACCCAGCCGCAGCTTCGACCGCTTCGCCTTTCCCCTGGCCGTCGACCGGGGCGCCGGGACGATCGCCGAAGAGGCGGACCATGACAAATATATCAAGGGACTGATCCTGCAGACCCTGCTCTGCGCGCAAGGCGAGCGGATCAACCGCGGCGACTTCGGAGCGTCGCTCCGCCGTCTCGTCTTTGCGCCCCTTACGGCCGGGATCGAGAGCTTCGTCCAGACCATGGTTCTGGAGGCGCTCGAGCGGTGGCTCGCGCATCTGGTGCGCACGGAGGAAATTCGAGTCCGGGTCTCCGGCGAGACCTTGACCGTGGAAGTCGCATATCTCGTCATCGCGAAGGGCGAGCAGCAATTCCTGTCGATCGAGGTCACGCCCTGATGGCCGCCGTGATCGACCGCCGCGGACTGTTGTGCGACCAGGTCGCGCTCACCGGGATCGATTTCGTCCAGGTGGTCGACCCGGGAATTCAGACCGAGTTGCTCGTCTTCTTCGTGGTCGACCCGGCGGACGTGATCATCTCTCCGGGCGTGCCGATGGTGGACCCGCTGCTGGTCCCGGTCGCTTTCGCGGGCCTCGTCGAGGCGCGGCCCGTATCCGGCGCCGATACGGACGCGGCGCTGCGCCCGGCCGCCGCCGAATTCCGGCAGATCGCGCTCGCCGGCGCAACTCGGATCGCGCTCTACCTCAAATTCGACCGGCCTGGCGGCTTCTCCAACTACCGGATGTTCGTCGATCATCCGCGTATCGACCCCTTTTTCAACAACGTGATATTTTCGTTCAAGCAGGGCTGCGAAAGCGGCTTCGACT
>DASPJA010000071.1:0-20048 GCA_035628835.1 Allosphingosinicella sp.
TTGCTGGGCCTGATGATCCCGGGGCTCGCCGTCTCGGTGCGCCGGCTGCACGACAGCGACCGGGCCGGCTGGTGGTTGCTCCTTCCGGTCGCGCCGCTCCTGATCGTGATCGCCGGGGTGATCGGCGGCTTTGACAGCGACGCCCTCTTCTGGCCCGCCGCGGCGACGGGGGTCGGCGGGCCCCTGGTCCTCCTGGGGTTGATGTGCATCCCGGGGACGCGGGGCCCCAACCGCTTCGGCGCCGACCCCAGGCCGGACAGCCTCGCCGACATCTTCGCCTGAGGTGAAGCGGCTCCGCCTGTTCCCCTCACATTCCCGGTTGAAACCGTCGGTCTAAATTCGGAAGATACCGCCGACCGCAATGATGCGGCAAAGGGGGACTGCTATGCATTGGATGTTTTTGCCGCTGAAGCGCTACGCGGAATTTTCGGGCCGTTCGCGGCGCATGGAATATTGGATGTTCATGCTTTTCCTGTTCCTCGTCTACATCGCCATGATCGTCCTGATGGTGGTCGCCGGCGGAAGCGCCCTGATGGCCGGCGCCAGCAATAATCCCGGCGGGCTCATGGCCGCGGGCGGCGCTGTGATGATCATTTTCTTCCTCTACATATTGTTCGCGCTCGCCATGTTCATACCGGCGCTCGCGGTGACGGTGCGCCGGCTCCACGATACCAACCGGAGCGGCAAATGGGTTCTCGGCCTGGTCGGCGCCTATGCCGTGATGTTCATCGGCGGAGTGCTGGCGGCGGGCTCGCCCGACAATCCCGGGCTCGGCGGAATCCTGTCGCTGATCGGGGCCATCGCGGCGATCGGCCTCGCCCTCACCCTGCTCGTCTTCATGTTCCTCGAAGGTACGCGCGGCCCGAACAATTACGGGCCGGATCCGAAGGGCGAGGCGCTCGACAAGGTCTTCGCCTGATTCCAGCCAGGGGCGGGGCGGGCTGTTGCGGCCCGTCCCGCCCTTCGTTAGGGCGAGCCCGAGTGCCCCCGTGGCGGAATTGGTAGACGCGCTCGACTCAAAATCGAGTTCCGCAAGGAGTGCCGGTTCGACTCCGGCCGGGGGCACCAGCCTATTTGACCTTCACCCGATAGCTGATCGTGAAATTGGGCGAGCCGGAGGCCGATGCGCCCGCGAACACGCCCTTCGGGTTCACCCGGATATGAGTCACCGCCGGATCGTAGCCGCTCGCGTCCGCGACCGGCGTGTAGCCGAAGCTGACGCCATTATTGTTCGAGAAGCTCACATCGTCGGCCGTGCTCGACAGCCCCGCATAAGTGTAGCTGAGGCCGCTCGACGGGCTGCCCTGAGCGAAGGCCAGGGGCCCCGAGCCCACCGCGCCGAGATTGCCGACGAAGAGCGAGGCCTGCGCCGGCACCGACTGAACCATCACCACCGAGTTGGAATCGGGAGTGCCGGCGCTGCCGTTGCTGACGTTCAGCGAATAGGTGACCACCGCGCCGGGAATGGCCTTGGGGTTGACTGTGCCGTTGGAGGGGTCGGAGACGAGGGGGTGGGAGAGGAGGGTGGTGAGACTGGGCGGCGGATCCGTGACCACCACCAGCTGCGGGCGCTGGGTCGTCGACGCCCATTCCTTGCTGGTGAAGGTCGCGAGATCGTTATGGCCCGCGATCCTCGTGATCAGGCCGTTATTCGCGGTGCCGGCGCGCCACTGATCGACGAGACCGGTTATATCGACGTCATAATAGCGCCCGCTCGAGGCTGGAACGAAAGTGGCGACGGCAGTGCCGTCGTGGGCGACCCCGTCGCTGTTCGCCCAGGTCAGAGTGTTCTCCGACCAGGATTGGGTCACCCTGTGGATGCTGACCGTGCTGTTCTCGGAGCTCGTAACCCACAGGCGCAAGGTCGCGCTGACCACTCGCTGGTTTGCAGGGATCGAGGCCAGGCTGAACTGATAGAGCGCTCGAAAATCGCCGGTCGGATGGCGGCGCGTGCTCAAGGTCGTGCAGCTTCCGCAATTGGAGGTGCCGCTGCTATTCTCGCGGACGTCCGTGTCCTGGGTCGGGGTCAGGACGTAAGTCGCCGCGGCCGCCGGCGCGCCAGCCAGCAGCGCTATCAAGGGGAGGATAAGGCGCAGCAGCCGCATCACCGGTCCCCGAGGCCCAGCGACTGGAGCGTCAGCTGGTCGAACTTGAAGCGCATCGTGACATAGGGCCCGCTGCGCGTGTAGCGCGCGTCCTCGAAATCGCGGTCGTGGAAGCCGGCCAGGTTCCAGCCGACCGACAGCCAGCCATTCTCGAAGGGCGTGAAGCCGAGGCTCGGACCGGCCGACCAGGCGAAGCTGTCGCCGTCGAGCCCGCCGCGGACGGTTCCGGCGAAGCCGACGTCGACCGTGTCGCCGAGGTCGAATCGGAAGTCGGCGCCGACGACATTGCTCCAGCCGCCAATGTCCTGGTCGCCGAACCTTTCCGACACGTAGCGCGATCCCCAGAAGACGGAGATTTCGGAGCGGCCGTCGGCGGAGTAATTGACCGAAAGCGCGCTCACCAGGCGCCTCGAGCGGGCGTCGCCGCTGACCGTCAGCGGAATCCCGATCGGCCCGGCCTGCCCGGCGACCGCTCCGGCGACCCGGTCTTCGCGAAGCTCCAGTTTCTCGAGCCAGGACCAGCGGCTGGCCGCCGGACGGCGGGCCCAGCTGAGCTGGAGGTTGGCGGTGCGGGTCTCGGCGCCGTTCGCGGCCCTGGCGACGAACCAGTTGAGGGCGCCGCCGACCGCTTCGCCCTCGCCCATCTGGCGGAGCGCCGCGGCGGTGACTCCGTAGCGGTCGCCCTGGTCCCCGGCGCGATATTCGGCCCGGCCGGTGACGCTCCAGCGGTCGGCGCGGTAGGTGGCGCCGGCGGTGAGGGCGGTGAAATCCTCGGTGATGGTTCCGGCGCGGCCGCCGATGAAGCCGCCGCTCGCGACCGGGTGGAGCGGGTTGAGCACCCGGGAGGGATCGATCCCGCCGAGAGTCTTGTTGGCGTCGATCGAGGCGTCGACCGACCAATGCTCGTCCAGCACCAGCGATTGCGACAGGCCGAAGGCGGCGAAGCTGCGCGGGCCATATTCGGATATGTCCTGGACATTGCCGCTCAGCGCGATCCGGGCGCCCGCCCAGGGCTGGATGTCGAAGCCCAGGCGGGCGGTGCGGGCGTCTACCTTCTCGCCGTCGGCGATCTCGTAGGCGCCGACCAGCTGGATGCCGCTGGTGACGGCGTAGCGGGCGCTGAGGCGATGCCGGGCCGGAAAGTCGACGCTCGCCGAATTGCCGAGCGGGATCTCGGTCTGGCCGTCCACCTCGACCTTGTTGTCGAGCAGGCGCTTGGTGGCGCCCAGCTGGAGCAGTGTCGAGCGGGCGCGGCGGCCGTCGGCGAGACGGTCGTCGGCGAAGGTGAGGCCGGCGCGCGCGGCGAAATCGGGGGTGCGATATTCGACGAGGGTGCGGGCGGCGAGGCGGCGGGCGTCGCTGCCGAGATAATCCTCCTGCCAGGCGCTGCCCGTCAGCGACCAGCGGTCGTCGAGGCGGGCGCGGGCGTCGACCCCGAACTTGCGGGTGCCGTTCTCGGCGGCGCTGGTCTGGCCGAGGCCGAAGCCCGCCTCCCGCTCGCGCGCATAAGCGAGCAGGTCGAGCTTCGAGCCGTGATGCTCGGCCTCGACCTGCCAGGCGGTGGCGGTGCCGCCGGAAGCCGCGGCTGACCCGCTCTTCGCCTCATGGTCGCTGACGGCGACCTCGGCCCGGATCTCGGTCGAGGCGGAGGGGCGGTAGCGGACGTCGGCGCCGGCGAGGTTGGTGCGCGCCTCGCCATTCGAATCGCTGACGGCGGTCGCTGCGACCTGCACCTTCTGGTCGCGGCTGCGCCAGCTCACCCGGCCGCCCGCGTTGACGGTGCGGCTGGCGATCCCGTCCACCTCGTAATCGGCGACGATGAACCGCGGGTCGAGCGCGGAGCTGCGGCTGAGGATCGGCTCCTTGAAGCGCAGGATGCCCGCCGCATAGTCGATATCGTAATCGACATGGCGCGAAAGCAGCCGGCGCTCGACGATCCGGTCGGAGCGGAGGCGGTCGCGAACCTCGATCCAGACCCGTTCGCTATTGGCCAGGATGTTGCGGGCGCCGAGCGCATAGGGGCCGCTGAGGCCGTTGCCCTGCAGTTCGTCGTGACGGTGGCGGTTCGGGCTGTCGGCGGCGAAGGCGGTCGCCGATACCCGGTCGGAGCGATATTCGGCTTTGACGCCGTTGAAGGCACGGACGTAGCGGGCGAGCTCGGGCTCGTCGATGGCGGTCTCGTAATCGCCGAACAAAGCGTAGAATTGCGGGCGCTCGAGCTTCAGATAGAGCTTGCGCACCGAGGCGGCGTCGTAGCGGCGCTCGCTTCGGTCGGAGTAGACGGTGTAGTAGGCGTCGGGATCGATGACTCCGCCGAAGCGGGTCTCGTCCTCCTTCTTGTCGCTGTCATAAGCCAGCGTCATCAGCCATTTGCCACGGATTCTTCCCTTGGCGTATAAAGCGATCCGGCCGTCCGTGAGGAGCTTGTCGTCGCCCTCGCCGAGATCCTCGACCTTGCCCTGCAGCCGGTTGTAGCCGAGCGTCCCTTCGGCGAGTCCGACGATTGTCCACGGCCGCTGGCCCGGATCGAGCCAGGCCTCGAGCCGCTGCTCGCGTGCGGCCTCGCCGTCGCGGAAATTGAAGCGCAGGCTGATCGTTCCGGAGGCGGTGGTCGGCTCGAGCTCGATATAGGCCAGGCCGTCCTCGCCCTGGACCCTCCAGAAGGGCCGGGCCCGCTCCAGGCCGGCGAGCTGGCGAGCCTGCTGCGCGTCGGCTTCGACGGCCGGGTAATAAGGTGCCGGCACCTCGAAGTCGCCGGTAAGCCCGTGGCGGACCGGGCGGCCGTCGCGGTCGGTGAGGCGGACCGCGAGCACCGGCCGGGTGACCCCGTCCGCCAGCAGCACCGATTTGTCGCGGAGCAATTCGGCACGCATCGGGCTGGCGCCGTAGCGGACGGTTCGGCGAAGGGTCTCGGCGAGGCTGCCGTCGGCGTTGCTCACCTCGGCGGCGAGCTCGGACTGCCGGCCCTCGACCGGAATGCCGCGCCACAGGCTCACAGCGACATTGCCGGCCACATTCTTGCGGCTGCCCTCGAAGGCGACCGGATCCACCTCGCGGCCGCCGGCGAGGAGCTTCACCTTCTGCCCCGGCAGATGCTTGATCGCCACGCGCACCAGCGGCGCGCGCGGATTGTGCTCCGGCTCCGGAAACAGCCAGGCGACGCCCGGCTCCTGGCCCGCGAGCCAGTCGCGCTCCGCTCCGGCGGCGGCGGGATCGCTCGCGGCTTGCGGGCGGGGGGCGGCGGCGGCCGTGCGGCTCGCCCTCGGACTCACCGCGACGAGCTTGAAGTCGACGCGCTTGAGGGCTCCGCCGCGGCCGTCGACGAAACGGGAGAAAGCGCGGCCGGCGGACCGGCTGTCGCGGGCGCAGTCGGCGGCGGCGCGGTCGAGCGGCAGAGTCATGTCGTCGAGCTGGACGACATGGGTGCCGGGCGTCACCCCTTCGAAGTGGTAGCGGCCGTCGCGGTCGGTGACCGCGTAGCTGCCGTCCTCGAGCATTACCCGAATCCCGGCCACTCCCGCCGCCTTGGCGGCGTCGGCCGCGCAGCCGCCGTCGGTCACCCGCCCGAGGATCGTCATTCGGCCGGCAATCTCGTCGCGGCGGATTCGGACCGCCGCGTCCGCCACGTTGCTGGCCAGGTTCCCGTCGGCCACCGCCTGCACCCGATTGACGGCATCGCCCGCCGCGGCGCCGGGCTGCACCTGCGTCGCATAGCTGATCTGGCGGGTGGCTCCCGGAGCGACGGCCGGAAGCATGACGGTGAAGGTCGAGCCGTCGGCGGCGATCTCGGCCGCCGCCGCCACGTTGTCGACCCGCAGGCTCTCCGGCCGGAGCCGGAGCGCGGCCGGAAGGACGTCGGTGACCCGCACGGTGCCGGTCGGAAGCCGGCTATCGGCGTTCGTGACGGCGATCGTGAAAGCGACGGCCTCGCCGGGCGCGGCGGTGGTCCGCGACGATTGCTTGACGAGCTGGATCGGCGTGCGCGGTCCGTCGAGCGGGATCGAGATGCGCACCGGCTCCGGTCCCGCGATGCTGAACGGGCCCCCAAAGGAGGCGGGCACGATGGTGAAGGCGCGGCCCCCCGGCGTGCGAAGGCCCGCCAGGTCGGCGGGCGTACGGACCGATGGACCGGTATAGCCCTGCGGCGGCTCGACCTTGAGCCGGTAGGCGCCCGGCCGGATCAGCGGAAAGCGGTAGAGCCCCGGCGGGAAATTGTAGACGGTGCCGCCCCCGTCGGTGACGGTGCCGCCGGTCACGACGCTGCTCGGATAGGCCGAGGCGCCGTCGTCGCCGAACACCTCGGCCGGCTGGCCGGTGGACTCGTCGATCAGGGTGACGCGGGCGCCGCTGAGCACCTTGCCGTCGAAACTGTCGAAGACGTAGCCGAACGGGTCGGCGAGCACCTCCACCGTCGCGGTCAGGCCGCCGCCGCGCTGGGCCCCGTCGAGAGTCGAGACGGTGAGGCGATCGCCCGGCTGGACGGTCAGCCGGCAATCCTCGCCGGCCGCCGCGGAGGAAGCCATGGTGGTCTGGACGAAGCCGGCGAACTTCCCCGAATCGGCGGCGGTTTCGAAGACCGTCAGCGTCCGGCTGTCGCCGCTGGCGGAGCGAAGGACGACGTCGATCGTCTCGACGGCGCCGCCATCGCGGTCGCCGCCGGCATGCTCGACGGCGAACAGGAGCGGCTCGCCGGGCAGGATCTCGGTCGCGGCCAGAAGCGAGGCCGGATCGAGCCTCTGCCCCTGCCAGGCGTGGGCGAGCGCGGCGCGGGTGCCGCCGGCGCTGCATCGCGGCGCGCTGACGGGCATCTTCAGGCTCCCCGCGTCGGAGGCGAAGCGATAGAGGGCGAGTGATGCCGGAGGCGAAGCCGGGCCGACGTTGATGTCGACCCGGTTCGATTGCTGACTGATCTTTCCGCGGGTCGCCTCCCATTCGATCGTCGCGACGTTCGAGATGGTGCGATGGCCGAGCACGCCCGCGGCGAGCGCGGGCGCGGCCACGGCGAGCCAGAGCGCCGTGAGCAGGGCGAGCAGGATCGCCCCCGGAAGCGGAGTGTTTCGGTCCATCGCGAGGGAGGGGAGGGGGCGGCGTGTCGGCGACACGATGCCGCTCCTCCCCCTTTCCGCCTAGTTCACGCTCACCCGGAAGACGAGCGTGCGGGTCACGCCGCCGACGATGTCGTTCAGCGTTCCGGTCACGATGCCCGAGGCGTGCGAGCCGCCGCTGGTGCCGTCGGCGTTGCAGGTGCTTCCGGTCATCGTGCCGTTCAGCTTGATTCCGAAGGCCGAATCGTAGGTCGTCTCCGGCGGCAGAGTGTCGGTGATGTCGATCCCGGTCGCGGTCGCGCTGCCCGTGGAATTCGCCACGGCGATGCAATATTCGACCACCGCGCCGGGGATCATCTTCGGATCGGTCGTCCCGTTGAACGGATCGCTGATCACCCGGCTGGTCTTGGTCGCGGTCAGCGACGCCGCCAGGATCACGTAATCGTCCTCGGCGAAGTGGATGCCATCGCGGGCGACGTTGCCGTTGGCGTTGGTGTCGGCGAAGACGGTGTCGACCGCCGACGTGTTGGCGCCGGTGGTCTGGGTGATGGTCGCGCCCAGCGTGCTCGCCGCCGTCGCTTCCGCGGCCGTGGCGGTGAGCCGGACTCCGGCGACGTCGTCGGTCGAACGGCCGAGCGGCACGTCGGCGACCACGAAGACCGTCCGGCTCGTGTCCGCGGCGACCTGGTCGAGATAGGTGATCTCGACGTCGGTGCCGGGGTCGTAGGTGCCGTTCCCGTTGGTGTCGGCGTGGATCTTGACAGCGGTCACGTTGAAATTGTCGGTGCCGCCATGCGCCGCCGTTCCGCCGCTCAGCTGGGTCGCGGCGAGCGCGAAGTCGAGCGGAGCGTTGGAGGCATTGCTGACGGTGAATATCGTCGCCGCCCCGGTCTGACCGGGGGTCACTGTGGTCGCCGAGGTGCCGGCTTCGGCCACCGACAGGTTGACCTTGCGGTCGACCGTGAAGCTGTCGCTGGCCGATACCTGGTTCTGGTCGATCCCCCCGACTTTATATTCGAGGGTGACGCTGTTGGTGACGGTGGTTCCCGCGGCGGTCCCGGCCGCCGAGGCGGGGGAGGCCGCAACGGCCGCCGCCGCCAGCACGCTGGCGGAGGCGAGCAATCGCATGTTTCTGGTCATCTCTGGTCCAATCGTGTTTTGCGTGAGCGCCTGTTCCCCCCCGCCGGCGCTCGAGTGCGGGTCAGGAAATTATTCGACGACGCCCCGGAAGCTGAGCTCGCCGCGGCTGCCCGCGGCGATCGGCTGGCGAAGCGACCAGCGGATGTGGGTGACGTCGGCCGCGACGGCGGGGCGGCTGGTGCCGTCCGCCCCCACGACCTTGAGGGACGCGAGCGCCCCCCAGCTCTTGCCGCCGTCCACGGAAAGGACGGCGCTCGAATCGTCGGTGCCGGTAAAGGCGACCGCCGCCGGAATCGGGTTGGTGAGCGTGAAGCCGGTGGCCGGCTGGTCGCCGCCGTTGCGGTAGCTGAGGACGACGACGAGCCTGTCGCCCGGAGTCACCACGCCCGGCTCCTCGCGGACGGTGACGGGCTTGCCGTCGGGCCCCGGCTTGACCCGCTCGACCAGCACCTTGCTGGTCAGCGAGACATTGTCGGCCGCGGACACGGCGGCGGGTGCGAGAAACGCGAAGAGCGCAAGCCAGATTTTCATGGGCGTCATCCTTCTCAGTCGACCTTCACTTGGAACGTGATGGTGCGGGTGGCGCCGGCGGCGAGCGTGCCGAGGGCGACGGAAATGGCGGTGCCGGTGAAGCTTCCCGAATCGGCGTCGGCCGAGTCGGTGAGCGCGCTGCCCTCGAGGGTGAGGGAACCGGCCTTGTAGGTCGTGCCCGCCGGGATCGGGTCGCTGACCCTCAAATTGGCGAGGCTGCCGCTGCCGCTCACGGTGGCGGCGAGCGTGTAGGTGACGGTCGCGCCGGGCGTGGCGGCGGTGCCTCCGAAGGCGTCCGCGACCGTCGCGCTCTTGATGAAGCTGACGCTCGCCCTCGCGACCCGGTAGTAACCGTCGTCTTCGGAGGCGCCGCCGGTGGCTCCGGCGACGGCGTCGCCCCCGCCCTGGCCGAGGCCCGCGAAGCTGGTGCCGGGCGTTCCGGATCCGGTCTTGGCGACGGCGGTGAGGTCGACTCGCGCGCGCTGGCCGTCGCCGGCGGCGGCGGGGATGGCCGAGAGGACGAAGACGGTGAGCGACTGGTCGGGATCGAGCTGGGGATCGTTGCCGCCGCTCGTATAGGCGGTGTCGACTCCGGCGTCGTAGGCGCCGTTGCCGTTGCTATCGAGAACGATCGAGGTAGAGGCGGGGTCGAAATCGTCGCCGCCGCCATTGGATACGGCGGCGAGGGTGAAGCTCTCCGTGCCGTTGCCGCCGTTGGTGACGGTGAATTTGAGCGGCTGGCCGGTCGCGCCCGCCGAGGCGGTGACGTCGGAAGGGTCGCCCCACGCGACGCTGACGTCGAGAAGCTCGTCCACCTTGAGAGTGACGGCGTTGGACTCGACGCTGGCCTCGTCGCCGTTGGGCAGATCGTAGGTGGCTGTGGCGACGTTGGTGATGTTGGTGCCGGCGGGGGTGCCGGCGCCGCGCGCGGGGCTCGCGAAAACGCACGCGAAGACCGCCGAAACGGCGGCCAAAGCGGCATTTTTGCGGAACGCCGATGATTTGGCGCTCGTAGCCTGATAACGCATTGGTGCTCCCCACGAGCATTGATCCGATTTGGAGCTAATGCGGGGCGAGGCGCTAAGAATGAGTTAACGGCCGGTTAGCCGTTGGGCTTAAGCTAAGTTCGAAGGGCGGCGGTAAGGAAGATGAACAAGCTGCAGGGAGACGAAAGGGCGGGAGGGGCCACCCCGGTAGAGCATATCGACCCCACCCGGGAGCCGGAGGCCGTCGCGTACCGCCGCGACCGGCTGCTCGCGGCGTTAACCCTGATCGCGGGGGCGGGGCTCGCCATCGCTTTACCTTTCGCCCTCCGCGCCGGCGCCGAATTCTTCCTGCCGGTGACAGCCGCCCTTGTCATCGCCATCGCCCTGGTGCCGATGCTCGAATGGCTGGAGCGGCGCAGGGTGCCTTCGCCGCTCGCCGCCTTCACCTGCGTCCTCGTGCTCATCGCCATGGCCAATATCGCCGTCGCCTCGATCGTCCTGCCGGCCGCCGAATGGGTGCGGCTGCTGCCCGAGCGGATCGGCCGGGTGCGCGACACGCTGGCGCCTTTGATGGAGGTCTATTCGGACCTCGAGCGCTTCATCAACGACATCGTCGAGCAGTTCGGAACCCGGGCCAGCACCCAGCGCACGGTGGCGCTGGAGACTCCCAACTCGCTCCTCGACATCATCGCCACCTCGGCGCCGTTCGCCGCCATCCAGATGTTCTTCGCCGTTCTGGTGATCTTCTTCTTCCTCGCCGGCTGGACCCGGATGCGGCGCCGGACGATCACCGCCCGCTCGAGCTTCGACGGCGCGATGACCACTGCCCGGGCCATCCAGGAGGTGGTCGACGCCACCTCCACCTATCTCGGCACGATCACGATCGTGAACATCGGCATGGGCCTGTCGGTGGCGCTGATCCTCTATCTGCTCGACATGCCGACGCCGCTGATGTGGGGCGGCATCGTCGCCGTGCTCAACTACATACCCTATCTGGGGCCGATCGCCTCGGCGCTCCTGCTCGCTCTGGGTGGCCTGATGGCCTTCGCCGATCCCTGGTACGCCTTCCTTCCCGCGCTCTGCTTCATCGGCGTCCACCTCGTCGAGGCGAACCTGATCACGCCCTTCTTCGTCGGCCGGCGCCTGACCATCAATCCCCTGCTCATCCTCGTCGCCCTGAGCTTCTGGGCCTGGGTTTGGGGGACGACCGGCGCGCTGCTCGCGGTGCCGTTGCTCATCATCATGAAGACGGTGCTGGACGCCGCCGGCAAGCCCGACATTGCCGGCTTCCTGTTCGAGGAGGGGACATTGACCGGCACCCATCACGAGGAGCATGGCGAGGTCGAGAGGGCCGTCGCGGCAAAGCCTTAGCCTCGCTTGACAGGGAAGGGGCCAGCGCATAGTTCGCCCCCTCCCACGCGGGTGTAGCTCAGTTGGTTAGAGCGCCGGCCTGTCACGCCGGAGGTCGCGGGTTCGAGCCCCGTCACTCGCGCCATTTCCCAAATCCCTTCGCAGCGCCATAAGCCGCTCCATGACGAGCCGCTACGACCGCATCGGCGTGAACTATGCCGAGCTGAGGAAGCCCGATCCGCGAATCGCGGCGATCGTCGCAAGCGCCCTGGGAGATGCGAGGACCATCCTGAACGTCGGCGCCGGCGCCGGGTCCTACGAGCCCGCCGGCCGCCGGGTGACCGCGCTGGAGCCATCAATGGCGATGATCCGTCAGCGCCGGATTCCCGCCGCCGCCGTCGTTCAGGGGCGGGCGGAGGACCTGCCGTTCGCCGACCGCAGCTTCGATGCCGCGATGGCGATCCTGACCATCCATCACTGGTCGGATCAGGCGAAGGGACTGAGCGAGATGCGCCGGGTGAGCCGCGGCCCGATCGTCATCCTCACCTACGATCCGTCCTTCCGCGGCTTCTGGCTCGCCGACTACATCCCGGAGCTGGTCGCCCTGGACGAAGCGCAGATGCCGAGGATGAGCGACTATGAGCGCTGGCTCGGCCCGGTCGGCATCTCCCCCGTCGCGATCCCGCACGATTGCACGGACGGCTTCCTGAGCGCCTATTGGCGGCGCCCCGCGGCCTATCTGGACCCCCGGATCAGGGCGGCCATGTCGTCCTTCTGGGCCCTGGGCGACGTCTCCGGCGCGCTGGCGAGGCTCGAGACGGACCTCGAGAGCGGCGCCTGGGCCCGGCGCTACGGGCACCTTCACGCCCTCCACGCCTGCGATTGCGGCTACCGGCTGGTCGTCGCCGACTGAGAAGCGGATTGCCTCGCCGCCGCCGGTTGCGCATGGGTAACGAGTCGTTCGCCAGGAGTTCCGGGAACATGCCGCGACCGCTCGCCATCCTTTTCCTGCTCGCCGCCGCCCCGGCCGCGGCCGCGGAACCCGAGTTCGACACGGCGCTGAGCGACTTTCGCAAGCATCATCGCGCCGAGACGGCACGCGCCGGCATCGCCGGAAGCAGCTTCTATCTGGTCCGCGACGGCCGCATCGCCGCCGCCGACCATCTCGGCGAGCAGGACGCGGAGGCCCATGTCCCGGTCGATGCCGGAACCATCTATCACTGGGCGTCGATCACCAAGACCATGACCGGGATCGCGATCATGCAGCTTCGCGACCGCGGCCTGCTGAGCCTGGACGATCCGGTCACCCGCTTCGTGCCCGAGCTCGCCCAGGTCCACAATCCGTTCGGCGGCACCGACGCCATCACCCTTCGCCAGCTGATGAGCCACAGCGCCGGTTTCCGCGGCGGCACATGGCCCTGGCGCGAGCATGAGTGGCAGCCGTTCGAGCCCAAAAGCTGGTCTCAGCTGGCGGCGATGCTCCCCTACACGAGGGTCGAGTTCCGCCCCGGCTCGCGATTCGGCTATTCCAATCCCGGCATCGTCTATCTCGGCCAGGTGATCGAGCGGCTCTCGGGCGAGGATTTCGAAGTCTATGTCGACAAGAACATCCTCAGGCCGCTGGCCATGCACTCCAGCTATTTCGACCGCACTCCGCCCCACCTCCTTCGCCACCGCTCGCGCAGCTACTACATCCGCGACGGCAAGCGCGTCGCGGCGCCCTTCGACGTCGATACCGGAGTCACCGTCTCGAACGGCGGCCTCAACGCGCCGCTGCCCGACATGGCGAAATATGTCGCCTTCCTGCTCGGCGACCCGCCGCGCCAGGCCGAATACGACCTCGTCCTGAAGCGCTCCTCGCTGGAGGAGATGTGGCGGCCGCAGATCGCCGCCGGCGAGGACTATACCCAGGGCCGAATGGCGACGACCACGCGAAGCGGCCTGTCCTTCTTCATCGACCAGGGTCGCGGAGTCCGCTTCGTCGGCCACAATGGCGACCAGAACGGCTTCCGCGCCTATCTCAGCCTCTGCCCCGACCAGCGCGCCGGCACCCTGCTCGCCTTCAACACCGAGACGAGAGGAGTCCGCAACGCCCCCTCCAACCGCACCACCGCCGAATCTCGAATCGCGCTGGCGACCGATCGCCTCTGCGAGGCGCTGGCGAAGCCGGAGGGCTGATCGCCTCCACGTCGAGTCGCCGCTCGGACGTCGGTCTGGTCGGCGGGGACCCCTCCGGGCCCCCTCATCAAACCGGGACATTATACGGCCGAGGGGGCATTGCCCATTGCGCCGGGGCCCTCCCGCTCGCGGGAACGGATCGCCCGCTGGGCAGCTATGGCTGCAACGGCATCAGGAGTGTGGCATTGAAGACGGCTCGGGATAAACGACGGCCCCGCTGGGGAGAGCTGCTGATGGAGGCTCCGGCGGCGGCTCGGCTGCTGGCGGCGCAGCTGACGGGCGCGCGGGTCAGAGAGGATGTCGGGCGCGGCCGGGCGGTGATGGTGATTCCGGCTTTTCTCGCCAACGACGTCCCGACGATCCAGCTGCGGCGGACCTTGCGAGCATGCGGGTTCGAGGCCTATGGATGGAGGCAAGGGCTCAATCTCGGCGCCCGGCGCTCCAAGTTCGAGCGGCTGCTGAGGAGGATCGACATCATCGCCGCGGAAACCCGCGGTCCGGTGGCCCTGGTCGGGTGGAGCCTCGGGGGGCTCTATGCGCGTGAGCTTGCGAAGCGGCGGGCGAAGAGCGTCTCCATGGTCGTGACGCTCGGCACGCCTTTCTCTCAAAGTCTGCGTTCGAACAATGCGTGGAAGCTCTACGAGGCGCTCAACGATCATGACGTCGACCATCCGCCGGTGCCGATCGCTCCGGACGTGAAGCCGCCGGTGCGGACCGTGGCCATGTGGTCGCCCCTCGACGGGATCGTCGCTCCGGCCAGCGCGGCGGGCGAGGATTGGGAAGCGGACCGGCGAGTCGAGCTCGGCTGTCGTCACAACGAGATGGTGAGCGACCCCGGCGCGCTTCGAACGATCGTCGCCGCGCTCTCCGAAGCCTGACAGTAACCGGCGCGCCTCGGCCTTCGCGCCTGCTTCCCGGCGAGGATTGGCGCCAACTGGCGGAAATCCACCGTTGGCCCGGCTTCACGGCCCCTTCCGCCGCCGCCCCAGCTCCATCCACCGAAGCAGCGGCTTGAGCGGCAGGATCCAGACGATGCCCGCCACGATGAAGAACAGGGCCTTCAGAGGCCAGGGCAGGGGCGGCAGCGCCTCCGCCACCGTCACCACCACGAACCCCCACATCGCGATCAGCAGCAGGAGCAGGAGCATTCCCGCCGGCTTGCGCCAGCTCGGCCGGGGGGCGTTCATCGGCAGTCGATCCACTCGCCCGGAGTTGCGATGGCGTCGAGCGGGACGTCCCAGGGATCGGCGGGGATGGCTTCGGGGAGGATCTGGGGCTCCCAGGCTATGCCGATGGTGAAGACCTCGCCGCCTTCGCGAAGGTGCGAGAGGGCGCGGTCGTAATGGCCCTTGCCGTGGCCGATTCGGGCGCCTTGGCGGTCGGCGGCGACGAGGGGGACGAGGATGACGTCGGGTGCCAGAGCTTCCGCCTCTCCGGACGGCTGGAGCACGCCCCAAGGACTGGGTTCGACCGCAGGCGCCTCGCGGAACAGCATCCGCGAGTCGCGGCCCTGGAACCAGGGGAGCGCCGCCCGCTGGCCGACGCCGAGGCGGTCGAGAATGGAATAAGGGCTGATCTCGTCCTTCAGCGGGTGGTAGCCCGCGACGATCCTCGCCGTGATCAGCCGCGGCAGGACGATCTCGGCCAGCTTGCGCTCCAGCTCCGGCCGCACTCCGGGAGCGAGCGAGCGCGCATAATCGCGCCGCCGCGCCAGCGCCTCGGTGCGCAGCGCTTTCTTGTCGGGAGGGGAGGGTGACGGGACCACCATGGCCGTTTGCTTGAATATCCTCTGACGCGTCAACGTCAGGTGGGGACCATATGTGCCGGACCAGGGCCCGACCAGGGATAGCCCCCGAGGATGCTTATCGCCCAGGGATGTTCGAAAGCGCGCACCGGGCAGTACCCGTCGGAGCCTATCTAGGAAGGGTGCGAGCCACTGACAACGGGCGCGGGCGACGACCTTCCCGCCGCGGCCGGGGCCGCAATTTTGTTCGCACAAAGATCACGAAGGCACAAAGGGGCCTCGACGGCGCGAAGTCCCGGCCCTTTCGGACTGGCTGTGGAATAAGCCGCTGCGCGGACTCTTCGTGTCTTCATGATCTTTGTGCGGAACCAAATCCTTCCGGGCCTGGCCACTACGCCGGCCTAGGAAGCCTCGGCGCTCCGCTCGAGCTGTTCGGCCAGGCTTTCGACCCGGCCGGCGAGGCGCTCCAGCGCGTCGGCGATGGCGGGGTCGATCTCGGTCGTCGCCGCCTTGGGCTGGCCCGAGCGGTGCTCCTTGAGCTCGTCGGCGAGGAGCAGCGAGGCGAAGAGCAGTTGCCGGGCCTCGCTGAGGCTGCCCAGCGCCGCCGCGGCGTCCTGCGCCTTGGCGTCGACGAGGGCGGCGACCGAGCGCAGATGCGCTTCCTCGCCGTCCCGGCAGGCGACCGAATATTTGCGGGAGGCGATCTCGACCTCGACCGACGCCATCAGCGCGCCTCCGCGGATGCGATGAGGGTGTCGAGCTGGGCGAGGGCCTCGCGGACCCGGCCGCGCAAGGCCTCATGCGCCTCTCTGAGGGCGCCGTCCTCCGACGGTCCGGGGGCGGAAGGGCGCTGCGCGGCAGCCTCGATCCGCGCCAGCGCGCTTTCGATGCGGCCGATCGCCTGTGCCACCCTGTCCTGCCCCATGGCGGGTGCATAGCACGGCCTTCCCGGCTTTGAAAACAGCGGCGCCGCGGTTGACGGGCGCGCCGCCGCCGATAAAGGAGCGCTCTTGCTGGAGGGTCCTTCCGACTCTTCTCGCGCCCGCGCCGGGCGCCGCCTCTTGGGAAAGTGCATGGCCGCCGATCCGAGACTGCTCGCCAACGCCATTCGCGCGCTGTCGATGGACGCCGTCCAGGCCGCCAATAGCGGCCATCCCGGAATGCCGATGGGAATGGCCGACGTCGCCACCATCCTGTTCACCGAATATCTGAAGCACGATCCCGCCGATCCCGACTGGCACGACCGCGACCGCTTCGTCCTCTCGGCCGGGCACGGGTCGATGCTGATCTATTCCCTGCTCCACCTCACCGGCTACGCCCATCCGACGATCGACGAGATCCGGAACTTCCGCCAGCTCGGCAGCCCCTGCGCGGGCCATCCGGAGAATTTCATGCTGGCCGGGGTGGAGGCGACCACCGGGCCGCTCGGCCAGGGCGTCGCCATGGCGGTCGGGATGGCGATCGCCGAGCGTCACCTCAACGCCGTCTTCGGCGACGATCTCGTCGATCACCGGACCTGGGTGATCGCCGGCGACGGCGACCTGATGGAGGGGGTGAATCACGAGGCGGCCGGAATTGCCGGCCATCTCGGGCTGGGCCGCCTCAACCTGTTCTGGGACGACAACCGGATCACCATCGACGGCTCGACCGACCTCTCCACCTCGGAGGACATACCTGCCCGCTATGCCGCCTATGGCTGGCACGTCGTGCAATGCGACGGCCACGACTTCGGCGAGATCCGCCGGGCGATCGACGAGGCTCTGGCCGATCCTCGGCCGTCGCTGATCGCCTGCCGGACGATCATCGGCTGGGGCGCGCCCAACAAACAGGGCACTTCGGCCACTCACGGCGCCGCGCTCGGCGCCGACGAGGTCGCGGCGGCGCGCAAGCAGCTGGTGTGGGACAGCGAGCCGTTCGACATTCCGGAACCGATCCTCTCCGCCTGGCGCTCCGCCGGCGGACGCGGCGGCAAGGCCCATGAGGAATGGCGCGCCCGCCTCGCCGCTTCGGCGCAGCGCGAGGAGTTCGTCCGGCGGATGGAGGGGCGGCTGCCGCCCGACCTCGGTCTCGACTCCTGGCTCGACACCCTTGCCGCCAACCCGCGGAAGGTCGCCACCCGCAAGGCGTCCGAGCTGGCGCTCGAGGCGATCAACTCCGCCTTGCCGGAAACCCTGGGCGGCTCGGCGGACCTGACTGGCTCGAACAATACCAAAACAAAGGCGCAGAAGCCTTTGACGAAAGGGGATTATTCCGGCCGGTACCTCTATTACGGAATACGCGAGTTCGGAATGGCCGCCGCCATGAACGGCATGGCCCTGCACGGCGGAGTGATCCCCTATGGCGGCACTTTCCTGATCTTCTCCGATTATTGCCGCCCCGCCATCCGCCTCTCGGCGCTTCAGGGGGTGCGGGTCGTCTACGTGATG
Source organism: Allosphingosinicella sp. (assembly GCA_035628835.1). Taxonomy (GTDB): domain Bacteria; phylum Pseudomonadota; class Alphaproteobacteria; order Sphingomonadales; family Sphingomonadaceae; genus Allosphingosinicella. Next base: position 17,506 of record DASPJA010000071.1, read on the forward strand.
ACCCACGATTCCATCGGCCTCGGCGAGGACGGCCCGACCCACCAGCCGGTCGAGCAGCTGATGGGCCTCAGATCGATTCCGAACCTCGCCGTCCATCGCCCTGCGGACGCTGTCGAAACCGCCGAATGCTGGGCTCTGGCGATGGAGCGGCGCGAGGGGCCTTCGCTGCTCGCTTTGACCCGCCAGAACCTGCCGCAGGTCAGGACGGAGCGAACCGACAATCTCAGCGCCCGCGGCGCCTACCGGCTCCGCGCCGCCGCGGCGGCGCGACGGGTGGTGCTGGTCGCGACCGGCTCCGAGGTGGAGGTGGCGATGGCGACGGCCGAGGCGCTCGAAGGGCAGGGGATCGGCGCCGACGTCGTCTCCATGCCCTGCTGGTCGCTTTTCGACGCCCAGGACGAGGTCTATCGCCGCGACCTGCTTCCGGACGCCGCCTTGCTGGTCTCGATCGAGGCCGGAGCGACGCTGGGCTGGGAGCGCTATATCGGCCGGCGCGGGCTGGCGGTCGGCCTCGACCGCTTCGGCGCCTCCGCCCCGGCGGAAGACCTGTTCAAGCGCTTCGGCTTCACCGCCGAGGCGATCGTGCCGCGCATCCTCGCGGCGCTCAAATCTCAAGGAGTTGAATGACATGGCGACGAGAGTTGCGATCAACGGTTTCGGTCGGATCGGCCGCCTGGTGGCCCGGGCCCTGCTCGAGAAGGCGGATAGCGGGCTCGAACTGGTCTCGATCAACGACCTCGCCGACGCCGAATCCAACGCTTTGCTGTTCCGGCGCGATTCGGTCCATGGCGCCTATCGCGGCGAGGCCCGCGCCGACGGCAACGACCTCATCATCGACGGCCGCCGGGTCAAGGTCACCGCCGAGCGCGATCCCGGCAAGCTGCCGCACGGCGACAATGGCGTCGACCTGGTGCTGGAATGCACCGGTTTCTTCACGGATCGCGACAAGGCCGGCGCGCATCTCACCGCAGGCGCGAAGAAAGTCCTGATCTCCGCGCCGGCCAAGGGGGTCGATCTCACCGTCGTCTACGGGGTCAATCACGACCGGCTCGAGGCCGGCCACACCATCGTCTCCAACGCGTCCTGCACGACCAACTGCCTCGCCCCGGTCGCGAAAGTGATGAACGACACGATCGGGATCGAGCGCGGGCTGATGACCACGGTCCACGCCTACACTAACGACCAGAAGATCCTCGACCAGATCCATTCCGACAAGCGCCGCGCCCGCGCCGCCGCCATGTCGATGATCCCGACCACGACCGGCGCCGCCCGCGCCGTCGGCGAAGTGCTGCCCGAATTGAAGGGCAAGCTCGACGGCTCCGCGATCCGGGTGCCGACGCCCAACGTCAGCCTGGTCGACCTCACCTTCACGCCCAGGCGCGACACCAGCCTCGAAGAGGTCAACGGTGCCCTTCGGGCGGCGTCCGAGAGCGGCCCGCTCGCGGGGATCCTCGACTACAGCGAGGAGCCGCTGGTCTCGATCGACTATAATCACTGCCCCGCAAGCTCGACCGTCGACAGCCTCGAGACCGCGGTGCTGGAAGGCAGGCTGGTCCGGGTCCTCTCCTGGTACGACAACGAATGGGGCTTCTCGAACCGGATGGTCGACACCGCCGCCGCCATGGCGCGGTTGATCTGACGTCAAGACGTCCGATGCCTAGCTTCCATACTCTCGACGATCTCGGCGACGTCCGCGGCAAGCGAGTGCTCGTGCGCGTCGATCTGAACGTGCCGATGGCGGACGGCGAAGTGACCGACGACACCCGCCTCCGCTCCACCCTGCCGACGGTGACCGAGCTCGCCGACAAGGGCGCGATCGTTCTCCTGCTCGCCCATTTCGGACGGCCCAAGGTGCCGAGCCCGGAATATTCGCTGTCGCTGGTCACCCGTGCCTATCAGGACGTGCTCGGCCGCCCGGTGCGCTACGTCGACTGGGAGGTGGCCGAGGAGAATGTGGCGATGCTCCGGCCCGGCGACGTCGCCATCCTCGAGAATACCCGCTTCTTCGGCGGCGAGGAGAGGAACGATCCGGCCGTCGCCCAGCGTTTCGCCCGCCTCGGCGATTGCTACGTCAACGACGCTTTCTCGGCGGCCCATCGCGCCCATGCCTCGACGGAGGCGGTCGCCCACCTGCTCCCGGCTTATGCCGGGCGGGCGATGGAGGCCGAGCTGACGGCCTTGCAGAAGGCGCTCGGCGAGCCGGAGCGGCCGGTGGCGGCGGTGGTCGGCGGCGCCAAAGTCTCGACCAAGCTCGAAGTGCTCCGCCACCTGGTGACGAAGGTCGACCATCTGATCATCGGCGGCGGAATGGCCAACACCTTCCTCGCCGCCCGCGGCGTGAACGTCGGCAAGTCGCTCTGCGAGCACGAGCTTGCCGGCACCGCCCTCGAGATACTCGACGCGGCGGAGCGGGCGAATTGCACCGTTCACCTGCCCTACGACGTGGTGGTGGCGAAGGAATTCGCCGCCCACCCGCCGAGCCTTCGCACCTGCAACGTCCACGAGGTCGGTGCGGACGAGATGATCCTCGACGTCGGCCCCGC
>DASPJA010000072.1:0-82885 GCA_035628835.1 Allosphingosinicella sp.
CAACCGGCGCTCCGACTGGAAAGGCCATTTGTGGCAGGAGCGTTTCGCCTCCTTCCCGATGGACGAGGACTGGCTGATCGCCTGCGCGCGCTACGTCGAGCTCAACCCGGTGCGCGCCGGCCTGGTGCGGCGGCCCGAGGACTGGCGCTGGTCGAGCGCGGGAGCCCATCTCGGTCTGGCCCGCGATCCGGTGGGTGAGAGCGGCGCCTTGCTCGAACGGATACCGGACTGGCGTACGCTGCTCGACGTCGGCCTGGAAGAGCCCGCGCTCAGAGCGATCCGAAGCCGGGAGCGGACCGGCTACGCCCTCGGCGGCGCCGCGTTCCTCCAGACCCTGGAGTCGAGGCTCGGCCGGGCGGTCGGACCGCCCCCCCGGGGGCGCCCCTCGCCTCGAGTCCCGCCGGCGGCGCGATAGCTCGCCTGCGAAGGGCCGCGAGGAGGCTGCGAGGAGTGGCCGTAAGACAGTGACAGTATACATTTACCGCACCGGGCAGGCCCACCGGAGTCACTGGTAAATGTATACTGTCACTGTTTATTCCGGGCGATGCGCGAGCTGCTGCTGTCGCCGCGGACGGAGCCGCGGATCCGGGCGCTTTGAGGGATGATCCGTCATTGCCGGCCGGCCGACGCCGCTCCTCGCAATGACGGGCCGATCCCGACCGCTTACTGGCCGTTATCCTCGATGGCGTCGGCCTCGTTCTCGGCCTTTTCCTCGCCGGCATCGGCCTCGTTCTCGAGCGCGTCGGACTGGTTCTCGGTGGCGGCGTTGTCGGCGGCCTCGTCGAGCGCGTCGGACTGGTTGCCGGCGACGGCCTCGACATTGTCGGCCGCCTGCTCGGACTCCGAGCTGTTGCAGGCGCCCAGCGCCATCAGACCGGCGACCATCGCGCCCCTGACGATCATTCTCATCGGCTTCCCCCTTCTTGCACGACCCAAAAGAGACGCTCCGGCCGCGCCGCGGCCGAAGCGCCCTGGGCTCCGGCGTGACCACGAAGCCCGAAGCGGGCTAACATGGATAAACAGCACGGGATAGTAGCGCCGAAACGAAAACGGCGCGCCGGAGAGATCCCGGAGCGCCGCAACGGTCATTGCCGACGCGCGAAGGGACAAGGGATCGATCCTGGTCGGTTCCCGGGGCCGATGGAGGTCAGGCCCCGGCCGCCGCCGCCTCCGAAGGCCCGCCTCCGCCACAATCGAAACGATTCAACGGGCTACGGATCGCATTTCGACCCGCAATGACCATAATTTGGCCGCAACCCTGAGCGATTGAGGATGGCGATGGGGGGCCATCATTCACGCGTCCCGCCGCCCGCGGCGGAGCGCAAGCGCCCTGGAGTTTTTTACGGCGATGTCGAGACTCTTCCTTTCCGCCGCCGCCCTGGCGGCCGCGCTGACCGCCACGGCCGCCCCGGCCCAGGCGGCGCTCGGCCCGGACGCGGCGGCCTGCACCGCCGGCGCCAACCGGCCCGCCGTGCTGGTCAGCGTCAACGGCTTCAAGAATCGCGTCGGCAAGCTGCGCATCCAGCTTTACGGCGGCAACCCGGCCGACTTCCTCGAGCGGGGCAAGAAGCTGAAGCGGATCGACCTTCCGGTCACCCGCTCCGGAGCGATGAACGTCTGCGTCGCGGTGCCGGCGGCCGGCACCTACGCCATCGCCGTCCGCCACGACGCCGACGCCAACGGCAAGACCAACTGGAACGACGGCGGCGGCTTCTCCAACAACCCGAAGCTGTCCCTGCTCAAGCTGAAGCCCAACCACCGGGCGGCGGCGGTGACGGTCGGGCGCGGGGTCAAGACGGTGCCGGTGGTCCTCAATTACCGCAGCGGCCTCTCCATCGCCCCGATCGGCCGGTGAGAATGGCCAGGGTCGCGCTCCTCTCCAACCCGCGATCGACCGGCAACCGGGCGCTGCTTCCGCAGGTGCGAAGCTTCTGCGCGGCGCACAAGGACATCTTCCACTACGAGGTGGAGGACGTCGACCAGATCGGCACCGCGCTCCGCACCATCGCCCTGATCGAGCCCCGGGTGCTGGTCATCAACGGCGGCGACGGCACCGTCCAGGCGGCTCTGACCGAAATCTACAACGGCCGCCATTTCGGCGACAATCCGCCGCCGGTGGCGGTCCTGCCCAACGGCAAGACCAACCTCATCGCCTACGATCTGGGCGCCGGCGCGGACGCGCTCGAGACCCTGGAGCGGGTGCTCGCCATCGCCCGCACCGACCTCGCTCCGCACATCGTCCAGCGCGAGCTGATCACGCTTTCGGGCGGCTCGGGCCACGGCAAGCCGGTGCTGGGAATGTTCCTGGGCGGCGCCTATCTCGCCGACACCATGCTCTACTGCCGGAACAAGCTCTACCCGCTCGGCCTGCCCAACTGGCTCGCCCACGGGCTGGCGCTTCTGCTCGGGCTGCTCGGAGTGGTGCTGGGCCGCCGGGCCAGCTTCCTTCCGCCGCCGCCGGCGGCGCTTCGGGTATCGGGGATGAAAAGCGGCGAGCTCAACGGCAAGTTCGCCTTCCTGATGGTGACGACCCTCCAGCGCCTGCTGTTCAAGGGCTCGATGCCCGGCGCGGGCGCCCGGACCGGGGCGATGCAGATGCTGGTCATCGACCGCAATCTGCGCTCCCTGCTCGGCGCCTTCTTCGCGGCGGTGCGCGGCCGGCTCGGCCGCAAGCGATTGTCGGGAGTCCATCTCGAGCGCGGCGACGAGATCCGGATCGAGGGCGACCATTCGAACCTGCTGCTCGACGGCGAGCTGTTCCAGGCCGATTGCGGACGGCCGATCGTGCTCAGGAAGAGCGCCCCCGTCCCGTTCGTGGCGCTGACCGTCTGATCCGCCGCTTCGAAGCGGCCGACGCGAGGATGGGATTCCGGCTCGAACGGCGAGGCCCGGACCGCTTCGGCCTCCCCTACGCCGTCCATCTTCTGGACCTTTGACCCGGCGCCTGCCCCGAGGCCTCGCTATTCGGTGCCAGGCACCAATTGATCGCCGAGGACGGGATGCCGGTCGTCCGGCTGGTCAGGACGGGCGGGTGGCCAGGACCTGGGCGGCCAACGCCCCTTAGAGCAGCCACGCCCTCAGCAGGTAGGCGACGGACGCGACCGTCAGCACCCCCGCCGCCCACAGGCCGACGAACCAGGCGAGGCGCCTGGCCACCTCAGTGATAGCCTTCCTCCCCCACCTTCCCGCGGAACACCCAGTAGCTCCAGGCGGTGTAGGCGAGGATGAGGGGGATCAGGACGAGCGCTCCGACCAGCATGAAGATCTGGCTCGAATAGGGGGCGGCGGCCTGCCAGATCGACAGCCGGCCGGGGATGACGTCCGGCCATATCGAGATGGCGAGGCCGGCGAGGGTGAGCCCGAACAAAGCCAGCGACCAGACGAACGGCGCCCAGTCCCGCCCGCGTCCGAGGCTTCGCCAGCCGAGGAAGGCGGCGGCGGCGACCAGCAGCGGCATCGGCAGGGCGACGAAGAGGCCGGGCGCCTCGAACCAGCGCTGGAAATATTTGGGCTCGACGAACGGCGTGCAGAGGCTGACGGCGGCGATCGCTCCGAGCAGGCCCGGAAGCAGCAGCCGCGCCTGCCGCCGCGCCTGCTCCCGCAGCGGCCCTTCGGACTTCCAGATCAGCCAGCCCGAGCCGAGCAGGGCATAGCCGACGACCAGGCTCGCCCCGGTCAGGAGGCTGAACGGGCTCAGCCACTCCCACCAGCCGCCGGCATAATGGCGGCCCTCGACGGTGATGCCCTGGATGAGCGCTCCCAGGGTCACGCCCTGGGCGAAGGTCGCCGCCAGCGATCCGGCGAAGAAGCCGGCGTCCCACCACCGCCGGTGGCCGGCATCGCGCCAGCGGAACTCGAAGGCGACTCCGCGGAAGACGAGCCCGAGCAGCATCGCGATCAGGGGCGCGTAGAGGGCGGGAAGGATGATCGAATAAGCGAGCGGGAAAGCGGCGAGCAGCCCGCCGCCGCCGAGCACCAGCCAGGTCTCGTTGCCGTCCCACACCGGAGCGATGGCGTTCATCGCCCGGTCGCGCTCCCGGCCCACCGGGAAGAGCGGGAAGAGGATTCCGATGCCGAGATCGAAGCCGTCCATCACCACATAGGCGGCGACCGCGAAGGCGATGAGCAAGGCCCAGATGATCGTGAGGTCCATCAGCAGCGGGTCCTTCGATACGGGGCCTTCGCCAGGCTCAGTCCCCTATTCAGGATGAGCGGTTCGAACAGCGTCACCTTTCATCCTTCCGCTCATCCTGAGTAGCCGGTGAGCGAAGTCGAACCGGCGTATCGAAGGACGCCGCAGGCGTAATCCCCGCCGTCCGGATCGGCGCTTTCGGCTCGCTTTCCTCCCCGTCCTCCGGCGCCTTCGCCATCAGTCGAAGGATGTACATCGTCCCCGCCCCGAACACCGCGAAATAGACCAGGACGAACGCGATCAGCGATCCGGTCACCCCCGGCGACGCGATCGGCGAGACCGCGTCCCTGGTCCGGAGCAGCCCGTAGATCACCCAGGGCTGCCGCCCGACCTCGGTCGTCACCCAGCCCGCGATCACCGCGACGAACCCCGCCGGCCCCATCGCCAGCGCGAAACGGTGGAGCCAGCGCCACTCGTAGAGCCGCCGGCGCAGGCGGGCGAGCAGGCTGAGAAGGCCGAGCGCGAACATCAGGAAGCCCAGGCCGACCATGATCCGGAACGACCAGAAGACGATCTCGGCCGGCGGCCGGTCCTCCCTGGGAACGCTCTTCAGCCCGTTCAGCGGCGCGTTCCAGTCATGCTTGAGGATCAGCGACGAAAGCTTCGGAATCTCGATCAGCACATGGGTCTTCTCAGCCTCGCTGTCCGGATGGCCGATCAGGATCTGCGGCGCGCCGTTCGGATGGTTTTCGAAATGCCCCTCCATCGCCATGACCTTGGCGGGCTGATGCTCGAGCGTGTTCAGGCCGTGGAGATCGCCGACGAATATCTGCACCGGCGCCGCCAGCGCCGCCATCCACATCGCCATCGAGAAGCTGGTGCGGACGGCCTTGTTGTCCCTGCCCCTGAGGAGATGCCAGGCCCCCACGGCGCCGACGACCAGCGCCGTCGTCAGATAGGCGGCGAGGACGGTGTGGACGAGGCGGTAGGGAAAGCTCGGGTTGAAGACGATGTCGAGCCAGCTCCCCGCCGGCACGAACTGGCCCTGGGCGTTCATCGCCCAGCCGGTCGGAGTCTGCATCCAGCTGTTCACGCTCAGGATCCAGAAAGCCGACATCGCCGTCCCGGCGGCGACCATCAGGGTGGCGAGGAAATGGAGCTTCTTCCCCACCCGCTCGAGCCCGAACAGCATCACGCCCAGGAACCCGGCCTCGAGGAAGAAGGCGGTCAGCACCTCATAGGCCATGAGCGGCCCGATGATCGGCCCGGCCCGGTCCGAGAAGACCGACCAATTGGTGCCGAACTGGTAGGACATGACGATTCCGGAGACGACTCCCATGGCGAAGGCGATGGCGAAGATCTTCAGCCAGTAGCGGAACAGGGTGAGGTAGCGGGCCTTGCCCGTCGCCAGCCACAGCCCCTCGAGCACGGCGAGGTAGCTTGCCAGGCCGATCGAGAAAGCGGGGAAGATGAAATGGAACGAGACGGTGAAGGCGAATTGCGCGCGGGCGAGAAGCAAAGCGGTTTCGCCGTCGGCCATGGCGGGCGCATAGCATGTCCGAGCGGCTGCGCGCCGGGAAAAAAGGCCCGCCGCCCGGCGGGGGGCGAGGCGCCGATAGCGAGCATTTCGGTTGTAAAGTCTGTATTGGCAGTCCGACAATTCGGATAGCTTCCGTGCGGCCAAGGACTCGCGGAGCGAGTCGGCCGGCACATCCTGTGGTCAGTTTACCTTTGAGAGGGCGGCTTATGTCGATCTCGGGCGAGAGCATCCCTTTTGGCGCGGATATGTACCACGCTTATGCGCATGCGCGCGCCGAGGCCGAAGCGAGCCTCGGCAAGGTCAACGTCATCGTCGCGGGCAATGCCGGCGTCGGCAAGAGCACCCTCGTCAACGCGGTGTTCGGCAAGCATGTCGCACTCACCGGCGTTGGCCGCTCTCAAACGCAGGGGATCGACGAATACAGCTTTCCGGACTTGCCGCTGCGTCTCTACGATACCCGCGGCTTCGAGATCGGCGACTCGGCTGCGACGGTCGGAGCCGTCCACGAAAAGATCAACGACTTGCGGGCCAGCACCGAGCCGCACGCGCAAATCCATGTCGCGTGGCCGTGCATATTGGAGCAGTCGCATCGCATCGAGCCGGTGCTGACCGACCTTCTGAATATGCTCGACCGGCAATCCGTCCCGGCCGTCGTGGTCGTGACCCAGGCGCTCGGCGACGACGAAATGGTGGCGAAGGTGCGCGAGCTCGCCGTCCCCAATCGCGGCGTCGTGCCGCTGCTGGCGCTCGAAAAGCGGATCGGCCCACATTTGATCCCCGCCTACGGGGTCAGCGAGCTGATCGACGTCACGCTCGCCTTGCTCCCGGACGCGCAGACCGCCGCCTTCGTGGCGGCTCAACGAGCCCGCTGGGACCTCAAGGAGAAGGCTGCGGTGGCGGCGATAAACGAGGCCGTGGCCATGGCCGTCGCCAGTGCCGGGGTCCCGGTGCCAGGCGGCCACTCGGTCGCGCTGGTCGGGATCCAGGCCTGGATGATCGCCCAGATCAACGCCCGCATCGGCATCCGCATGCGCGACTCCGGGGGCAAGGATATGGTCAAGGCCATGGCCGGGATGATCCTCACCAGGTTCGGTGGCCAGACGGCATTCGGCTATGCCCTCTCGGAGGCGCTGCGCTTCTTCCCGGGTCTCGGCTCGATTGGCGCCGCCATGATCGGCGGCCCCATTGCCGGCGCGCTGACCAAGATTTTCGGCCACCTCTATCTCGATTCGATCAAGGGCTACGTCCAGTCGGACTCTCCACCCCCCAGCCCCGAGGCTCTGGCCGAGAGAATGAAGGCGCTGCTCGAGCAGAATCGCGACCGCTACTCGGCGCTGAAGGAGTGACGCTGGAGAGTTGAGGGATGGACACCCTGTTCCTGGTCCTGATCGCGGGCGGATTCCTCCTGCTTGTCGTGCTGCTGGCAATGCTGGGCAGGAGCCCGGCGGCGCCCCATCCCACCACGCTGCTGGTCTGCGGCGCCACCGGCGTCGGCAAGAGCACTCTGATCAACGCCATTGCCGGTCGCCCCGCCGCGGCGGCGGGAATCGGCTCTCCTGTTACTCAGAACACGGTTCGGATCGAGGTTCCGGAGAAGAACTTCGCCTTCTTTGACTCCCGCGGGCTGGAGGTGGGCGAAGCCAGCCTGACCTATTTGCTGCTGCTCAGCGACCTGCTGCGCTTGCGCTTCTCGACCCGCGCGAACGAGCAGATCGACCTCGTGCTGATGTGCATCCAGGAACCCCAGGGCCGAATCGACGACGCGCATCTGGAAATCGGAGCCCTGTGCACGGACCTCAAAATCCCCTTTGCGGTAGCGGTCACCAAGACGGAGGGAAATCAGGCGCTCGAAGCCGAAATCCGCAAGACCTTCCCCACGGCGCGCTTCGTTCTGCCCGTGCGGTCGGTGGAGTTGCGCATCGGGTCGGTCGTCATTCCTCCGGAGGGACTGGAGACCCTGCAAGCGAAGCTCCACGAGATGAACGTGGCAAGCCCGGTGGAGGCGCAGCGACGCGCCGCCTTCGGGATGCGCGCGGCCGCCCTCTCCGACGCCGCCCGGACGCTTGCGGCAGCCGGCGGTTCGCTCGATGCCCATTGGTGCAGCTTCGCATCGGCCGCGATGTGCCTGATACCGCTGCAGGGGAAAGCCTGGAGCGAGCTTCAGCGGGAAATGCGTGACCGGGTCAGGCGCAGCTTCGTTCCCAACATCTTCCGGCGCAATTTCCTGACCCGCTTCGACTATCCCAGGATCGACGGCGCGATCGCCCGGCGCACGGTTCCGCTGATCGTCCGCAGCTTCGGCAATCGCTCCGGACGGTTGAGCGAGACGGATCTGACGCTGGCCGCGCAGGAAGCCGTGCAGTTGCTCGAGAGCGACCGGCCCTATCGAAGCCGGTTCTAGGCGGGCGGAGGCCCGCCGCATCCCGCCGCCTTGAACAGGCCGACCGGCATCGATTCCGGCTCGGCGGCGGAATCGCCGCCGGCGAGCGCGACGGGGCTGTACCAGAGCGCCGGGCCGAGGGCCCGGGCGAAGAGCAGGGACGGCGGCCGGTCCGTGGACCGGGGCGGAGACTCGAAGGCGGAGAGATTGGCGGCGAAGGCGTCGAACGGGAGGCTGAGCGGCTCGCCCTTGTGCATCCTCTCGGCGGCGTCGCGCTCCTCGTCGTCCGAGAGCCGGACCGAGACCCTCGGGTCGAGCTCGGGCGCGAGATAGGTGCCGCCATAGCCGTTGGGCGAGCCGAACGAGAACCAGTAGGTGCGCTTGGGCGTGTTCAGCCACAGGACGAGGTCGGAGACGGCGGAGTCGCGCCGGTCCTGGCGGGCGAAGCCGGCGGTGAAGCGGGGGGCGCCGTCGAGGCGGTAGACGGCCCGCTCGATCGGGCAGGCGGGCGGCGCCGGGACGGCGGCGGCGAGGAGGAGGGCGGTGAGCATGGCGGGATGCTAGCGCATTTATCCTCCCCGTGCGACCGCATGGGGAGGGGGAGATCTAGACGAAGATCGACCAGCCGGTCTTCTCGACCAGCCTTTCAAGCGCCATCGCCCCGGCCAGCGACGTCCCCGCCGAGTTCAGCCCGGGCGACCAGGCGCAGGCGGCGCCGACTCCCGGCACGATCGCGAGCAGGCCGCCGCTCATCGCGCTCTTGCCGGGCAGGCCGACCCGGAAGGCGAAGTCGCCGCTATTGTCGTAATGGCCGCAGGTCAGCATCAGGGCGTTGATCCGCCGCGAGCGCGAGGCGATGGTGACGGCGTCGCCGGTCCTCGGGTCGGCGCCGTCGAAGGCGAGGAACAGGGCCGCCTGGGCCAGCTGCCGGCAGCTCATCGCCACCGAGCATATCCGGTAATAGGCCGACAGCACCTCGTCGACCGGGCTCTTCAGATTGCCGAAGGCGGCGATGAAATGGGCGAGGCTGCGGTTGAACGCGCCCGCCCGCGATTCCGACATGGCGATCCGCTCGTCGATCGTCACCTTGTCGTTGCCGCAGCGCTCGCGGAGGAAGCCGACCACCTCGCCGACCGCGGCGTCGGCGCCGCCGGCCGACTGGATGAGCTGGTCGCAGACGACGAGGGCTCCGGCGCTGGTCATCGGGTTGCGCGGGTGGCCCTTCTCCATCTCGAGCTGGATGATCGAGTTGACCGGCGATCCCGCCGGCTCGCGCCCGACATGGTTCCAAAGGCTCGCCTTCACATGGTGCAGGGCGAGGCACAGAGCGAAGACGTAGGAGATGCTCTGGATCGAGAAAGGCTCGTCGGAGTCGCCGGCGGCGAAGCTCGATCCGTCCTCGAGCACCAGGGCGAGGCCGAGCCTGTTCGGGTCCGCGTCCGCCAGGGCCGGGATATAGGATGCGACCTTGCCCTGCCCCCGATAGGCGGAGACGTCGGCCAGCGCCTCGTCGACCAGTGCCTGATAATCCATTCTCGCTCCTCATGCTCATCCTCTGGCCGTCATGCTGAACTTGTTTCAGCATCCAGTCCTCCGCCCCCCCCGGGCGCGCGACCGGCTGGACCCTGAAACAAATTCAGGGTGACGGAAGGTCCACGGCCTAAACCTTCATCGGATAGACCGGCTGGATGTCGGTCGGGATGTGGGCGGTCGTCGCAAGCACCGCCCGCGCCCGCTCGTCCAGCCTGGCATAGCGCTCGAAGAAGGCCCTGGTGCCGGCATAGTCGCCATTGCCCTGAAGCCGGACGAGCTCGGCGACGAGGTCTCGAAGCCCGGCCTCCATCCGGTCGTAATCCACTCGGTAGCGGCCCGCGCCCTCGTCCCAGCGGAAGGCGCCCTTCTCCTTCAGATAGCTGTATTGAAGCGCCGCGCCGCGTCCGTGCGCCTCGTCGATGCCGAAGCGCACGGCGCGGAAGATGCCGACGAAATAGGTCGCGAGCGCCTGCTCGCGCTCCGCCGCGGGCAATTCGCCCCGCTTCATCATGTAGAGGATGTTGTGGAGGCCCATGACGTCGGCCTTGGCTTCCTCGCTCGCCGAATAGAGATCCTTCAGCTCCGCGTTGACCGTCGTCCGCCGGCCGCCGACATTGATCGTTCCCGGCCCGAGGCTGTGCGACAGCTCGTGGAACAGGGTCTCGGTGGTCATATATTTCTTCGTCACCAGCCGCGCCTGCTCCGGCACCAGCACCAGCCCCGCCATCGGCGCCAGGATGCGGTCATATTTGGCGCCCAGCACGTTGGCGAGGATCACCTTCTTGGCGCCCTTCGCCTCCCTCACCCGCTCGTCGTTGGGCAGGTTGAAGGCGATGGTCTGGACTCCCGGCACGTTGTCGCCGCCGCCATGGACCTGGTCGGCGACCAGGATCGGCGAGGAGAAGGGGCGGTTGAAATTCTTGTAGCGCTCCTCGACCGGAAGGTTGCGCTCCATGTCGGGGAGAAGCGCCTTGTACTTGGTCAGCGCCGAGCTTTCGGCCGGATCCTGGACGGTGACGAAGGCCTCGAAGGCGGTCTTGGTGCCGTAGAGCGTGTCGGTATAGACTTCGTAGGGGCCGATCACGACCTCGATCGGCGTTCCGCTGACGTCCATCCAGGCCAGCTCCGATTCGTAATAATCGTTGGTCCGGAACGCCCTGGCGCGAAGGTTCAGGAACTTGCGAAGCGAGGCATTGCTCGTCCGCGCCGCCGCCCGCTCGAGCAGCCTGGCCGCCGGCTCCAGCCATTGCCTGTACTCGACGCTGTAGGGCACCGCGACCAGCCGGCCGCCCTGCCTCTTCACCACCGTATAGCCGCTGGTGAGCGCCTCCTTCTGGCCCGGATTGGCGGCCAGATAGGAGTCGAATTCCTCCCTGGTCAGATCCTTTGGGTAGAAGCCGGCTCCGGCCGGCATCTTCTCGCCGCCGTAGAAGGGATGGTTTTCCGCGAGCGTGTCCCAGGGGCCGAAATGAAGGTCGAACATGTCGAGCAAGGCCGCCTTTTGCGGATGCCGGCTTCGGGCGATCTCGGCCCGGATCGTCGGATTGTCCACCGAGCGCTGGCGAAGGTAGATGGGGTTCATCAGCTCCGCCGCCCGGATCAGCAGGTTCACCACCTCGCGCTCCTCGGCGTTGAGGAAGGCGGTGTTCGGCGCCATCGGGATCCGGGCGATCTTGGCCCGCTGCGCGGCGAGATCGTAGCCCTCCGCGGCCGGAGCCGCGGCCGCCGCGGGCGGCTCCGCGGGGCGGGCCGCGCAGGCGGCGGTGGCGAGCAGCAGGGCGGCGAGAGCGGCGTGACGCAAGTTACTTCTCCTCGATCGCAGACGGTTTGGAACGGCTGCGGCACGAGATACGTTCCGGACGGCGTGACCAGTAAAACGCAGCGTGACCGCGAAAGCCGCATCTTCAATCTCGAGGAAGGCCGCAATTGCTGGCGAGTGTCCCGCGCGGGGCGCGCCTCGCTCATCGTCGACGCCTGCGATTATTTCCGGCTCGCCCGCAAGGCGATGCTCAAGGCGCGCTCGCAGATCATGATGATGGGCTGGGATATCGACACGAGGGTAACCCTCGACGAGCCGGCGGGCAAGGACGAGCCTCCGGTCAAGCTCGGAGCGCTCATCTCCTGGATCGCCAGGCAAAGGCCGGACCTCAAGATCCACATCCTCGCCTGGGAGGGCGAGGCCTATCGCTACCTGGGCCGGGGCACGACCCTCTTTCAGCTCGGCGCCTGGTCGAGGCGCAAGAACATCGCCTTCAAGCTCGACCACAACCATCCGCGCGAGGCCAGCCACCACCAGAAGATCCTGGTCGTCGACGACCGGATGGCCTTTTGCGGCGGAATCGACATCACCGGCTCGCGCTGGGACACGCGCGATCACGAGGACGAGCCGTCGCGGCGGCGCCAGCCGACCACCGGCCGTTCCTACCAACCCTGGCACGACGCGATCATGGCCGTGGACGGCGGAGTCGCCCATTGCCTCGGCGACCTCGCCCGCCTGCGCTGGCTGGCGGCGTGCGGAGAGCGGCTCGACTCCGCGACGCCCGGCGAAGAGGATCATTGGCCGGAGGAGCTCAGGCCCGATTTCCGCGACGTCGACATCGCCATCGCCCGAACCCGCGGCGAGGTCCCCGACTGGCCGGAGATTCGCGAGATCGAGGCCTTGTTCGTCGACCTCATCGCGGCCGCCCGCCGCTTCGTCTACATCGAGACCCAATATTTCGCATCCCGGGTCGTCGCCGAGGCGGTCGGCAAGCGCCTGGCCGAGCCGGACGGCCCCGAATTCGTCGTCGTCAACCCGAAGGAGGGCTATGGCTGGCTCGACGAGTCGGTGATGGGCCCGGCCCGCGCCGAGCTGGTCAAGGCGCTCGAGCGCAAGGACCGCTACGGCCGCTTCCGAATCTACACCCCGGTCACCGAGGGCGGCGCCGACATCTACGTCCATGCCAAGATCATGGTCGTCGACGACCATGTCCTGAGGGTCGGCTCGGCCAACCTCAACAACCGCTCGATGGGCCTCGACAGCGAATGCGACCTGATGATCGACGCGCGGCTGCCCGCCAATGCGGGGTCGGAAGCGACGATCAGGCGGCTGCGCGCCGACCTCATCGCCGAGCATCTCGGAGCCGACCCGGCCGAGGTCGCCGCCTCGTGCGAGAAGACCGGCTCGCTGATCGCGACGATCGAGCGCCTTCGCGGCCAGGGCCGGACCCTCCTCCCCTTCCGCCCGCCCGAGTTCGTCGCGCCGCTCAAGGCGGTGGCGAAAAGCGAGATCCTCGACCCGGAAAGCGCCGACGAGGAATTCGAGCCCCGAGCCCGCCACCGCCTTCTGCAGGGGTTCCGGGGGCGGTAACCGTCTTCGCCCCGGCGAGGGTCCACTTACTTCCGCCGTCCCCGTCGTCACGCTAAACCACCGCCCCATGCGGGGGGTGGACATCGGCGTCGCCGGATGCGGGATCGGGGGGCTGGCCGCCGCGCTTCTGCTCGCCCGCGACGGCCACCGGGTGGTCCTCTACGAACGTTTCGACGCGCCTCGTGCGGTCGGCTCCGGGCTGATGATCCAGCCGACCGGGCTCGCCGTGCTCGACCGCCTCGGACTCGCCCCGGCCCTCGCCGCGGCGGCGGCGCCGGTCGGTCGGCTGACGGGCAAGGCCGAGCCGTCCGGGCGGGTCGTCCTCGACGTCCGCTACGAATGGCTCCGCCGCCCCGGCGCGTGCGGCTACGGGGTCCACCGGGCGGCCCTGTTCGACATCCTTCATCGCGCGGTGGCGGCAGAGGGAATCGCGATCCGGACCGGCCGCACGGTCACCGGCCGGAAAGGTCGGAGGCTGGTTTTCGCCGACGGCGGGCTTTCCCCCGCCCACGCCCTGCTCGTCGACACGCTCGGCGGCGGCTCGCCGCTCGCGGGCGAGCCGGCCCGGCCTCTGGCCTATGGGGCGCTGTGGGCGAGCCTGGACTGGGTGGACGGCTTCGACCCGGCCGCGCTCGAGCAACGCTACCGGCGGGCGAGCGTGATGACCGGGGTCCTGCCGGTCGGCCTCGCTCCCGGCGGCGGGCGCCGCCAGGCCGCCTTCTTCTGGCTGCTGCGCGGCGACCGGCTCGACTCCTGGCGCGGGCTCGGCCTCGAGGCGTGGAAGGCCGAGGTCCGCGCTCTGTGGCCGGCGACGGCGCCGCTGCTCGACCAGATCGAGGATCCCGATCGCCTCACCTTCGCCCGCTACGCCCACCGCACCTTGAGCGCCCCCGCCGCTCCCGGGCTCATCCACATCGGCGATTCCTGGCATTCGACCAGCCCGCAGCTCGGCCAGGGCGCCAACATGGCCCTGCTCGACGCCTGGGCGCTGGCCAAGGCGCTTCGCGAGGAGGACGGGCTCGAGGCCGCGCTCCGCCGAGCCGTCGCCCTTCGCCGCCGCCACGTCCGCCTCTACCAGGCGCTCTCCGCCCTCTTCACCCCCGCCTACCAGTCGGACAGCCGCCTCCTCCCCTGGATCCGCGACCGGATCGTTCCGCCCTTCGGCCGGCTGTGGCCGGCGACCCGGATCCAGGCGGAGATGGTCGCCGGCACCTTCGGAAGCCCGCTGGAGCGGCTGGGGCTGTCCTGAGCGTCCTTCGATGCGCCGTTTCGCCAGGCTCAACGGCTACTCAGGATCAGCGGTAGCGAGCATTCCCAGCCGCTCATCGATGAGCAGGGACTGAGCTTGGCGAAGGCCGTAGCGAAGGACGCAATTGCTCCGGAGAGCGGACTATGCTCCCCTGCGGGTTGAACGACTCAGCCTTTGGGGGGAGGCCGGCGTGGCGACATCAGCGACTCAGCAACCGTGCGATCCGGAAGACTCCGGGAAGGTGAAGGTGGTCGGCACCGAGCGGGTGCTGCTCGACGAATATGCCGGCTTCTGGCCGAACGACCCCCAGGCGCCGGCCGACGAGGCGGGCTACCGGCGCCGCGCCTTCGAGCAGGGCCAGGCGGCGCTCTGCCTCTCCGGCGGCGGCATCCGAAGCGCCGCCTTCGCGCTCGGGGTCCTCCAGGCGCTGAGCGCCAAGCGCCTGCTCACCGGCTTCCACTATCTCTCCACCGTCTCGGGCGGCGGCTATATCGGAAGCTGGCTTCAGCGCTGGATCCACGAGGAGCCGGGCGGCGCCGAGACGGTGATGGTCAGGCTGGGCGGAGTCACCGAGCCGGCGGAAGTCTCGGCGCTTCGCGAGAATTCGAACTTCATCACGCCGAGGGTCGGAATCGGCTCCAACGACACCTGGACCGCGCTCTCCATCTCGGGCCGCAACATCGCCCTCAACTGGCTGCTCTTCGCGCCCCTCCTGATGTTCGTGACCGTCTTCCCGAACCTGTTCGCGGCCAGCGTCCTTTCGCTTCCCTATCGGACGACCCTCGTCCCCGAGCTTCCGCTGGCCCCGCTCCTGTTCAGCGCCGCCTTCGCCTGGGCCGCGGCCTGGCACGTCGTCCGCCAGCTTCCCAGCTATCGGGCGGGAACCAGCGTCAAGCCCAACCGGGCGGACTTCTGGCTCAACCTTCGGATCGTCCTGCCGCTGGTCGGCTGGGCGATCGCCGGAACGCTCAGCATCGGCATCGACCTGTTCTCCGGAAAGCCGTTGCTCGTCGCGCCCGGCCTGGCGCTCGCCCTCACCTCCCTGGTCGCTTCGGTGATGGGCCTGATCGCCTCCGGGCTGACCCTGCCCGAGCGCGAGGAGCCGGACCATTGGCACCCGCTCACCGGCTATCGCCAGACCTTCTTCAACGATCTGCCGCTGTGGATCGGCGCCCTCGTCCTCGCCGCCGTCGTGACCGTGTTCGGCGCCGCGGTTTTCCAGCGCTGGCTCGGGCCCGACATCGCCTTCCTCACGCGCCATCTGGCGGAGGCGACCCACTGGCACCACAACCAGCGCTCGCTCTCGCCGGTCGCCCTGCTGACGGTGCTCGGGCCGCTGTGGCTGATGGCGACCCAGCTGCTCATCGCCATCGTCTTCGCCGGCTTCCGCAACGCCACCGGCAGGACCGTGCGGCCCGACGCGGACCGCGAATGGCTCGCCCGCCTCTCGGCGGTGAAGATCAAGCCGATGCTGCTGTGGGGCACGGTCGGCTTCGCCGTCCTCATCCTCGACTGGGCGCTTCGCCGCTACATTCCGGGCTACGACATGTCGCTTTCCGGGATGATCGCGCTGGTCAGCGGCTTCGTGGCGGTGGCCGGGGGCAAGAGCAGCAAGAGCGGCAACAGCACCAGCACCGTCCAGGGCATCGGCGGCTTCGTCCTCAAGCATGTTCCGATGCAGGGCCTGATCGCGGCCGGCACCGGCCTGTTCATCCTGATGCTGTTCCTGATCCTCGGCCGGATCGAGCAGAACAGCGCCGAATGGATCGCGTCGGGGATCGGGAAGCTGCGGCTGCCCAAATGGGTCGATCCCTATGTCGTCGCCCACTTCGTCGTTCTCGCCGGGCTGCTCGCGGCGCTCATGTTCCTGGGCCGGCGGATCCAGGTCAACCGCTTCTCCCTGAACGGCCTCTACCGCAACCGGCTCGCCCGCGCCTTTCTCGGCGGCGCCCGCCTCAAGCGCGAGCCGGACCCGTTCACCGGCTTCGACGCGGGCGACAACGTGCGCATGCACATGCTCGCCGCGAGCGCGGGCGGCCGCCGCGTCCTCTATCCGGTGATCAACGTCGCGCTCAACGTCACCGCCAGCGAGAAGCTGGCCTGGCAGGAGCGCAAGGCCGAGCCCTTCGTCTTCACCCCGCGCTACAGCGGCAGCGGCATGCTGAAGCCTCCGGAATGGCCGCCCGAAGGGGCCGCGGTCGACCTCAACGACCCGCCCGGCGCCTATGTCGCCTCGCACGTCTACGGCGGCAACGAGCCCGATCTCGCCATGGCGGGCTGCGGAGTCAGCCTCGCCACCGCCATGTCGATCTCGGGCGCGGCGGCAAGCCCCAACATGGGCTATCACACGTCGGCGGCGACGGCCCTCCTGATGACCCTGTTCAACGTCCGCCTCGGCGCCTGGCTGCCCAATCCGGCCCAGGGCGAGAAGATGGGCGACGCGGTCCGCGCCTCCGGGCCGAGCAACTCCCTGTTCGCGATCCTGCGCGAGCTGGGCGGCGCCACCGACGACCGCGGCCGCGACATCTATCTGTCCGACGGCGGCCATTTCGAGAATCTGGGCCTTTACGAGATGGTCCGCCGCCGCTGCCGCTACATCGTCGTCAGCGACGCCGGAGCCGATCCCGAATGCGCGTTCAGCGATCTCGGCGGCGCCGTCCGCAAGGTGAAGATCGACTTCGACGTCGACATCAGCTTCGACGCGCTGGACATCCATCCGCGCGATCCGGACAACCGGGAGAGGGCTCGGCAGCGGGCCTTCGCGCTCGGCACGATCGAATATCCGGAAAGCCGCTATGCCGGCTCCGGGCCCGAGGATCCGGAGGCGCGCAAGCGCCGCACCGGCCGGCTGCTCTACATCAAGCCCAGCTATTTCGGCCAGCTGCCGGTCGACGTCCGCTCCTACGCCGAGGTCAGCAGGACCTTCCCGCACGAATCCACCGCCGACCAGTTCTTCTCCGAATCCCAGTTCGAGAGCTACCGCCGCCTGGGCTATTTCTTCACCTCCGCGCTCGGCGGCGATTTCGACGCCCGCCGCTTTCCCGACGATCCGGTCGGCCGCTTCTTCGAGGCTATCGACGCCCAGCTCGAAGTCGCCCAGGAAGCGGAGGAGGCGAGGACCGGCCTGGTCGCGAGGGCGGTTCGGGCGGCGAAGCGGAAGGTAGGGCTGGGGCGAGAGGAGGAGTAGGCGCTTCTCATCCTCCCCATCGCGAAGCGATGGGGAGGGGGACCATGCGAAGCATGGTGGAGGGGTAGTTGGCTCCACAGGCAGAGGGTTCGTGCGGGATCCTCTCGCACCGGCGCACTACCCCTCCACCACCCTCCGGGTGGTCCCCCTCCCCATGCTCCGCATGGGGGAGGATGATGGTCAGCCCTCGTTCTCTTCCCCGCCCTCTTCCGCCTCTTCCGTACCCTTGGCATCCTGGAAGAAGGGCTCGACCTCGCCCTTCAGCTTGATCGTCATCGGCTGGCCGTAGCGGTCCATGCTGCGCCCCGCGGCGACCCGGATCCAGCCTTCCGAGACGCTATATTCCTCGACGTCCGTGCGCTCCTTGCCCTTGAAGCGTATTCCGACTCCGCGGCGAAGCAGCTCGCCGTCGAAGAAGGGGCTGCGCGGGTTGAGCGAGAGTCGGTCGGGGGGCGTATCGGCCATGTCTTGTCTCTTTGTGTCTGTCGAAGTCTTGAACGGTCCGAGTGAAACGAAAGTCGTTCGCCCTGAGCCTGTCGAAGGGCTTTCCTTGCTTTCGGTGCGAAAGGAAAGGGCTTCGGCAGGCTCGGCCCGAACGGAGCCGGGACTGTCGGCCGACGGTCGGCAATCGCGCTAGCGCAGCTTGCTGATCTTCAGCCCGTCCTGTTTGGCGCGCTCCTTCACCGACTCCTCGGTTCGGGTCAATGCCTTGGCGACCGCCTTGAGCGACATGCCCTTGCCCGCGAGCAGGTGGAGCTTCTGGATCTCCTCCTGCTTCCACGGCTGGCGGTGGCGGGCGAAGGGCTCCGCCATCAGCCTTTCGACAGCCCGCCGCCGCCCTTGCTCGAAGGATTGGCCGCGATGGTCTTGGGCTTCTCCTTCTTGGGCTTGCGGGCCTCCTTGTTGCTCTTCTTCTGCCCCTTGGCCATGTCCGTCTCCTTGAAACCGGGGTGGCGTGCCGACTCCCGGCCTTCGCCGGGATGACGATTGCCGCCGCCTATCCCTTCCTCGCCGCGATATACGCTTCCACCTGCTGCTCCAATATGTCGAGCGGCAGCGGGCCATTCTCGAGCACCGCGGCGTGGAAATCGCGTATGTCGAAACGGTCGCCCAGCTCACGCCTCGCCTGCTCGCGAAGCTCGAGGATCTTGAGCTGGCCGATCTTGTAGCTCGTCGCCTGGCCCGGATTGTTGATGTAGCGCTCGACCTCCTTGACGATGTCGCGCTCGGACAGGAGCGAATTGTCCTGGAAATATTTGATCGCCTGCTCGCGGGTCCAGCGCTTCGAATGGAGCCCCGTGTCGGTGACGAGGCGCACCGCCCGCCACAGCTCCAGCGAGAGATGGCCGAACAGCGAATAGGGATCCTTGTAGAAGCCCATCTCGCGGCCGATCCGCTCGGCATAGAGGCCCCAGCCCTCGCTATAGGCGCCGTAGCCGCCGAAGCGGCGGAACTTGGGCACCCCCTCCAGCTCCTGCTGGAGCGCGACCTGGAAATGGTGGCCCGGAGCGCCCTCGTGATAGCTGATGCCCTCGATCTGGGGCTTCAGCACCTGGTTCATGTCGGCGAGGTTGACATAGTAGATGCCCGGCCTCGAACCGTCCGGCGAGGGCCGGTTGTAGAAGGCGACCGACGCCGTCTCCTGCCGCCAGGTCTCGACCGCCCGGACCTCGAGCGGAGCCTTGGGGAGCCGGCTGAACCATTTCGGAGCCTCCGCCATCACCTGGGCGATGAAGGCATTGGCGTCCTTCAGATATTGCTGACGCCCGGCGTCGGTGTTGGGATATTTGAACTGCGGGCCGGTCTTGATGTGCTGGAAGAATTGCTGGAGCGTGCCCGTGAAGCCGACCTGCGCCTTGATCGCCTCCATCTCGCCGTGGATCCGGGCCACCTCGTCAAGCCCGATCTGGTGGATCCGGTCGGCGGAGAGGTCCGTGGTGGTCTGGGCCCGCAGCCGCGACGCATAATATTCGGCGCCGTCGGGAAGGCTCCACGCGCCGCTGTTTCCGGTCGCCTTGGGCTCGATCGCGTCGAGCGTCGCCAGCATCTCGCCGACCGCCCGGCGGAACGGCCCCGAAAGCGCCGCCGAGGCGTCGGCGATCAGCCGCGCCTTGACGTCGGCGGGGGCGTCGAGGGCGCCGACCTTCTTGCGGAAGTCGGCGAGCAGGGGCGAATCCGCCCCCGCTCCGAACGGCGCGCCGGATATGGCCCGCCGCGCATCGGCGCGGACCGGCGCGAAGTTGAACTTCGGCGGAACGATGCCTTTCTCGGCCTGCGCCCGGACCTCCGCTCCGATCTCGCGCATCGCCCGCTCGGTGTCGCGGATCCGGGCGACATAGGCCTCGGCGTCGGCGACGCTGTCGATCCGGTGCTGGTTGATCAGGAAGACCGGGAAGGCGCCCGCCGGGCTGCCGTTGGTCGACATCCGAAAGCCGTAGTCGCGCCAGCGATACAGCTCGCGCTCGCGAACGACATTATATTCGAACAGGCGGTAGTTGAGCTGGCCGGCCGGGCTCAGCTTCGAATAATCGAACTCCGCCTTCATCCGGGCCAGCTGCGCCTCCGCCTGCGCCCGCTGCCGCTCCGCCTGGGCGTCGGTATAATCGTCGAGCCGGTCGTAATGGGTCTTGGTGCCGAGCGCGGTCAGGGTCTCGGGAGAGGAAGCGATGGCCTCGTCGAACGCGGCGTCGAGAAAGGCGAGCAGGCGGGCATCCTCGGCGGCGGGATCGGCGGCGGCCGGAGCGGCGGCCTGAGCGGGTGCCGGCGGGTCGCTGAAGACGGCGTCTTCGCGATGGTCCGGGGTGGTGGCGCAGGCGGTGGCGAGGAGCAGGGCAAGGAGCGGGAGGGCGTGTTTCATGGGAGTAGCTTTAGCGGGTCGGCCTGCCCTTGTCCTCCCCGTGCGAAGCATGGGGAGGGGGACCACATGAAATGTGGTGGAGGGGTAGCTGCCGAGGAATTAGAGATTCGCGCTCGAACCCACCAGCGCCGCGCGCCCATACCCTCCACCAAGCTCCGCATGGTCCCCCTCCCCATCTGGCGATGGGGAGGATGAATCGTGCAGCCAGCACGGATCCCATTGCGGCTCCGGCCCGAACCGCGCCGCGAGGAACTCCACCAGCGCCCTGACCCGGGCCGTGGTCGCCCGCCCCGGCGGCATCACCGCGTGGAGCGCGCCTTCCTCCATCGGATAGTCGCGCAGCAGGGGCTCGAGCGTGCCGCGCTCGAACCCGGATGCGGCGATGAAGCTGGGCAGGATGCAGATGCCGAGACCGGCTTCCGCCGCCGCCCTCAGCATCTCGCCATTATCCGCTCTCAGCCGCGGCCGCCCGCGCACATATTCCCACTTGCCGCCGACCCGGAATCGCCACTGCTCGTTGGCGTAGAGCAATATGTCGTGGCCGGCGAGGTCGCGGGGATGCTCCGGCCGCCCCCGCGAGTCGAGATAGGCCGGGCTCGCCGTCGGCACCTTGCGCACCGGCGCGATCCGTCGAGCCACCAGAGCGCTGTCCTTCAGGGACCCGATCCGGACCGCGAGGTCGAAGCCGCCCGCGACCAGATCCACCGGGCGGTCGTCGAACGAGATGTCGAGCTCGACCCTCGGGTGAATCTGCGCGAACTCGGCCAGCGCCGGCGCCAGATGCTGAATCCCGAAGGAGAGCGGCGCCGACAGCCGCACCGGCCCCGCCACCTGGGTCACCGCCTCCGCCACCACCTCCTGCGCCGCCTCGAGATCGGCGAGGATGTTGGAGGCGCGCTCGAAATAGGCCTGGCCGACCTCGGTCGGCTGCGCCCCCTGCGCCGTCCGGGTGAGGAGCCTCGCCCCCAATTGCTCCTCGAGCCTGGCGACCCGCCGGCTGAGGATCGACTTGGCCATCCCCATCCGCTCGGCGGCGCGGCTGAACGCGCCCGTCTCCGCCACCCGGACGAAGGCGAGAACGTCGAGCAGGTCGACCGAGGAGCGTTCCATTTACAGCAACATCATGATGCACGAAGCGTGGCTACGCGGAACACGCTTAGGCGCCTACATCCGCCTTGGCAAGTCAGTGGAGGAAGTCATGACCAACGTTCTCATCGTCGACAGCGCCGCGACCGGCGAAGCCTCGGTCTCCCGCCGCCTCACCGGCGAGCTGGAGTCGATCCTGCGCCGCCGCGGCCCGGTCCGGATCGTCCATCGCGACGTCGGCACCCATCCCGTCCCGCACCTCACCGCCGCGACCACGCCCGCCATCCGCGGCGCCGAAGCCGGGACCGGCGAGGCCCGCGACGCCGTCGCCCTCTCGGACGAGCTGATCGCCGAGCTTCAGGCGGCGGACATCGTCGTCATCGGCGCTCCGATGTACAATTTCGGGATGCCCTCGACCCTCAAGGCCTGGTTCGACCATGTCCTTCGCGCCGGAATCACCTTCCGCTATTCGGAGGCCGGTCCCGAAGGCCTGCTCAAGGGCAAGAAGGCGATCGTCGTCGAGAGCCGCGCCGGCCTCTACAGCGAGGGCCCGTCCGCGGTGATGGACAGCCAGGAGCCGCATCTGCGCACCCTGCTGGGCTTCATGGGCCTCGACGACATGACCTTCGTCCGGGTCGAGAAGCTCGCTTTCGGTCCCGATGCCGCGGCCGCCTCGATCGCCGGGGCCGTCGAGGAGCTCCGGGCCCTCGCCGCCGGGGAATTGCCGCTGGCGGCCTGAGGCCGCCGCGCATCCCGTCCGTCCGCCGCAGCCCCTCCTGGCGGCGGGCGGACGGGCCACCATATCGCAAAGCACCAAGGGAGAAGTGAAATGAAGCTTTACTACGCCCCCGGCGCCTGCTCGCAGGCCCCCCATATCGTCGCCCGCGAAGCCGGCCTCGCCATCGATCTCGCCAACGTGCGCTTCCCCGACAAGGTCACCGACGACGGCGAGAAGCTGACCGACGTCAACCCGAAGGGCGCGGTTCCGACGCTCAGGCTCGACGACGGCGAGGTGCTCACCGAGAATGCCGTGATCCTCCAGTATCTCGCCGACCGCGCGCGGGGCTCGGAGCTGGCGCTGCCGGCGGGCGGGATCGAGCGCTACCGGCTGCTCGAATGGCTGAACTTCATCGCCACCGAGCTTCACAAGGGCTTCGGTCCGCTGTGGAATCCGGCCACTCCGGACGAGTTCAGGCAGGCGACGCGCGAGGCGCTCGGCAAGAAGTTCGACTATCTGCAGGAGAAGATCGGCGACGGCCCCTACATTCTGGGCGATCGCTTCTCGATCCTCGACGCCTACGCCTTCGCGGTTCTGAACTGGACGAGGATCCACGGGATCGACATCGGCCGCTGGCCGGGGCTCTCGGCCTATCTCGCCCGAGTCGCCGCCCGCCCCGCCGTTCAGGAGACCCTGCGCGCCGAAGGCCTGCTATAACCGAAGTGCAACCATCAGCCGTCATCCCGGCGAAGGCCGGGATCCATGAACACGGTCCCGTGCGCATTCTCCGCCTGCGGTGTTCGTGGATTCCGGCTTTCGCCGGAATGACGGCCAGGGAGAACCGACATGATCGACATCCGCCCCTTCGCCTCTCTCGGCCACGCCGACCATGGCTGGCTGAACGCGCGGCACCATTTCTCCTTCGCCAATTATTACGATCCCAGGCGCACCCAATGGGGCGCCATCCGGGTCTGGAACGACGACGAGATCGCCGCCCGCTCGGGCTTCCCGCCCCATCCCCATTCGGACATGGAGATCATCACCTATGTCCGCGAGGGCGCCATCACCCACCAGGATTCGATGGGCAACAAGGGCCGCACCGAGGCCGGCGACGTCCAGGTGATGTCGGCCGGCACCGGCGTGCGCCACGCCGAATATAATCTCGAGGACGAGAAGACGACCCTGTTCCAGATCTGGGTGCAGACCGACAGGCCCGGCGCCGAGCCCGGCTGGGGCGCCCGCAAATTCCCCAGGGACGACCGCGCCGGCAACTTCGTCACCCTCGCCAGCGGCTTCGCCGGCGACGGGGACGCGCTGAGGATCAACGCCGCCGCCCGGGTCATGGGCGCGACCCTGAAGGCGGGCGAGACCGCCGGGCTGAGCCTCGACCCGGCCCGCCACGTCTATCTCGTCGCCGTCGGCGGCGCGATCGAGGTCAACGGGCGCCGCGCCGAGCCCCGTGACGGGGTCGCGGTCACCGGCGAGGAGAAGCTGACCATCGCCGCCCTCCACGACGCCGAGATCGTCCTGGTCGACGCCCGCTAGGCAAATCCTTCCCGGGCCCTGCCCGGGGAGGAGGTTCACCGCCCCTTCGTCACCGCCCCGCCGCCGCGGATCGAGCTCGTCACCCGCGGGTCGCCCCAGTAGAGGATGGCGCCGCCGCCGTTGATCGCGGCGGCGAGGCTCGAGCTCGCCCTGACCCGCAAATGGCCGCCGCCGTTGACGGCCGCCGCGACGTCGAGCGCCGGAAGGGCGCGAAGGTCGATCTGGCCGCCGCCGTTCACCGCCGCCGCGACATGGCGCCGCGGCGAGAAGCCGCCCGCCACGTCGATCCGGCCGCCGCCATGGACCGCCACCGCCGACAGATCGGGCGTGACGATCTCGATCCGAAGCCGGTAATCGCCCGGGCAGCGGACCTTGCAGGCGTCGACGACGAGCCGCCCGGGGCCCCGCCCGCGAGGCTCGACCCTCACCCGGCTGTGGCTCGTGCCGCCCTCGACCAGGGTGACCCGCTGCACCGCCCCCGGCCGGACGACGACGCTTCCGCCGCCCTTGAGCTCGATCCCGTCGAAGCGGGGCAGAGCCACGGTCTCGGCGGCGGAGGCCGGCGGCGCGGCGGCGAGGACGGAAAGGAGGGCGAAAGCGGATAAGGGCCTGGGGCTCATGGACGATCTCCTGACGGACACATGCGACAGGTGTAGCAAGGGGCGTGCCATCGGCGCCGGGCGCGGAATTCCGGGCTTTTCGGGCGGAGCGGCGATCCCGGCCCATCCGGGATCGGACAGCGCCTGTCCGCGGCCGGACATTGGCGGCGGGCGGCCGCGAGAGGCGCCGGTCCGGCAAGCTTCAAAAAAAGAGGGTTAACTCCGCCCTCACCCTCTTTTCATGGTTCTTTCAACGACTTGGGGCGTTTCGCCGCCATGCCTCATTATTATTTCCATCTCAACCGCGACGGCGGCCGCCTTCAGGACGAGGAGGGGCTGAAGCTGCCCGACGCCGAGGCGGCCTGGTACCAGGCGGTTCGAAGCGCCCGCGAGCTGCTTCGGGCCGAGGCGGCGCTGGGCGGCCGCTGGGACCATCAGGCGATCGAGATTTGCGACGAGCGCGGCACCCGCGTCGACCAGGTCGCCCTCGCCGACATCGTCCACTACGCTCTGTAGCGAGAGCGCTCCGGCGAAGGCCGCGGCCCGGATTTCAGCCGTGTGGAGCGGCGTCGGGCATGGAAATCTCCCGCGCCCGGGCGCGGTCGATCCCTCTACCGCTCGACCCGGCGGAACACGCCCTTGACGATCTTCCTCGGCGCCGGGGCGACGATGATCTCGAGCTCGCGCGGGTGGAGCGGCCATTCGAACTCGCAGCCGACCTCCTTGCCCCTCGTCCAGACCACCCGGCTCCGCCTCGGCTCGAGCCCCGTCAGCTTCAGCCAGACCTCGTCGCCTTCCTGGTGCGGCTCCTCCGCCTCGGCCTTGAAGCCGCCGACCGAGATGTCGACCACGACGACCTTGCTGGTCCTCGCGCCCTGCTCGCGCAGGGCGGCGGCGAGATTGACGATTCGGCGCTCGGCCTTGCGGCCGTCGGTGATCGGGATCTGGGACAGCTCGGCGTCGATGAACAAGGCAGGCCCCCTCAGGCAGGTTGGTCCCGCCGCTCTAGCGGCCGCGGGTAAAGATAATGTTGCCGGGGCCGATGAGGGCCGGGTCGCGAGGGTCGGGGCCGGCGCCTGACGGCGCCGGCCCCCCCTCGGATACGCGACTCGAGGGACCGCCTTCCGCGTGGCCTGCATTCGGGCGGCAGCAGCGGCTTATGACGGCGAGGCGTTGAGGAAGGGCTGAACGATTGCGTTAGCGCGCGTTAAGCCATTCCCGCTTCACGCCGCTTTGAGTCCGGTTTCGTTCGCTCCGGCGGGTTCGGAGCCGAAACGTAAGTCCGCGAATCGAAAGGATATTTCGAAAAAAAGGGCGGCGCCTGGGCAAGGAAGAAGGCGGAAGCGGCAAGCCGCCCCCGCCCCCCCGGTCGCGTACCAAGCCCCCCTTGTGGCAGCATAGGCTTGCCAAATGGTTTAGGCGGGGGGGGCGGGCCGTCGCTCAGGCCCAGGGCATGTTTCCCGCGTTCGACACAGGTGACCGCCGCGCCGACGAGGACGTGTGGCCTGCTCCACGACGACTCCGCGATGGTCGGTTATCTTGCCCGGAATCGTGTTCGCCGGCCTCGCCGCTTGGCGGTGTCTCGGTTGGCATTTGCAGCCTCGCGTCCAACCTCCGCTTCCCACCCATTTCGGGCGATTGACCAGGCCTGGATGGCTGACCGTGCGCGCCGACTTCAGCCGTGGGGCGGCGTCTCGGCAATCCCGTTAAGCCGCCGCTCAGGAGTTGCTCCAGCGGCGGAGGCAGCCGGAGCGGGCTGCGTTGAGTAGAGCCGGTCCATCTCTTTGTCGAACCGGGCCCACAGACCGGCGCCTTCTTCACCGAGCAGCTCGGCGTCGCGTTGGAAGCGGTTTTCCTCGTGGACGGCGTCGAGAGGATCGCTCCAAGGGAAGGTTGCGGCCGCTTCGAGCTGGGCCAGCCTGGCTTCAAGACGCGATCGGATCGTCAAACGGCGCGACTCGGACAACTCATTGCGTTCGGCCTTGTCTTGCGCGAACAGGTCTGCCTGGCTGTAGCTCATGATCGCAGCCTATGCTTTGGCTTGCGGACCGGCAACGGTTGTGCCGTTAAAAGTGGGGGATAAGTGACGAACGGATGGCGCGGCGATCGTCTGCCCGAGATAGTGCGTTCGATGGTGACTCGGCCGTCGCAAGCAGAGCGGCGGGGACGGCACGAGGCGCTTCGCGTGCTCCTCTCCGAGTTGCTGCGTCAGGGCTTCGGAGCGGCGTTCGATGAGCTCGAACATGAGCGGTACCTGATCGACAACAGCGGCCGGGTCGACGTTGTCTGGGGCGCGACGATAATAGAACTAAAATCGGACTTGCGCCGCGAAACGGGCGATGTGCTGGCACGCATGCCGGATTATCTCGCCGATGCGAGCCGCCGCGGGGCGGCCGGTCGCGTGCCTGTGGGGGTCGCAACCGATGGCGCAACCTTCCTGGCTTACACGCTCGAAAGCGGCTCCCTTGTCGAGATTGGACGATATGAAGTCGAGGCCCAGCATCCCGACCGGCTGCTGAGTTGGCTCGATCCCCTGCTCTCGCCCGTTCCCGAAGTGATGCCCACGCCGATCGCGGTCGCGCTGGCCTTCGGCCGGCACAGCCTCGCCTTCGGTCACGCGCATGCCGAGCTTCGGCGGCTCTGGATGGAAATCGGCGATCATCCCGAAGTCCGGCTGAAGCGCGACCTGTGGGACGGATTGCTGCGCCAGGTTTATGGCGACGACGTGGGCAGTGATGCTCTGTTCCTTCAGCACACCTATCTGACCATCCTCGTGAAGGCGATCGCGGCGCGTGTGCTCGATCTGGCCGTCGATGATCCGGCGGAGATGCTGTCGGGTCGGTTACTGATGAACGAAGGCATCGTCGGCGCCGTGGAGGCCGATTTCTTCGACTGGCCGCTGCTCGCCGAAGGGGGCGCTGAGCTGGTGCGCTCACTTGCTGGGGGAACTGCCCGCTTCCGCCTGCGCGACGTCGAGGTCGACGTGCTCAAGAGCCTCTACGAGAGCCTGATCGATCCCGAGGAGCGACACGATCTCGGCGAATATTACACGCCGGACTGGCTGGCGGCGCGTGTGGTCGCGGCGGCGATCCCGCGACCGCTGGAGCAACGCGTCCTCGATCCGTCTTGCGGTTCGGGCACCTTCCTGTTCCATGCGCTGCGCCGCCTCATTGCAGCCGGCCGAGAAGCGGGGGTGTCGCCTGCCGACATCGTCGCAACCTGCGCCGACCGCGTGTTCGGAATCGACGTCCATCCCGTCGCGGTCGCGCTCGCGCGCGTCACTTGGCTGCTGGCACTCGGCGACCTCGTCCAGGATCGGCCGCCGACGCTCAGCGTGCCCGTCTATATGGGCGATTCGATGCAATGGAACCTGCGTCCGCTAGGCGCGTCCGCGGAAGTGCTGGTGGACGTGCCGCCCAACGATCCCCCATTGCGGATCCCTGCGGGTCTCGCGAGCGACCAGATTCTATTCGAGCGTGCGCTCGACGAGCTCAACCGCGGACTCGATTCGCTCGCAGAGCCGGAGGCGATCCGCGACGCGATCGCCCGCGCAGGCGCCACCGCCGAGGACGCGGCGCTGCTCGCCCGCACCTTTGCCCAGCTCAAGCAGCTCTTTCTCGATGGCCGCAACCATATCTGGACCTTTATCCTGCGCAACCTGCTGCGTCCGGTCTGGCTGTCGCACCCCGACCACCGCGCCGACGTGCTGATCGGCAATCCACCATGGATCGTCTACCGGCATTTGAGCGCCGAGATGAAGGACAGGCTGCGAGAGGCGCTGCAGAGCTATAATCTCTGGGTCGGCGGCAGCCTCGCGACCCACCAGGACATGTTCGCTTTGTTCTGGGCGCGCGGCGCCGAGCGCTATCTACGCCAGGGCGGCACGCTCGCGCTGGTTCTTCCCTATGCCGCGCTCAACGCGCCGGTGTTCGCCGCGATGCGCGACGGAAACATGCAGCGCGCGCAGGTCGCTATCACCGGCGGGTGGGGGCTGGAGCGGGTATGGCCGATCTTCGGCGCGCAATCGGGCAGCAGCACCACAAGTACCTGCGTGCTGTTCGGTCAGCGTGATCGCACTGGGCCGCCGCCGGTGGAGATCGACCGCTGGAAGGGTGTACTTCCCCGGCGCGACGCCAGTGAGGCGGAGGCGGGTGAAGCGCTCGAACATTTGCGCGCGGCCTGGCCGCGGCCTCGCACGCTGATACCTGCCTCGCCCTATCGGCGTCGCTTCCGGCAGGGAGCGACGCTTACCCCTCGCCGGTTCTTCCTG
Source organism: Allosphingosinicella sp. (assembly GCA_035628835.1). Classification (GTDB taxonomy): domain Bacteria; phylum Pseudomonadota; class Alphaproteobacteria; order Sphingomonadales; family Sphingomonadaceae; genus Allosphingosinicella. The sequence continues at coordinate 28,446 of DASPJA010000072.1, forward strand.
GTCGAGCATGCCGCTTCTGGTCGTCTACAGAGCCGGCGGGAAGCGCCCCGCGTCCGAGGCCGAGTTGGCAGTCTCGACAAGCAGCCGTGGACCACCGTCGAACCTCCCGAAGGACCCGTTGAACGGGGGTTCTTGCGCCGGATCGCCCTGGGCGAGTCTGTCGCACCTTATCGGATTCTCAGCCTCGCGACAGGGGTGGTTCCGATGGAAGATGGTGCGATCCTCACTTCGGCTAGCTCTGAGACACAGGGACAGCGTGGCCTCGCGGCTTGGCTCCGCGACGCGGAGGCAAAGTGGAACCAGCACAGTAACAAGGCAGCTGACGGCTCGCCGCGCGTGACGCTGGCGCAGTCGCTAAACCACCTACAGAAGTTGACAGCTCAGGCGGAGAGATCGCCAATACGTGTTCTCTATACAAAGGCCGGAACACGGCTGAGCGCATGCTGGATCGAAGATGAAGATGTGGTCGTCGATCATATGGCCTATTGGTCGGCCGCCCACTCGCTCGAAGAGGCCGCTTATGTGGCCGCCATCCTGAACACGGCTATCGTCCTTGATCGAGTCAGGGATCTTCAGCCCGTCGGCCAGCGTGACCCGCGCCACTTCGACAATCTGGTCTGGACGCTGCCGATCCCTGAGTTCGACTCGAACGAGGCGGTGCATGCCGATCTCGCCGTAGCGGCGCTGCACGCCGCCGACGTCGCCGCGCGGGTCGAATTCCCCGACGACGCACATTTCACCACCAAGCGGCGACTGATCCGGCAGGCGCTGGAGGCCGACGGCGTGGCGGAAACGGTCGAGCGGCTCGTCGATGCCCTGCTTCCTCTTTGATACTTTGCCCACGAGGTCTGTAACCATGAAATCGGGCTGTAAGCGGACGGAAGCATAACGGCCGAAGCCGCCATTTCAGGATGTGCCGCGAGGGATGGCTTCCCCTCTTGGCAGGCGCTCAGGCCGCCCGCCTTCGGTAAGGTCCGCCCGCTTTCGGCGCGGGCGCGTCTGCATCGATCCGCTTCACGATTTCCTCCCATCGATCAAGGCAATCGGTGATCCCGGGCCCGTGGCCGGGCCCGTCAGACTGCCCGCCGCTTGACTCTCGTGTTTTTTCGTATATTTCTGAAAATACAGAAACAGGCGAAGCGAAATGGACATCACCGCCTTTCCCGAGATCGAGGCCTTCATCCTTCACTGGGGGGAGATGGGCACGCACTGGGGGGTGAACCGCTCGGTCGCCCAGATCCACGCCTTGCTCTACCTCGCCGACCGGCCCCTCCACGCCGAGGAGATAAGCGAAAGCCTGAAGCTCGCCCGCTCCAACGTCTCGACGGCGCTGAAGGAGCTCCAGGCCTACGGGATCGTGCGCCGCACCCACGTCGCCGGCGACCGCCGCGACCATTTCGCCGCCGAGACCGATTTGTGGGAGATGACGATGCGAATCTCGGCCGAGCGCAAGCGGCGCGAGATCGACCCGACCATCGCCTTCCTCGCCGAGCTGAAGGAGCGGATCGACGTGCGCGGCAACGTCCCGCCGCACATAGGCGAGCGGATCTCGCGGATGCACGAATTCATCTTCACCCTCGCCGACTGGTCCGACCAGGTCCGCCGGCTGCCGCGCCCGACCCTGGTCAAGCTGATGAAGCTCGGCGCCAAGGTCGCCCGCTTCGTCGGCGGCCCCGCGCCCAAAGCCTGAAGCCCCCAAGCCCTGAAGCCCCGAAGGACCGCCCGCAATGCCCCGTCCGCCCTGAGCCCGCGCCGGCATATTTCGCGAATTACAGAAACGCCCGAAACAGGAGGCGACGATGGTCGAACTTTCCTACGGTCTCTATCTCACCATCTCGATCGCGATGACGATCTGGGTGGCCCGCACTTTGTCGAGCAACGGCGAGGTCTTCCTCGTCCAGTGCTTCGGCCACGACGGGGCGCTCGCCCGCTCGACCAACCATCTGCTGGTGGTCGGCTTCTACCTGATCAACATCGGCTGGATCCTGCTCACCATCGCCCACGGCGCCGAGCCGACCACCTGGGTCGAGGCGATCAAGTTCGTCAGCACCAAGACCGGACTCGCCATCCTGGTGCTGGGCGCGATGCATTTCTTCAACATGCACGCCATCGCCCGCTTCGGCCGCAAGGTCGGCGACTGGCTGATGGAGGGCCGGGCCTGTCCGGCCGCCTGAGCCGCGGGGACGGGGGCGGCCAGGCGGGCCGCCCCTGCTCCGTCAGAAGCTCAGGATCCGGGGCTCGGCCCGCCGGTCGCCCAGCATCAGCTCGGTCAGCGCATAGACCATCGCGTCGGCCCGGTCCGGGCTCCCCTTCCCCTCATAGCCCCCGCCCAGAACCAGAGCGCACAATTCGTCCTCGAGCTCGGGAAAGCGCCCCGCCAGCTTCGCCCGCTTCGCCTCGAACAGGGCCGCCACCGGCTCGGCCCGGACCGACTTGCCGTCGGCGGCATGGACCAGCCTGACCGGCAGCGCGACGTCGGCCCCGCGAAGCACGCTCTCCACCATCAGCCCGCCATTATTCTTCTCCGCCACCACCCGGTGGGCGCCCCAGGCCTTGGCGGCCGCCGCCGCCTTGAGCGCCCACCCTTCGGGGGAAAGCCCGCGCACGCTATGATCCGCGACCACCTCGGCGACCCCGTCCGCCCGCAGCGCGCACACCACGATCCCGCAGGCATCGCCCTCGACGGTGAGCGGCGGATCGACCCCGACGACCACCCGCCGGTAACCCCCGGCCGGCGCGGCGATCCGGCACGCCTCGACCAGCTCCCGGGTCCAGAGCGCCCCCTGCACCTCGTCGAACAGCATCCCGTCCAGCTCCTGCCGCCCGAGCCGCGTCCCCGCATAGCGCCGATAGGCCTCGCCCACCGCCGCCTCCGGCAGATGGACATTGTCCGCCATCCGGCCGATCGTCACCGCCGTCGCCGGATCGTCCCTGATCCCCCGCAGCAGGGCCAGCGGCCGCGGAGTCGTCGTCACCAGCACCCGGGGCCGCTCCCCCACCCTGAGCCCCATCTGCAGATTGTCCCAGGCCGCCCCGGCCCGGGCCCATTTGGCGAGCTCGTCGCACCAGGCGAAATCGTGCTCCGGCCCGCGCAGCGCCTCCCCCGCCTCGGCCGAATAGACATGCGCCTCGGCCCCGGAATCGAAATGGACGATCCCGCGCGACGGCACCCACAAGGGCGATTCCCCGGTCCGCGCCACCCGAAGCAGCCCGCTCCGTCCCTCGATCATCACCTTGGCGACGTCCTCCCGGCTCGCGCCGACGAGCGCGATTCGCGCCCCGGGAGTCTCCCTCGCCCGGGCCGAGACCCACTCCGCCCCCGCCCGGGTCTTGCCGAAGCCGCGCCCCGCCATCAGCAGCCACACCCGCCACTCGCCGCCCGGCACGGCCTGCCCGCCATGCGCCTGCCACTCCCAGGTCTCGATCATCCGCCGCCGCACCGGAGTGGGCAGCCGCTCGGCGAAGCGGTCGAGATCGTCGGCATCCTCGATCAGCGCCGCGAACGCGAGCAAGGCCTCGAAATCCGCGACGTCGAGAGCGACAGGGTCTCCGCCGTAACCTTGGCCGCGCTTCCGCAGGAAGGGCGCGTTCACTGCTGCTCCTCCCCGGAACGGGGAGGGGGACCGCCGCCGAAGGCGGTGGTGGAGGGGTCGGCGGCCTCTCCATCTGGCGAAGCCTGCCCAGCGCGCACCCTTATCCCGTGCGCCCGAAGCGCCTTGACCAGAGCCGCCTTCACCTCCTCGTTCGACGCCACCGACACCGGCCTGCCATTCCCCCGCCCCGGCCCCAGCCGCGCCGCCCGCTCCCGCCGCGCCTGGCTCTGCTCATGGTCGCGAAGGAACTGCATCGCCTGGTCGACGCTGAGCCGCGCCGGCGCCGTCTCCCCGCCCGGCTCCTCCTCTTCCTCCTCCTCGCCGTCCCGGCCGAGCGCGGCCTCGGCGAACCTTCGCCCCTCCTCCTGCTTCGCCTCGGCGAGCCACGCCCGAAGCCGCGGCATGGCCTGCGCCTCGGCCAGGTCGTAAGCCTCGCCGAACACCGGGTCGGTCGCCCGGTGCCGAAGCACCGTCCGGTAATGCACCCCCACCTTGCGGGCGGCCCACGACAAATTCGCCTCCCCGCAAAAATACCCCAGGAACCGCTCCTTGCGCTCCGCGTCGAACAGCACCCTCTTCGAAGGCCCCGCCAGCTGAAGCCGCCGCCCCTTGTTGGCCGTGATCCGGGGCCCCCCGCCCCGCCCCTTCCGTCCTCTCGCCATCGTCCCCTCCACGCAAAAAAGGAAAGCCGGCGCGTCCCCGCACCGGCTCCAGCCACACACACACACACACACACACACACACAACCGTCATCCCGGCGGAGGCCGGGATCCATGAACACGGACCTTTGAGATCGGATCGGCGCCCGCCGCCCCGCGTCACCCTGAACTCGTTTCAGGGTCCAGCCCTGCGCCCGCTCAACCTCGGATGTCGGACCACCGCCGCGATCCGCCCGCCGCCGCCCCGCCTTGGATTTTCCAACGCAACGACGCAACGACGCAACGGGCGCGGAGCGCTCCCCCTCACCGGGCTAGTGGCTGAATGGCTTGCTCAGGACGAAGTGAGCTTCGTCCGCTTCGCGGAAATCGTCGCGTCGTCGCGTTCAAAAACGAGTTCGCGCGGATCGCCCGAAAAGCCGCCCGGCAACCATGCCGGCCGGCTGAGGCATTGCCGCCAGGCGGCAGCCACACGTCTCCAGCGTTCCTGTTTTGTACTATATCAGCGTGACGATGTCAAGCCGGACTATGAACTGCGCCAAATCCTATTTTCATGCGCGATCCGCGGCGGAATTGCGCGCCCGGAGCGAATTTCTACCCGGACGGGCAAATCCTATTTTTTCCGTTCCAACAATATTTTCGAAGCGTGAAAGCGCCCGTCCCGGCACGTCCCGGCCACGCCCCGAGTCGCCGGCCCCGCCCCGTGGTTCCGGCGAAGGCCGCAAATCCACGACCGCCGCCGCCAATCGGAACGGCCCCGCCCTCCGTCGACTCCGCCGCCGTGAGCGACCGCCCGCCGAAGGACGCATTGCCAATCCCCCGCGACTCCCTATCTCCGCCGCAACAACCAACTGGTACTTGTGGTCGCCCCTGCCCGGGGCCCCGTCAAAGTACCACTTTGATGGGAGAATTTATGCCCGGCCCCATGACCTGCCCCCATTGCGCCGTCCCCCTGGTGATGAGCGAGCGCCAGGGCATCGAGATCGATTATTGCCCCCAGTGCCGGGGGATCTGGCTCGACCGCGGCGAGCTCGACAAGATCATCGAGCGCGCCGCCGCCGACGTGGCGCCCGCGGCGCAGGCCCCCCGCGCGCCCCAGCCCCCGATCGCCCCCCAGGCCCCCTACCCGCCCCAGGGCGGCTACGACCCCCGCTACGACCAGCGCGGCCACCACGGCCACGGCTACGGCCATGGCCACCACAAGCGGAAGAAGTCGTGGCTGGAAGAGATTTTCGACTAGCGGCGACGGCTGCCCGCGACCGTCTCGCGCTGCGCCTCCACCCGAGATTTTCGGAGACGGCGGCGCGGCGCCGGGGCATCCGGCCGGCGGGCCCTACGGCTTTCCCGCGCCTGCGCCTCAATCCCGTGGGGCCGAACCGCGGGTTGATACTAGATCAATCATCTCTTCGTTCCACTGATAGTCCTTCCCCAATCACGAGCGCGACAGCAATCACAAGCGGTGAAGTCGGAAATCTTCACGAGCGGACTGATAGTCTCTGAGCCAGAGTCGGGATTAAGGCTTGGGGTACGGTACCGCCGCCATGCTTCGTCACGCTCATAGCTAGCGGCGATCGCGGGCGCTGCACGATGGTCCAGCCAGAAAAGATCGATGGCCACGCATAGGCATCAAGCTCCCTTATAGACATACGCTCGAAGGACAGACTATGCCCTTCGCGAGAATGATAAGCGATTTACGACAAGTTCTGAAGGCAGCCTCCTCCGCGGAAGCAGGCAAACGCTTTCTCATCAACTTGTCCGATGCACTGGCGCAGCGCGACTTGCAGCTGCCGTTGGTTGATAAGGCTATTAGAGGTACGGCGAATCTCAGCGGGTCCGGGCTGACATCATGGCGAGCCTTTCTCGAACAGTTCAGCGACGTCGTGTTCGGCGACCCCGACACATATCAGTTTCGTGGACCACTCACAGAGGATGTGATTGGGCAATGGATAACCGTTCGATCTTATGCGGACCTCGTCCATTCGGTGCGCTCTACGTCCGGCTTGACGGATAACGATGTCCGGACACTATTTGGGGTGGCGAGCTTGGACGGGCCCCTGACGGGCATTAGAGACGAACGAGCAGAATGGCTTGCAGAATTCCTGAGCGACGAAAGCAACGGCATCCGCTTTGCCCTGGCCCGATCCTTCATGAATCCGGTCACCGGATCCCCGCGTTTCGGACCCTCGTGGTATTCGAGGTGGCGCCCGTTCAGGCAATCGCTGCCAGACCCCGCTCCGCCGACCAAGGAACTTGCCGGCCCGCTTCGCGATTGGCTCGGTCTGGGGCATTTCAGGGTGAAACAGCCCCTCTTTCTCTTCAAGACGAAGCGGCGCTTGCCATCGCAGGAGCTACGCGCGCATCGTCCGACTGTGTTTGATGGATTCGACAACAAACTCTATAAGCATCGTTCCAGCGCATCCTATGCGAGCGAAACCAGCGGCTCCACCATAGATATAGCGAAGGTACGCGCTTCCGCCGCATCCCCAACCTCCGATCTGGAAGGCGGTCCGGAGATCGTCTCCAGGGGTTATTGGTATTCGCCGGATCATGTTTCCTGCCAGTATGTAGGCAAGGCGCCGCCTCTCAATATTCATCTCGATTGCACATATCTGCACAAGCTGATGCTTCCAGACGGCGTCTCATTGGACGACGTGATCGAGCGCTTGGCCAACCTCATCGCCTCTTCGGGAGGGAATCCATGAAGCTCCCTGCGACGGCCGCAGCTCAATCGATGGGGTACCTCGAGCGGACCCATGACTGGAATGACCGGGAGGTTATCGAGTGGCTCCGAAAGGGATTTGCCCTGTATCAGAATTCTGAAGGATCGTCTGCTCGACGTTTCGCATTCGATCCAGTGGAAGTGTCACTGGAACACGAGCCATTGGGTCAGCTCGCCGGAGCGCTATTGGAGGGTGACAATCCCGCACTCCCTGCTCCTGCCCATGTCGAGCGCGCCATAGTTTCATACCTGATGGATGGGAGGGCGATCGAACAGAATGATGCCGCCTTCTTCAGCGGCCTATGGATGCTGCTGAGTGGGCTGAACCTAAAGCCCAGCATCGCGGCGGTTGCACGCCAATTTCTCGGCCACGCCAAGTCGCTTCGACAGAAGGAGACGGAGCGGCTCGTCCGTGCAGTCGCGTCTGCGGTTGCATCGATTCAACCCGTTACAAATCTGCAGATCAGTTTCTTCGAGCATCTTCACTCGACCTTTCCAAGAATCTGGGCGGCCGATCTTACTGTTCTGATCGTGGATCTCGGCTTTGCCAAGGCTGCCGACGATCGGGCTGCGCGAGCCAAGGGCGCCTTCACACCGGCCGAAGCTTGGACGGCGATCAGGACCAGATGGAAGGACGAGATCGTGGAAGCGCTGGAGAACGGCGCCTTTCGCGCAAACGTGCTCGCCAGCATCGTTGCTCGACATCTTGGAATGGTCGGAAGGGAAGCCACGCCCGAGGCGCTGCTGCGCGCCATGAGGGATACCGAGGAGTCGGAATCCGGAACAGTCAGCTTCGAATCGTTTCAGCCTTTCGAGGAAGCTTATGCCTAGGCAATCAACCAGCACGACCTCGCAAAGCGCCTTTGAGCTTCGCAACTATTTTCTGTTTGCCGACAGGCTTCAGCAAGCAATTTCCACCAACCGCAGCGACACGACTTTCTCGAAGCGCGGCAAAATCGTCTATTTCGTCGATTCGAACATTGTCCTTTCGTACCTGTTGGCTGAAGCTGATCGCCTGAAGCTGGTGCTGTCATTGCAGCGGTTGATGGATGACGACTCCGCAAAGATAAGTCAGGATCTCACCGTACGGTTCATCCTGTCGGGCGGACTGCCCGGCCAAGATTCCCCTTTGTTCATGACTCCGCCGCATTGGAATGAGATGGTTCGGCAGGTTCATGGGGTTGCGAGGCAGGCCACGAAAGATGTCGCACAGCGGGCACAGGATGCGCGCGAGGAGCTTCTCCGGATGCTCCCCCAATTGCGGGAACTTGCAGACCGTCCGGAGGACGTCATCGCCTTGGCCACGGACGTGGGTCTAACCGAACTCCTCAGCGAGATCAGGGACGCTCTCGGCGTGAGTGCCCGGCTGGCTCGGCTTTTCCAACGTAATAAGCCCCGCGTGCGCGGCGCCGAGGCTGCTTCATTGTGGAACAGCGTGGTTAATCGCACCCGAAGTGACGATTACAGGCAATGGCGCTACCTCATCGAAGATCACAGAGAACCGCCTAACACCAGCGGTGATGAGACGATATCGACGAAGCTTACGCACAATCTGGATGCTGACGCGAAGACGCTCGCCTGCATAGAGGCTTTGTATCGCGAAAATCCTGAAGCCCTCGGGCCGAGCCCAAGCAAAAGATTTCTGTTCATTACCTCGGATGCGGCCATTCTCAGTGCCTCGAGAAGCCGGGCAAAATCGCTTCGGCGGGAGGGGATACCGAGTTTCGTGAGATCGCCTTTGGTCTACAACCCGCTGATCAACTTCTCCGCTATGCACAGGCATTCGCAGGGCGCCGGCCGCAAGCCCCCTGCCGACGCTCCGGGCGACTTGCGGGAAGTATTCCTTCAAGTGGAGGGAGCGATTGCCGCGCTGTTCCCCTCAGGCGAGCTTAGCGGCAGGACCGGCGGACGCCGCTGGGCTCGTCATTGGGAGCTCCAGAACAATGTCCGCCGCTGGAGTGAAGCTGCCGAGAAAATGGGTATCGTAAACGCACAACTTCTAATCGACGAGCTTCCGGAACCGGAGCCGAAGGAAGTCGCAGCCATTTTCGCGAAAGAGCGGATCGCCGAGGCCGCAGGCGGAGTCATCACGTCGCGCATTGCCGAGATCAAGCAAGATCACACCCTGAACATGTCTGCCATCGCCTTCGAGCACATCGCCAAGCTGCTTGCGAAAGGCGACATCAAGGCTAAAGCCGAGGCAAGGGCACCGACCAAGATCGTTGGTGTCGACCTGCTTCGGGAAGTCCGGCTCCACATCGGGCCTCGTTTTCGAGGCAAGACCTGGACCGACCTGATTGACGCCATTCCAAACGAGGACCTGCCAAAGATCATTAGCGCAGTGGCGAACGCGCTTCGAGAAAGTTGGGATGACCCTCAGGGCCAGCTGCTGGCGTCAAGCATCTATCTGGGAGTGCAGGCTTGGGAATCGGCTTATGCCTGCGCCCAGCGGTGCGAGGAAATATCTCCGCCGGGGCCGCCGGGACGCCTTCTAAGGCGCGAAGCGAACTACTGCCGCGCCTTGAGCCTGAGAATGATGCTCCGCTCCGAGGATCAAATCAGCGAGGCCGAGCGCGTGCTTAGTCGGAACATCGCAACCAACTTTGTCGATCCCGTCGTAAGACTGAGGGATGCCGTGGAGCGAGCGACCCTCCTGATCTCCGCCTGTGTGGTTCAGGCGATCGTCAACCTGGTACCCAGGGCCGACCGGCCTCTGGAATCCTGGGATCTCGTGGCCGGCGACCTTCCGTCCCAGTTCGATGACGCCGTGCGCGAGCTGGAGGACGTCGTTCTTCGCTTCGGCGACGAGTTTTCCGGCCAAGGGCACGACGTCGCTCTCGTTGAGAAGGTTGTCCGTCAAGGCGCTGTCAACCGTCTCGGAGCCGAACTCCTGCGCCACTATCTGCAAGGTCGGCTGTCGAACGAATCGCCGCAATTGTTGCGTGTCCTGAAGGAGACGAAAGCAACGCTCGATGTATTCAATTGCAGCGCGCCGCTGCCACATCCGGTCACACGCGGCTATATGGAAGCCGCGCGATATGAGGCGGGCGAAATAGCGCAAGCCGAAGTCTTGAGCACCCTCAAAGAGATTCGCGAATCCGGATTGCTGACCGATGCCGACGAGGTCGAATTCAGCTTCATCACTTCAAAGGTGAGCCGGCGGAAATTCTCAATGGCTGCCAGCAAAGTTGTGGCCTGATAGACGTCTCACCCCACCCTCCTCGAACGCCGCTGGCCACCCCAACTCTTCCCCGAACCATAATCCCCCGTTTGCCCCCCGCTACAAGCCGGGCGACATTGCCAAAGCCCCGGAAAATCTCCCCTTTCTACGTCGTGCCTTCGCGCCTTCCCCCAAAAAATCCAGAAGGCAGCGCCTTTGAGAAAACGCGCGCGATGCAATGACGCCAGGTCGCGGAGCGGCTCCCCCCTGGATGCTGAAACAAGTTCAGCATGACGGAGAGGACAGCTACTCGTCCTCCTCCTCGCCGCGAAACCCGTCCTGCTCGTCCGCCACGCCCTGATCGGCCCGCGTCGCCGCCTTCTGCGCATGCCGCCGAAGCACCTCGTCGATCCGCGCCTGCCAGCCCGGCCCGGTCGCCCTGAAATGGTCGAGCACCTCGCGAGACAGCCGAAGCGACTGCTGGACCTTCGCGGCCTGGCCGAGCGGCGGCCGGCCGCGACGGGCGCGGATTTCCTCGAGAGTGAAGGCGCGGGTCAAGCTGCCCGCCGCCGGCCGGATCACCTTGCCGCCGACGGCGATCTCGGCCCGATCCCAGACCTCGTCCGGCCATTCCGGCGCCTCGTCGGGATCGACATCGGGATCAACCCAATTGGGATCCGTATTTCCTTTGCTCTCGCTCATTGGCCTTTCTCATCGAATCGAGGCGCCTGCTAAGGTTCGTCCGGGGGACGAACCAGACGCCTCAACATGACGAACCTCGTCGCGCGGCGTCCAGACGATCGCGACGAGCCGACCGCCCGGCCGCCCGTAAGTCAGATAGCGGTCCTCGTCATAATCGCAGCGATCGTCCTCGACCGTGATCCCCGGACTGGCGAACACCCTCCCGGCATCCGCAAAATCCAGCCCGCGACGCTCGAGCGTCCAAGCCCGCTTCGCCGGATCGAAGCCGATCTCCACCCGGGTCGAATACCGGCGATCGGACGCTGCCGCAATTATGTAGTAGCATAAATCCGAAATGGCTATGTGGCGGCTCGCCGTAAGCGCATGTTCACCTGCCGCGCCTAAGCCTGTCCCGAGCCGGTCGATGGATTGCGCTTTCGCCGCGAAATCCTATTTATGGCGGGAACATATCGAACGAACGGTACTCGCCGGGCTCCCCTTCTGTCGCGGGACCCCATGGAAGTACCACTTTCATGGGAAGCTTCATGTCCGACCAGAACCCCCGCAAGCCCGACCCCAAGGACCCCTCCGGCAACCCCTGGATGAAGAGCCTCTTCATCTGGGCCGGGATCCTGCTCGCGCTCATCCTGTTCGTTCAGGTCGTCGACGGCGGCTCGTCGCGGTCCGGGGCCGGGACGGCCATGGCCTATTCGGAGTTCCTGAACCGTGTCGACGAGGGCAGCGTCAAGGAGGTGTCGATCGGCAAGGAGGTGATCTCCGGCAAGCTGACCAACGGCGACGCGTTCCGGACCAACTTCATTCCCGATCCGCAGCTGACCTCGCGGCTTCGCGAGAAGGGCGTGTCGTTCCAGGGCGAGCCGGAGGCTCAGACTTCGGTGTGGCTGATCCTGCTCTACCAGTCGCTGCCCTTCCTTCTCATCCTCGGAATCGCCTTCTTCATCATGCGGCAGATGCAGAAGAACGCGGGCTCGGGCGCGATGGGGTTCGGGCGGTCCAAGGCCAAGCTGCTGAGCGAGAAATCGGGGCGGGTGACGTTCGACGACGTCGCCGGGATCGACGAATCGCGCGAGGAGCTTCAGGAGATCGTCGACTTTTTGAAGGATCCGACCAAGTTCGCCCGGCTGGGCGGCAAGATCCCCAAGGGGGCTTTGCTGGTCGGCGCTCCGGGCACCGGCAAGACGCTTCTGGCGCGGGCCGTCGCCGGCGAGGCCAACGTGCCCTTCTTCACCATCTCCGGCTCCGACTTCGTCGAGATGTTCGTCGGCGTCGGCGCGAGCCGTGTCCGCGACATGTTCGAGCAGGCCAAGAAAAACGCCCCCTGCATCGTCTTCATCGACGAGATCGACGCGGTCGGCCGGCATCGCGGCGCGGGGCTGGGCAACGGCAATGACGAGCGGGAGCAGACGCTCAACCAGCTGCTCGTCGAGATGGACGGCTTCGAGGCGAACGAGGGCATCATCATCATCGCCGCGACCAACCGGCCCGACGTTCTCGACCCCGCCTTGCTCCGGCCCGGCCGCTTCGACCGCCAGGTCGTCGTTCCCCGCCCCGACATCGAGGGCCGCGAGAAGATCCTCGCCGTGCACATGAAGAAGGTGCCGCTGGCGCCCGACGTCGACCCGCGCACGATCGCGCGCGGAACGCCGGGCTTCTCCGGCGCCGACCTCGCCAACCTCGTCAACGAGGCGGCGCTGCTCGCCGCCCGCAAGGGCAAGCGCCTCGTCGCCATGAGCGAGTTCGAGCTGGCCAAGGACAAGGTCATGATGGGCGCCGAGAGGAAGTCCATGGTGATGACCGAGGATGAGAAGAAGGCGACCGCCTATCACGAGGCCGGCCACGCCCTCGTCTCGCTCCACGTTCCGGGCTGCGATCCGCTTCACAAGGTGACGATCATCCCGCGCGGCCGGGCGCTGGGCGTGACCTGGAACCTGCCCGAGCGCGACCGCTATTCGATGTCGATGAAGCAGATGAAGGCGCGGCTCGCGCTCTGCTTCGGCGGCCGGATCGCCGAGCAGCTCATCTACGGCCAGGACGAGCTCAACACCGGCGCCTCCAACGACATCCAGCAGGCGACCGACATGGCGCGCTCGATGGTGATGGAATATGGCATGTCGCCCAAGCTGGGCTGGCTGCGCTACCGCGACAACCAGGAGGAGGTGTTCCTCGGCCACAGCGTCGCGCGCAGCCAGAGCGTCTCCGAGGAGACGGCGCGGCTGATCGACAGCGAGGTTCGCCGGCTGATCGAGGAGGCCGAGGCGACGGCGCGCAAGGTCCTCACCGAGAATCTCGACGAGCTTCACCGCCTCGCCGGCGCCCTTCTGGAATATGAGACCCTGACCGGCGAGGAGGCGAAAAAGGCGATCAGGGGCGAGGATATCGGCCGCGAGGATCCCGATAACCGCCGTCCGCTCATCCCCGCCTCGGGCACCTCCATCCCCTCCACGCGGCGGCCGCGCGGCGGCGGCATCGGCGGTCCGGCTCCGCAGGGCGCCTGACCCCGCCGCCATTGCGAGCTTAGCGGAGCAATCCGAAGCGGCCTTCGGCCGGCGGATTGCTTCGCCGCGACGCTCCGGCGCTGACGCTTCTCCGCGTTCAAGCCGGGTTCAGCCGGCGGCCGCTCCCTTCCCCAAGTCACGCGGGAAGGAAAAAGAGTGAAGAAGAAGCTGTTTGCCGCCACCCTGCTGGCGATCGTTCCGCTCGCCGCCGCCAACGCGATGGACGTCGCGACTTTCCTCGCCAAGGCCGACGCCCTGCAGAAGAAGGGGATGATGGCGCTGATGTCGAGCGACTATAAATTGCTCAAGAACGAGATCCTGGCGCAATCGAAGCTGCTCCGGGCCGAGCGGCTGACCGCCCAGAGGGCCGGCCGCAAGCCCGCTTATTGCCCGCCCGCCAATCAGCGTCTCGGCAGCAATGAGCTTCTCGCCGCCTTCCGCACCATTCCGGTCGCGCAGCGCCCGCGCGTCCAGGTCGGGGACGCGCTGCGCGCGTTCCTCGCCCGCAAATATCCCTGCCGGGCCTGAATCAGCCGAGCAGGCCCAGCGCGAGCAGCAGGGTGAAGAAGAGGCTGGCCGCGATGAAGGCGAAGTTGATCAGCACGAAGGTCCGCCACAAGGCGCTCCAGCGCGACAATTCGTAGGCGCCGCGAAGCTGCCGGTAGATGTGAATCGGCGGAATGAAGGTGATCGCGAAACCCGCGATGACCTCGGGAAAGCCCAGCAGGCGAAGGACGCTGAGCGCGATCACCGCCAGGCTCATGAACGAGATGGAATAAGTGACGAAGACGGTGTGGTCGTAGGCCTTGTAGCGGCGGTAGCGGCGCCGGTGCAGGAACAGCAGCCACAGGAACGGCACCGAGATCGGGATCAGCGCCCAGGAGAATTTGTAGGCGTTGCTCTGCAGCTTGTAGATGAGCAGCGAGGGGTTGGCGCTGGCCTTCTTGAAGGCGTCGTTGAACCATTGGTTGACTGGGCCCGCGCCGGAGATGAGCACGAACTCGTCCTTCTCCGCGCTCTCCGCCGCCCGCTTCACCACGCCGGCCTTCCTGGCCTTCGCCTCCGCGGCTTCCTCCTGCTCCTCGCCCTTGAGCAGAGCCAGTGTCTGCCTGAACACCCGCTCCTGGAGCGCGAGCTGCGCCTCGAGGCGCTGGATACGGGTGTCGATGTCGGCGGTCGGGCGCTTGGCCGCCGCGAGGCGCGTCCGTTCGGCGCGAAGCCGGTTCAGCTCCCCAACGTCTCTGGCGCGCGCTTCGCGGAATTCCCGCTCGGCCTCGGCTCGCTCGTCGGCGGGTGTCTGCTCCACGCTCGTCGTGGAGCCGCCCCCAACGGGTCCGCCGATCGTCGAGAAGACGGCGAACATCAGGAATACCGAGAACAGGAACAGTGCCATCGGCGACACGAAGCTAGCGCGCTCACCCGCGACATAGCGCCGGGTCAGCTCGCCGGGCCGCCATGCCAGCAGCGGCAGAGTGCGCCACAATTTGCCGTCGAAATGGAGGACGCTGTGGGCCAGATCGTGCCAGAAGGCGGTGAGCGTTCGGTGGACGTGCGCCGCCTGCCCGCATTGATGGCAGTGCGGACCGACCAACGCCGTGCCGCAATTGAGGCAGGCACCCTCCTCCTCGCGCGATCCTTCACCGGCCGCCGGCTCGACGGCCCGGGCGGCAAGTCCGCCCGTCACCGCTTCGCCGACGCTGTCCAGACCCCCCGTGACCATGCGCCGACAATGGCCGAGGCCGGAGCGCCCGTCGAGAGCGTTTCAAACCGGGACACCGTCAGATCCGCTTCGGGCCGGCAGGAACATCCGCCTGACCGCGCAGGTTCTTCTCGGCGCCGAGGCAGGGGCCCGCGGGAGCGCAGGCTCCGGCGCCCCCACCTGTCCGCGCATCA
The DNA here is from genome assembly GCA_035628835.1 of Allosphingosinicella sp. Taxonomy (GTDB): domain Bacteria; phylum Pseudomonadota; class Alphaproteobacteria; order Sphingomonadales; family Sphingomonadaceae; genus Allosphingosinicella. Next base: position 43,664 of record DASPJA010000072.1, read on the forward strand.
GGGAGGAGACAGCCATGTCCAAGGAGACCAAGGTCCACTTCAAAGCCCACGCCCAGGACGACAGCGCCACGACGGGCGAGAACCAGTTCGTCGTCATCGACGTCCTCGCCAACGATCGCGGCTCGGCAAGCACGATCTTTTCGCTCGACCAGAACGATCCGACCAACGAATTCAGAAGCGCGATACTGCCTTCAGGCGCGACGGTGCAGACCACCGGCATTCAGCACATGGTCGTCTACAAGCCGGGAACCGGGTTCGACTATCTTGCCGAGGGCGAGACGGCCACCGACAGCTTCACCTATACGATCCGGCTCGCGGACGGCAGCTTCAGCACCGCGACCGTCGAGGTCCTCATCACCGGCACCAACGACCCGGCCGTGCTCTCCTCCGAATATGTGAAGCTCACGGAGGGCGACTCGGCCGAGGATATCTCGACCTCGGGTACCCTCACCATCTCGGACGTCGACAGCCCCGAGCTGTTCGTCGCCGGAACTCAGGAGGGCGTCTACGGCACCTTCACCATCGACGAGAATGGCAATTGGACCTACACTGCATCGAGTGCCCATGATGAGTTCCAGGACACCAACACCTACGGGGAAGTGTTCTTCGTCCAGAGCGTCGATGGAACGACCACCTTCGTCGACTTCCAGATCATGGGCACCGGCAACGAGCCTGAGATGATTGGCGCCACGGCCAATCCGGACTTCGCCTTCTAGGCCTGAGGGGGGGGCACGGCCGCGAGCCGTGGCTCAGGCTCCGGCGCGGTACCTCAGCGCCTCGACGAGCAGGAGGAAGGCCGGAGTCGGCTGGCGGCGGCTGGGATAATAGAGATGATAGCCGGCGAAGGGCGGACACCAGTCTTCCAGCACCCGCACCAGGGTGCCTTGAGCAAGATCGTTCCGGACATGGTCTTCCGGCAGGAAGGCGAGGCCGAAGCCGGCCCTGGCGGCCTTGAGGATCATCGCCACGCTGTTAAAGGCGAGCTGCCCTTCCACCCGCACGCGAAGCTCGCGCCCCTCCTTCTCGAATTCCCAGGCGTAGAAGCCGCCCAAAGTGGGCAGCCGAAGGTTGATGCAGTCATGTTGGGCGAGATCGTGCGGCGTCCGCGGCGTCGGTCGCCGGGCGAAGTAGGAGGGCGCCGCCACCGCGGCCATGCGCATCTCGGGGCCGATCGGAAGCGCGATCATGTCCTTGGCGATCTGCTCGCCCAGCCGGACCCCGGCATCGAAGCGTTCGGTGACGATATCGGTTAGGCCCGAATCGACGCTGAGCTCGACCTTGATGTCCGGATAATCGGGAAGAAGCTTGGCCAGGACCGGCCACAGGATCGCTTCGGCCGGATGTTCGGGCGTGGTGATTCGGATGGTTCCGGCCGGCTTCTCCCGAAGCTCGGTGAGGGAAGCCAGCTCGGCGGCGATGTCGTCGAGGGCCGGCCGCAGCGTCCGCAGCAGGCGCTCGCCGGCTTCGGTCGGAGCGACGCTCCGGGTTGAGCGGGCCAGGAGCCGGACTCCGAGCCGGGTTTCGAGCCGGCGTATGGTGTGGCTCAGCGCCGATTGCGATGTGCCCAGCCGGGCCGCCGCGCGCGTGAAGTTGCGCTCCTCCGCCACTGCCAGGAAGGCGTTGAGATCGACCAGCTCCTCGCGGCGCATTGATGAATTCCGGATATAGCTTCATGCGGTTCCTAGCGTCTAATCGCTAGGCTGCACACTCCCTATCTGAGTGAAGCGGCGGGAGAATCCAGCATCCCGCGCGCAATTCACAAGACGAGGGAATTCATCATGGCCGTCAAAGCCTATGCCGCTGCCGCCGCCGACAGGCCGCTCGAGCCGATCGACATCGAGCGCCGCCCACCCGGCCCCCGCGACGTCCAGATCGACATCGCCTTTTGCGGAGTTTGCCATTCGGATCTCCACACGGTGCGGTCGGAATGGGCGGGCACGATCTACCCTTGCGTTCCCGGCCACGAAATCGTCGGCCATGTCAGCGCCGTCGGCGGCAAGGTGACCCGTTTCGCGGTGGGCGAGGCCGTGGGCGTCGGCTGCCTGGTCGACAGCTGCCAGCATTGCGCTTCGTGCGCCGAGGGGCTTGAGCAATTTTGCGAGAACGGCTTCACCGGCACCTACAATTCGCCGACCCCGGACGCGCCGGGGCATACGCTCGGCGGCTATTCGCAGCGGATCGTCGTCGACGAGAGGTTCGTGCTCGCCATCCGGCATCCCGAGGAGCAGCTCGCCGCGGTCGCGCCCTTGCTCTGCGCCGGCATCACCACCTGGTCGCCGCTTCGGCACTGGCAGGCGGGCCCGGGCAAGAAGGTCGGCATCGTCGGCATTGGCGGGCTCGGCCATATGGGGATCAAGCTCGCCCATGCGCTGGGCGCTCGCACCGTCGCCTTCACCACGTCCGAGAGCAAGCGGCAGGACGCGCTCGACCTCGGCGCCGACGAAGTCGTCGTCTCGCGGGACGCGGAGGCGATGCAGGCCCATGCGGGCAGCTTCGACTTCATCCTCAACACCGTCGCGGCGAGCCACGATCTCGACGCCTTCACCCAGCTGCTCAAGCGCGACGGGACGCTTTGCCTCGTCGGAGTGCCGGAGCATGCCCACCCCTCGCCCAACGTCGGCGTGCTGATCTTCGGCCGCCGATCGATCGCCGGCTCGCTGATCGGCGGCATTGCCGAGACTCAGGAGATGCTCGATTTCTGCGCCGAGAAAGGCATTGTCGCCGACATCGAGATGATCCGTGCCGACGGGATCGAGCAGGCTTACGACCGGATGCAGAAGAGCGACGTCAAATACCGCTTCGTGATCGACAACGCCTCCCTGGCGGCGTGATCGATACAGCCTGGAGATGATCGACTGATTCACTCCGTCATTGCGAGCGAAGCGAAGCAATCCAGCCCGCCGCGGAGCTCGGCTGGATTGCTTCGTCGCTTCGCTCCTCGCAATGACGGATCAATCAATCAAAAGACGATCATCATCTAGCGCCACCCCTCCACCAGGGGGGCGTAACGATGATCCAGGGCGACGGCTCTCTGCTCGTCGGCCCGGGCACGGCGGCGGTCGCCGCGGTCGCGCAGGACGAGGCTGCGATAATAATAAGCTCGCGCGTCGCGCGGGGCGTAGCGGACGGCCCGGTCTAGATCGGCGAGGGCGCGGTCGAGGTCGCCGCGGCGGCGCCAGGCGAGGCCTCGGTTGAGATAAGCGGCCGAGGATCGCGGCGCCAGCTCGATCGCCCGGTCCAGCGCCGCCGTCGCGCCTTCGAGATCTCCCGTCCAGGCGCGTGAGAGGCCGTCGGCGAGATGCGCCTCGGTCCGTCCGCGGGCACCTTTCGCCGCCGGATCGATCGACCTGCGGCAGCGGTCGAGGTTTCGGCCCGGATCCTCGACCGTGCAGGCGTTCCACTCGCCCCTCCGCGCCGCTCTCGAAGCGCGCCTGCCGGTGACGGCGATCTCGTCGCCCCCGACCGACGTCACCGGGACCGACGATTCCAGATTCGGTCGCGGGATTCGCGACCCTGTGACCGTGATCGCGCTATCCTCCGACTCAGCAGCAGCCGCCGCGGACTCTTCACTTTCGCCGGCGGCCGGGTCGGCCGGACCGCGAGCCGCCGCGGGAGCCGGATCGGCTCGGCCGGGAGGCGCCGGACCGGCGGCCGCAACTTCTCCCGCCGCGTCCGGCGTGTCGGCCTCTCCGCCTAGCGCCGGCGCGGCGGAATCGGCGGAGGGGACCGCATCGGCCATGACCGGCTCCCGGGCGGGCGCTTCCACGCTCGGCGGGGTCCGGCGGCCGTCGTCCGAGGCATAATCGTCGAACGCGGTCCAGACGAACGGCAGGCCGATCACCGCGACGAGGAAGGCTCCGGCGAGGGCACCCGCATAGGGCCGCCTCGGACCGGACCACCAGGATGCCGGCCGCGCCGGGCGACCGCCTCCGGCGGCCGGCGCGGGCCGGGCGTCACCGCCGTGGAAGCGGCGCATGGCCTCGGCGATGGCGGCTTCGCGCCTTGCCGGCGCCGGCAGCGGGGGCCGCGGCAGCGAGGCGGCGATTTCCTCGTCGTCGCCCGTCACGGCTCGCCGCCCGCGCCAGGGCGGTCCGTTCGAGGGGAGCTGCAAAGCCGGAGAAGGCGCATCAGGCCGACCTTATAACGAAAGCGCCGACCGGTCGAACGCACGATCTTCCAACGGCCTGTTCCCCTCTCCCATCCCGGCGGGAGAGGGGCTTCCCGCACCGGCTCACTCCGTGCCGTTGCCCTGTCCCGCGAGGGACGGCGCCGCCTTTGCCGCCTGAACGAGCTGGATCAGCTCGGACCGGTAGCCGAACGGATCCTCGCCCCGAGCCGCCGACACGACCCGGAGGACGTCGTCATAGCCCATCGATCCGACGTAGCGGCCGCCGCGAAGCAGCTCGGCGAAGGCGGCGACTCCGGCGGCGAAGCGCGCGTCGCGCGGGGCGTCCGCGAAGCGGCGCACCTCCCGGCTCCGCGAGATCGGAGTCGAGATGAGCCGGCTGGCCGTGGATTTCGGCAGCTTGTAGCGGATCTTGACGAAACCGTATTCGGAGCTCGCGATACGGCCGAGGGCGGGAGCCGGAGCGGAGTAGCGCCCGTCTCCGATCGCACGCGGGCCGCCTACCGGGACGATCTCATAGAGCGCGGTCACGCTCTGGCCCGAGCCGACGTCGCCCGCGTCGACCTTGTCATTGTCGAAATCCTCGCGGGCGAGCATCCGGGTCTCGTAGCCGACCAGCCGGTATTCGGCGACCGTCGCCGGGTTGAACTCGACCTGGATCTTCACGTCCTTGGCGATCGGGAACAGGGTCGAGGTCGCTTCCTCCACCAGCGTCTTGCGGGCTTCGGCGACGGTGTCGATGTAGGCCGCGGCGCCGTTGCCGTTCTGGGCGAGCGTCTGCATCAGCGCATCGTTGTAATTGCCCATGCCGAAGCCGAGGACGGAGAGGAAAACGCCCTTGCCGCGCTCGCGCTCGACGAAGCCCTTGAGCTCACCCGGATCGGTGATGCCGACGTTGAAATCGCCGTCGGTCGCCAGGATGACCCGGTTGACGCCGTTGGGGTCGAGGTTGCGCTCGGCAAGCGCATAGGCCTGGCGGATGCCCTCGGCTCCGGCGGTGCTGCCGCCTGCCCCGAGCCGATCGATCGCCGCCCGGATCCTGCCCTTCTGGCTTGCCGGAGTCGGCTCGAGCACGGTGCCCGCGGTGCCGGCATAAGCGACGATGGCGACGCTGTCCTGCGGGCTCAGCTGATCGAGCAGCATCGAGAGCGACTGCTGGACCAGAGGCAGCCGGTTGGGCGCGTTCATCGATCCCGACGTGTCGATCAGGAAGACGAGATTGGCGCGGGGGCGGGTGGAGCGCTGAACGGCATAGCCCTTGATCCCGATCCTGACCAGCTTGCGCCCCGGCGACCAGGGGCTCGGGAACACCGCGATGTTGCTGCTGAACGGCTGAGCGGCGCTTCGCGGAGCGGCATAATCGTAGGAGAAATAATTGATCATCTCCTCGGTCCGGACCGCAGCCTGCTGCGGAAGCACGTTGCGGTTCAGCGAGGCCCGGACGAAGGAATAGGAAGCGGTGTCGACGTCGATCGAGAAGGTCGAGACCGGCTCCTCGGCGGCGACCTTGAAGCCGTTCTGCGCGACGGAGGTGAAGCGGTCGCGGCCGACATAGGGCGCGTGGGCGGTTCCGGGGGCGCGCCGGGCGTGGGACGAGACGATCTCGTCGCCGCCGATCGACATGACCGGGCTGCTCGTTTCGAGATTGGGCCGCCTGATCCTGGCGCCGGTGACGACGACGTCGCCGTCCACGGCGACATCGGCCTCGGCGAGGACCTCCTCGGGCGCGGCGGGCTCTGCCGCGGCGGACGGATCGGCCGGCGGCGACGCGCCGTCCAGGCCGGATTTGGAGCAGGCCGCGAGCGAGGCGGCGGCAAGTCCGACGGCGATCGCGTTGCGCAGATTGGACATTCATTCTCTCCCTGGTGACAGCGGCGCAATTTCGTCCGCATGTCACTGGGACGCGCCCCGGCGGGAAATCCTTGGAAGTTTTTTTCGGCGTCAGCCGCCTTCCCCGCCGCCGCGCTCGGCCGCGAGCAGGCGCCTGACCTCGAGCATCCGCCAGGAAACGGTCGATTCCGCGACCCCCAATATCTCGGCCGCCTCGGCATGGGTGAGCTGCTGGCCGGCGACGAGCACCGCCGCGTCGCGATAGGCCGGCCTCAGGCGGGCGATGGCGCTCTCCAGCCAGATGGCGTCATAGAGGTCGCGGCCGTCCGGCGGGCGCGCGAGGCCGGCCAGCACCGCGAGCCGCTCGGTGAGCCCGCTGAACGATCTTCGCCGGCGCCGAAGGTCCCTGCAGGAATTGACGACGATGCCGCAAAGCCAGGTGCTGAACTTGGCCTCCCCCCTGAAGCTCCCGATCTTCTCGGCGAGCGTGCAGCAGACATCCTGGGAAATATCGTCGGCATCCGCGCGCGAACCGGTCAGCTGCCAGGCGAGGCCGTGGATCCGGTCGTAATGAAGCCGCAGAAGCTCGCCGAAGGCGTCGCGGTCGCCGGCCATGGCGGCGGAGACCAGGCCGGCGTCCGGATCGCCCGCGGGCTCAGCCATGGGTCAGGCCCGCGCGGGGGCACCCGGCAGCGCCTGCCGAGTGACTTTCCCCCGAAGATGCATCACGATCGACCAGCCGCCGCCTCTTACCCTGCCGGACGTTGATGCATCATTCGATGCAGCGACGCCATGCTCCCCGGGCAGGCGCGGCCTTCAGCGCAGCTTCTTGAACGCGGCTCTAAGCTCGGCGGCCAGAAGCTCGGGCTCCCCCCAGGCGGCGAAATGCCCGCCTTTGTCCACCTCGTGAAAATAGATGAGGTTGCGATAGGCCCGCCGCACCCAGGATTCCGGCGCCCTGTACACCTCTTCGGGGAAAATGGTCACGGCCACCGGCAGCGAGATTTCGCCGGTCTTCTGTCCGGCCGAGTTGGTGACGCTTCGGCCGCCCTCCTCCCAGTAGAGCCTGGCCGCCGAAGCGGCGCTGTTGGTCAGCCAGTAGAGAGTGACCGAGTCGAGGAATTCGTCGCGATCGAGCAGCCGCAGCGGCTCCTGCCGGTTATAGTCGAAGGTGAAGGCGGCCAGCCCGGCCGGCGAATCCGCCAGCGCCGCTCCGACCACCTGCGGCTTGGTGCCCATCATCGCGGCATAAGCGCGGCTCTTCTGGAAGAAGCTCTTCAGCGCCTCGAACGCCGCCAGCTCGTTCGCGGAAAGGCCCGGCGGCGGCGGCGAGCCGGCGGCGATCGCGGCGGCGATTTCGGGCGGCTGGGCGGCGGGAAGGTTGACGTGGATCCCGAGCAGGCCCGGCGGCGCCTGCCGGGCCATGGCCCCGGCGACGGCCGCCCCCCAGTCGCCGCCCTGAGCGACGTAGCGCGAATAGCCCAGCCGCTTCATGAGCACGGCCCAGGCGCGGGCGATGCGCTCGATGTTCCAGCCCGCCGCCGCCGGTTTGCCGGAGAAGCCGAAGCCGGGAATGGACGGAATGACCAGGTCGAACGCGTCCTCCGCCCTGCCGCCGTGGGCGGTGGGATCGGTTAGCGGGCCGATCAGCTTGATCTGCTCGAAAACCGAGCCCGGCCAGCCATGGGTGACGATCAGCGGCAGCGCGCCCCGGTGCCGTGAGCGGACGTGGATGAAGTGGATGTCGAGGCCGTCGATTCGGGTGACGAACTGCGGCAAGGCGTTGAGCTTCGCTTCCGCCTCGCGCCAGTCATAGGCGCCGCCCCAGTGGCGCATGATCTCCTGCAGCTCGGCGAGGCGCAGGCCCTGCGAATTGTCCCCCACCGTCTCCCGGTCCGCCCAGCGGGTCTCGCGGATCCGGCGCCGAAGCTCGGCCACCTCTCTTTCGGGGACCTCGACCTTGAACGGGCGGATCGACTCGTCGCCGGCCGGCTGCGCGCGGACGGTTCCGGTCATGAGCATCATCGCGGTCAGCAGCGCGGCGGCGAGTCGAACGATCACGGCGGCCTCCTTACGGCTAGCGGACGGACCTGAACGCCGCCCTCAGCTCCTTCGTGAACAGCTCCGGCTGCTCCCACGCGGCGAAGTGGCCGCCTTTCTCCAGCCGGTTGTAATGGATGAGGTTCGGGAAGGCCTTCTCGGCCCAGCTGCGCGGCGCCTGGTAGAGCTCGTCCGGAAAGGCGCTGACCGCGACCGGAGCCTTCAGGCCGAACGGCGCGAAGAAGGGCAGCTTGTTCTCCCAGTAGAGCCGGGAGGAGGAGACTCCGGTGTTGGTCAGCCAGTAGAGGGTGACGTTGTCGAGGACGTCGTCCCGGCTCAGCCCCTCCTTCTCGCCGTCGAACGCCCTCGCGATGAGTTCGTAGCTGCGGGCGTCATGGTCGAGCAGCCAGGCCGCGAGCCCGATCGGTGAATCGTCGAGCGCGTACATCGTCTGCGGCCGCCCCGCCATCTGCAGCGCGTAGGAAAGGCCTTTGGTGAAGAAGAAGCGGAGCTGGTCGTAGGCCCTGCGCTCGTCGGCGCCGAGCCCCTCCGGCGGCGGAGAGTCGGACTGCGCCGCCTTCAGGATTTCGGGCGGCACCGCCGCGGGCATGTTGGTGTGGACGGCGAGCACTTCGGACGGCGCCAGCAGCGCCATCTGCTCGGAGATCGGGTCCCCCCAGTCGCCGCCCTGGGTGACGTACCGGCTGTAGCCAAGGCGCTTCATCAGCATCGTCCAGGCGCGCGCGATCCGGACCGGCTCCCAGCCGAGCTCGGCCGGCTGTTCGGAGAAGCCGTAGCCCGGCATCGAGGGGATGACGACGTCGAAGGCGTCGGCGGCGCTGCCGCCATGGGCGGTAGGGTTGGTGAGCGGGTCGACGATCTTCAGCATCTCGACGATCGACCCCGGCCAGCCGTGCGTGATGATGATCGGAAGCGCGTTCGGATGCCTGGACCGGACGTGGATGAAGTGGATGTCGAGCCCGTCTATCTCGGTGACGAATTGTGGCAGGGTGTTCAGCCGCCGCTCGAACTTGCGCCAGTCGTAATCCCCCTCCCAATAGCGGGCGAGCTTCTGCATGGTCGCGAGCTGGACGCCTTGGGAGGCGTCGGGAACGAGCTCCCGGCTGGGCCATTTGGTGGCGGCGATCCGCCGCTTCAGATCGTCGAGCGCCTCGTCGGATGCCTGGAAGCGGAAGGGGCGGATCGACGGATCGCGTGCCGGATGCTGCCCGAGCGCCGCGGCGCCGACCGTCGCGGCTCCCGCGAACGGCGTCTCCGCCTGAGCCGCGGGCGCGGCTGCCGTCGCGGTTCCGGCCGGCGGGGTGCCGGCCTGGGCGGCGGCGGGAAGCAGGGTGCCGAGGGCGCCGGCGAGGGCCGAGGTCACGAGGAAGTCGCGCCGCCCGGATTGCGAGCGAAGTAGGGACATGGTTTTTTCTCCCGGTCAGAAGACGGTGGATGAGGGACGGCGGCTAGCGTCCCGGCGCCGCGGGCTCGGGGATGGTGAAGTGCAAGGTCACCTCCTGCCCGGGGAAGACCTCGTGGTTCGGGTTGACCAGCTGGATCCTGACCTTGTGCGGGCCCGGCGGCAGGTTGGCGACGTCCACCGTATTGTTGTCGCTCGCGTCGGCCCACCACCAGGGGCCGTCGTCGACGGTGACGTGCAGGTGCCCGGCGCGCGGCGACACCTTGAGCGCGCCCTCCCCGAAGATCGGGACGATGCGCAGATTCTCGACCCGGTACTGGGCCTGGAAGACGCCGAACTTCAGCGGTCCCTGGAAGGGCGGATCCACCACCAGCTTCGGCGGCGGCTCGCCCTTGAGTTCGTCATAGGGCGAGGCGCCGCGTATCTCGCGGGCGGTCTGGGCCGAGGCGGCGTTCGCGAGAGCCGCGGCCGCCGCGACTGCGGCAAGGGTCTTGATGAAGCTTTTCATGGCCTGTGCCTCCCTTCAGCGCAGCGAGTTGAAGGCCGCCCGAAGCTCACGGGCGAAGATTTGCGGCTCTTCCCAGGCGGCGAAATGGCCGCCCCGCTCGGCCTGGTTGAAATAGACCAGGCTCGGGAAGGCGCGGCGGGCCCAGCTTTCCGGCGCGCGGAACAGATCGTCCTCGGGGAAGACGGTGATGGCCACCGGCACCTTGATCTCGCGCGTCTTCTGCGCCTCCGCGCTGAGCAGATTCTGGTCCCGATTCTCCCAGTAGAGCCGGGCTCCCGAAACGACGGTGTTGGTCAGCCAGTGGAGCGAGAAATTGTCGAGCACCTCGTCCACGGTCGGGGTCTGGTTCGGATCCTCGCCGTAGTTCCACTTCCCGAACCCGCCATGGACGAGCATGTAGGCGGCGAGGCCGGTGGGAGAGTCGGTGAGGCCGTAGCCCACCGCCTGCGGCCGGGCCGTCATCATCTGGTAATAGCCCCAGCCCCCGCTCCCGATGAACCGCCGGACGTCCTCGAGCGCGGCCCGCTCCGTGTCGGACAGGCCCGCCGGCCCGGGCCCGGGGCTCCCGATCGCCGCCGCGGCGTCGGGCGGGAAGACGGCCGGAAGATTGGTGTGGATTCCGAGCAGCCCCGGCGGCGCCTGTCGCGCCATCGCCTCGACGACCGCCGCTCCCCAGTCTCCGCCCTGGGCCAGATAGCGGCCGTAGCCCAGCCGCTTCATGAGCACGTCCCAGGCCCGGGCGATTCGCTCCGCGCCCCAGCCGGTTTCGGTCGGCCGGGAGGAGAAGCCATAGCCGGGCAGCGAGGGGATGACGACGTGGAAGGCGTCCTCGGCTCGGCCGCCATGAGCCGTAGGGTCGGTCAGCGGCTCGATGAGCTTGATCTGCTCGAAGACCGAGCCGGGCCAGCCGTGCGTGATGATCATCGGCCGGGCGTCCGGATGCTTCGAGCGGACGTGGAAGAAGTGGATGTCGACGCCGTCGATACGGGTCATGAATTGGGCAAAGGCGTTCAGCTTCGCCTCCCCCTTGCGCCAGTCGTAACCGGTGGCCCAGTAGCGCACGAGCGGCTGCAGGTTGGCCAGCTGCGCCCCCTGCGACCTGTCGTCGACGGTTTCCTTGTCCGGCCAGCGGGTCGACCGGAGCCGCCTGCGCATGTCGGCGACGGCTTCTTCGGACACGTGCGCCCGGAACGGCCGGATGGAAGTATCCCCGTCCGGCTGTGCGGCGGCTGCAATTGCCGCCGAAGCGCCCGCCGCCGTCGCCTCCGCGGATGCCGGCGCTACCGTGGTCTCGGCGGCAATCGAGGGCGCCGGCGTGGTCGCCGCCTGGGCGGCGGCGGGAAGGCAGGCGCCGATCGCCCCCACCAGCATTGTGGTCGCAAGCAATTCGCGCCTGCCGATACGCGGACGGGATTCGAACATCATCGTTTCTCCTCGATGGGCCTTGGGTCGGAAAATCGGGTGAGGACGCGGACGGGGGCGGAGGGGGTTGGGGCTCGGCCCGTCCGCGTCCTCGAAAAGCTCAGCGCAGCGTCCTGAACGCCGCCCTGAGCTCCTCTGCGAAGATCCGGGGCTGCTCCCAGGCGGCGAAATGGCCGCCTTTTTGCGCCCGGCTGTAGTAGATGAGGTTGGGATAGGCCCGCTCGGTCCAGCTCCGCGGCGCCTCATATTGCTCGCCCGGGAAGACGGTGACCGCGACCGGCGTCTTGACTCCCTTGGCGTTGAAGAAGCCGCCTTTATATTCCCAGTAGAGGCGGGACGCGGAGACTCCCGTATTGGTCAGCCAGTAGAGCGTGATGTTGTCGAGTATCTCGTCGCGGGTCAGCTCGCCCGCGGCGCTGCTCGTGCGATCTAGGGCCGAGGCGACCGCCGCCGCCGGCTGGCCGTCGGCATCGTTATGGTCGAGCAGCCAGGCCGCGAGGCCGACCGGCGAATCCGCGATCCCGTAGAGGGTCTGAGGGCGCGAGCCCATCAGCCGCGCATAGTCGACCTGCCTGAACGTCCTGACCAGCTGGTCGAAGGCCCGCTTCTCCTCGTCCGAGAGGCCGGCGGGCGGCGGAGCTCCGGCGAGCAGGGCCTTGTCGACGTCGGCCGGGACCGTCGCCGGCATGTTGGTGTGGACGGCGAGCAAGCCGGCAGGCGCCTGAAGCCCCATCTGATCGACCACGAACGCGCCCCAGTCGCCGCCCTGGGCGACGTAGCGGGCATAGCCGAGCCGATTCATCAGCTCGGCCCAGGCTCGCGCCATACGCTCCGGACCCCAGCCGGGGCTCGCCGGTTTGCCGGAGAAGCCGTAGCCCGGCATCGAGGGGATGACGACATGGAACGCGTCGTCGGCCCTGCCGCCGTGAGCGGTGGGATCGGTGAGCGGGCCGACGAGCTTGATCTGCTCCAGCACCGAGCCGGGCCAGCCGTGGCTGATCACCAGCGGAAGCGCGTCCGGGTGCTTGGAGCGGACGTGGATGAAGTGGATGTCGAGGCCGTCGATGTTCGTCACGAACTGCGGCAAGGCGTTCAGCTTCGATTCCGCCTTCCGCCAGTCATAGTCGGTGGCCCAGTAGCGGGCGAGCTTCCGCATGGTCGCGAGCGGAACGCCCTGCGAGGAATCGGCGACGGTCTCCTTCTCCGGCCATTGGGTCGCCGCGATCCGCCGGCGCATCTCGGCGAGCGCCTCGTCGGACGCCCTGAACCGGAAGGGGCGGATCGAAGAGTCTCCGCTCCGCTCCGGACGCGCAGCCTCGGGGCCGACGCTTTGGGTCGCGGCCGCCTGGAGCGGGGCTACCTGGGCCGCCGAAGCCGCAGCGGCTCCGGCCGGAGCGGAGCCGGTCTCGGCCCGCGCGGCGGCGGGGGCGAAGATCCCGACAGCCCCGGCGAGTGCCGACGCGGCGAGCCACCGGCGGCGGGCGGATCCCTTCACTCCTGAGCGCATGAGCCTCCTCCTGTGCGATCTTCCGGCGCAGCTTCGCCGGCGAGGAGGATGGTGCGCCCGGCGCGACCGGGCCGCCATTGTACGAAGGTGTCGGATATACGTTGGGATAGTCCGGCCGAAGCGGGCATCTCCTCGTCTGGCCGGTCCTGGCGCGGGACCCGCTGCCAAGGTGTTCCCTAGACCTAAGTCCAATGGAGGACCGCCGCTCGCGCCCCTAGCCGGGCTTCCTCGCGAACAGCAAGATCGGGGAGGCGGAGCCATGACAGTCGAATGCGTGGGTACGGAACGGACAAGGCCGGTCCTTCCGCTTCATATCGTCGACGAGATCAACCACCGGGTGATCAACGAATATGCCGAGGCGATCTCGGCTTTGTCGCTGGCCGCACGCTCGTCCACGCCCGAGGCACAGGCCGCCATCGGCGAGGCGGCCGCGCGCCTGCGCGCCCATGTCGAGGCGCACCGCGCGCTGGTACCGCCGGGGCCGGACGGCCCCGTCAATCTGGCCAACTATCTGGGCGAGCTGTGCGCCTCGCTCTCGCGCGCGTCGCTCGCCGAACGCGGCGTCCGGATCGCCTTGCGCACGGATGAGATCAGGGTGGCGCCCGATACCGCGTGGCGGATCGGGCTGATCCTCGCCGAGCTGGTCCGCAACGCCTGCCGGCACGGGCTCGACGGAGGCGCGGGCGCGATCGCGGTCAGGGTCACCGAGCATCGCGGAATCATTCTCTGCCTGGTGGCGGACAGCGGCCGGGGCAGCCCCGATTCGAGGATGGGCCGCGGCCGGCGCCTGGCCCGCGCGATCGCCGGCGAGCTCGGCGGATCGGTCGACTGGTGGTTCTCGCCGACCGGAAGCCTCGCGCGCCTCGAAGTGCCGAAGGCCTGTTGATCCGGCCCGCCCACCTTGATGCGATCCTTGTCCGGCCGTAGCGGATTACTGACGGATGTGAGACACTGCCCCCGGATGGGGGAGAGCGCACAAGGCGGAACGGACCGCGCGAACTTGGCTCGGGAGGCCGAGCCGGTCCGGCGCTGGCTGACCCGCTTCTTCCGCCGCCGGATCCGGGACGAGTTCGAAGTCGAGGATCTGGTCCAGGACGTCTTCGCCCGCATCGTCGCTCGCGACGGCGGGGAGCGGGTCGAGCATCTCGGCGGCTATATCCTGAAAACCGCCTCGAGCGTCATCGCCGACCGCGCCCGCCGCCGCTCGGCGCGCAGGGCCGATCTCCACGTCGCCTTCGACTCCGACCTCCACGGCGGTGAGGAATTCGATCCCGAACGCGTCTTAAGCGGGAGGGAGGATCTCGATGCCGCCGCCGCCGCTCTGCTGTCCCTGCCGGAGCGCACCCGGACGGTCTTTGTGCTGCGCAGGCTGGAAGGCTATTCCTACCGCGAAGTGGCGTCGCATCTGGGCATCTCGGTCAGCGCGGTGGAAAAGCATCTGGTGAAGGCTCTTCGCCATCTCAGCGCGGAAATGGAGAAGCGCCTTGATCCGTGAGGCGCTCACTCTCGAGCGGCTGAACGCCATGGAACCCGGGGAGGCGGCAGCCTGGTTCGTCGCCCGGCGCGCGGAAGGGCTGACGGCCGCCGAGGAGGAACTGCTCTCCGCCTGGCTTGCCGCCGGCGAGGACCATGTCCGGGCACTCGACCGGGCGGACCGGGCCTGGGGCTGGTTCGCGGGGGCGGAGGGGCATGAGGTGCTCGACGCGATTCGGGCGCATGCGCTCGCTCCGGCCCGGCGCGGCCGGGCGAGCTGGCGCCCGGCCGCGGCGGCCGCGCTGTTGCTGCTGCTGGTCGGGGCGAGCCTGATGCTTTGGCTCTTCCGCGGCCCGGGCGGGCCAGGTCCCGGCCCCCGTCCCGCCGACGTGATCTACGCGTCGGCGCCGGGCGAGGTGCGCGAGTTCAGGCTTCCCGACGGAAGCACCATGACTCTCGACTCCGGCAGCCGCGCCGTCGGGCACGGCGAGAGGTCGGTCGAGCTGGCGCGGGGGCGCGCCTTCTTCGCCGTCGCCGCGAATCCTTCCCGGCCCTTCGAGGTCACGGCCGGGGACCGCAGCGTCATCGCGCTCGGCACACGCTTCGACGTCGCACTCGCTGCGGGCACCCTCACCGTCAATCTGCTCGAGGGGCGGGTGACCGTCGGCCCGAGCGACGGCGGCGCCGCTCCGGTCACGCTGGAGCCGGGGCAGCGCTTCGTCGAGCAGGGCGGCCGGGCGACGGTGCGAACGATCGGGGCCGGGCTCGAAAGCGCGACGGGCTGGACTCGCGGCCTCCTCCACTTCGACGATGCGACGCTCGCCGAGGCCGCGGCGCAGATCAACCTCTACTCCAGGGAGCCGATCGTGATCCGCGATCCCGAGGTGGCGGCGATGCGGATATCGGGCGAGTTCCGGGCCGGCGACGCGATGCGCTTCGCCGCCGCCGTGGCCGAGCTCCGCCCGGTCCGGCCGGTCCGCCGCGCCGATGAGGTCGAGCTGGTCGCCGCCCGATAAATTTCGTCACGGCTCCGGATCGAGATGGGGATTTCCGATTCCGCTGCGTCTTCGGGAGCGGTGGATAGGAGAGCGGAAGCATGACCAGCGTCCTGGCATTGTCCGACAGCCGAAGCGTCCAGTCGCAGCCGGCCCGCTGGCCGCTCCGGACCCTGGTGCCGTCGCCCCGGAACCCCGGAGGCGAGGCGCGGCCGATGCGCTCGGTCGTTCATGTGGTCGATTTCGACGATGAGCTCCGCGCGCTTCTCGCGGGTCTGTTCGAGTCGGTCGGGCTGGAGACTCGAAGCTATTGCGATTTCGACGCCTTCGCGGCGGCCGCGCTTCCCGACGTTCCGGCCTGCCTGGTCGTCGACGCCCGGCTGGCGACGATCCGCGGACTCGGCCTTCAGGCGCAGCTGCGGCCGCTGGACGGTCGGGTCCCCGTCGTGGTCACCGCCAGCCGCCCCGACGTGCCGATGGCGGTCGACGCGATGAAGGCGGGGGCGGTGGACTTCCTCGCCAAGCCCTTCCGCGAGCAGGAAATCCTCCACGCCGTCGGCGCCGCCTTGAGCGCCGACCGCGAGCGCCGACTGGCCGAAGCACGGCAGGCCGAGATCAGGGCCCGCTTCGAGACGCTCAGCCGCCGCGAGCGGGAGGTGATGGCGCTGGTGACGGCGGGCCGGCTGAACAAGCAGGTCGCCGGCGACCTCGGCCTGTGCGAGATCACGGTCAAGGTCCACCGCGGCGCCGCGATGCGCAAGATGGGTGCCCGGACGCTGGTCGACCTCGTCCGAATGGCCGACTCGCTCGGGCTTGGGCGCGGCTCCCCCGGCGCTCAGAAGCCGTAGCTCAGCACCAGCTCGAACCGGCGCCGGCGCGGGTCGCCGTAGGGGCTGTAGCCCGGGCCTGGCGCTTCGGCGGCGGTTTGGCGCGGCGGCGAGGCGTCGAACAGATTGACGATGCCGAGATCCGCGCTGAGCTCGCGGTCGGAGCCGGCGCCGCCGATCCGGAAGCGGCGGCTTGCAAACAGGTCGACATAGGTCTGGCCCCGCACCCGCGGCGAGCCCTGGTGAAGGATTGCAAGCTCGCCGTCCAGACCTGCATAGGAGATGCGATAGTCGTCGAAATACTGGATATTGGCTCCGACGGTGGTCTCCCCCCTCGTCCATTCGAGCCCGCCATTCGCCCGCCACCGCAAAGGCGTGTCGCGGTAGCCGATCAGCTCAAGGCCCGGTTCGAACAGGTCCTTCCTCAGATGGCCCATCTGAAGCGTGGCGAGGGCGGAGGCGCGCAACCGGCCGCCGAGGAGCCGCAGCGGCCATTCGAGGCGCGCATCGAGCGAGCGGACGGTCCGGCTTGTGCCGTTCATCGTCCGGGCGTCGATCACCGCGATCTTGCCGGCCGTGTAGCCTTTCGCCCGGTCCTCCTCGGTCAGCGGCAGGCGGGTCACCCGCTCCGGGAAATCCGCTTCGTGCGCGAGAACGAAGCTCTCGTTGAGCCTCAAGGCATCCCCGGTCCTCCGGATCCGTGAATAGTCGAGGGACAGAATGGGGCCGTCTTCCCCAAACGGAGTCAGCACCGCTCCCAGAGACAGGGTGCTCGCCCGCACCACGTCGAGGTCCGGAGACCCGCCGGTTATGTAGAGGTATCTGCCCTCGTCGCTGAAGAAGCTGTTGCCCCGCCTGGGATCGGTGAGGAAGGCCAGATTGAAGTCGAACTCGATGGGGACCAACTCCCCCAAGGCGGGCGGCTGAGCGCCGGTCGCGTAGCTGCCGCGAAGCATCAGCCACGGCCAGGGCGACGACTTGGCCCCCGCCGTATAGCCGGTGGCGCGAAAGCGGGGGCGAACCACGTTCAGGGGGAGCGGTCCGCCGGGGTTGGTCGCGAAGGAGACTCTCAGGCCGTCGCGGCGCACGGCCAGCTGCAGCTCCAGGTTCCTGAGCAGCGGAATCGGCGCTGAGGCTCCGCCGACGGGTGCCCTGAGCTCCCCGTAGAAGGAGGTCGAGCGGCCCGATTGCGAGGCATATTCCGTCTCGCTGTCCATCGTGTCGCTGCTCATCGACACGGTGGTGGCGGGAACCTTCTCCCGGCGGCGCTCCGCGAGCAGGGTCAGGGTCACCGGCCCTCCCGCCGCGTCGAACAGCGGGCCGGCCAGCCGCAGCGACTGCTCCTCGTAGCGATTGTGCCGCTCGAAGTCGGAATAGGCGCTTCGCCGATATTCCGGCGCGGCCGCCGCCGCCAGGAATGCATCCCACGGTCCCAGCGGGTTCAGGGGCTCGCCGCCGAAGATGAAGAGCGGACCGTTGAAATAGTTTTCGTTCGAGCTTCTGAAGTCGAAGGAGGCGGAGCCGAACGTGGCCTCCGCGGTTCCCCGCCAGCGCGCGGGCAATGAGGCGATCAGGCCCGCCGTGTAGCGTTGGGTCGTCATGATCGTCCTGACCTCGACGCTCCTTCCGGGAACCGGAAACCGCACCTCCAGGAATTGCTCGAAGGGGTTGGCGGCCGAGCCCGGGAACAGGAACAGGCTGCCATGGTCGTCATGGCTGAGGTGGCGCCCCCGGTTGCGGAGGAAGACCGCGTCGGCGAAGGCCTCGATCCGGTCGCTGAACCGATGCCGCAGGTTGAGCATCCCCGAAGTCACATTCGGGCTGGAGCCGATTTCGCTTTCGTCCCGGCCCTCGGGCACCGAGACATCCAGTTGGCCCGCCCGCCCCGCAAGCGCCTGGGCGAGGTCCGTCGCGGTGCCGGCGAAGCCAAGCGGGAGAAAAGTGTGGGTGGAGCCCAGCGGCGCTCCTCCATATTCCGGCCTGAACACCAGATCCTCGCCGGTGAAGGAGAAGATTCCGATCGAGTTCGTCGGCTGCCCCGCGGCGACGACCCGTTCGGGCGCGAACCTCGAACTTCCCTCGATGTCGCGGAGCACGTAGCGGCGCTGGCCGACGAAGAGAGGCCGGGTGCGGGAGTGGCTCAGGAACAGCATCATCCCCGAACGGCCGCCATCGGGCGAGACGCCGAACCGGCCTTCGAGGCCGACCCGGCGCGAGTCGCCCCGCGAGCTGATGCCGGCCGTGGCGTGAAGATCGAGGCCGCTATAGTCGCGCTTCAGGATGACGTTGACGACCCCGCCCAACGCTCCGAAGCCGTAAATACCGCCGGCCGTGCCGGTGAGCGTCTCCACCCGTTCGATCGCGTGGAGCGGCACGCCATTCAGGTCGGGCTGCTCGAAGTCGAAGGTGCCGGGGCTGGACGGGATGCTCGGCAGCCGCCGCCCGTCGAGGAGGATGAGGGTGCCGTCCGATCCCAGGCCCCTGAGGTCGATCTGCGAGTTCGTCTTGCCGCCTTCGAGGAGCGAAGGCGGGACCACCTGGGTGTTCTGGGTGACCCGGCTCCGGAAATATTGCTCGAGATTGTCGCGGTGCGCCCGGACGATCTCCCGGCCGGTCGTGACCCGATAGGGCTGCACGTCGTCCTGCCGGCGGCGGATGTCCACATTCTGGGTGCGCTTGCCGACGATCAGAATGTCGGGGACGGGCAGGTCCTCCGGTCCAACCGCCGGCTTATCTTCCGGCGCGCTCGGCGGGGCGGCCGCGCGCCGCTCGATCACGAAGGCGCCGGAGGCCGTCCGCCGCGCCCTGAGGCCGCTCCCGCCCAGCAGGTGCCGGAGCGCGGTTTCGACGCTCAGCCTGCCGCGAAGCGCGGGCGCCGGCAGGCCGCGCACCGAGGCCTCGTCGAACAAAAGGTCGGTGCCGGTCTGGCGGGCAAGGTCGTGAAGCGCCGACGACAGCGAGCCGGCGCGGATGGCCACTGCGTGCCTTGGAACGGCGGCGGCCGCCGGCGGCCCCATCGCCAGCGCCCAGGCCGTGACCAGTCCAGCCATGGTTCGGCTGAGCATGGGCCCGCTCTCCCCCCGGAGGTTGGAACGCCCTCTTAACATGTCGCGGCGGCACGGTCACGCGCCGAACGAACGCGAATCTGCTAAGGCACGGAAAACAATGAATGGCGCACCCGAGAGGATTCGAACCTCTGGCCTCTGCCTTCGGAGGGCAGCGCTCTATCCAGCTGAGCTACGGGTGCGTGGAAGCGCCGCGCTTAGCAAAGGCGCGGGGACGCCGCCAGTGGGTTTAGCCGATGCCCTTGCTAGCGGACCGAGGTTTCGATCCGCTGGAAGGTGCCGAGGGCGCAGGCCGGGCCGGCCGGGCCCCCGCCGCCGCTCCGGTTCACATGGATGAGGTCCACCGAGCAGAGCCGGCTGAGCGAGGTCCGGTAGGAGAAGCTGTCCTCGAAGGCGAGGCCGGGGCATTCGTGCCGGAGGCGGTTCCGGTAGACCTCGCGGCCGCGCATGAAGAAGTCGATCGTCCGGCCGTCCCGCACCCGTGTATGGTCGATCCGGGCGATGTCGAGGCAATCGACCGGATCGCCGACCGGCCTCGCCTCCGCCAGCGCCCGCCGGTCCGCCTCCTGCCGCTGCGTCGGGCCCCGGGCGCATCCGGCGAGGGTGCAGGCGGCGGCGAGGGCCAGGACCAAAATCTTCATGCTTTCCTCCTCGGCGGCTTCAACGCACCGGCGCCCGCTTCGCTTCCGGGCGGCGGAGTCTTGGGCTGATAGCGGCAGATGTCGGCGATGACGCAGCGCCAGCATTCGGGCTTGCGCGCCTTGCAGACGTAGCGGCCGTGCAGGATGAGCAGATGATGGGCGTCCCGGCGGTAAGGCGGAGGGGTCGCGGAATCGAGGCTGCGCTCCACCTCGAGCACGTCCTTGCCCGGGGCGAGGCCGGTGCGGTTGGCGACCCGGAAGACGTGGGTGTCGACCGCGAACGTCTCAGCCCCGAACGCGCAGTTCATCACGACGTTGGCGGTCTTTCGCCCGACCCCCGGCAGCGCCTGGAGCGCTTCGAGGTCGGCCGGCACCTCGCCCCCATGCCGCTCGATCAGCGCCTGCGACAGGGCGATGACATTCTTCGCCTTCGTGTTGAACAGCCCGATCGTCCGGATATGCTCCTTGAGCCCCTCCTCGCCGAGCGCCACCATCGCCTCCGGCGTGTTCACCGTCCTGAAGAGCTCGCGGGTGGCGAGGTTGACGCTGGCGTCGGTGGCCTGCGCCGAAAGGACGACGGCGACCAGCAACGTGTAATGGTTGACGAAGTCGAGCTCCGTCTCGGGGTTCGGCGTACGATCGTTCAGCCGCCGATAGAGCTCCGCGATCTCGGCCGGGCTCACTTCAGCCCCAGCACGTCCGCCATCGTGTAGCGGCCCGCCGGCCGGCCGACGAGCCACAGGGCCGCCTCGATGGCGCCACGGGCGAAGATGGCGCGGCTCTCCGCCCGGTGGCCGAGCTCGAGCCGTTCCCCTTCCGCGGCGAAGATGGCGAGATGCTCGCCCGCGACCGAGCCGCCGCGCAGCGAGGCGAAGCCGATCCGCCCCGGCTCGCGCGGGCCGGTGAGGCCGTCGCGGCCGCGGTCGGCGACCGAGTCGAGCTCGACTCCGCGTCCCTCCGCCCCGGCCCTGCCCAGCATCAAGGCGGTCCCGGAGGGCGAGTCGGCCTTCATCCGATGATGCATCTCGACGATTTCGAGGTCCCAATCCTCGCCCAGCCGGGCCGCCGTCTCGCGCACCAGATGGGCGAGCAGATTGACCCCGAGCGAGGTATTGGCGGCGTAGATGAGCGGGATCTCGGCCGCCGCTTCCTCGATCAGCCGGTGATGGTCGGGCGCGAGGCCGGTGGTTCCGATCAGGATCGGCTTGCCCGCCCGTCGCGCCTGGGCGAGATGCCCCGCGACCGCCTCGGGCACCGAAAAGTCGACGAAGACATCCGGATGATGCTCGGAGAGCCGGACGTCGTCGCGAAGCGCCGCCGCCTCGGCGATCGCCTGCCCCATCCGCCCGCCGGCGCCGAAAATCGAGATGCCCGTCATCCCCCCTCCAATGCGGGAGCGGCGGCGGGATCGCAACCGCCATCCGCCCGGTTTCCTCGGCGGCCAAGGCTCGATATCATCGGCCGGGCTGAGGGCGGAAGGGGCCGCCGCCAGCCACCGCGGGAGAAAGCCATGACCTACGAAAAGCCGGAACGCAGCGGGCTGCGCCAGGTGGACTCAACCGAGATTTTCGGACCCAACCAGTTCGTCACCGGGGTGCGCGGCTGGACCGGCTCAGACGTGGTGCTGACCGGAAGCAGCGTCTCCGACGGCGCCACGGTGGCGATGCTCTATGCCGGGCCGCTGGCGCCCACCTATGCCGGCGGCGTCTACCTCAACCCGCCTTCATTCGAAGGCCAGGAGGTGACCACCTCGACCTTCTACGGGCCCGACACCTTCCTGTTCAATCCGGCCCTGGGCGAAGGCAATGTCCGGGCGGTCGGAAGCTATCAATATTCGGACAGCGGCGCCTACAATCACGGCATGCTCTATCAGGGGCCGCCGGCGGGCGGCGGCAGCTGGACCCAGATCGACGTTCCGAGCGCGGCGGTCGGCGGCGCTTCGGTGTGGAACACGATCCCGCACAGTACGATGGGCGATCTCGTCGTCGGCGACTTCGACCTCGCCGACCAGCCGTTCTCCGCCGGCGCCTTCGTCTACAATATCGCCCGGGACAGCTGGACGATCATCGACTTCGAGGGCTGCTCGCTCACCACCGCCTACGGCATCTGGCAGGACGGCCCCGGAAGCAGCCTGTACACGATCGTCGGCGGCACCCGCGACGGCCACGGCATCAACCGCGGCTTCGTCGTCGGCTACGATTCGGCGAGCGGGACCTTCAGCAATCTGAAGCTCTACAGCGCGATGAACCGTCCGGGCCTCCTCACCCATTTCGAAGGCGTCACCGCCACCCCGACCGGCTTCCACCTCGCCGGAATGACCGCCACCTGCGCCCTGCTCGCGGCGATCGAGGTGAATCCGGACGGCACCTTCAGCGATGCCGTCTGGACCGCCTACAATTATCCAGACAGCGCGCTCACCACCGGCAACACCGTCTACCGGAACACTCTGATGGGCGTGTTCGCGGTGTCGGGGGCGAAAGGCATCCAGAGCTACGCCGCGACGTTCGGCGGCTGATGCGCGATATCCGCAATATCGTCATCCTCACCGGCGCCGGAATCTCCGCCGAGAGCGGCCTCGCCACCTTCCGCGGCCCGGACGGGCTGTGGGAAGGCCATCGGGTCGAGGACGTGGCGACTCCGCAGGCCTTTCGCCGCGATCCGGCGCTGGTCCAGGCTTTCTACGACGCCCGCCGCGCGCGGCTGAGCGGGGTCGAGCCCAACGCAGCCCACCGCGCCCTCGCCCGGCTCGATGCCGAATGGCCCGGGGACCTGCTCATCGTCACCCAGAATGTCGACGACCTGCACGAGCGGGCCGGGGCCCGGCGGCTTCTGCACATGCACGGCGAGCTCAAATCCGCCTGGTGTCTCGCCTGCGACGCCCGAATGCCATGGGAGTCGGAGCTTTCGAGCGGTCCGCCTTGCCCCGGCTGCGGCGAGAGCGGCGGGCTCAGGCCGGATATCGTCTGGTTCGGCGAGATGCCCTACGGGATGGAGCGGATCGACCGGGCGCTGACGGGCGCCGACCTGTTCGTCTCGATCGGAACGTCGGGCGCCGTCTACCCGGCCGCCGGCTTCGTCCAGACTGCCCGCTATGCCGGCGCCCGGACGCTCGAGCTGAACCTGGAGCCGAGCCTCGGCAGCGTCCTTTTCGACGAGGTCCGCACCGGGCCGGCAGGCGCGCTGGTGCCGGAATGGGTGGAGGAGGTTCTCGCCTCCTGACCCTCTACTTCGCCATTCCGAAAAGCTGGGCCATTACCGACGGGGTAGGACCGCCCGCCTGGATCAGCTGCACATAGAGCATCTGCCCGTCCACCGGCGCCTTGAAGGTCTCGACAGTCACTCCCGGAATGGCCGCGCCCGTATGCGGAGCGGGTTTGAAGTCGAGACCCGTCCAGGCCATCGTCTCGCGCAGCCTGGAGAGCGCCGCGCCCCTTCTGTCGCCGGTGACGACAACGGTGCAGACCTTGCCGGCCGCTCCGCCGAACGCGACCTCGCCGTCGGCGCGCTTGGCGGCGACCATCCGGATCTCCCCGAAGCGGGGATCGTTCTGCTTCGCGACGGTCGGCGAGAAGCCCCGTTCCGCCAGCTGAGGCGCGGTCAGCGGGAAGCTGTCGGCGAGGAAAAGCGGGCAGAAGCCGTAGGCGAGGTCGGCGGCGATCTCCTCCGTCGAATATTGGCGCGGCTGAGCGACGCCGCCGGCCGGGAGCAGCAGGGCAAGGCTGGCGGCGGCGGCGAGCAAGCGGAAGAGCATTGAGATCCTTTCGAGTGAGAGCCGGCGAAGCTTAGCACCGGCGCGGCGCAAGGAAAGATGCTCGCCGGAGTGAGGCAGGCTCGCCAGGCAGCGCGTGATATGAGGTTTCGGTATTTGATCGCCTTCAGGCGATGCGATAGAATCGGACCCTGGAGCATCGCCCATGAACGACCAGCCGCCCCGCCGCCTCGCCCGCCATTTCGAGGTCTTCATCGAAGACCAGATCGCGCAGCGGAAATACAATGATTCCAGCGAAGTCATTGAGGATGCGCTGCGCTTGCTCGAGGAGCGTGAAGCGAAGCTCGACGGGCTTCGTCGGGCCTTGCAAGAGGGCATGGACAGCGGCGATGCCGGTTCGCTGGATATCGAGGAGATACTGCGCGAGGCGCGGGCAGAAGGGACGCCGCTCGCTCGGGTGGTTGAAGTCCGTTTATCCGCAAAGGCTCGTCGGGACCTGCAAGATATCTGGCGCTACGGCTGTCAGGAATGGGGGGAAGCGCAAGCCGACGCCTATGCGCGAACGCTCGGCAAGGCGATGGAATTCCTGGGCGGGCACCTGGCGTGGGCGTGACTACAGAATCGGTGCTATCCAATGGCCGCCGATGGAAAGTGGGCAGCCACCACATTTACTATTTCCTAGACGGCGGCGTGGTCCGGATTGTCCGCATCCTCTCAGCGAAGCAAGACCCGGCGCGACACCTTTCTTAAGCCGAGCGCCAGGCGCGAATCTTCTGAGCAGGGTCGAAGCGTTCACTCCACCCAGTCGAGCCCGATCTCCCGGTAGAGCCCGCGGTCCTCCTCCCAGTCGGGCTTCACCTTGACGTGGAGGAAGAGGTGGACCTTGCGGCTCAGCAAAGTCTCCAGCTCCTTCCTCGCCGCCTCGCCTATCGCCTTGATTCGCGTTCCGCCCTTGCCGAGCACGATGGCGCGCTGCGTGGTCCGGCCGACGAGTATCTGCTGGTGGATGGCGACCGAGCCATCCCGGCGCTCCTCATATTTCTCGGTCTCGACGGCGCTCGCATAAGGGAGTTCGGCGTGGAGCTGGAGGTAGAGCTGCTCGCGGGTCACCTCCGATGCGGCCAGGCGCTCGCTGGCGTCGGAGACCTGCTCCTCGGGAAAATGCCAGGGCCCTTCCGGCACCCGCTCCGCCAGCGCCGCCTTGAGGTCGGCCACTCCGTCGCCGGTGCTCGCGGAGACCATGTAGATGTCCTCGAAGTCGAGACGCTCGCCGAGCTGCGCCGCAAGCGCCAGAAGCACCTCCTTCTTCACCAGATCGACCTTGTTGAGGACGAGGATCTTGGGCTCGCGCCGGTTCTTGAGCGTGTCGAGCATCTCCTCGAGCCGACGGAAGAAGCCGGTCTTGGCGTCGACCACCAGGGCGATCAGGTCGGCGTCGGCCGCGCCCGCCCAGGCCGCGGCCACCATCGCCCGGTCGAGGCGCCGTTTCGGCTCGAAGATGCCCGGCGTGTCGAGCAGCAGGATCTGCGCCTCGCCGTGAATGGCGATGCCCATCAGCCGGGTCCGGGTGGTCTGCGCCTTGGGGCTGACGATCGCCACCTTCTGCCCGACCAGGGCATTGACCAGGGTCGACTTGCCGGCATTGGGCGCTCCGACGACGGCGACGAGGCCGCATCGGGTGGAAGAGGGCGGGGTGGGAATTGCCACAGTGGGTCCTTCGATACGCCGCTTCGACTTCGCTCAGCGGCTACTCAGGATGAGCGGCTGAGGATACCCCCTCCGCTCATCCTGAGTAGGGACTGAGCCTGGCGAAGGCCCGTATCGACGGATCATTTCAGCTGCTCCAGAAGCTTGGCCGCGGCCGCCGTCTCCGCCTCCTGCTTCGAGGCGCCCTCCGCGGTCGCGGAGCCGACGCCCCTGATCTCGACCTCGACGACGAAGGTCGGCGCATGCTGGGGTCCGGAGCGTCCGGCGAGGCGATAGGCGGGCGGCTTGCGCTCCTGAGCCGCCGCCCATTCCTGAAGCGCGGACTTGGGATGCTGCGGCGCCTTGTCGCGGGTGCTGACCCGGTCAGCCCACGCCCGGCGGACGAAGGCTTCGGCGGCCTCGAGCCCGGAATCGAGATAGAGCGCTCCGATCAGCGCCTCGACGACGTCGCCGATGACGTTGTCGCTGTCCGAGGCGCCGTCCTCCCGCGCCTGCTTGCCGAGGCGAACCCGCGGTCCGATGCCGAGCTCGCGGCCGACCTCGGCGCAGGTCTCGCGGGCGACGAGGGCATTGAGGCGCTTGGAAAGCTGCCCCTCCGGCTCGGCCGGGAACAGCTCGTAGACCCAGGCCGCGACGGCCAGGCCGAGGACCCGGTCGCCGAGAAATTCGAGGCGTTCATATTGCGCCTCGCCGAAGCTGGAATGGGTGAGCGCGCGCTCGAACAGGGCCGGGTCGCGCGGCGCCAGTCCGAGCGCCTCCTCCAGCCAGGCGGAGGTTTCCCTGTCCATCAGAAGGTCCGCCCCACCCGCTCCCAGCGCGCCGCCGACACCCAGGTCCACGGCTTCAGCCACTCCACCGAGCCGTCGGTGGAGAAGAAGGTGATCAGCGCCCGTCCGATGACATAGTCCTTCGGCAGCAGCCCTACCCCCTCCTGCTCGAGGCTGAAGCGGCTGTCGGCGCTGTCGTCGCGGTTGTCGCCCATCATGAAATAATGGCCGGCGGGGACGGTGTAGACCGGGGTGTCGTCGGCGGGGCCCTCGATCTGGTCGATCACTTCGTAGGAGCGGCCGCCGGGAAGGGTCTCGCGGTAGCGCGGGTAGCGGCAGACGCGCTCGCCCGCCTCGGTCTCCGGCGCCCGCACCCGGCCGCCAAAGCGGCAAGGGCTGTTCGGAGTGACCGGCATCAGCCAGTCCGCGATCCTGACTTTCGGTACCGGCCTGTCGTTGAGGTAAAGCTGGCCTCCGCGCACCTGGACCCGATCGCCGGGGAGGCCGATCAGCCGCTTCACCCAATCCTCGTTCTCGCCCGGATAGCGGAAGACCACGACATCGCCGCGCTCCGGCTCTCCCGCCCAGATCCGGCCCTCGAACGAGGCGAGGCCGAACGGGATCGAGTAGCGCGAATAACCGTAGGGCCATTTGGCGACGAACAGGTAATCGCCGATCCTCAGCTCCGGAAGCATCGACCCCGACGGGATCACGAACGGCGCGACCACGAAGGTGCGCAGGAGGATCGCGAACAGGAAGAAGAGCAGCAGGAACCGCGTCGTCTCGGCCAGCCCGCCCTTCTTCTTCTTTTTTCCGGGCTTCGCCACACCACTCGCCATGCCGCCGCTTTCGCTTGGGGCGGGGGGCGGGTCAAGCGCCGTGTCCCCCCCTCCTCTTCGTCCCCCTCCCTGGAAGGGAGGGGTAGGGGTGGGTAGGCGAGCGCAGCGAGACTTACTCGCTGATTCGGAGTTTCGGCCGCCTTCGGCGGACCCACCCCCTCCCCCTCCCTTGCAGGGAGGGGGAGGGTGATTGGCATAGCCTCCCCTCCTCTCTAAGAGCCGCCGCATGGACGAAAACCAAGCCTGGGCCGCCCTCGAAGCGGCCGAGCCGCAAACCCTCGCCGGGCTGTTCGCCGCCGAGCCGGACCGCCTCGACCGCCTAGCGCTCGACCTTCCGGGTCTGCATTTCGACTTCGCCAAGACCCACCTCGGCGCCCCGCTCCTCGCCGCCTTCCAGGCGCTTGCCGAAGCGCGCGACCTGGCCGGCGCGCGCGACGCCCTGTTCGCCGGAGCGGTCGTCAACCCGACGGAGGGCCGTGCCGCCGAGCATAGCGCGGAGCGCGGCCAGGGGGCGCCGGAGAGCGTCGCCCGCGCCGTGGGCCTGCGCGCCCGGATGCGCGCCCTGGTCGACGCGATCGAAGCCGGCGCGTTCGGCCCCATTCGCCACATCCTCCACATCGGCATCGGCGGCTCGGCGCTCGGCCCCGATTTCGTGATCGACGCGCTCGGCCGCGATTCCGCCCGCTACGAGGCGGCCGTGGTCTCGAACGTCGACGGCTCGGCGCTAGAGGAGGCGGTGGCGGATTTCGATCCGCACACGACGCTCCTCGTCGTCGCCTCCAAGACCTTCACCACCCTCGAAACCCTGCTCAACGCCCGCTCGGCGCTCGCCTGGCTGGAGCAAGGCGGAGTCGCCGATCCCTACGGCCGGGTCGTCGCCCTGACCGCCGCTCCCGAGCGGGCCTTGGAATTCGGGATCGACGAGACCCGGATCCTGCCTTTCGCCGAGAGCGTCGGCGGCCGCTATTCCTTATGGTCGCCGATCGGCTTCCCCGCCGCCCTGACGCTGGGCTGGGAAGCGTTCGAGACCCTGCTCGAAGGCGCCGCGGCGATGGACCGCCACTTCCGCCTTGCCCCAATGGCCGGGAACGCGCCCGTGCTCGCCGCCTTCGCCGACCGCTATTACGCCAACGTCCGCGGCTGCCAGACCCGCGCCGTCTTCGCCTATGACGAGCGTCTGCGCCTGCTGCCCCCCTATCTCCAGCAGCTCGAGATGGAATCGAACGGCAAATCGGTGAAGCTCGACGGCTCCCCCGCCGGCCGCGCCACCTCGCCCGTCACCTGGGGCGGAGTCGGCACCGACGCACAGCACGCCGTCTTCCAGCTCCTCCACCAGGGCACGCATCTCGTGCCGGTAGAGTTCGTCGCCTGCGTCGAGCCCGGCCACGCCTTCGACGAGGAGCATCACCGCCAGCTCCTCATCAACTGCTTCGCCCAGGGGGCCGCTTTGATGTCCGGCAAGCCGGGCGACGACCCGCACCGCCATTATCCTGGCGACCGGCCGTCGACGACCATCCTCCTCGACCGCCTCGATCCCGCCACTCTCGGCGCCCTCATCGCCTTTTACGAGCACCGCACCTTCGTGAACGCCGTCCTGCTCGGCATCAATCCGTTCGACCAGTTCGGAGTCGAGCTGGGCAAATCGATGGCGAAAGCGATCGACGGCGGCGACGAACTGGACTTCGACCCCTCGACCCGGGCGCTGATCGACCGGGCTTTGGGGCCTTCGTCATTGCGAGGAGCGTAGCGACGAAGCAATCCAGCGGGCAGAGGCGCAGCACTGGACTGCTTCGCTACGCTCGCAATGACGGAGAACACCATGCTGATCCTCATCTACCTCTATGACGGGGTTACCGCCCTTGACGCCGTCGGGCCCTACGAATCGCTGAGCCGTCTGCCGGGAGTCGAGATACGCTTCGTCGGCCGCCGTGCCGGGCCGGTCCGCACCGGCGACGGCTTCCTGGGCCTCAACGCCGACACCGGCATCAACGACGAGATGGAAGCCGACATGCTGATCGTCCCGGGCGGCAGGCGCGCCGGCGTCCAGCGCGAGCTGGGCGAGGAAAGGGTGCTGGGCTGGATGGCGGTGCTCGACGCCGTCACCACCCGGACCTGCTCGGTCTGCACCGGCTCTCTCATCCTCGGCGCGGCGGGATTGCTCGAGGGACGCCGGGCCTCGACCCATTGGGGCGCGCGAGAATATCTGAGCCACTTCAACGCCACCTACTCCGCCGACCGGGTCACCGAGGACGGCAAATATCTGACCAGCGCCGGGGTCTCCGCGGGCATCGACCTCGGCCTTCGCCTGTGCGCCGAGATTGCCGGCCGCGAGGTGGCCGAGGCTGTCCAGCTCAGCATGGAGTACGACCCCGACCCGCCCTTCAAGGCCGGCAATTTCAGGGACGCGACTCCGGAGCGGCTCGCCGCCGTCGCCAAGCTGAACATCTGAGGCTGTCGACCGGACTGTCCCTCCCGTTCGGGCTGAGCCTGTCGAAGCCCTCTCCTTTCCCTGGACGCTGAGGAGAAAGCCCTTCGACAAGCTCGGGGCGAACGGAGGTGGTGGTTCAACTCGGACGAAAACCAATCTAGGGCGGTCCGCAGCCCTATCTTCCCCGACGGAACCGACCCATGCCCCAGAGCTTCGACTACGACCTCTTCGTCATCGGCGCCGGCTCCGGCGGCGTCCGCGCCGCGCGGGTCTCCTCCGCCCATGGCGCGAAGGTGGCGATCGCCGAGGAGCATAAGGTCGGCGGCACCTGCGTCATCCGTGGCTGCGTGCCCAAGAAGCTGCTCGTCTACGGCGCCCATTTCGCCGAGGATCTGCAGGACGCCCGCCGCTTCGGCTGGGACGTGCCCGCCTGCGCCTTCCACTGGCCGACCCTTCGCGACAACGTCCTCGCCGAGGTCGGCCGTCTCGAGCAGGCCTATAGCGAGACCCTGACCAACCATAAGGTCGAGATCATCAAGGAACGGGCCGAGGTGGCCGGTCCCCACGAGGTCCGTCTCGCCGGGGGCCGCAAAGTCACCGCCAGGACCATCCTGATCGCCACCGGCGCCCGTCCGGTCGTGCCGGATTTCCCGGGCAGCGAGCTCGGCATCACATCGAACGAGACCTTCCATCTGCCCGAACTGCCCAGACGGGTGGTGATCGCCGGCGCCGGCTACATCGCCAATGAATTCGCCGGAATCTTCCACAATCTGGGAAGCCACGTCACCCTGGTGAACCGCTCCGACGTCATCCTGCGCGGCTATGACGAGACGATCCGCGACCGGCTGCTCACCATTTCGATCATGAAGGGCATCGAGTTCAAGTTTCACGTCGCCTTCGAGCGGGTGGAGAAGCAGGGCGACGGGAGCCTCCTCGTCCACATGTCGGGCACCGATCCCATCCCCGCCGACGCCCTTCTCTATGCGATCGGCCGACAGCCCAACACGAAAGGTCTCGGACTCGAGAGCGCCGGAGTCGAGATCGACGACAAGGGCGCGGTGGTGGTCGACGCCGACAACAGGTCGAGCTGCGACAGCGTCTACGCCGTCGGCGACGTCACCAACCGAGTCCAGCTCACCCCGGTCGCGATCCGCGAGGGCCAAGCCTTCGCCGACACCATCTTCGGCAACAAGCCGACCCGAGTCGACTATGAGAACATCCCTTCGGCAGTGTTCAGCCATCCGCCGCTGGCAGGGGTCGGAATGACCGAGGGCGAGGCGCGCAACAAGCTGGGCTCGGTCAAGACCTACACGTCCGACTTCCGGGCGATGAAGAACGTTCTCGCCGGGCGCAACGAGCGGGCGCTCTACAAGCTCGTCGTCAACTCCGAGACCGACGAGGTGGTCGGCCTCCACATGATCGGCCCGGACGCCCCCGAAATCCTCCAGGCCGCCGCGATCGCAGTCAAGGCCGGGCTCAGGAAAGAGGATTTCGACGCGGTGGTGGCGCTCCACCCGACCATGGCGGAGGAATTGGTGCTGATGCGGTGACGTCCTTCTATACGCCGCTTCGACTTCGCTCAGCGGCTACTCAGGATGAGCGATTGTGACTATTCCTCGACCCGCTCATCCTGAGTAGGGACTGAGCCTGGCGAAGGCCCGTATCGAAGGACGCCCATTGACCGACCCCGCCTACCTCTCCGGCTTCGGCAACCATTTCGCCACCGAGGCCGAACCCGGCGCCCTCCCCCGAGGCCGCAACTCGCCGCAGAGGCCCGCCTTCGGCCTCTATGCCGAGCAGCTCTCCGGCACCGCCTTCACCGCCCCCCGGTCCGAGAACCGCCGCTCCTGGCTCTATCGCCTTCGCCCCAGCGCCGAGCATCCGCCCTACCGGCCCTATGAAGGGGCATCGCTGTTCAGCGCCGCCGCTCTCCACGATCCGCTTCCGCCCAACCGGCTTCGCTGGGACCCGTTGCCGCTGGAGGGCGAGGGCGCCGACCTGATCGACGGAATGGCGACGATGATGGCCAATGGCGGGCCGGAGGCGCTCTCCGGAGCGGCCGTCCACGTCTACCGGGCCACGGCCGAAATGACGCACCGGGCCTTCTTCAACGCCGACGGCGAGATGCTCTTCATCCCCGAGCGCGGACGGCTCGAGCTGCTGACCGAGATGGGACGGATCGAAATCGCGCCGGGCGAGGTCGCGCTCATCCCGCGCGGGGTGCGCTTCCGTGCCCGGCTCCCGGACGGAAGCGCCCGCGGCTATGTCGCCGAGAATCACGGCGCCCTGTTCCGGCTCCCTGACCTCGGCCCGATCGGCTCCAACGGCCTCGCCAATCCCCGCGACTTCCTGACCCCCGCAGCGCGCTACGAGGACGAAGAGGGCGAGGTCGAGCTGGTCCAGAAATATCTTGGCCGCCTCTGGACCACCCGGCTGGACCACAGCCCGCTCGACGTCGTCGCCTGGCACGGCAACCTCGCCCCCTGGAAATACGATCTCGCCCGCTTCAACACGATCGGCACGGTGAGCTTCGACCATCCCGACCCGAGCATCTTCACCGTCCTCACCAGCCCGTCCGAGACCCCGGGCCGGGCGAATGCGGATTTCGTCATCTTTCCGCCCCGCTGGATGGTCGCCGAGGACACGTTCCGCCCGCCCTGGTTCCACCGCAATGTGATGAGCGAGTGCATGGGGCTGATCCACGGCGCCTACGACGCCAAGGCCGAAGGCTTCGCTCCCGGCGGCCTCAGCCTGCACAACCTGATGTCCGGCCACGGCCCGGACGTGGCGAGCTGGAAGGCGGCTTCCCAGGCGGAGCTCAAGCCCCACAAGATCGAGGACACGTTGGCCTTCATGGTCGAAAGCTGCTGGCCGTTCCGGCCGACCCGCTTCGCGATGGAGTCAGGCTCGCTCCAGAAGGACTATGACCGGGCCTGGGGCGGCTTTCCGAAGGCGCGTCCGAGGGGCTGAGCGATGGCGACCAACCCTCCGCGGCCCTTCCCGCCCTGCCATCAATATCGTGATTTCCTCGATCCGGCCGAGCATGAGGGCCTGCTCGAATGGGCGATCGCCAATCGCGAGCGTTTCGAGCCCGCCCGGCTCACCGGCCACGTGCTCGATCCCAAGCGCCGGATCGCCGAGCGGCTCCGCGACCTCGGGCCCTACCGCGAGGTCCTCGAGCGGCGGCTGAACGAGAATCTCGCCGACATCTTCCGCCGCACCGGCACGAAGCCGTTCGAGATCGAGTTCTTCGAGCTGGAGGTCGCCGCCCACGGCGACGGCGCCTTCTTCGCCCATCACTGCGACATGCCGGTCGGCACGGGCCGCAAGCCGCTCGGCGGCGACAAGACGGGCAAGCAGGACCGGCTGATCA
Source organism: Allosphingosinicella sp. (assembly GCA_035628835.1). Taxonomy (GTDB): domain Bacteria; phylum Pseudomonadota; class Alphaproteobacteria; order Sphingomonadales; family Sphingomonadaceae; genus Allosphingosinicella. Next base: position 76,344 of record DASPJA010000072.1, read on the forward strand.
GCGCCGTCTATTATTTCCACCGGGAGCCGAGGCGATTCTCGGGCGGGACCCTGCGCCTCTACCGGCTCGGCGATCACGAGGCGTCGGGCGACTTTCTCGAGTTCGAGCCGGAGCAGAACAGCCTGGTCGTCTTCCCGTCCTGGGTCCGCCACGAAGTGCGGCGGGTGAGTTGTCCCGACTGCGCGTTCGAGGATTATCGCTTCGCGGTGAATGCCTGGCTGTGCCGGACCTTGGGGCCGAGGCCGTGAAAGGCGCGGCGACCGTCACCGCCTGGGGTCCCGGCCTTCGCTGGGACGGCGCTCTCCATTTTCGCCGCCTTCGCGTTGCTATAGTCGGACGCCATGACCTCGGACGTCCTCATCATCGGCGCCGGCCATAACGGCCTCGTCTGCGCTTATTATCTCGCGGCGAAGGGGCTGAAGGTCACGATCCTCGAGCGCCGGCACGTCGTCGGCGGGGCGGCGGTGACCGAGGAGTTCCACCCGGGTTTCCGCAACTCGACCGCGGCCTACACGGTCAGCCTGCTCAACCCGAAGGTCATCGAGGACATGCGCCTCTACGAGCACGGCCTGAAGGTGGTGCTGAGGAAGGTCGACAATTTCCTCCCGACGCTCGGCCGGGAGCATCTCCTCTCCGGCCGCGGCGGCCTCACCAGGCGAGAGATCGCGCGCCACTCGCTCCGCGACGCGGAAGGCTATGACGATTATTCGGCCGCCTTGGGCTCGGTCGTCGCCATCCTTCGCGACTGGATCCTGCGTTCGCCGCCCAATGCCGGCGGCGGCCTGGCCGACGTTCTGGCGGCCCTGAAGCTCGGCAATGCCGTGCGCGGGATGACCGCCGAGGAGCAGCGCAACCTGCTCGATTTCTTCACCAAGTCCGCCGCCGACATCCTCGACCGCTATTTCAGGACCGACATCGTCCAGGCCCTGTTCGGATTCGACGCGGTGGTCGGCAATTATGCCAGCCCCCGCGATCCCGGCTCGGCCTACGTCCTCCTCCACCATCTGTTCGGCGAGGCGGCGGGGGTGGCGGGCGCCTGGGGCCATGCCATGGGCGGCATGGGCGCGATCACCCAGGCGATGGCCAGAGCGGCCCGCGGCAAGGGCGTCGAGATAGTCCTCGATTCGCCGGTCGAGGAGATCATCGTCGAGCGCGGCCGCGCGGCGGGCGCCGTCGCCGGCGGCAAGGCCTGGCGCGCGAAGGCGGTGGCGGCGAACGTCAACCCCCGCTTTCTTTTCTCCAACCTGCTGCCCGAAGGCGCGGTCGCGCCGGAAATCTACCGCCGGATGGCCGGATGGGCGGCGGAATCGGCGACCTTCCGGATCAACGTCGCCTTGTCCGGGCTGCCCCGCTTCACCAGCCTCCCCGATCCTGGGGACCATCTCACGGCGGGGATCATCGTCGCACCCTCGCTCGGCTATATGGACCGGGCCTATACCAGCGCCCGCACCCAGGGCTGGTCGCGCGAGCCGATCGTCGAGATGCTGATCCCCTCCACCCTCGACGACGGCCTGGCCCCGCCGGGGCGGCACGTCGCCAGCCTGTTCTGCCAGCATTTCCCCTACGAGGTCGAAGGCGGGTGGGAAGCCCGCGCCGACGAAGCCGCCGACCATGTCATCGCCCATGTCGACCGCTACGCGCCCGGCTTCAAAGCCTCGGTGATCGGCCGCCTGGCGCTGTCGCCCTGGCATCTGGAGCAGCGCTTCGGGGTTCCGCGCGGCGACATCTTCCACGGCAAGATGGGTCTCGACCAGCTCTTCTCCGCCCGCCCGATGCTCGGCCACGCCGACTATCGAATGCCGCTGCCGGGGCTCTATCTGTGCGGCTCCGGCGCCCATCCGGGCGGCGGGGTGACGGGAGCGCCGGGCCATAATGCGGCCAGGGCGATCCTGGCGGATCGGAGGAAGTGGATGCGGGCCTGACTCCCCCCCGGTAAGGGAGGGGAATCTACTTCCGCCGCTTATACCTGATCACCCAGCTGTCCGCCCAGCTGCCGTCGGCCTTCCGCCCCTGCCAGCGCCAGGTGAAGGAGTCCGGCCTCACGTCCTGCCAGATCATCCGCGAATGGACCTTCTTCGGCCCGCGCGGCTCCAGGGTGACCAACTCGAAGCTGTGATCCTCGCCCACCACCGGTCCGCCGGCCAGGGTGATGTAGGCGCCCTGATTGTCGACCCAGGTCTGAACCCATTTCTTCTTCAGCGGATCATAGGTGCTGTGGGAAGCGCCGACATAGCCGATGTCCGCCTGCTCGAAATGCTCGGCGATCACGCAGTCGCCGAACTCGTCGCGGGTGATCCGGTTGACGGCCCGGCCGGTCTTGCCGCCCGGCAGGTCGAACTCGGCGTCCCAGTCGCCCACCCAGAAATCGAGCTGCCGATATTCCGGAGTCGAGCAAGACGGCGGTGAAGCGGGAGCGGGCGTGGCGGACTGAAGCAGGACAGCGAGCGCGGCGAGCATAAGCGGTCTCCTCGGTGAGCCGAACCTATCGCCATTCTCCCCTCCCTGAAAGGGAGGGGCCGGGGGTGGGTAGGCGAGCGCCGCGAGACTTCTCGCAGACTCGGAGTTTCGGCCGCCTTCGGCGGACCCACCCCTAGCCGCTTCCTTCCAGTGAGGGGGATGCAGACCTCCGGCACCTTTCCGCGGGCACCGGCGCCGGCGCCTCGTCCGCCTCGATCAGATAGAGGAGCGGCCGCTCGACGTCGATGACGGCGCGATGCTCCTTGAGGGCGTCCTGGCCGATGATGCCGTGCACCGCGCCGCCGGACAGCGGCGCCAGCGCGTCGCCGATCGAGCCGAGATCGGTGACGACCATCCGCCGCTGCCGCACCCTGACGCCGCCCAGCGCCAGGCTGTCGATCGAGACCTGCCGGGCCACGTTGGAGCCGCCGAGGCCGGTGGCGCCGCCGGGCCGGCCTCTCGCCGTGCGAAGGCCGAAATAGGCGGCGTGGTCGACGTCGATCACCGACAGGTTGGCGCCGGTGTCGAGCACGAACACGCCTTCCTTGCCGTTGACCGACGCCGTGACGAGGTGGTGGCCGGTCGAGCGGGCCTCCCGGAGCGGGATGGCGGTGAAGCCGAGCAGGCAGAGGGCATGGTCGACCGTCCCCGCCTCCTCGGGCCGATATTCCACTTTCCGCGCTTCCGGCGCGGGCGGCGGCGCCATGTCGCAGGCACAGAGGGCGAGGGAGGCGGCGGCGGCAAGGACGATCTTCATCCCCGGGCAAATGCGGGCTAAGGGCCCTTCGTTCCGCGAAGGAGAGACCGATGAAGACCCGCGCCGCCATCGCCGTCGCCCCGAACCGGCCGCTCGAAATCCACGAAGTGGACCTCGAAGGCCCCCGCGCCGGCGAGGTGCTGGTCGAGATCATGGCGACGGGCGTCTGCCATACCGACGCCTATACGCTCGAGGGCAAGGACAGCGAGGGCATCTTCCCCTCGATCCTCGGCCACGAAGGCGCGGGGATCGTGCGCGAGGTGGGGGAAGGCGTGACCTCGGTCGCGGTCGGAGACCATGTCATCCCGCTCTACACCCCCGAATGCCGACAGTGTAAATCCTGCCTCAGCCGCAAGACCAACCTGTGCACCGCCATCCGCGCCACCCAGGGCAAGGGCGTCATGCCCGACGGCACCAGCCGCTTCCGCCTCGGCTCGGAGACCATCCACCATTATATGGGCTGCTCGACCTTCTCGAACTTCACGGTCATGCCCGAAATCGCGGTGGCGAAGGTCCGCGAGGACGCGCCGTTCGACAAGATCTGCTACATCGGCTGCGGGGTCACCACCGGCGTCGGAGCGGTGATCTGGACCGCGGGGGTCGAGCCGGGCTCCAACGTCGTCGTCTTCGGCCTCGGCGGAATCGGCCTCAACGTCATCCAGGGCGCGAGGCTGGTCGGCGCCAACCGCATCGTCGGGATCGACATCAACCCGGCCAAGCGCGCCATGGCCCAGGCCTTCGGGATGACCGACTTCATCAACCCCGCCGAGATCGGGATGGACAAGGTGGTGCAGGCGGTCCTCGACCTGACCGACGGCGGCGCCGACTACAGCTTCGACTGCACCGGCAATACCGACGTCATGCGCCAGGCGCTGGAATGCTGCCACCGCGGATGGGGGGTCTCGACCATCATCGGGGTCGCCGAGGCCGGCCGCGAAATCGCCACCCGCCCCTTCCAGCTGGTCACCGGCCGGGTCTGGAAAGGCTCGGCTTTCGGCGGCGCCCGAGGCCGCACCGACGTGCCCCGGATCGTCGACTGGTACATGGACCGCAAGATCGAGATCGACCCGCTGATCACCCACACAATGCCGCTCGACGACATCAACAAGGCCTTCGACCTGATGCACTCGGGCGAATCGATACGCTCGGTCATTGTCTATTGACCATTCCCCTCCCTGAAAGGGAGGGGTCAGGGGTGGGTAGGCGAGCGCAGCGAGACTTCTTGCGGAAGCCGAGTTTCGGCCGCCTTCGGCGGACCCACCCCCTGCCCCCTCCCTTCCAGGGAGGGGAGGAGGCCGACTAAGGCAGCCAGGGCCGGAGCGGCGGCGGCGGCCAGGCCTGCGAGCCGCTCACCGTCGGCCCCGGCACATAGACCCGAAGGATCAGGAAGAAGTCGCTGCCGCTGCCGCCGCCCTGCGGCGGCGACTGGAGCCAGTACCAGCCCTTGGGGAGCTCCTGCTCCGTCGGCGAGATCGCGATCACCATCCCGCCGTCGGCGGTCCGCTCGGCGAACTTCGGGTCGTAGCTGTTGATCGTGTAGTGGCTCGACCCTTCGAGCAGATTGTAGGTCGGCGTGTAGAGGGTCACCGACCAGAAGCCGTGAAATCCCGGGGCGATCGGCGGGTAGTCGCTGCCCGCCGGCGGCGGCTCGAAGCTCATCAGGTAGCTCGAAGCGCTCTTGAGCGGATTGCCCTCCGAATCGGTCGAGCAATTCAGATAGACGGCTTCGTCGGGATCGTTGGCGATGATCCCGCCGAGCGCCTGCAGAGCACCGCGCGTGATATAGTCGCTGTGCTGGCCGGCGCGGCCGAGGTCGAGCGGCGGATAGTTCCAGCCGTTGACCAGCTTGCCGCGGCCGTAGGACATCTGCTTGAGCAGGCTCAGGCCCTCGACCGCCGCGGTCTCTAGCCCGCTGAGCGTCGACTGCGTCTGGGCGTCGAGCCGCTGCCCCGGCCCGACGCCGATCGTCGCGAACAGGTTGAGGAGCTCGGTCTGGCCGATCGCCGGATAGACCCCGGGCGGGCTTTGGGTCATCGCCTCGTTGATCGTCAGCCAGGTGCCTTGCGGATCCTGATAGTCGAGATTGAACGGCACCAGCGCCCGAGGCGGCTCCTCGGCCGGCAGGTCCGGGTCGATCCAGCGCGACAGCGGAGTCAGCTTGTAGCCCAGCGAGACCTCGTAGGCCGCCTGGATTTCCGCCGCCGAGTCGCTGTTGACGCCGGTGCGGCCGAGGAGGAAGGCGATGGGCGTTCGCGAGCGCGGGAGGATGTCGCTCACGTCGGCCGGAACCGGGCCGGTCCAGCCGGGTCCGGCGATCAGGTAATTGCCCGCCCCGGGCCCGGTCGAGCGCGTTCCGACATAGGCGAAATTGTCGGAATCCACGCACGCCATCTCGATGTTGTAGAAGCGATCCACAATCTCGGGCACCTGGAGCACCAGCGGCTCCTTCGAAAGGTCGAGCCAGGCCGTCGAGTAGAGAGTGTCGCAATTGGGGCTTCCGCCCGACTGGACGTTCGGGTTCGACAGCACCGACGAATGGAAGAAGCTGTTCATCGGAGCCCAGGGAATTTTGAGCCCCTTCTCGTCAGCCAGCTTCTTGCCCGCCTCGCTCGTCCACAGCCAGCAAAGCTGGGTCAGATAAAGCCACGGAAAGCCCCACACATAGGCCTGCTGCCCCAATGAGGCGGCATAGGCCTCCTGCCATTCGAGGCCGGGCTCGATCACCCGCCGCGGCGGCGCTTCACTCCTCGGCGACAGGCCGAGCATCGTCGCGGCGTCGATGGGAAGTTCCATCCTTTCCTCCCCTTTGGATTGCGCCCGGAATATGCCACTGCCCCCGATCGCGGGCCAAACGGGATTTGGTCCGAATTGGCTGCGCCCGTTGAGCATTGGATCGAGAAGACGCCATGGACACCCTCTCCGTCACCCGCGCCCACGGCGGAACCCAGCATGTGGTGAGTCACTCCAGCCGCTCGACCGGCACCGACATGACCTTCGCGGTGTTCGTTCCGCCGCAGGCGGACGACGGCAGCCCCTGCCCCGTGATCTGGTACCTGTCGGGCCTCACCTGCACCCACGCCAACGTCACCGACAAAGGCGAATATCGCCGCGCCTGCGCCGAGCTCGGCCTGATCTTCGTCGCGCCCGACACGTCGCCGCGCGGCGCCCAGGTTCCTGACGACGAGGCCTATGATTTCGGCCAGGGCGCCGGCTTCTATGTCGACGCGACGCAGGCGCCTTTCGCCGCCCATTACCGGATGATGAGCTACGTCGCCGACGAGCTGCCGGCGCTGATCGGGGCCCATTTTCCCGCCGATCTCGAGCGGCA